>NZ_AUFE01000007.1 GCF_000426345.1 Cupriavidus phytohabitans | reverse complement strand
AGGACTTCGGCGCCAAAATCCTCAGCGACAACTTGCACGCCCTATGCTGCCTCAGCGCCGCGCAGGAACATGAGATTGACTCGGACCGTCGTATCAACCGAACCTTCGCCATCACGGCTCTCAAACCTGTCCTGTCAGCGGCGCTGCTCGGCTTGCGCTGGGCCAAGGCTGCCCTGAATGAGACCTTGGCTTTGATCGCAACACGTGCCCATCGCGTGCGACCGGATCGCAACAAACCTCGTCCGCCTCGCCCAAAGCCTCATCGACATGCCGCTTATAAGGCTTGTTGATGCTTACAGTAACTTGGGTGGATTGGGATCGAATACCTCTCGCACCGTGCCACCGCCGGGCAGGTCACGGCTTTCTTTCCGGGACTGAAGCCGTCCGACCTGCCGGACAGTGAAGGCTGGGCGATCGAGCGCGTCCAGCTCAATACGCACAATGGCACCCACCTGGATGCGCCCTATCACTTCCACAGCACCATGAACGAGTCATTGGGGCAGCGCGAGCGCGCCATCACCATTGACGAAGTGCCGCTGGAGTGGTGCTTCCAGCCAGGCGTGAAGCTCGACTTCACCGGGCTGGACGACGGCTATGTGGTGACCGCTAACGACGTTGATGCCGAACTCGACAGAATCGGGCACGTGCTCAAGCCGCTGGAGATCGTGGTGGTCAACACGCGTGCGGGCAAGCGCTACGGCCAGCCTGACTACGTCTCGTCCGGCTGCGGCATCGGGTTCGACGCCACCATGTACCTGCTTGAACGTGGCGTGCGGCTGACCGGTACCGACGCGTGGAGTTGGGACGCGCCGTTCGTGCACACGGCCCGCAAGTATGCCGAGACACAGGACGCCTCGCTGATCTGGGAAGGCCACAAGGCGGGCCGCAACATCGGCTACTGCCACCTGGAGAAGCTGCACAACCTGGAGGCGCTGCCGCCGGATGGCTTCTACATCTCCTGCTTCCCGCACAAGATTCGCGGGGCTTCGGCCGGCTGGACCCGCGCCGTTGCCATCTTCGACGATGCCCTGAATGCCGCCTGATCCCACCATGGAACTGAACCACACCCATGATGCCTGCCGCCGCAGCTGGCTGGACTCGGCCAATGCGTCAGGCTGCGATTTTCCGCTGCAGAATCTTCCGCTCGGAATATTCCGTCGGACTGGCAGCGGCGAGGCCTGGCGTGGCGGCGTAGCGATCGGCGACCAGATCCTCGACCTGGCCGCGTTGCATGACACAGGCTGCCTGCGAGACCTGGCCGCCGAGGCTACGCGGGCCGCCGCGGCGCCGACGCTGAATGCACTGCTGGACCTGGGTCCGAGCGCCTGGCGGGCATTGCGCCACGGCGTCTTTGCGCTGCTGGAGGCAGGAGGTGTGCATGAGCGTCAAGTACGCGGAACGCTGGTGCCGCAGGCGGCGGCCGAGTTTGCGGTCCCGGTACGCATCGGCGACTACACGGATTTCTATACTTCGCTCGACCATGCCGTGAACTGCTGTCGCCAGTTCGGGCTGGAGGTGAATCCCAACTTTGACTGGCTGCCGGTCGCGTATCACGGCCGCGTGTCTTCCATCGGCGTCAGCGGCCAGCAGGTCTATCGGCCGATGGGGCAGTACCGTCCCGATCCCGGCGGAGCACCCGTGCACGGACCGTGCCAGCGTCTCGACTACGAACTGGAAGTGGGCGCGGTGATTGGCATCGGCAATGAACGTGGCACGCCTATCCCGCTGGCAAGGGCACAGCAGCACATCTTCGGGCTCTGCCTGCTCAACGATTGGTCCGCGCGCGATATCCAGGCCTGGGAGATGCAACCGCTCGGGCCGTTTCTCGCCAAGAACTTCGCAACCACGCTATCGCCCTGGATCGTCACGCTCGAAGCGCTGCTGCCTTACCGCGCGAGCTGGACACGCGCCCCGGAGCGCCCACAGCCGCTTGACTACCTTCGTTCGGCGCAGAATGAGGCGGCCGGTGCCTTTGACATCCAGCTGGGGGTTTCGATACGCAGCGCGCGTCAGTTGGCACAGGACCTGCAACCACGCACGCTGACCCGCACCAGTTTTCGCCACCAGCACTGGACGCTGGGCCAGATGATTGCTCACCACACCATGGGAGGTTGCAATCTCCAGGGCGGCGACCTGCTGGGCAGCGGCACGATCTCGGGTCCCTCGCCTGGCGAGGCCGGCGCGCTGATCGAACTCACAGTATCCGGGACGCAACCGGTCGATATCGGCAACGGCGAGCAACGCGGCTTCCTTGAGGACGGCGACACCGTCGTATTCCGCGGCTGGTGTGAGCGCCAGGACTACGCCCGGATTGGTTTCGGCGTCAACCATGCGACCGTGCTGCCGGCCCCCACGTGTGCCTGACGGTCTCTTACCCATACCGGGGCGCGCCACTCTTGCAAGACAAACCGATCAGGAGACAGACATGCAAATCGATTGGGACGTTGAAATTCCCATGGACGATGGTTTGGTAGTTCGGGCCGACGTCTTTCGCCCGAAAGAGGAAGGACGCTACCCCGTGTTGATGTCCTACGGACCGTACGCCAAGGGCCTGCCATTCCAGGTGGGATTCGCTGCGCAATGGCAATCGCTCACGACCAGGCACCCGGAAGTCCTGAAGGGAAGCAGCGGCAAGCACGCAAACTGGGAAACCGCGGATCCGGAGAGATGGGTGCCGCTGGGTTATATCTGCATTCGCGTGGACTCGCGCGGCGCTGGCCGGTCGCCGGGCGTCATCGATTGCTTCTCCCCGCGTGAGGCACAGGACTTCTACGACTGCATTGAATGGGCAGCGAAACAACCGTGGAGCAACGGGAAGATCGGCCTGGCCGGCGTTTCCTACTACGGCGCCACCCAATGGCTGGTGGCGGCGAAGCGTCCTCCGCATCTGGCCGCGATCTGCCCGTTCGAGGGGTTTTCGGACTACTATCGCGACGCCTGCCGGCACGGCGGCATCCTCAATACGTTCATGCTAGCCTGGTATCCGAAGCAGGTGGAAGCCGTGCAGCACGGTCTGGGGCGGCGCGCGGGAGTGAACCCCAACAACGGGCTGCCGATCTCCGGACCGGCAGAGCTCAGCGACGGGGAATTGCTCGCCAATCGCGTCGATATCAACGCGATGCAGTCGAACGCCGAACTCATCACTGACAGCTACTTCGACGGCCGCCGTGCGGACCTGGCTGCGATCGACGTACCGGTGCTTTCCTGCGGCAACTGGGGTGGCCATGGCCTGCACCTGCGCGGCAATGTCCAAGGCTACCTGGAGGCCGGCTCGAAGCAGAAGTGGCTCGAGTTGCACGGACTCGAGCATTGGACGGAGTTCTATACGGATTACGGCGTTGCGCTTCAGAAGCGGTTCTTCGACCACTTCCTCAAGGGCGAGGACAACGGCTGGGATCGGCAACCGCCCATCAAGATGCAGGTGCGCCACGTCGATCGTTTCGTGGAACGCGACGAGCATGAATGGCCATTGGCGCGCACGGCCTGGACGCCCCTGTACCTGGACGCTGGCGCACAGGCCCTGCGCTCGGAGCCGGCCGGGACAGATTCTTGCCTCTCGTTTGACGGCATGGCAGGCAAGGTGAGCTTCAGCACCGTACCCTTCGAGCACGACACCGAGGTGACCGGCCCGCTGGCGGCCACGCTCTGGATCTCCACGACCGCCCGGGATGCGGACCTGTTCCTCACGCTGCGGGCTTTTGCTCCGGACGGGAAGGAGCACCTGATCGTGGGGGCGGTAGAACCCAACGCACCTCTCGGGCAAGGCTGGCTCAGAGCGTCGCACCGAACGCTGGATCTTCAAGCCTCCAGGCCGTATCAGCCCGTGCACACGCACGAGGAGATCCAGCTTCTCGAACCGAATGAGATCTACGAACTGCAGGTCGAGA
Organism: Cupriavidus phytohabitans; assembly: GCF_000426345.1. Classification (GTDB taxonomy): domain Bacteria; phylum Pseudomonadota; class Gammaproteobacteria; order Burkholderiales; family Burkholderiaceae; genus Cupriavidus. The sequence continues at coordinate 204,933 of NZ_AUFE01000007.1, read as the reverse complement.
TCTGGCCGATGTGCTTCGTCTTCCCGAAGGGCTACCGGCTGGTGTTGACTGTCGGCAGCTCGGACTTCGAGCACGACCTGCCCGGTCCCTATCCGCAGATTTATGGCAAGTCGATGCGCGGGTCGTCAGTGTTGCTGCACGATCACCCGGAGGACCGCAGGCCTGAACGATTCGCCGGTCAGACCACCGTTTACACGGGCGCGGAGTACCCGTCGTTCCTGCTTCTGCCCGTCATTCCCGCAACACGCTGACCGAAGGCATGAGTGGCCTCAGGGCCGCCCCAGTGCCCGCGCCTCCTTCATCTGTGCGTTGGCAAATTCGAGCATACGCAGCACTTCGTCAAATACCCTCAGCGCCTGTTCCCGGTCAGGCACCTGCGGCATGCCAGCGCGGTCGGCGGCAACGCCGTCGATCAGGTCGTCCAGAAAGCCGGGCTGGCTGACTTCGACGCGCTGCAGCAGCAGGTGCAGCAGATAGGCGCAGGCGTCAAGGCGCGAAACTTGCATGGCGGTCATGGAGCTATCCCCCTGTAACGTTGGGCACGGAGCGTGCACCGCGCGTGGTGCGCGTCATTGCAAAAGTACAGGGCACACACGGGCAAGGCAATGATCCGGATCGGTATCTCGGGCTGGCGCTACGACGGGTGGCGCGGCGTGTTCTATCCCAAGGGGCTGGCGCAGCGGCGCGAGCTGGAGTTCGCCTCGCGGGCGGTCGATTCGATCGAGATCAACGGCTCCCACTATGCGCTGCAGACGCTGCGCAGCTATCGCGCGTGGTACGAGGCCACGCCCGAGGATTTTGTCTTCAGCGTCAAGGGATCGCGCTACCTGACGCACATGCTGCGCGTGCGTGACGACAAGACCCGCACGGCCATGGCCAACTTCCTGGCGTCCGGCGTGCTGGCGCTGGAGGAGAAGCTGGGCCCGCTGCTGTGGCAGTTCCCGCCAAACTTCGCCTTCGATCCCGAGCGGATGGAGCGCTTCCTCGCCCTGCTGCCGCACGACACCCACAGCGCGCGCGAACTGGCGCGCGAGCATGACAGCCGGGTCAAGCAGCCCTGGTGCGAGACGCGGCGCCGGCGCCGGATCCGGCACGCCGTGGAAATCCGGCACGACAGCTTCTGCACGCCGGATTTCCCCGCGCTGCTACGGCGCCATCGCGTCGCGCTGGTGATCTCCGACGCCGTGGCGGACTGGCCTTACGCCGAAGACGTCACCAGCGATTTCCTTTACTTGCGGCTGCATGGCAGCCAGACGCTGTACGGTGGCAGCTACTCCGACAAGGCGCTGCACCGCTGGGCGGCGCGGCTGGGCAAATGGGCGAGCGGCCACGAACCGGCCGATGCGCAGCGGATCTCGCCCCGGCGCCCGCGCAAGGCGGCGCACCGCGACGTCTACTGCTATTTCGATAACGACCAGAAGGTCAAGGCGCCGTTCGATGCGCAGCGCCTGATGCGCATGCTGCGGAAGGAATGAGGAATTGAGGCTGGCCTCAGTCGCGGATGCGCGGCATCCAGCCGCTGCCGCGCGTGCGCGGGTCCACCGGCAGCTGGCGCTGCAACGCGGCCTTGGACAGCATATGGGCACTGATCGGCGCGGTCAGGAACAGAAACGCGACCACCAGCAGCTCATGCAGGCTGGCATCGCCGCGGAAGCTGAAATACGCCACCGACGCCAGCACTACACCACCCACGCCCAGCGTGGTCGACTTGGTGGGCCCGTGCAGGCGCATGAAGAAATCCGGCAGGCGGAACAGCCCGATCGCCCCCACCAGCATGAATACGCTGCCGATCAAAAGCAACGCGCAGACAACGAATTCCGCGACGGGATGCAGCATGGCCGTGGCTCCCTAGTATTCGATGATGTCGCCGCGCTGCAGGTACTTGGACAGCGCCACCGTGCCGACAAAGCCCATTACGGCGATCAAGAGCGCAGCCTCGAAGAACATCGCCGAATCCAGGCTGATGCCCACCAGCACGATCAGCGCGATGGCGTTGATATTGAGCGTATCGAGCGCCACGATGCGGTCCGGCAGGCTGGGCCCGCGCAGCAGCCGGGCAAAGGTCAGCAGGAAGGCCAGCCCGAGGATGACCAGGCACACCGGTATCACGATGGCAAGCATTGGAAGATCTCCTTCAATGGGACTTCATAGCGCGACTTGATGCGTTCGACCAGGGCCGCCTCTTCTTCGAGGTCCAGCACGTGCACCAGCAGCGCGCGCCGGTCGTCGCTCAGTTCGGCGCACAGCGTGCCGGGGCTCAGCGAGACGATGCTGATCAGCGCGGTGGTGGCCAGTTCGTGCTCCACGTCCAGCGGCACCACGATAAAGGCCGGCCGCAGCCGCGCCGTGCGGCCCAGCACCAGGACGGCTACTTCGATATTGGCCATGACGATATCGACCAGCACATGGATGCCCAGGCGCAGGATCAGGTCGGGACGCGACAGCCGGAACGCGCCCAGCACGAGCCAGCGGTCGGCCAGGCGGCCAATGGCCCAGCCGAGCATCGCGCCCAGCAGCAAGTGGCCGGGCGCGATGCTGTTGGTCAGCATCAGCCACATGAGCAGCAGGATCAGGCTGAGCCAGGGATGCGGCAGCAGGCGATGCAGCATGGCCTACTCCTTCTGCGCGGGCAGCACGGCCCGCAGGTAGGCCGCGCGGTCCAGCAGTTGCGCGGCGGCGTCCGCCATATATTCGGTGGCCGGCCGCGCATACACGGTCAGCGCGACGTTGCCCGCCAGCAGCAGCGCGCAGCAGGCCAGCTTGCGCGGATCCGGCCGCATGCGGGAGCGCGCGGCAAAGGGATGGCCCTCGTCGAGATACTCGGCGCCTTCCGGTACTTGCGCTGCCTCGTGCGGCAGGCGCCACAGCAGCCGCGTGCCGGTGCGCGACGCCGCGATCAGCAGCAGCAGGCTCGACACCAGCACCACCGGCCACAGCGCAGGCATCCACGGCACCGGGGTCGCGCGCAGGATCATGGCCTTGCCCAGGAAGCCCGACAACGGCGGCAAGCCCACCGCCGCGAGCACGCCGACCAGGTACAGCACGCCGGCCAGCCGCGAGGCCACTGGCGGCGCGCCATCGCGCGCGGGATCCGGCTCCAGCGCATCGGCCAGCAGGAACAGCCCGGCCGTGCACAGCGTGGTGCTGGGCAGGTAGTACAGCGCGGCGGCCCAGCCGGCCTGCGTCTGCATCGCCACGCACGCCGACAGCAAGCCCACCGATGCCACCACCAGGTAGCTTGTCATCGCGCGCAGCGTGCGGGCGGCCACCGCGCCGATGCCGCCGATCGCCAGCGTCACCAGCGCCAGCGGAAACACCCAGTCATGCAGGAACGGCCCCAGCAAGCCCTGCTCGCCGCCGAACAGCAGCGCGGCACAGCGCAACATGGCGTAGATGCCGACCTTGGTCATGATGGCGAACAGCGCGGCGACCGGGCCGGTGGCACTGGCATAGGCGCGCGGCAGCCAGAAATACAGCGGGAACAGCGCCGCCTTGAGCCCGAACACCAGCATCAGCATGACGCCGGCGGCCACAACGAGCGGCAGGTCCTGCGCCGGCAGGCCGGCCAGCCGCAAGCCCAGGTGCGCCATGTTGAGCGTGCCGCTGAGCCCGTACAGTACCCCGATCGCCACCAGGAAGAACGACGACGCGACCAGGTTCAGGATCACGTAATGGAGCCCGGCGCCGATGCGCGCGCGGCCGGCGCCATGCACCAGCAGCGCATAGGACGCGATCAGCAGGATCTCGAAGAAGACGAACAGGTTGAACAGGTCGCCGGCCAGGAACGCGCCGTTCAGGCCCATCAACTGGAACTGGAACAGCGCATGGAAATGCCGCCCCTGGCGTGCGGTGCCATCACCTGCCGCGGCGAGCGCCGCGAGCGCCAGCACCGCGGCCAGCACCAGCATCATGGCGCCGGCGCGGTCCAGCTGCAGCACGATGCCGAACGGCGCGGCCCAGTTGCCCATCGCATAGACGTCGAGGGCGCCCGTTGCCGCATGCTGCATCAGCATGACGGCCACCGGCAGCAGTAACAGCGTCGCTACCGCGGACACTGCACGCTGCGCGCGCAGGGCCTGCGCCGGCATCGCCGTCAGCAGCGCGCCCGCGAACATCGGCAGCAGGATGGGAAGCAGCACGGCGTGGCTCATGGCCGTGGCCCTCGCGCTTCATCGTCGCCATCCGGGTCAGGCACCGTGGCGCCGTCCGGCTCGCCGGCGGCATCGACATGGTCGCTGCCGGTCAGTCCCAGCGAACGCAGCGCCAGCACCACGGCAAACGCCGTCATGCCGAACGCGATCACGATGGCGGTCAGCACCAGCGCCTGCGGCAGCGGATCGGCGTAGCTGGCGCCGGGCACGATCACCGGCGGCTTGCCGATCGACAGCCGGCCCATGCCGAGCAGGAACAGGCTGACCGCATACGACAGCAGCGTCAGGCCCAGCACCACGGTGAAGACGCGCTCGCGCAGCAGCAGGTAGATGCCGCAGGCAGCCAGGATGCCGATGGTCACGGCGTAGAGGGCGGCCATCAGTCGTCCTCCGTCGCGCGCGCCGGCGGCAGGTTGCGCACGCCAAGATGCGAGATGATGACCAGCGTGGTCCCGGTCACGGTGCAGAACACCCCGAGGTCAAAGATCATGGCCGTGGCCAGCTCGATTTCGCCGATGCCCGGCAGGTGGAAGTGCCCGAACGCCGTGGTCAGGAACGGGTAGCCGAAGGCCAGGCTGCCGAGACCGGTCAGTCCCGCCAGCAGGATGCCGGCGCCGGCAATGGCGCGGTAGTCCGGCGCGATGCGCGCCTCTGTCCAGCGCACGCCGTTGGCCACGTACTGCAGCAGCAGCGCCACCGACGTGATCAGCGCCGCGATAAAGCCGCCGCCGGGCAGGTTGTGCCCGCGCAGCAGGATATACACCGCCACCAGCAGCGTCAGCGGCAGCATCAGCCGCGCCAGCATGGCCAGCAGCAGCGGATGCGCCTGGCTGGTCCAAGGCAGCCCGTCCGGCGCGGCCGACGGCGTCGGCAGGCGCATGCCCTTGAGCAGCGCCTGCACCCCCAGGCCGGCGATCAGCAGCACGCAGATCTCGCCCATGGTGTCGAAGCCGCGGAAGTCGACCAGAAGCACGTTGACCACGTTGTGGCCGCCGCCGCCCGGCACCGCCTGCTCGATATAGAAGGCCGACACGGGCTCGTACGGGCGCGTCATTACCGCGTAGGCGGCCACAGCAAGCAGCGTGCCTCCGCCCAGCGCCAGCACCACATCGCGGGTGCGGCGCGCAGGCCTGCCTTGCCCGGCCATCTCGCGCGGCAGGTAGAACAGCGCCAGCACCAGCAGCAGCACCGTCACCACTTCCACCGACAGCTGAGTCAGCGCCAGGTCCGGTGCCGAGAAGCGCAGGAATACCAGCGACACCATCAGCCCGCAGCCGCTGAGCAGCACCAGCGCCGCCAGCCGTTGCCCGTGCGCGACCACCACCGCGATTGCCAGCACCGACAGCAGCACCAGAGCGGCAGTGCCCATCGGGTCGAGCGCGCCGGCCGGGACGGTGCCCGCGAGCGTATCGAGGTCTGCCAGGAACCAGGCCGGCAGCGCCAGCATTGCCAGCAGCATCCAGGCGATATAGCCCGGCAGCGAGCCGCGCTCCAGCGTGCGCGTGATCGCGGTGGCCATGCGCTCGAGCGCGCGCATGGCACTCTCGAACGAGCGGCGCGCATTCAGGTGCTCGAGCGACTGCTGCCAGCGGCGCAACGCATCGCGGCGCAGGAAGAACAGCGCCGCGCCGCCTGTCATGGACAGCAGGCTCATCACCAGCGGCAGGTTGACGCCATGCCACAGGTTCAGGCTGTATGGGGGCAGCGGCGCGCGCAGCGTGGCCAGCGACGCCGCCGCCAGCAGGGTGCCAACCGTGTAGGCAGGCACCAGCCCTACCACCAGGCAGATCACCACCAGGAATTCCACCGGCACCTTCATGAAGCGCGGCGGCTCGTGCGGCGGATAGTTGGGGACGTCGGGCTGCCTGCCGCCGAAGAACACGCCGTAGATGAAGCGCAGCGAATACGCCATCGTGAGCGCGCCGGCCATGGTTGCCGCCGCCGGGATGACCCAGTTGAAGTCGCCCAGCAGGCCCTGCGCCAGCGTCTCGCCAAAGAACATTTCCTTGCTGAGGAAGCCGTTGAACAGCGGCACGCCCGCCATCGACAGCGACGCCACGATCGCCAGTACCGCCGTATGCGGCATGTAGTGCGCCAGCCCGTGCAGGCGGTCCAGGTCGCGCGTGCCGGTCTCGTGGTCGATGATGCCGGCGGCCATGAACAGCGACGCCTTGAACACGGCGTGGTTGATGATGTGGAAGATCGCCGCCACCGTGCTGAGCTGGGTATCGAGCCCGAACAGCAGCGTGATCAGCCCCAGGTGGCTGATGGTGGAATACGCCAGCAGCCCCTTGAGGTCGCGCTGCAGCAGCGCCATCGCCGCGCCGAAGATCAGCGTGGCCAGCCCGGTCATGCTGACCAGGTAGAACCAGCCGTTGGTGCCGTCCAGCACCGGGTACAGCCGCGCCAGCAGGAACACGCCGGCCTTGACCATGGTGGCGGAGTGCAGGTACGCGGATACCGGCGTGGGTGCGGCCATCGCCTGCGGCAGCCAGAAGCTGAACGGGAACTGCGCCGACTTGGTAAACACCGCCAGCAGGATCAGCACCAGCATCGGCATGTAGAGCGGATGGTGCTGCACGCTGCCGGCCTGCGCCAGCACCGCCGACAGCTCGAAACTGCCGCAGATATGGCCCAGCAGCAGCACCCCGGCCAGCAGCGCCAGACCGCCGCCGCCGGTGACGGCCAGGGCCATGCGCGCGCCCTGGCGGGCATCGCCGCGCCACGACCAGAAGCCGATCAGCAGGAACGACAGGATGCTGGTCAGCTCCCAGAACACCGCCAGCAACAGCAGGTTGCCGGCCAGCACCACGCCCAGCATGGCCGCCATGAACAGCAGCAGCAGGCAGAAGAAACGCACGGCCGATTCATTGCGCGCGAGATAGTAGCGCGCGTACAGGATCACCAGCAGGCCCACGCCCACCACCAGCAGCGCAAACAGGTAGGCCAGGCCGTCCAGGCGCAGCGACAGGTCGAGTCCCAGCGCAGGCAGCCAGCTCACGCGCCAGGCCAGGCCGTCCCCGGGCTGGTCGAAGACCGCCCCACGCAACTGCAGCAGCAGCAGCAGCAGCGCGGCCAGCGGCAGGCCGACGATGACGGGCGCCACCAGCCGCGGCGCGCGCATGCCGATCACCCAGGTCAGTCCCGCGGCAAGCAGCGGCAACGCGAGCAGCAGCGGCAGTTCCATGGGCGCCGCCTCAGGCCGCGGCCGGCGCGCGCGGCGGGCCGGGTCTGCCCCGCACCGGCGAGGCATGGGCAACATGCACGGACACGGGCCGGGCCAGCGGCGGGCGACTGGCCTGGCGGCGGGCGGCGGCAACGCTGTCGGACGATCCGTCCATCGCGAGTACGGCGACTGTCATGGGCAAAGATCCAGGCTTGGCAATGCAGCGGGCAGGCGTGCCCCCTACTTTCCGGATTCCGGGGGTATTGCGCAAGTCATGCCTGCCCTGCCAGTGGCTGCACGAAAGAATTCATCGCCCTGCATAACTTGCTGAATGCGCACTGCCGAGCAAGAGAACCGGCCCGGCAATCGATACATGACCGCTATCGCCCGCCAACAAATGAATATTGGACGCGGCCGGCCCGCCTGCCTTAGCCTTGGCGCCAGCAACCGAACCCGATGCCCCCGGAGACCCCCATCATGAGCAACTTCCTCCTCTACGAGCAGGACGGCCACATCGTCACGCTGACGATGAACGAGCCCGAGCGCCGCAACCCGCTGACCGGCAACACCGCGGTGCCGGAGTTCCTGGCCGCGATCGAGCGCATCCATGCGGACCGCAGCGTGCGCGCCGTGGTCATCACCGGCGCCGGCACGGCGTTCTCGTCGGGCGGCAACATCAATGACATGGAACGCCAGGCCTCCGGCCAGGTGCCGGGCATGGAGATCCGGCAGGACTACCGCTGCGGCATCCAGCGCCTGCCGCTGGCGCTGTTCAACCTGGAAGTGCCGGTGATCGCCGCGGTCAACGGCGCCGCCATGGGCGCGGGGCTGGACCTGACCTGCATGTGCGATATCCGCATCGCCTCCGAGCGTGCGCAGTTTGCCGAGTCGTTCGTCAAGCTGGGCATCATCCCCGGCGATGGCGGCGCCTGGCTGCTGCCGCGCGTGATCGGACTGTCGCGAGCCGCCGAGATGACCTTTACCGGCCAGGCGATCGATGCGAAGACCGCGCTGGAATGGAACCTGGTGTCGCGCGTGGTGGCGCCCGAGGCACTGCTGCCGACCGCATACGAGCTGGCCGGGCGCATCGCCGCCAACCCGCCGCACGCGGTGCGGCTGGCCAAGCGGCTGATGCGCGAGGCCATGCACACCCGCCTCGACACGCTGCTGGAATTGTCGGCCGGCTTCCAGGCCCTGTCGCACCAGACCGCCGACCACCGCGAGGCGGTGCAGGCGTTCCTGGACAAGCGCGCGCCGGTGTTCAGCGGCAACTGACCCGACTGGCAGCCCAGCCAGCTTCAGGCGGATTGCGTTTCCGCCGCCTTGAGCTGGTTGACCAGCGCCACGTAATCGCGCATGGCCTGCTCGCGCGGCAGGCCACGCCGGGCAGCCCAGCGTCGTACTTGGCGCGCCCGACCATGTCCATCATGAGCGCATAGAGCGACAGCAAGGTATCGTTGTCGGGTGCCTGGCGCAGCGTCTTCGACAACGCGGCGGCCTCGAAGGCCTCAATCGTTTTCAAGGCCGGGCCCGGTCCCTGCACCGCCGGCGTGCCGCCGAAACGCGCATCTTCCAGCGCGACTTCGTCCGGGAACCACCGCGCCTCCAGCAGCTTGCCATCGCGCAGCGCAAAGGCCAGCACGCCCTGCGAGGCCAGCGTGCCGCTGCGCAAGGTCGCGGGCACCACGGCCATGCCGGTGTTGAGCACCGGCGCGCCGAGGGCGGCGAACGCCAGCCCCGCATCCGCCCACTCGCGCAGCCGCGCCAGGCCACGATCGCCACGGTAGACCCCGCTGGTCCGGTTGGCGCCCGCCGGCCAGGCCGGGGCTCCCGCACGTCAGCCGGATACTCCCAGCGCGCCCTCCACGTTGCGCACCAGGCTGACCAGGCGCGGACCGATGTCTTCCTCGATCTGCTTGCTCTGCGGGCTGAACACCGGCACCGACGCGGCAAAGATCCACGCTTCCCCATCGCGCCGCGCGCGCATCGGTACGGCAACGGATTCCACCTCGCGATGCAGGTCGCGATGGCCGCGGCAGAAGCCGTGCTCCTGCAGGTCGCGCGCGGCATCGGCCAGGCGCTGCTGCAGCCAGTCGGCGCGCGCGGGATCGGCGGCGCGCAGCTGGGCGAGGTACGCTTCGCGCTCGGGCTCCGGCATCAGCAACAGGTAGCCGCGGCCCGAGCCGGTGCGGGAGATCGATACCCGGGTGCCGACCTCTGGCCGGAACACGTGGCTGCCCACGCCCTGGGCGATTTCGACGTAGGTCATTGCATTGCCGTTGCCGACGATCAGTTCGACCTGTCCGGCGATATGGTCGGCAAGCTCCTGCATGGCCGGCCGCGCCAGCTGGCGCACCGTCATCCGCGCCAGTGCGGGCGCGGCGAGATTGACCAGCCCGACCCCCGGCACATAGCGCGACAGGCGCTCCGAGTAGTGCAGCAGGCCCAGCTCGCACAAGGTATCGAGCAGGCGGAACAGCGTCGGCTTGGCCAGCCCGGTGCGCTCCATCAGCTCGCGGCTGCTCAGCTCCTGCACCGTCGGCGAGAAGCAGTTGAGGATCGAAACGCCCCGCGCCAGCGCGCTGACAAGGCGCGACTCGCCATCGGCATCGGTGGACGGCGGGGTCAGGGAGGCACGTGCTTCATTCGTCATAAACGGCTCTTCATCTGGATTTTTTTGATACCAGCGTCTCAAAAGCCAGATGTTGCCCTTCGTTGATTCCGAAGTCAAACGTGGGATTTTGAGTTTACATAGCGAGTTTCCGACGCGAGAATTCCGATTCATCGTATTGGACGATCACTTTCTGAAACCGACGTCTCAATATCCCGAACCAACGACTCGCAACCGCTCAGCATCAGGAGACACCCCCATGCAACAAGCCGTCATCGTCGACGCCATCCGCAGCCCGATGGGCCGCTCCAAGCCGGGATCGGCCTTTACCGAGCTGCACGCCACCGAACTGCTGGCGCAGGTGCTCAAGGGCCTGTTCGAACGCAACAAGCTCGACCCCGGCCTGGTCGACGACGTCATCACCGGTTGCGTGACGCAGGCCGGCGAGCAGTCCGCGGGTCCTGGCCGCGTCGCCTGGCTGGCGGCAGGCTTTCCTGACCATGTCCCCGCCACCACCATCGACCGCAAGTGCGGTTCGAGCCAGCAGGCGGTGCACTTCGCCGCGCAGGGCATCATGGCCGGCGCCTACGACATCGTCATCGCCTGCGGCATCGAGTCGATGAGCCGCGTGCCGATGGGCTCGGCGCGCATCGGCCAGAACCCGTACGGCCCGTCGATGGAAGCGCGCTACGCGCCGGGGCTGGTGTCGCAGGGCGTGGCGGCCGAGCTGGTGGCGGCCAAATATGAGCTGTCGCGCCAGGACATGGACAGCTACTCGGCCCGCTCGCACGAGCTGGCCGCCGCGGCGCGCGAAAGCGGCGCCTTCCGCCGCGAAATCCTGCCGATCAGCACCCCCAACGGCGTGGTGGAGCAAGACGAAACCATTCGCCCCGGCACCTCGGTGGAAAAGCTGGGCACGCTGCAGGCCTCGTTCCGCAACGACGAACTGAGCGCGCGCTTCCCGCAGATCGGCTGGAACGTCACCGCCGGCAACGCCTCGCAGATCAGTGACGGCGCCTCGGCCATGCTGCTGATGAGCGAAGCCATGGCGCAGCGCCTGGGCCTGAAGCCGCGCGCGCGCTTTGTCGCGTTCGATGTCTGCGGCGACGATCCGGTGATGATGCTGACCGCCCCGATCGCGGCCAGCCAGCGCGCCATCAGGAAGAGCGGCCTGGCGCTGGAGCAGATCGACCACTACGAAATCAACGAAGCCTTTGCCTGCGTGCCGCTGGCATGGCAGAAGGCGCTGGGCGCAGACCCGGCGCGCCTGAACCCGCGCGGCGGCGCGATCGCGCTGGGCCATCCGCTGGGTGCGTCGGGCGTGCGCCTGATGACCACCATGCTGCATGCGCTGGAAGACAGCGGCCAGCGCTACGGCCTGCAGTCGATGTGCGAGGCCGGCGGCATGGCCAACGCCACCATCATCGAGCGCCTGTAAGCGCCTGTAGACAACACCTCTGCCATTCCCGCCGTCGCGGGAACCTGGCGATTCCTTTCCTAGGAGACACCCATGAAACTCGAAAACATGTCCGCCGTCGTCACCGGCGGTGCTTCCGGCCTGGGCCTGGCCTGCACGCGTCGCCTGGTGGAGCGCGGCGTCGGCGTGGTCATCGCCGACCTGAACGAAGAGCGCGGCAACGCGGTGGTGGACGAGTTCGGCGGCAAGGTCCGCTTCGTCAAGGCCGACGTCACCGATACCGACCAGATGAACGCCGTCTACGACGCCGCCGAGGCCATCGCCCCGCTGCGCGCGCTGATCCACTGCGCCGGCCTGGGCGCGCCGGTGCGCGTGGTCGAGAAGGACGGCTCGCCGGGTTCGCTGGAGAAGTACGAGTCGGTGGTGCGCATCAACCTGATCGGCACGTTCAACGCGCTGCGCCTGGGTGCGGCGCGCATGGCCAAGAACGAAATGGTGGACGGCGAACGCGGCGCCTGCGTGCTGACCGCCTCGGTGGCCGCCTACGAAGGCCAGATCGGCCAGATCCCCTACAGCTCGGCCAAGGCCGGCATCGTCGGCATGACGCTGGTGGCCGCGCGCGACCTGGCGCAGCGCGCCATCCGCGTGTGCACCATCGCCCCGGGCCTGTTCGACACGCCGCTGCTGGCAAAGCTGCCGGAGAACGTGCGCACCTCGCTGGGCGCCATGGTGCCGCACCCGGCGCGCCTGGGCGCGCCGGACGAGTACGCCTCGACCGCGCTGCACATCCTGGAGAACCCGATGCTCAACGGCGAGACCATCCGCCTGGACGGCGCCATCCGCATGGCCCCGCGCTGATCCGCCATCGATCAACATCCGGCAATCCCCTATGGCCTTCTTGACCAGGACTTCTGCATGAGCGACACGCTGCAACTAGAGACCCGCGGCAATACGCTGCTGATCACCATGAACCGGCCCCAGGCGCGCAACGCCATGGACTTCGAGACCGCGACCGCCCTGGCCGCCGCGATCGACCAGCTGGAAAGCCGCGACGACCTCGCTGTCGCCATCCTGACCGGCGCCGGCGGCACCTTCTGCTCCGGCATGGACCTGAAGGGCTTCCTGGAAGGCAAGCGCCCCAGCCTGCCCGGCCGTGGCTTCGGCGGGCTGACCGAGAAGCCGCCGCGCAAGGTGCTGATCGCCGCGGTGGAAGGCTATGCGCTGGCGGGCGGCTTTGAGCTGGCGCTGGCGTGCGACCTGATCGTCTCGTCAAAGGCGGCCAGGTTCGGCCTGCCCGAAGTCAAGCGCGGGCTGGTCGCCGCTGCCGGCGGCCTGATGCGCCTGCCGCGCCGCGTGCCCTACCACATCGCCATGGAATACGCGCTGACCGGCAATATGCTCGGTGCCGAGCAGGCCCATGCCTACGGCCTGATCAACCGCCTGACCGAACCGGGCGAAGCGCTGCAGGGCGCGCTGGCGCTGGCCGACGAGATCGGCGCCAACGGCCCGCTGGCGGTGGCGGTCAGCAAGCAGATCGTGGCCGAGTCCGCGGACTGGAGCAACGAGGAGATGTTCGAGCGCCAGCGCCCGCTGATGGCGCCGGTGTTCACCTCGGCCGATGCGCGCGAAGGCGCCGCGGCCTTTGCGGAAAAGCGCAAGCCGGTATGGACCGGCAAGTAAAGCGGGACAGGTAATGCCGTAGTCGCGCTTATTTTCGCCTGGACGGCCGGCCGCAAGCCGGCCGTTTGCACATGGAACCGCAGCACTGACATCACAACATGGAGGAGACCCATGCACACCAAGCTGCCGCAATCGCTGTGCCCTTCCCTTTCCCTTGGCGCCGCCAGCCTGATGGCCATCACCGCCGCCACGCTGCCGACAGTCGTTCACGCCGCCCCCGCATGGCCCGACAAGCCGATCACCATCATCGTCCCCGGCGCGCCCGGCGGCACCACCGACATCCCGACCCGCCTGGTCGCGCAGAAGCTGTCGGCCATCCTCGGCCAGCCCGTGGTGGTCGACAACAAGCCCGGCAGCGGCGGCATCATCGGGACGCAGGCACTGTTGCGCACCGCGCCTGACGGCTACACGCTGCTGGTCGGCAACACCGGCTCGCATGCCATCAACTACAGCGCCTACAAGCAGCTGGCCTACCAGCCGCAGGACTTCATGCCGCTGACAGACATGATTTCCTTCCCCAACGTGCTGGTGGTCAACGCGCAGGCGCCGGTGCGCAGCGTGGCCGAACTGGTGGCGCAGCTGAAGCAGTCGCCGGGCAAGTATTCGTATGCCTCGGCGGGCATCGGCCAGACCACGCACCTGACCGCCGAGCTGTTCCGGCTGCGCACCGCCACCGAGGTGCTGCACGTGCCGTACAAGGGCTCGACGCCGGCCACCACGTCGGTGCTTGCCGGCGAAACCACCTTCATGTTCGACAACCTGACGCAGGCGCTGCCGCATATCCGCGCCGGCAAGCTGCGCGCGCTGGCGGTGACCGGCGCCGAGCGGCTGCCGTCGCTGCCGGACGTGCCGACCATGGAGCAGGCCGGCGTGAAGGATTTCGTGGTGATGGGCTGGCTCGGGGTGTTCGCGCCCGCGAAGACGCCGCCAGCCGTCGCCGCCGTGCTGCAGGATGCGCTGTCCCGGGCCATGCGCGATCCCGACGTGGTGGCGAAATTCCGCGACATGGGCGGCATCCCCGGCGGCGAACCTCAGCCCCGCTTCGCCGCGCTGGTCAGCGGTGACATCAAGCGCTGGGGCGACACCATCCGCGCTTCCAGGGTCAGCCTGGACTAGCGCGCGCGCCGGCACCCGCCTTCGGCAAAGCGGAAGGCGGGCCGGCCCAAAGCCAAATTGACACGGTGCCGGCCACCGCTTACGCTCGCCCTACCCTGCGGTATATTCAGCGTGTGCTTAATATGCCAGGCGCCGCCGCGGGCACAACCACAACGACAATCCCGCGAGACGACCACCGTGCCGACCCCCACCGCGCCTTCCCGCCTGGAAGGCCTGCGCCCCGCCCTGCCGATCCTGCTTGGCGCCTCCCTGATGCTCAGCCTGGCCATGGGCCTGCGCCAGAGCCTGGGCATCTTCATGCCGCCGCTGACGCGGGACATCGGCATCTCGGTCTCCGACTTCACGGTGGCCATTGCCGTGCAAAACCTGGCCTGGGGCCTGCTGCAGCCGCTGGCGGGCGCGTGGGCGACGCGGATCGGCTTCCGCCCGCTGATGCTGGCCGGCTCGCTGTCGTATGTGGTTGGGCTGGTGCTGCTGGCGACCGCGCAAGGAATGATCGGCGTCACGCTGGGCGCTGGCGTGGCGATCGGTGCTTCGATGGCCTGCACCGGCAGCGCGCTGGCGATGGCGGTGGCGGCACGGCCGGTGCCGGCGGCGCTGCGTAGTACGGTGCTGGGGCTGGTGTCGGGAGCCGGCTCGCTCGGGGCGCTGCTGGCGGCGCCGATCGGGCAGATGGTGACGCAGACTTACGGCTGGCGCGCCGGGCTTGCCGCCTTCGTGCTGCTGGCGCTGGTGATGCTGCCGGCGGCATGGATGGCGGGGCGCGTGGACAAGCTGCCGTTGCCGGCATTCGTCGGTGCCGACCAGAGCAATGCGCGGCAGGCGCTGGGCACGGCATTGCGGCACGCGCCGTTCATCGTCATGGCGCTGGCGTATTTCGTCTGCGGCATGCAGCTGGTGTTCCTGACCACGCACCTGCCGTCGTACCTGGATATCTGCGGCATGGACCCGATGCTCAGCGCGCAGGCACTGGGCGTGATCGGCGGCTTCAATGTGCTCGGCAGCATCTTCTTCGGCTGGGCCGGCGGGCGCTTCAACAAGCTGATGCTGCTGGGCGGCATCTATACCGTGCGCTCGCTGGCGCTGACCTGGTATTTCTCGTCGGCGCCCACGCCGGACAGCACGCTGGTGTTTGCCGCGGTGATGGGCTTCCTGTGGCTGGGCGTGGCGCCGCTGGTGTCGGGCTGGATTGCCGAGACCTTCGGCCTGCGCTGGCAAGCCATGTTGGGCGGCGTGGCCTTCTTCAGCCACCAGATCGGCAGCTTTACCGGTGCCTTTGGCGGCGGCGTGGTCTATGACGCGCTGGGCTCGTACACCGTTGCCTGGCAGGCGGGCGTGGCGATGGGGCTGGCGGGGGGGCTGGCGCAGATCGTCTTCGCGATGGCGACGCAGCGCCGGCCGCCGCTGATGGCGACCTCCTGACGGCGCCGTGCCGTGTCAGAATCCGGGGTTCCTTCCAGGAACCCCTTTTTCATTTCCGCTGCCGCCAAACCTTGGATCTCGTTCGCATCGCCCTGCTGTTTGCCGTGACGGCGCTGGCCGAAATCGTCGGCTGCTATCTTCCCTGGCTGGTGCTGCGCCAGGGCAAGAGCGCGCTGTTGCTGCTGCCCGCCGCCGTCTCGCTGGGCCTGTTCGCCTGGCTGCTGACGCTGCATCCAGCCGCCGCCGGACGCACCTATGCCGCCTACGGCGGCATGTATATCGCCGTGGCGCTGCTATGGCTGCGTTTCGTCGATGGCCTGGCGCTGACGCGCTGGGATGTGGCCGGCGCCGCCATTGCGCTGGCCGGCATGGCCGTGATCGCGCTGCAGCCGGCGGCACGCTGATGCCGCGCTGTCAATGCCAGGCGCTGGCGAACTGGATGCAGAACCGAAGATTTCGTGGTGGCGTATTAAGCAGGTTGCCCCCCAACTTATCGACGCGGAATCACGCACGAATGCGGTCTGCCACCCCGAACGGGGGATGCGTGAGCGATGCCCGGCACTTAGGATAAATACTGAGCGGTCCTCTAGCGGATCCTCAGGCCTTTGCGGCCCGCGTCCGCGCGGGCCTTTTTTCTTGCGGCCGGCAGCCGCGCGCCGCAGGCAGGTAAGAATCGCCCGCTGTTGTAAATCTGCCCCTCGCTGTCCCTCGCCGCCTGCACTCAGCGGACGTGACGGCGCCAATGCCAGAGTGCCAGGCCGACCAGCCCCGCCGCCACCGCCGTGCCGGCAATCCGAACCAGGCGCATCCGTTCCGGTGAGCTCCAGTTGCCCTCGACATCCATATGCCCCAGCGAGGCATGGAAGAGGTTGCCGTCAGTGACCGGTATCTCGTGCGCGCCGCTGAAATGCCGATGCAGGATACGGCCGTACGCCTGCTGCAGCAGGCCCGGCGCCAGCAGGTTGGCAACGCGCGCCAGCCTTGCCACGACGCCTACCGTCACCGCCTGCGAGGTTGGCGCCGCCACCGCGCGCAGCACGGCACGAGCGACCGCGCCCGCCTCGACCAGCGGCCGCGGCGGACGCAGCGCCTTGCCGGTGTAGTTGGCACTGTGGCGCATGCCCGGCGTGTCGGCGGTAGCCGGGAAGATGTCGCAGATGCGGATCTGCGGATAGTCGACCAGCTCGGCGCGCAACGCCTCCGAGAAGCCGCGCAGGCCGAACTTGCTTGCCGTATACGACACGCCATATGGCGAAGGGGCCCATGCGCCCAGCGACACGATATTGACCAGCACGCCCTTGCGCGCCGCCTTGAAGAACGGCAGCACCGCATGCGCGCCGTGCAGGTAGCCCAGCAGGTTGATGCGGACCACTTGCTCATGCGCGGCCACCGGCGTTTCGTCAAACAGGCCCACCGCGCCGACACCGGCGTTGTTGACCCAGACATCGATGCCGCCATCGCCGAACTCCGCCGCACGCTCGGCCAGCCGGTGCATGGCCGCCGGCTGCGTGACGTCGCCGGGCACGGCCAGCGCCCGCGCGCCCAGTTCGCGGCAGGCCGCGGCGGCGCGCGCCAGCGGCGCCTCGCCGCGCGCGCACAGCACCACGCGTGCCTGGGCGCGTGCGAAGGCCAGCGCGGTGGCCAGCCCGATGCCGCTCGAGGCACCGGTGATGACAACGGTCAGCGGTCGGGTCGGGGGCATGGTGGACCTCTTGCGCGTTAACGGCGTATTCCCGGGCGTATTCCCGGCAGAGCAGCAGGTTCCGTTCCAGCGCGCGTCGCTGGAATGCAACTTGCCTGTTTCCATCCAGACGGACCGCGCCTCCGGTATGCCGCGCCGGCCCGCCTGGAACCTCACAGGAGCCCTGCCATGACCTCGACCGAACAGGAAATCCTGGTGTGCGGCCCGGAAAACGGCCGCTGGCACCTCGAAATGCGCACCGGCAACGGCGCACCGGAGCGGCTCGCCGGCGAGTTTGATTCACCCGACATGGCCATCGCCGGCGCCCAGCAGGTCTATCCGTCGATTCCGCTACGCGTGACCGATATCTCAGGCGCGCCGGCACCCTCGGCCCCCGCGCATGAAGGATCGCTGACCGACTACCACTACGGCGGCCACGGCGTGACCCAGGACGAAAAGCTGACCGGCCGCGCGCATCCGTCGAGCGACACCTCGCAGCCTCCGTCCGGCCCGCACCCCTACCAGGCCACCGATCTCGGCAACCTGCCGGCCGGCACGCCGCGCCATGGCATGTACGGCGTCGCGTCCACCCCGGCAGAGGCCGAGGCGGCAGACCGCAAGGATGAGGCGGCGCGCCGCCACCCCGGATCGCGCGACGCCGAAGACTAGGCCCGGCGGCGCCATGGCGGGCGGCAGCACGTACAATCTCGGTTTTCCCTTCGCCCCGACGCCTTGCCGCCATGACCACCCTCGGAACGCCCCTTTCCCCCTCTGCCACCAAAGTGATGCTGCTCGGCTCCGGCGAGCTGGGCAAGGAAGTGCTGATCGCGCTCCAGCGCCTGGGCGTGGAGACCATCGCCGTCGACCGCTATGAGAATGCGCCGGGCCAGCAGGTGGCCCACCACGCGCGCACCATTGCCATGAGCGACCCGGACCAGCTCAAGGCGCTGATCGAGGCCGAGAAGCCCCACCTGGTGGTGCCCGAGATCGAAGCCATCGCCACCCCCATGCTGGAAACGCTGGAAGCCGCGGGCACCGTGCGCGTGATCCCCACCGCGCGCGCCGCGCGCCTGACCATGGATCGCGAAGGCATCCGCCGCCTCGCGGCCGAGTCGCTCGGCCTGCCCACCAGCCCGTACAAGTTCTGCGATTCGCTCGACGAACTGCAGGCCGCCATCGATGGCGGCATCGGCTATCCGTGCGTGGTCAAGCCGGTGATGAGCAGCTCGGGCAAGGGCCAGAGCAAGATCGACGGCCCCGAGGGCGTGCAGGCCGCCTGGGACTACGCCATGGCCGGCGGCCGCGTCAGCCACGGCCGCGTGATCGTGGAAGGCTTTATCGACTTCGACTACGAGATCACGCTGCTGACCGTGCGCGCCATCGGCGCCAGCGGCCAGGTCGAGACGCAGTTCTGCGCGCCGATCGGCCACGTGCAGGTCAGTGGCGACTACGTCGAGAGCTGGCAGCCGCAGCCGATGCACCCGGCCGCGCTGCAGCAGGCCCGGCAGATCGCGCAGGCCGTCACCGCCGACCTGGGCGGCACGGGCCTCTTCGGCGTGGAACTGTTCGTCAAGGGCGAGCAGGTCTGGTTCAGCGAAGTCAGCCCGCGCCCGCACGACACCGGCATGGTGACCATGGCCACGCAGCACCAGAACGAGTTCGAGCTGCATGCGCGCGCCATCCTGGGCCTGCCGGTCGATACCTCGCTGCGCAGCCCCGGCGCCAGCGCGGTGATCTACGGCGGCGTGGACGCGCAGGGCGTGGTGTTCGACGGCGTGGATCAGGCGCTGAGCGTGCCGCAGACCGAGGTGCGCCTGTTCGGCAAGCCCGAGAGTTTCGTCAAACGCCGCATGGGCGTGGCGCTGGCCTATGCGGATGACGTCGACACCGCCCGCATCCGCGCCAAGGAAGCCGCAAGCCGCGTGCGTCCGCGCGCGGTGGGCTGAAAGCGGAAGGCCTCAGAACACGTGGCTGCCCGCCGCGGCGTGGCCGGGCGGGTGCGATGCTGCCACCTGTGCGGCAGCGTGCGCCGCGGCCAGCACCGGCGCCATGCGCACGCCGCTCAGGTCGGCGCCGGACGGGGCCTGGTACAGCCGCAGGCCCAGTTCCGGCAGGATCGCCAGGAGGTGGTCGAACACATCGCCCTGGATGCGCTCGTAGTCCATCCACGCCGTCAGCGCGGTAAAGCAGTAGATCTCCACCGGGATGCCCTGCGAATCGGGCTCCATCATGCGCACGTTCAGCAGCAGGTCGTGGTGGATTTCCGGATGCGCCTTCAGGTAGGCAATGCCATACGCGCGGAAGGTGCCGACATTGGTCAGCCGCCGCCTGTTCACCGGGTCATTGCCGGCGGCGATCAGCAGCCGGTTGGCCTCGTCGACCTTGGCCTGCTTCTCCGCCAGGTAGTCGTGCAGCAGCTGGAAGCGCATCAGCGCATGCACTTCGTCGTCTTCGAGGAAGCGCACGCTGCTCGCATCGATGCGCAGCGTCCGCTTGATGCGGCGCGCGCCTGACTCGAACATCTGCCGGTAGTTGCGGTAGCTCTCCGAGAACAGCTTGTAGGTCGGCACCGTGGTCACGGTGTTGTCCCAGTTCTGCACCTTGACCGTATGCAGCGCAATATCCTTGACGTAGCCATCGGCATTGCATTGCGGCATCTCGATCCAGTCGCCGATGCGCAGCATGTCGTTCGAGGTCAGCTGGGTGCTGGCCACCAGCGACAGCAGCGTGTCCTTGAACACCAGCAGCAGTACCGCCGACAGCGCGCCCAGGCCGGACAGCATCCACAGCGGCGAGCGGTTGATCAGGATCGACAGCACCAGCACCGCGCACACCAGTCCCAGCCCGAGCCGCCCCACCTGGATGTAGCCCTTGATCGAGCGCGTCTGCGCGCGCCGGCTGCTGGCGTAAACGTCCTGCCATGCGCCCAGCACGCCGCCCAGCATCAGGAAGAAGCACACCCACAGGCTGGAATGGGCCAGGCGCTCCACCAGCAGCGCGTAGCGGCCCATGTGCGGCACCTCGCCGATACCGACGGTGATCACCGCGAAGCCCACCGCATAGCCGAAACGCCGGTATGCGCGATGGCGCGTGAGCGCCTTGCTCCACGGCGCCTTGCCCCAGACCGTCAGCACGCGATGGGCGATGCGCGACATCACATGGCCGCACAGCCATTGCGCGAGCACCGCGATCAGCACCAGCACCACCAGGTACAGCGTGATCTGCGCCCAGGGATGGGCCGGAATACGTTGCTGGAACAGCTCCAGCAGGGCATCGAAACTCATAAGGGAGCGACGTCAAGCCAGTGATTCGGCCAGATAGTGTACAAAACGTGCGCCGCTCTTTCATAAAACTGCGATCCTTGGCTCGCATAAGCTCGCCCTGCCCTCGCTCAGGCAGGCAGCAGCTTCAGCCCTCCGATCCCGACGAAAATCAACGCGATCAACGCCAGCCGCATCGGCGCCGCGCTCTCCCCAAGGAACAGGATCCCGATCACGGTGACCCCGATCGCCCCGATCCCGGTCCATACCGCGTACGCCGTCCCCACCGGCAGGTGCCGCAAGGCCGCGCTGAGCAGGAAGATGCTGGCCAGTGCGGCCCCGATACCCAGCACCGTCGGCCCCGGCCGCGTCCACCCATCCGTGTATTTGAGGGCGAGCGCCATCACGATCTCGATCAGCCCCGCCAGCACCAGCAGCATCCACGCCATTGCCTCTTCCTTTCCGGTCTTGCCGCCCGGCGACCATTGCCGCGCCTGCCAGGCCAATGTAGGCTGTGCGAATCAGCACGGGAATTGGCAATTTTCGCAAAGGGGATATGCAAACATGCAGGAAGCGGACTGGGATGACCTGAAGTACTTCCTTGCCGTCAGCCAATCCGGCTCGCTGGCCGGCGCCGCGCGGACGCTGCACGTCAACCACTCCACCGTGCTGCGCCGGCTCGCCCGGCTGGAACAGGTGCTGGGCACCTTGCTCTTCGAGCGGCATCCGACGGGCTACGCCCTCACGGCTGCGGGAGAAGCGCTGACCCAACGGCTTGCCGGCGTCGGCGAACAGATCGATGCCGCGCAACGCCAGTTGTCCGGCCTGGACAGCCAGCTGAGCGGGCCGCTGCGGGTCACCACCACGGACACGCTGCTGACCGGGCTGCTGATGCCGCTGTTCGCCGAATTCCGCGCGCTGAACCCGGGGATCCAGTTGCAGATCGTGGTCAACAACAGTTTCCTGAGCCTGAGCCGGCGTGAGGCGGATGTGGCGATACGGCCGGCCGGTGCGCCGCCGGAGAATCTGGTGGGGCGCCAGGTCGGCATGCTGGAAACGGCGCCGTACGCATCGCGCGACTACCTGGCGCGGACTGGCAAGACCCCGGCCCGGGAAGCCACCGCGCCGGCCTGGGCCGACCACGACTGGGTGGTTCCGGACGACGCGCTTGCGCATCTCGCGCAGGCGCGCTGGGTGGCCGAACACGTGCCGCCGGCGCGCCGGCTGGTGAGCGTCGACAGCCTCCTGGCCATGGTCGATGCCGTGACGCATGGCATGGGTGTCGGCATGCTGCTTTGCCTGCTG
The DNA here is from genome assembly GCF_000426345.1 of Cupriavidus phytohabitans. Classification (GTDB taxonomy): domain Bacteria; phylum Pseudomonadota; class Gammaproteobacteria; order Burkholderiales; family Burkholderiaceae; genus Cupriavidus. The sequence continues at coordinate 183,124 of NZ_AUFE01000007.1, read as the reverse complement.
GCCGAGCGCGATGCAAGGCTGGTCCGGCTCGCCCGGCCCGACGCTGCGCTCGGCACGCCGTTATGGATCCTGACCCATCCCGACCTGCGCCACAGCGCGCGGGTCCGTGCGTTCAACGATTTTCTTTACGCGAAGCTCAGCGCATCGCCGTGGTTGAAGCCGGCACCAGCACCAGCACCAGCACCAGCACCGGCACCGGCACCGGCACCGGCACTATGAAGCGCTTGTATTCGTGTACATCGCCATCAATTGCTCGTCCGTATAGCCCCATTCGGCGGCATTCTCGAATGCCACCACCGTTTCCTCGCTATGCCGCAGGTCGACCAGTTCCGTCGGCACCGGGCGTGACTGCGACACCGAATAGAACACCATCACCAGCGGCCGCAACGGGTCGGTTTCGTTTTGCCCGCACACTACCGCCAGCCGGTTGGAGCGCAGCCGCAGCACGGTGCCCAGCGGGTAGATGCCGACAGTGCGCGTGAAGGCCTTGAACACGCGCCGGTCGAACAGCGTGTCGACACGAACGGCCATGTATTCCATGGCACGCGCCGGCGACCATTGCCGGTGGCCGGGACGATCCGAGGTCAACGAGTCGTAGGCATCGCAGATTGCCGCAATCCTGGCGTGGATGCTGAGCTCGCGGCCGACCAGGCCGAAAGGATAGCCGCGCCCGTCCACGCGCTCGTGGTGGTGAACGCAGACATCGAGGGGGATATTGGAAACCAGCCGCGCCTCGTTGAGGATGCGGTAGCCCGCCGAGGGATGGCGGCGGTAGCTTTCCTCTTCTTCAGGCGTGCGCGCGGTGGCCTTGTGCTGCACGGACTCGGGCAGCGTCAGCTTGCCGATGTCGTGCACCAGGCCGGCGAGGCCGAGTTCGCGCACCTCGTCGTCCGGCAGGCCCAGCGTTCGCCCGACCGCGATCATCAGCGCGCAGACGGCGAAGGCATGCAGGTAGCTGTAGTCGTCGCGCGCCTTGAGCCGCGCCAGCGCCAGCAGCGCGTGCCCGTGGCGGGACAGGGAGCGCGAGGCTGCGTCGACCAGCGGCAGCGCGCGCCCGACTTCCAGCGCGCGGCCCATGCGGATGTCGGCGAACATGGACCCAATCACGGTCTTGCCGGACTGGAGCAACTCGCGCGCGCGGCCTAGCTCGGCTTCGAGCGACGCGACTGGCTGCGAGCCCGCGGACTCCCGCAGCTGTGGCGCCGGCTCCGCAACGGGCGCGGGCGGCGCCTCGGGCACGCCTGCTGCCGGCAAATTGCGGCCCTTGAGGATATCGATCCAGACTTCGCGGACGCCCGCGGACTGGATCTGCCGGATCTGCTCTTCGTGGCTGACCAGAAACCTTGCCCGCCAGAACGGGTGGCTGATCCACGGCCCGCCCAGCCTGGCGACAAACATCCCGACCTGCAATTGTTCCGACCCGATCCGTCTCAGCATGAGATGTCCCCCCGGACGTTGGTTTTCTTCTTGCCGGGATGACTATCGGCAAGCCGGCGCCAGACTTGAGGGCTGATTTTGCCTGCCGGAACCGGGCCGGTGGCCCTTGTCAAGGGGCGGCCAAATGCCCGGACGGCGCCGTCAGGCATTCCGGGCGGACCCGGAGCCGGCGCTACAATGGCGCGCCCAGTGCTCACCAGACGCCAGCCAGTCGCCCCCGTTCAACCATGTCCGGAACGTACACGCTAGTCGGCATCGCCCGTGCCAAGTCCCATCGCCGCGAGGCGCTGGTGTCCCAGCTCACCACCCTGCAGACGCGCGGGCTGAAGGAGCCGGGCTGCCTGGACTACCACGTCGGCCAGGATGCCGAGGATGCGCGGGTCTTCGTGATCTATATGGTCTGGGACTCGAAAGGCGCGCTGGAATCCCACTTGAACCGGCCGTACATGCGCGATTTCCACGCGTCGCGGCAGGAATTCGTCGAGGGCGACTTCAGCTTCCGCTGGCTCAACGCCGCCTGACGCCGCCTCATACGCCCCCCCCCATGGCTCCTTGCGCGCCCAGGGCGCCAGGCGTCAGGCGCGCCACTTCCACGCGGCCCGTCCGGCCACCTCCCCCGCTTGTCATTCCCGCCGCCCCGGTCTATCAATCAGATTGACCCTCATCTACGGCCGCCGCGGCCCGGCAGGAGTGCATCATGGAAGTCAGGGACGGATTTGCCGGCACCATCGGCCACACCCCGCTGATCCGGCTGGCGGGGCTGAGCGCCGAGACCGGCTGCGATATCTACGGCAAGGCCGAATTCCTGAACCCGGGCGGCTCGGTCAAGGACCGCGCCGCGCTCTACATCATCCGCGACGCCGAGCGCCGCGGCCTGCTGAAGCCCGGCGGCACCGTGATCGAAGGCACCGCAGGCAATACCGGCATCGGCCTGGCCCACCTGTGCGCGGCGCGCGGCTACCGCTGCATCGTGGTGATCCCGGACACGCAGTCGCCGGAGAAGATGGAGCGACTGCGCATGCTGGGCGCGGAGGTTCGCCCCGTTCCCGCCAAGCCCTATGCCGATCCCGGCAACTACCAGAAGATCGCCGGCCGGCTGGCCGAGGAAACCGACAACGCGATCTGGGCCAACCAGTTCGACAACCTCGCCAACCGGCAGGCCCACTACGAAACCACCGGCCCCGAGATCTGGCACGCCACGGCTGGCCGCATCGATGCCTTCACCTGCTCCACCGGCACCGGCGGGTCGCTGGCGGGCATCGCCCGCTGCCTTAAGGAACACAAGCTGGCCGTGCGCATCGTGCTGGCCGATCCGCACGGCAGCGGGCTGTACCACTATGTGAAGCACCGCGAGGTGAAGGCCGAGGGCAGCTCGATCACCGAGGGCATCGGCTCGAGCCGCGTCACCGCCAACCTGCAGGACACGCCGATCGACGATGCCGTGCGGATCGACGACCAAACCTGCGTCGACATGGTCTACCGGATGCTGCGCGAGGAAGGGCTGTTCCTGGGTGGCTCGTCAGGAATCAATGTCGGCGCCGCCGTAGCGCTGGCCCGCGAGATGGGGCCGGGCCATACCATTGTGACGCTGCTGTGCGATCGCGGCGACCTGTACATGGGGCGGCTCTTCAACGAGGCATGGCTGGCCGGCAAGGGCCTGCAGCCGATTCCGTTCCGGCGCGTCGGGCCGGGGGTGTAGGCACGACCAGCGGCTACGCCGCCTTCAGCCGCCGCCACAGCGTGGTCGGGCTGATTCCCAGGACATGGCACGCGGCGGTCCGGTCGCCGCCGCATTCGGCCAGCACGCGGCGGATATGCTCGACTTCGCTCGATTGCTTGACGCGCGCCAGCGAATGGCCGGGCTTGCCGGCCTGCGCGTTGCGTGCGGCGGCCACGGCCGGCGCTTGCGCGATGGCCATGGCACCGTCGCCACCGAACAGCTCCGGCACGGCAGCCTGCAGCTCGCGCACCAGCGCATCGGCTTCCAGCTTGCGGCCGGCCACCAGCACCGCGATGCGCTCGGTGACATTTTCCAGCTCGCGGATATTGCCCGGCCACGCATAGCGCGCCAGCCGCGACCGCGCCGCTGCCGGCAGCCGTTGCGGGCGCTCGGTGCCCAGGCGTTCCTGTGCGCGCCGGTACAGCAGTTCGGCGAGCTCGGCCAGGTCTTCGGCGCGCTCGCGCAACGGCGGCATCTCGATGCGCAGGATATTGAGGCGGTAGTACAGGTCCTGGCGGAAGGAGCCATCGCGCACCATCGCGGGCAGGTCGCGGTGGGTGGCGGCGATCACGCGCACGTTGACGGGCACGGCGTCGAGGCCGCCGATCGGGAGCACCTGTTTTTCCTGCAGCACGCGCAGCAGCCGGGTCTGCAGCGTGGGCGGCATGTCGCCCACCTCGTCAAGGAACAGCGTGCCGTTATGCGCCGACTCGAACAGGCCGGCCTTGCCGCCACGGCGCGCGCCGGTGAAGGCGCCCTCTTCGTAGCCGAACAGCTCGCTCTCCAGCAACGCTTCCGGAAACGCGGCGCAATTGACCGCCACGAACGGGAACGCGCGGCGTGGGCTGGCGTCGTGCATGCCCTGCGCCAGCACTTCCTTGCCGGTGCCGCTCTCGCCGCCGATCAGCACGGTGGAATCGACCACGGCGTAGCGCCGCGCCAGCGTGCGCAGTTCGGTCATCACCGCGGAGGTGCCAGCCAGGTCGTCGAGGCTGTAGCGCACGCCCGCGGGCCGGGCGCGGCTGCGCGAGCGCAGGTTGCGGTCGACGCGCTGGATCGCGCTGGCATCCTGGATGGTCAGCACCGCGCCGGTGGTGCCCGCATCGCTGGAGATCGGGATGCGGTTGACCACCACCATCTTGTCGCCGAGCTTGTGGATCGCCTCCAGTTCCTTGTCGCCGCTCTGCATCACGCCTTCGAGCGACAGGTTGGGCGCCAGCGTCTGCAGCTTGCGGCCCACCGCGGCCGCGGCGGAGGTGCCGAGGAAACGCTCCATGGCAGGGTTGAACGACTGGATCCGCCCTTCCGCGTCGACGGCCGCCACGCCCTCGTTCAGGTGCGCCAGGATGGCATTGACATAGTCGCGCCGGGTGGATTCGATGCGGCGCAGCCGTGCGGCCTCGATGGCGTCTTCCAGTGCCATGCGCACCGAATTGCCGGAATACAGGAATACTCCGGTCAGGCCGTAGCGATCGGCCAGGTCCGTGACCAGCCCGGGGCCGACCACGACCTGGATGCCCTCCTGCTTGAGCGCCTTGACCCGCGCCACCGCATCGTCCTCGGTCAGGTAGGTATAGGCCGGGATCGCCAGCGAGAATGCGCGCACGAATTCATCCACCTCGGCATAAGTGGAGGCATGCGTGACCAGCGCCACCTTGGGCGAGATGCGGCGCGCGGTGGCGAGCGCGCTCATGACGTCGAAGCCCGTCACCTTGACCAGCACAACCGGCACGTCGACGTGCTGCCGCAGGTAGGCGCCATTCGAGCCGCCGGCCACCACCACGTCGAGGCGGCCCTCGCGCACTTCACGCGATACGGCGCTGGCGGCGGCTTCGAAGCCCTTGCCGACGATGCGGAATTCCGCGCGCGCGGCATAGGACGGAATCAGGTCGGCAAAGGCGCGCGCAAGGCGGCTGATACCGATGGCCCAGATGCGCGGGCGGGCGGGCTTGGAGACGGGAGGACTCATGGTGCGGCGCGGCGTGAGGAGCGGGTGAAACCCCGCCGGAACAGGCGTACAGTGCTGGCACATTGTCCGTCATGCCGGCCCCGATTTCAACTTTGAATTCTCGATTTGCGAATGTGAAATGCAAATGTGCTGAAATGATGACATCTGGCTTCCGCGAAAATTCTCCCTGCTGCCCGCCAGCCTAGTCCTGGCAAGGTTTTCCGGGGTTTCCCCGAGACCCGCCGCGAGGGCTGGCACGGCCCTTGCGCTTATGGCTCCGTCTTGTTCACCTCAACGCAAACGCCAAGCAAACGCCATGACCTACTCCGCTTCCGACCTCGCGCGCTCCGCTGGCGCCCGTTTCCGCCAGGCGCTTGCCGAAGAGCATCCGCTTCAGGTGGTCGGCGCCATCAACGCCAACCACGCCCTGCTGGCCAAGCGCGCCGGCTACCGTGCCATCTACCTGTCCGGCGGCGGTGTCGCGGCCGGCTCGCTGGGGCTGCCCGACCTGGGCATCTCCAACCTGGACGACGTGCTGACCGACGTCCGCCGCATCACCGACGTGTGCGACACGCCGCTGCTGGTCGACGTCGATACCGGCTTCGGCGCCTCGGCCTTCAACGTGGCCCGCACCACCAAGTCGCTGATCAAGTTCGGCGCCGCTGCCATGCACATCGAGGACCAGGTCGGCGCCAAGCGCTGCGGCCACCGTCCCAACAAGGAAATCGTCACCCAGGGTGAAATGGTCGATCGCATCAAGGCCGCCGTCGACGCCCGCACCGACGAGAACTTCGTCATCATGGCCCGCACCGACGCGCTGGCCGTGGAAGGCCTGGACAAGGCCATCGAGCGCGCCGTGGCGTGCGTGGAAGCCGGCGCCGACGCCATCTTCCCGGAAGCCATGACCGACCTGGCCATGTATCGCAAGTTCGTTGACGCGGTAAAGGTGCCGGTGCTGGCCAACATCACCGAGTTCGGCGCCACGCCGCTGTTCACCACGGAAGAACTGGGCAGCGCCGGCGTGTCGATGGTGCTGTACCCGCTGTCCGCCTTCCGCGCCATGAACAAGGCCGCGGAGAATGTCTACGCAGCCATCCGCCGCGACGGCACGCAGAAGAACGTGGTCGATACCATGCAGACCCGCTCGGAACTCTACGAGAGCATCGGCTACCATGACTTCGAGCAGAAGCTCGACGCCCTGTTCGCACAAGGCAAGGGCAAGTAAGACACCATAGAGGCAGGCGCGGCCGGGCCGGGTATATCCCCTCCCGGCCGTTCGGTCGCACAGATCCGGCCGATCACTAACAGGCAACACCAGGCATCACATCAAGGAGACCCAGATGTCCGAAGCGCAACCGCTCGTCACTCCCAAGCCCAAGAAATCCGTCGCGCTGTCCGGCGTCACCGCCGGCAATACCGCACTGTGCACGGTCGGCCGTACCGGCAACGACCTGCACTACCGCGGCTACGACATCCTCGACATCGCCGAGACCTGCGAATTCGAAGAAATCGCCCACCTGCTGGTGCACGGCAAGCTGCCAACCAAATCCGAGCTGACCGCCTACAAGGCCAAGCTGAAGTCGCTGCGCGGCCTGCCCGCCAACGTCAAGGCCGCGCTGGAATGGGTTCCGGCCAGCGCCCACCCGATGGACGTGATGCGCACCGGCGTGTCGGTGCTGGGCACCGTGCTGCCGGAGAAGGAGGACCACAACACCCCGGGCGCGCGCGATATTGCCGACCGCCTGATGGCCAGCCTGGGTTCGATGCTGCTGTACTGGTACCACTACAGCCACAACGGCAAGCGTATCGAGGTGGAAACCGACGATGACTCCATCGGCGGCCACTTCCTGCACCTGCTGCATGGCAAGAAACCGTCGGCGCTGTGGGAAAGCGCCATGAACACGTCGCTCAACCTGTACGCCGAGCACGAGTTCAACGCCTCGACCTTCACCGCCCGCGTGATCGCTGGCACGGGTTCGGACATGTATTCGTCGATCGCCGGCGCGATCGGTGCGCTGCGCGGCCCGAAGCACGGCGGCGCCAACGAAGTCGCTTTTGAGATCCAGAAGCGCTATGACAACGCGGACGAGGCCCAGGCCGACATCACCCGCCGCGTCGAGAACAAGGAAGTCGTGATCGGCTTTGGCCACCCGGTGTACACCATCAGCGACCCGCGCAACCAGGTGATCAAGGAAGTGGCGAAGAAGCTGTCGAAGGATGCCGGCTCGATGAAGATGTTCGATATCGCCGAGCGCCTGGAAACCGTGATGTGGGACATCAAGAAGATGTTCCCGAACCTGGACTGGTTCAGCGCGGTGAGCTACCACATGATGGGCGTGCCGACGGCGATGTTCACGCCGCTGTTCGTGATCGCGCGTACGTCCGGCTGGGCCGCGCACATCATCGAGCAACGCATCGACAACAAGATCATCCGCCCGAGCGCCAACTACACCGGTCCGGAGAACCTGAAGTTCGTGCCGATCAAGGATCGCAAGTAAGACCGGCTGCCGGATTGCCCTTTGTCGGGTTGCATTGATCCGCCTGAGGGCAAAGGGGTAGTTGGTCGCTGACACGGGACCACTACCCCTTTTTCATACTTATATAGATTTCCCTACACCATGAATTCTGCAAACCGCAAACCGCTACCGGGCACCAAGCTGGATTACTTCGACGCGCGCGCCGCCGTTGAGGCCATCCAGCCGGGTGCCTACGACAAGCTGCCGTACACGTCGCGCGTGCTGGCAGAAAACCTGGTGCGCCGCTGCGAGCCCGCCACGCTGACGGATTCGCTGAAGCAGCTGATCGAGCGCAAGCGCGACCTCGACTTCCCGTGGTTCCCCGCGCGCGTGGTGTGCCACGACATCCTGGGCCAGACCGCGCTGGTGGACCTGGCCGGCCTGCGCGACGCCATTGCCGACCAGGGCGGCGACCCCGCCAAGGTCAACCCGGTGGTGCCGGTGCAGCTGATCGTCGACCACTCGCTGGCGGTGGAATGCGGTGGCTTCGACCCGCAGGCGTTCGAGAAAAACCGCGCCATCGAAGACCGCCGCAACGAAGACCGTTTCCATTTCATCGACTGGACCAAGAAGGCGTTCAAGAACGTCGATGTGATCCCGCCGGGCAACGGCATCATGCACCAGATCAACCTGGAAAAGATGTCGCCCGTGATCCACGCTGACCATGGCGTGGCCTACCCCGATACCTGCGTCGGTACCGACAGCCACACCCCGCACGTCGATGCGCTGGGCGTGATCGCCATCGGCGTGGGCGGCCTGGAAGCCGAGAACGTGATGCTCGGCCGCGCCTCGTGGATGCGCCTGCCGGATATCGTCGGCGTCGAGCTGACCGGCAAGCGCCAGCCCGGCATCACCGCCACCGACATCGTGCTGGCCCTGACCGAATTCCTGCGCAAGGAAAAAGTGGTCGGCGCCTACCTGGAGTTCCGCGGCGAAGGCGCGTCGAGCCTGACGCTCGGCGACCGCGCCACCATCTCCAACATGGCCCCGGAATACGGCGCCACCGCGGCGATGTTCTTCATCGACGAGCAGACCATCGAATACCTGCGCCTGACCGGCCGCACCGACGAGCAGCTCAAGCTGGTCGAAACGTACGCCAAGACCGCGGGCCTGTGGGCGGATTCGCTGCAGAACGCCGAATACGAGCGCGTGCTGAAGTTCGACCTGTCGAGCGTGGTGCGCAACATGGCCGGCCCGTCGAACCCGCACAAGCGCCTGCCGACCTCGGCGCTGGCCGAGCGTGGCATCGCCGTGGACCTGGACAAGGCCCGCGCGCAGGAGGCCGAAGGCCTGATGCCCGATGGCGCCGTGATCATCGCCGCCATTACCAGCTGCACCAACACCAGCAACCCGCGCAACGTGATCGCCGCCGCGCTGCTGGCCCGCAACGCCAACGCGCGCGGCCTGACGCGCAAGCCGTGGGTCAAGTCGTCGCTGGCGCCCGGCTCCAAGGCGGTCGAGCTGTACCTGGAAGAAGCGAACCTGCTGCCTGACCTGGAAAAGCTCGGCTTCGGCATCGTCGCGTTCGCGTGCACTACCTGCAATGGCATGTCCGGCGCGCTCGATCCGAAGATCCAGCAGGAAATCATCGACCGCGACCTGTACGCCACCGCCGTGCTGTCCGGCAACCGCAACTTCGACGGCCGCATCCACCCGTACGCCAAGCAGGCTTTCCTGGCCTCGCCGCCGCTGGTTGTCGCCTACGCCATTGCCGGCACCATCCGCTTCGATATCGAAAAGGATGTGCTGGGCACGGACCAGGACGGCAAGCCGGTCTACCTGAAGGACATCTGGCCGACCGATGAAGAGATCGACGCCATCGTCAGGCAAAGCGTGAAGCCCGAGCAGTTCCGCAAGGTCTACGAGCCGATGTTCGCGCTGACCGCGGAGACCGGCGAGAGCGCCGCGCCGCTGTACGACTGGCGCCCGCAGAGCACCTATATCCGCCGTCCGCCGTACTGGGAAGGCGCGCTGGCCGGCGAGCGCACGCTCCAGGGCCTGCGTCCGCTGGCGGTGCTGGGCGACAACATCACCACCGACCACCTGTCGCCGTCCAACGCGATCCTGCTGAACAGCGCGGCCGGCGAGTACCTGGCCAAGATGGGCCTGCCGGAAGAGGACTTCAATTCGTACGCGACGCACCGGGGCGACCACCTGACGGCGCAGCGCGCCACCTTCGCCAACCCCACGCTCATCAATGAAATGGCCGTGGTCGACGGCCAGGTAAAGAAGGGTTCGCTGGCGCGCATCGAGCCGGAAGGCAAGGTCGTGCGCATGTGGGAAGCGATCGAGACCTACATGGACCGCAAGCAGCCGCTGATCATCATCGCCGGCGCGGACTATGGCCAGGGCTCGTCGCGCGACTGGGCCGCCAAGGGTGTGCGCCTGGCCGGCGTGGAAGTGATCGTTGCCGAAGGCTTCGAGCGCATCCACCGCACCAACCTGATCGGCATGGGCGTGCTGCCGCTGGAGTTCAAGCCGGGCGTGAACCGCCTGACGCTGGGGCTGGACGGCACCGAGACCTATGACGTGATCGGCGAACGCCAGCCGCGCGCCACGCTGACGCTGGTGGTGCATCGCAAGAATGGCGAGCGCGTGGAAGTGCCGGTGACTTGCCGCCTCGACAGCGATGAGGAAGTTTCGATCTATGAGGCTGGCGGGGTGCTGCAGCGGTTTGCGCAGGACTTCCTGGAGTCGAGCAAGGCGGCGGCATAACAAGTTGCCGGGTGTTTGCTCCCCTCTCCCGCGCGCGGGAGAGGGGCCGGGGGTGAGGGCCGGCGCGTGCAGCACCGAAGCGCTTCACTTCGTGGGTGCTCCCGCCCTCACCCCCACCCCTCTCCCACTTCGCGGGAGAGGGGAGCGTCCGCCAGGGGTGCCGGCTACGATCGGCTCCCTTCGCATACCTAACCACGACATTCATTCCCATGGCCCACGTACCCCAGATCAAGATCCCCGCCACCTACATCCGTGGCGGCACCAGCAAGGGCGTGTTCTTCCGCCTGCAAGACCTGCCCGAGACCGCGCAGGCCCCCGGCCCCGCCCGCGACGCACTGCTGATGCGCGTGATCGGCAGCCCCGACCCGTACGGCAAGCAGATCGACGGCATGGGCGGCGCCACCTCCAGCACCAGCAAGACCGTAATCGTGTCGAAGAGCACGCGTGCGGACCACGATGTCGACTACCTGTTCGGCCAGGTCTCGATCGACCAGTCGTTCGTGGACTGGAGCGGCAACTGCGGCAACCTGTCCGCAGCGGTCGGCCCGTTCGCCATCAGCGCCGGCCTGCTCGACCCGAGCCGTATCCCGCAGAACGGCGTTGCCACCGTGCGCATCTGGCAAGCCAATATCGGCAAGACCATCATCGGCCACGTGCCCATCACCAACGGTGAAGTGCAGGAAACCGGTGACTTCGAACTCGACGGCGTGACGTTCCCGGCCGCCGAAGTGCAGCTCGAGTTCATGGACCCGGCCGCCGAGGAAGAAGGCGCCGGCGGCGCGATGTTCCCGACCGGCAACGTGGTCGACGACCTGGAAGTGCCGGGCGTCGGCACGCTCAAGGCGACCATGATCAACGCCGGCATCCCGACCATCTTCGTCAATGCGGAGAGCATCGGCTATACGGGCACCGAACTGCAGGACGCCATCAACAGCGATACCAAGGCGCTGGCGATGTTCGAGACCATCCGCGCCTATGGCGCGCTGCGCATGGGCCTGATCAAGGACGTGGACGAGGCCGCCAAGCGCCAGCACACGCCCAAGGTCGCATTCGTGGCCAAGCCGGCCGACTACACCGCCTCCAGCGGCAAGAAGGTGGCTGCGGCCGACGTCGACCTGCTGGTGCGTGCGCTCTCGATGGGCAAGCTGCACCACGCGATGATGGGCACGGCGGCCGTTGCCATCGGCACCGCGGCGGCCATCCCCGGCACGCTGGTCAACCTGGCTGCCGGCGGCGGCGAACGCAATGCAGTGCGTTTCGGGCACCCCTCCGGCACGCTGCGCGTGGGCGCCGAGGCGCAGCAGGTCAATGGCGAATGGGCCGTCAAGAAGGCCATCATGAGCCGCAGCGCGCGCGTGCTGATGGAAGGCTGGGTGCGCGTGCCGGGCGACGCGTTCTGACCCTTGCCCTCCCGCGAGGCCGCTCATGTCCACCGGCACGCCGTCCACGCAACGCCCCGATCCGGACCAGGTGCTGGTCGACATCGTCGACTATGTCACCGGCTACGAGATCAGGAGCGGCCTCGCCTACGATACCGCCCGCAACTGCCTGATCGACACACTCGGCTGCGGGCTCGAAGCCCTGTCCTACCCGGCCTGCACCAAGCTGCTCGGCCCCGTCGTCCCGGGCACGATCGTGCCCAACGGCGCGCGCGTGCCGGGCACCCAGTTCCAGCTCGACCCGGTCCAGGCCGCGTTCAACATCGGCGCGATGATCCGCTGGCTGGATTTCAACGACACCTGGCTGGCCGCCGAATGGGGCCACCCGTCCGACAACCTCGGCGGCATCCTCGCCACCGCGGATTGGATCTCGCGCAACGACATTGCCGCCGGCCGCAAGCCACTGACGATGAGGGCCGTGCTCACGGCCATGATCAAGGCGCATGAGATCCAGGGCTGCATTGCGCTGGAAAACTCGTTCAACAAGGTGGGCCTGGACCACGTGGTGCTGGTCAAGGTGGCGTCCACCGCCGTGGTCGCGCAAATGCTGGGGCTGACGCGCGACGAGATCATCAACGCGGTGTCGCTGGCTTGGGTCGACGGCCAGAGCCTGCGCACCTATCGCCATGCGCCCAACACCGGCAGCCGCAAGAGCTGGGCCGCCGGCGATGCCACCAGCCGCGCGGTGCGGCTGGCTCTGATCGCGCGCACCGGTGAAATGGGCTACCCGTCGGTGCTGACAGCGAAGACGTGGGGCTTCTATGACGTGCTGTTCAAGGGACAGCCGTTCAAATTCCAGCGGCCGTACGGTACATACGTGATGGAGAACGTGCTGTTCAAGGTCGCGTTCCCGGCCGAGTTCCATGCGCAGACCGCGGTGGAAGCGGCCATGCAGCTGCATGGCGCGCTCGCGCTCGCCGGGCACGGGGCCGCGGATATTGCATCCATCACCATCCGCACCCATGAGGCGTGCCTGCGCATCATCGACAAGAAAGGCCCGCTCAGCAATCCCGCTGACCGCGACCATTGCATCCAGTACATGGTGGCGGTGCCATTGCTGTTCGGGCGCCTGACCGCCGCGGACTATGAGGATGATGTTGCGGCCGACCCGCGCATCGACGCGCTGCGCGCCAGGATCACCTGCGTGGAAGATCCGGCGCTGACGCGCGACTACCACGATCCCGACAAGCGCTCGATCGCCAATGCGCTGACCGTGACGCTGGATGACGGCACCGTGCTCGACGAAGTGCTGGTCGAGTATCCCCTCGGCCACATGCGCCGCCGCGCCGAGGGCATCCCGCTGCTGGTGGAGAAATTTCGCGCCAACCTGGCGCGGCGCTTCCCGCCGAAGCAGCAGCAGGCCATCCTGGCGGTATCGCTGGACCAGGCGCGCCTGGAGGCGATCGCGGTCAATGAATATCTCGATATGTATGCGATTTAGTTTATCGCCCGGCGGTGTTCATGCCGAATCGGCATAACCCCTCAAGATTCTCCTAACGTATAGTCTCTGCCGCTGCCCGCCACGCAGCCTGAACACAGGCCTGGTGGACAGCCGACGCCTGCATGTGGCCGGCACCATTCCACCCAAAAGGTATGTGCCGCCACGTCTATACGCGCCTACACGTTCGTATATATACCGAGGAGAATCATGAACCGTTTTGCCCGCGTCACCACGCTGGCTGCCGCCCTGCTGTCGGCCAGCCTCATCAGCGGCACCGCCAGTGCGCAACTGGCAACGGCCGCCCAGCCGTCCGCCGCGCCCGCCACGGCTCCCGCTCAAGCCCGCAAGGCCAATATCGTCATCATCGGTACCGGCGGCACGATTGCCGGCGCCGGCGCATCGGCCATCAATACCGCGGCCTACCAGTCCGCCGTGGTGCCGGTCGACAAGATCATCGCGTCGGTCCCGGAAGTCTCCAAGGTTGCCAACGTCAAGGGCGAGCAGATCTTCCAGATCGGCTCGGAAAGCTTCAACAACGAACGCCTGCTGAAACTGGGCAAGCGCGTGTCGGAACTGCTCAAGCAGCCCGATGTCGACGGCATCGTCATCACGCACGGCACCGACACCATTGAGGAAACCGCGTACTTCCTCAACCTGACGCTGAAGAGCGACAAGCCGGTGGTGGTGGTCGGCTCGATGCGCCCGGGCACGGCGCTGGGCGCGGACGGCGCACTGAACCTGTATGACGCGGTGCTGGTAGCCTCCAATCCCGCTTCGAAAGGCAAGGGCACGCTGGTGGTGCTGAACGACGAGATCCACACCGGCCGCGACGTCACCAAGAGCAATACCTTCAAGGCGGAGACTTTCCGCTCGCAGTTCGGCCCGCTGGGCTACGTGGTGGAAGGCCGCTCGCTGTTCTACCGCCTGCCGGCGCGCCCGCACACGCTGCAGACCGAGTGGGATATCGACAAGATCGACAAGCTGCCTGAAGTGGCCGTGGTCTACGCCTATGGCAACGTCAATCCGGCCAGCATCGACGCCGCGGTGAAGAACGGCGCCAAGGCCATCATCTACGCCGCCACCGGCAACGGCAGCGTCGGCGACTACATGGTCGAGCCGCTCAAGGCAGCGCGCGCCAAGGGCGTGCAGATCGTGCGTGCCTCGCGCACTGGCAGCGGCGTGGTGGTCCGCAATGCGGAGCAGCCGGACGACAAGTACGACTGGATCGTCACCGATGACCAGCTGCCGCAGAAGGCGCGCATCCTGATGGCGCTGGCACTGACCCAGACCAGCGACCCGAAGGCGCTGCAGCAGGTTTTCTGGAAGTACTGATGCCGTACTGATGGCGGCGCGGGCGTGTCGGCGCCGATGCCAGACGCGCCCGCCTTCTCTTCTGGGCCCCTCCCAATTGTGGGAGAGGGAAAAAGCCCGCTTCACCCGGAAACCGGCTGACCACCTTATTGGAAGCGCATTCGCGCCAGTTTACTGGCGCGCAACGGTGTGGAGCGCAAGTTTCTGGCGGTTAATTGCATTTTAAAACGGAAGCCAGCGCGCATGCGCTGGCCCTCCAGCGACTCAGAACATGGCGCTGCTCATCAACGCCTTTGCCACCAGCACGCCTTCGTCGGCGGCCTCGGCGTAGACCGACACCTCGGTCGCCACCTGCCGCCGGCCACGCCGCACCACTGTCGCCACGGCGCGCAACGCCGCCCCTTGCGCCGGCGCAAGGTACTGGACGGACAGCGAACTGGTCGCCCCTCCCTTCACTTCGTCGGCGCTGGCTCCGGACGCTGCGGCCGCGGCGCCGGCAATATCGATCAGGGTGGCGATCACCCCACCGTGCACGGTGCTGCCATGGGTCACATTGGTCGGCAGGAACGGCATTTCGAGTTCGACATGCTCGGGGGCGAGGCTCGCCAGCCGCACGCCAAGCGCCCGCGCGACTGGCGAGCCCAGCAGGATGTTGTCGATCATCGCGTGCATGCGGGGGTCGACGGCGGCATCGCGGCGCGAGGGGGCGAGAGTGGCAATGGCTTGCAGCATGGGGCGGCTCCAGGGTGTGGTCCTTGCGGGTATGGCTGGAGGGTAGTGGCTGCGATGACCCGGCTCAATTACGTGCAACGTAGTTGGCTTGCGGCCCGCCCGCGCCCGGCGGGCCACCACCCGGACCCCGTATAATGTCCCCCCGTTTCACCCCAACCCCGCTCCCGACACCATGCCGCAGTCTTTCGAATCCGCCCCGCTCCGCCCCGAAACGGACACCGGCAATACGGATTCCACGCTGTCCGACCGTCCGGACAGCCCCTGTGTCGGCATCTGCTCCACGCTGTTCGATGAAATCTGCCAGGGCTGCGGCCGCACCGCAGCCGAGGTCAGCAACTGGGTATTCTTCAGCGATGAGGAAAAGCAGGTGGTGTGGGAGCGCATCAGGCGCGAGGGCACGGCCCGACGCTTCCGGCAGGGCTGATATCCACCTTCGCCGACCGGCCGCTCAGCCGCCCGCCAGGCGCCGCTCCATGTCTTCGACTTCGCGCCGCTCCAGGCGCTGCCGTGCAAGCTTGCGCCAGCTTTCCGCCAGCGGAACCAGCCCGGCCATGTCGCAGAGCGCGGCGTAGTCGAGCCGGTCGACATACAGTACGCGCAGCAGCCGCTGCAACGGCCATTGCGGGTATGGACGCGCCACCAGCGCCAGCGTATCGCCCGCGCCTGCCTCGCCATCTTCCAGCACGCGGTAGTACCACCCGGTGCGCAGACTCTGCTGCACCGCCCGCGACATGCCGGGATAGCCGAAACGGTGGTTGAGCTTGAAGCACGGCTGGCGTGCCTGCGAGACCTCGACCAGCGCGGTGCCGAGCCGGAAACGGTCGCCGATGCAGATATCGGCCTCGGTCAGCCCCTGCGTGCTCAGGTTCTCGCCGAATGCACCGGGAGCGTCGAGCACGGCAATGCCGGCCGCGCCCTGTTCCGCCAGTTCGGCACGCCAGCCGGGGTAGTGGTCGCGCGGATAGTGGTGCAGCGCCTTTTCCGGGCCGCCGTGATGGCGGGGATCGCCCTGCTGGTCGCCTTCCAGCCCGAGCGAGCCGATGCGCACACGCCCGCTGGCGGCTGACTTGGCGATGCCGCTGGGTACACCCCTGGGCCCGAACGGCCGCACTTCGCCAACAAGCACGGCGTCGATCACGGCCCGCACATGCGACGCCGGCCGCGGCACCGGCAATGCTGAGGTGCTCACAGCCCCGCCTGCTCCAGCCAGCGGGCAAACATGCGTTCGCCTGCCGCCGCCACGCTCGCGCCGACTTCCGCCGTGCGCGCCCGGATGGTGCGCGGGTCGATGCCGGCCTTGCCGAGTTCGACGGTATGGCCGATCAGCCAGGCCTCGATGTCGCCGGGCAGCACTTCGGGATGGAATTGCAGCGCCAGCACCTGGTTGCCGATGGCGTACGCCTGGTTCGTCACCGCCGCCGTGGACGCCAGCAGTTCGGCGCCGGGCGGCAGGTCGAAGGTATCGCCATGCCAGTGCAGCACTTCCCAGCCGGCCGCGCCGAGTTCACCAAGCGCCGAATCTAGTCCTGCCGGCGTCGGCACGATCGGCGCCCAGCCGATCTCGCGCGTACCGGGATACACGCGCGCGCCGGCGGCACGGGCGATCAGCTGCGCGCCCAGGCAAACCCCGATCATCTTGCCGCCGGCGGCCAGCCGCTGGCGGATCAGCGCGATTTCGCCTTCCAGCCACGGATAGGCATCGGTCTCGTAGACGCCGATCGGGCCGCCCAGGATCAGCAGCAGGTCGGCCGGGTCATCGACGATGGGGCGCAGGTCGTCGACGCCCGCCTGGAATGCCCGCAGCGCATGGCCGCGCGCGCGCAGCGCGTTGCCGATCACGCCCGCATGCTCGAATGCGAGGTGCTGGATGACATGGGTGGTGCGTGTGGCCATGGGCGACTCCTGCCGATCGGAAAGGGTCCTCATGGTAGCGCCAACGGCCATGCGGCGAGAAAACCACGGAGGGATATCACCTATTGCGGCGGCATCCCGGCACGGAATGCCGCCATGGTGCGCTATTTTGCCGCAGCCGGAACCAGGATCAGGGCTTCGGCCTGCGCGGGTGCCAAGGGCATGGTCACGTACTCCACCGCCGCCCATTTGCCGGTCCAGTCGCGATAGCGCGGCAACAAGGCGTTGCCGGACTGCCCCGTCGAATCCATGAAGCGCGAACCCGGCAGGTCGGCCAGGTCATACAGCGCCCGCACGCTGGCGGCATGGGTATTCTCGAACGGCGCCTTCTCGTCGCGCAGGTTGTGGCGGCCGACGTTGACCGTATACGTGTCGCCGCCGGTCGGCACGCGCAGGTTGAACAGCGGCGACAGGTACGCGACCTTGCCGAACGGCTTGTGCTCGGAACGGGCCGCATGCGCTTCGCCCCAGCGCCAGCGTGTCGGGTCGTCGCCATAGCGGCGCGACAGGTCGGCCATGGCCTGGGTCCAGGCATCGGCGATCGCGTCGTTGCAGCTTTCTGCGGGGCGCGTGTGCGGACGGTCGCACCAGAATGCCCCCAGCTTGCCGGGATCGCGCAGGATATTCAGCATCGGCTGCTGCACGTTGCGCTGGTCCCACAGCCGCACAAAGATCGCCTCGCCGACCTTTTCCTCGAACAGCCGCCGCGACAGCTCGCGCAGCCAGGCGGTGACCACCAGCGGCTCGGCGCGATTGGCGTCCATGGTGCCGTCCCACTCGCGCAGCGCATCGAGCAGCGCGCGCTCGCGCTGCGGCCGTGCGCCGTCGTGGCTGACCGGTGCGGCCAGCAGCAGCGGCAAGGCGTCGCGCACGGCCAGCGACAGCACGTCTTTCTGGATCGCGGCGAAGGTGTCGAAGGTGTGTCTGGGCGTGGCCGCCAGCAGCGCATGGATGCGGTCATGGCGATACGGCACCGTCCATTCGCTGGTGATGAAGTGCGGGTAGTCCGGCGGCACGATGCGCTGGTTGGCGGTCACGATCACGCCTTCCGCCGGGTTGTAGCGCTGCGGCAAGGCCTCGAACGGGATAAAGCCGGCCCAGTCATAGCGCGCATCCCAGCCCGGTGCGGGCGCCAGGCCCTTCAGGTCGTTGTCGGCGCGGCGCAGCGGCACCCGGCCCGGCGCGAAGAAGCCGATATTGCCGTCGACATCGGCGTAGACGATGTTCTGCTGCGGAGAATGGAAGTCGCGCAGCGCGGCGGTAAAGCTGGCCCAGTCGCGCGCCTCGTTCATCTTCATGCCGGCCTGGAAGGTACGGTCGTCCGGACGCAGCGCGGTCCACTGGAACGCGACCACGTATTGCGCGCCAAGCGGCCCGGCCGCGGCGGACAGCGGCTCGGACACGTCCGAGACCACCGGCCCGTGGCGCGTGCTGCGGACCTTCAGCGTCACGTCGGGCGCGCCCTTGACCCGGATGGTCTCGGTGCGGGTCTCGAAGGTGGCCCACCCGTCCGGCGTCTGGTACTGGGTTTCGCTGCCGGGCCGCAGCCGTTCGATAAACAGGTCCTGCACATCCGGCGCGGTATTGGTCAGGCCCCATGCAATGCGGTCGTTGTGCCCGAGCACCACCACCGGAATGCCGGGCAGCGTGGCGCCGGCCACGTCGAGTCCCGGGGCCGTCATGCGCGCGAAGTACCACAGCGCCGGCGCCTGCAAACCCAGGTGCGGGTCGTTGGCCAGCATCGGCTTGCCCGATCGCGTGTGCGCGCCGGAAACCACCCAGTTGTTCGAGCCCATGCCCTCGACATAGCCCGGCGGCGCCTTGTCGCCGACGCTGGCCATCGCATTCGCCAGCGGCGCCAACTGCTTGTACAGGTGGCCGTAATCCATGGTGCGCAGCGGCTGCTCGCCCGGGTACGGCGCCAGCAGTTCGCTGATGCGCGCCACCGGCAGCACCTGCGCCAGGCGCATGCGCAGCGTTTCCTGGTTCCAGTTGCCGCCCAGGTCCCAGGCCATCATGGTCTGCCAGCCCAGCGTATCGGCCGGCTCCCAGCGCTCCGGCTGCGTGCGCAGCAGCAGGAATTCAGGCGGCAGCGGTCCCTGCCGGTGGTCGATCCACGCATTGACGCCGTCGGCGTATGCCTGCAGTGCGGCCCGCGTCTGCGGCGAGGCCTGCGCAAGGATCGCTTCGGCGTTGCGCCGCACGCCCAGCGTGCGCAGGAACTTGTCGGTATCGAGCGCGGAGGGGCCCAGGATCTCGGCGAGCCGTCCGGCCACCACGCGCTTGTTCATCTGCATCTGCCACAGCCGGTCCTGCGCGTGGACATAACCGAGCGCAAACCAGGCGTCGGCCTTGCTGGCGGCACGGATCTGCGGCACGCCGTTGCCGTCGCGCACGATGGTGACCTGGCCGTGCAGGCCTGGCAGCGCAACGGTACCCGATGCAGGCGGCTGCGCCGCCTGGCGATACCAGATGAAGGCCCCTGCCGTGCCGGCTATCGCCAGCACCAGCAGCCATCCCACAAGCCTGGCCAGATGACCGAACCAGCGCATCGTTGCTCCCCTCTTATCCTTGTCGTAGTGCGGTCCTGGCGACTGCCGCCGCTTCGTCGGCGGCGATGCAAAAAATGCCCGGACCAGCCGGGCATTTTCCCATGTCGCGCAGGCCTCAGGCGGCCGGTTTCTTCATTTGCAGTGACTTGTATTCGAGGAATTCCTCCAGCCCGTACTTGCCGGCCTCGCGCCCGTTGCCCGACTGCTTGTAGCCGCCGAACGGCGCGGCCATGTTGAACGGCCCGCCGTTGATGTCGACCTGGCCGGTGCGGATGCGCCGCGCCACGCGGATCGCGCGCGCCTCGTCGCCGGACCAGACGCCGCCGCCCAGCCCATAGATGCTGTCGTTGGCGATGCGCACCGCGTCTTCCTCGGTGTCATAGCAGATGATCGACAGCACCGGCCCGAAGATCTCCTCCTGCGCCACGGTGGCGCGCGGCTCGACATTGCCGAGCACGGTCGGCTTGACGAAGAAGCCCTGGTCCAGTCCTTCCGGCGCCTCGGGGCCGCCGGCCACCAGTTCAGCGCCCTCTTCCAGCCCGCGGCGGATATAGCCGGTGACGCGCTCCTTCTGCACCGCGGAGATCAGCGGTCCGAGCCTGGTGGTTTCCTGCTGCGGATCGCCCACGGTAAAGCCGGCCACGACCTTCTGCGCGATCGCCTTCACTTCGTCGTAGCGGGCACGCGGCACCAGCATGCGGGTATGCGCCGAGCAGGTCTGGCCCGAATTCAGGAAGCAGGCGCTGATCGTGCCCTTGACCGCCGCCGGCAGGTCGGCATCGTCGAGCACCACCGAGGCAGACTTGCCGCCCAGTTCCAGTGCCACGCGCTTGACCGTCTGCGAGGCCAGCTCGGACACGCGCTTGCCGGCCCGGGTCGAACCGGTGAATGACACCATGTCGACCTCCGGATGGCTCGCCAGCACCTCGCCAACCACCGGGCCGAATCCCGTCACCAGGTTGAACACCCCCGGCGGCAAGCCCGCGGCCTCGATCACCTCGGCCAGCACGAAAGCGTTCAGCGGCGCCACTTCAGACGGCTTGAGCACCACCGTGCAGCCCGCTGCCAGCGCCGGCGCGACCTTCAGCGTGATCTGGTTGAGCGGGTAGTTCCACGGCGTGATCGCCGCCACCACGCCCACCGGCTCGCGCACCACCAGCGAATTGCCCACTTCTTCCTCGAAGCGGAAGGTATCGAGCAGCTTCGCGGTCTGTCCCCAGTTGTAGACCGGGCCGCCCACCTGGATCGCGCGCGCCAGCTTGATCGGCATGCCGACTTCGCCGGCGATCATCTGCGCCAGTTCTTCGCTGCGCGCCTTCAGTCCTTCGGCGACCTTGGCGATATAGCCGGCGCGCACCGACGCGGGCGTCGCCGCCCAGCCGTCAAAGGCAGCGCGCGCGGCCTGGATGGCGTCTTCGGCGTCGCGCGGCGAGCCTTCGGGAATGGTCCCCATCACTGCTTCGGTGCTGGAATGGATGACGTCGATGGTGCCGGTACCGTGGGGGGCGACCCACTTGCCGTTGATAAACAGTTTGTCTCGTTGTTGCATGGCCACAGTTCTCGGTTGGTGCTGAGTTTGACGGATGGGCAACCGCAATTTTTTGTTACTTTTATGGTGCACGCACATTGTAGAGCGGTTTGGAGACTATGTTTCCAGCCCTGGCAGCCCCCGCGCCGGCCGCTCCTTGTCAAATGGCGATAATCGGCCGCACCCACAAAACGGGATGCTCGCACGGACGGCCGGCATAACAAGGGAGCGAGACACATGGTCGATCCGATCTACCGCAAGACGGATGCGGGACAGGACGAGATCAGGACGCGCGCGCGCAAGCTGGACCACAAGCTGCGCGCGCTGCTGTTGATGGTCAACGGCGAGCGCCGCGGGGAAGACCTGCTGGCGCAGGTGGCAGGCATGGGCGTCGGGCCCGATGCCCTGGACATGCTGGCCGCCCAGGGGCTGGTCGAGCCAGTGCAGGAGGCGGCACCGGCGATGTCGGCTGCCGTTGGGGATGCCCCTGCACGCGCTTCGGCCGCCGCGGCGGATACCAACCTGTTCTCGGTGTACGCCATGCGGCACGCGTCTGCAGCCGAGCCGGAGGCGACTCCTGCCCCGGCACAGCCGACGCACTCTGCCGCCGAGATCGACGCGTTCCAGCACCTCTACCACTTCTATACCGAAGTCATCGGCCAGCACCTGGGCCTGCGCGGCTACATGCTGCAGGTCAAGGTGGAAAAGGCGCAGGACTTGCCTGCGCTGCTGATCCTGCGCGAGCCGCTGCACGCGGCGCTGCTCAGGGCCAAGGGCGAAATCACGGCGCATGCGATCCTGCGTGAACTGGACACCATCGCGCAAGACCTACGGGCAGCAGCCGGATGAGCGCCCACCGGCGCACCAGATAACAAAAAGGCCGCCTCGGAAGGCGGCCTTTTCCATGGGCATGAGGCTAGCTCAGCCGTCGATTCCCTGCGACTGCAGGTACTCGTCATACGTACCCAGGTAGTCGGTCAGCGTACCGTCGGTGCGCACTTCGATCACGCGCGTGGCCAGGCCGCTGACGAACTCGCGGTCGTGCGACACGAAGATCAGCGTGCCCTGGAACTTGTCCAGCGCGATCTGCATCGACTCGATCGATTCCATGTCCATGTGGTTGGTCGGCTCGTCCAGCGCCAGCACGTTATGGCGGCCCAGCATCAGCTTGCCCCAGATCATGCGGCCCTTCTCGCCCCCGGACAGCACCTTGACGTTCTTCTTGATATCGTCGGCCGAGAACAGCAGGCGGCCCAGCGTGCCGCGCAGCGACGTCTCGTCATCGCCGGCCTGCGTCCACTGGCTCATCCAGTCCATCACGTCGCGGTCCGCGGGGAATTCCTCGTAGGTGTCCTGCGGCATGTAGCCCACGTTGGCGTTTTCCGCCCACTTGATCTCGCCGCGGTCCACTTCGACGCCGCGCTGCACGCCGGTCTGCACCGCGCCGTTCAGCAGGCTGCGCAGCAGCGTGGTCTTGCCCGCGCCGTTCTCGCCGATGATCGCCACGCGCTCGCCGGCCTGGATGGCCATCGACAGGTTATTGATGATCTTGCGGTCGTAGCTCTTGGTGACGCCTTCCACCTCGACCGCCAGGTTGTGCAGCTTCTTCTCGAACTCGAAGCGGATGAACGGGTTCTGGCGCGACGACGGCTTGATGTCCTCCACCTTGATCTTCTCGATCTGCTTGGCGCGCGAGGTGGCCTGGCGTGCCTTGGACTTGTTGGCCGAGAAGCGGCGCACAAAGTCCTGTAGTTCGCTGATGCGCTCCTTGGCGCGCGCGTTGGCGGCCATCTGGCGCTCGCGGGCCTGCATCGACGCTTCCATGTAGTCGTCGTAGTTGCCCGGGTAGACCTTGAGCGTGCCGTAGTCCATGTCGGCCATATGGGTGCAGACCGAGTTCAGGAAGTGGCGATCGTGGGAGATGATGATCATGGTGGAGTTGCGCTCGTTGAGCACGGTCTCCAGCCAGCGGATCGTGTTGATGTCCAGGTTGTTGGTCGGCTCGTCCAGCAGCAGCACGTCCGGGTTCGAGAACAGTGCCTGCGCCAGCAGCACGCGCAGCTTCCAGCCCGGCGCGACGTCGCTCATCGGGCCCTGGTGCTGCGCGGTGGGAATGCCCACGCCCAGCAGCAGTTCGCCGGCGCGCGCCTCGGCGGTGTAGCCGTCGTATTCGGCGTACTTGGCCTCCAGCTCGGCGGCCTTCATGTAGTCTTCGTCGGTCGCTTCCGGGTTGGCGTAGATGGCGTCGCGCTCCTGCGCGGCGGCCCACATCTCGGTGTGGCCCATCATCACCACGTCCAGCACGCGCATGTCTTCATAGGCGAACTGGTCCTGGCGCAGCTTGCCCAGGCGGATGCCCGGCTCCAGCATGACGTTGCCGGACGACGGCTCGAGGTCGCCGCCCAGGATCTTCATGAAGGTGGACTTGCCGCAGCCGTTCGCGCCGATCAGGCCGTAGCGGTTGCCCTCGCCGAACTTGACCGAGATATTCTCGAACAACGGCTTGGGGCCGAACTGCATGGTGATGTTTGCGGTAGAAAGCACGTCTGGAACCTTGTCTGGAGAATGTGGCGCCGCGGCACGGGCCGCATTGCGCAGGTTGTAGCACCGGGGTGCACCCCATGCCGTTCAGGGGCCGGCCTTGCCGGGAAGCATCGCGCCGTCCGGAGCATTCCGGAGCCATGGCTGGCGATGCGGCACGGGCCGCGCCCGGTTCTTGCGAGAACCCGGCAGGAAGTCAGGAAATAACCGCATATTCTACCATCCTGATGCATTCCTTGCACCCGGATGGCGGCATGATGGTGGCTTGATGGCGGCATGGCGGCCAGCACGTGGCGGCCACGCTTCGCGCGCTGCGCTCAGGCCACCGGCGGCAGCACCGGATAGCCGGAAAACGCCATCGAGAACCCGTCGGCACGTGCGGCCAGCCGCACCTGCGCACCGACCGGCAGCGTCAGCTTGCGCGCGCAATGGCCGAACGGCAGGCCGGTCAGCACCGGCACTGGCAGCTGGTCGCGCAGGTAGGCCACCACGGCCTCCATGTCGTAGCCGTTGTCGTAGTCGGTGACACGATAGTTGGAGAAGTCGCCCAGCACGATGGCGCGCTGGGTGTCGAGCACGCCGGCCTGCTGCAGCTGGACCAGCATCCGTTCGACCCGGTACGGCGGCTCGTTGATGTCTTCCAGGAACAGCACCCCGCCCTCGACCCGAGGCATGTAGGGCGTGCCGAGCAGGCTGCACAGCATCGCCAGGTTGCCGCCCCACAGCGTGCCGGACACTTCGCCGCTGAACGGCCGCCCGCCGGACTGGGGCGCCGCCACGTCGACCTGATAGGCCGGATTGCGCAGGATGCCCTCGAAGTGCTCCCACATATACGGCTCGACGCGGTCCGCACCAAAGTCCGCCAGCAGCATCGGTCCGGAGAAACTGATGCCGCCGGTCGCAGCGAGGTAAGCGAGCTGGAAGGCAGTGAAGTCGCTGTGGCCGACGATGGGCGTGGCGCTGGCACGCGCCTGTTCGGCGATGCGGGCAAAGTCGACTTGCGCCAGCAGCCGGGCAATACCGTAGCCGCCGCGCACCGCCAGCGTCAGCTCATGCGGCGCGCCGGTGCCGATGGCATGCAGGTCGGCCAGCCGCTCGGCGTCGGTGCCGCCGAAGCGCAGGTAGCGCCGGGCCAGTACGTCCGGGTTGGTGGTGTGGTAGCCGTGCTGCTTGAGCCAGGCAACGCCGCGCGCGGCGACGGCGACGTCGTGCGGATAGCCGGACGAGGCGATCAGTCGGACTTCGGTATGCGGCGGCCTGTTGTTCGGCGTACTCATGCGTTGTTGGCGTTGTTGGCGTTGTTGGCGTTGTTGGCGTTGTTGGCGTTGTTGGCGTTGTTGGCGTTGTTGGCGTTGTTGGCGTTGTTGGCGTTGTTCTGGTCGGGAGGGGTTGGGCAGATGCAGCCCGCTTCAGTTCCGGCAGCATCGCGCGCGGCCTTTTGTGCGCGCCGGCGGGCGCCGAAGAAATCCTTCAGCATCTGCCCGCAGGTGTCGGCCAGCACGCCGCCCGCGATGGTGGTCTGGTGGTTGAGCTGCGCGTGCTCGAACAGGTTGAGCACGCTGCCCGCGGCACCGGTCTTGGGATCGGTGGCGCCGAACACCACGTGGCGCAGCCGCGCGTGCAGGATCGCGCCACTGCACATCGCGCACGGTTCCAGCGTCACGTACAGCTCGCACTCGGGCATGCGGTAGTTGCCGATCACCTGCGCGGCGGCGCGCAGTGCCTGCATCTCGGCATGCGCGGAAGGATCGACCGCGCGGATCGGCAGGTTGTGGCCGCGCGCGATGATGGTGTCGTTCCAGACCACCACCGCGCCGACCGGGACTTCGCCGGCAGCCTCGGCCAGGCGCGCTTCTTCCAGCGCGGCGCGCATGTAGCGGGCATCGCGCGCGGCGGCCTCGGCCGGATCGTCCGGCAGCGCGCGCGGGGCGCGCAGCGGCAGCGGCGGCGTCTCTGGCATCGGCTGGCTCAGTCTTGCGCCGGCAGCACTGCCGGGGCGCTGACTTCGGCCCAGCAATTGGGGGTTTCGAACAGCACCAGCCTGGTCAGCTGCAGGTGGTGGCCGAAACAGTCCTTGAACACCGGCGCCAGGATGTCGAAGGCGACCTGGGCCAGGTTCTCGACGGTGGGGATGGCATCCAGCACCACGGTCTTGTGCCCTTCCATCGATTGCAGGAAGTTCAGCAGCGCGGTGTCGCCGCGATAGATCAGGAAGGCATGGTCCCACTTGTTGACCAGGTGCTCGTTGGCGAGCGCCTTGATATCGCCGAAGTCCAGGATCATGCCGTCATCCGAGGCACCTTCGCGATGCAGCACCTCGCCCGACAGCGTCAGGTCGAGCCGGTAGCGGTGGCCGTGGATATTGCGGCACTGGCCGCAGTGGTTCGGGATGCGGTGGCCGGAGTCGAACTCCAGCCGGCGGGTAATGGAAACTTGTTTGCTCATGTGTAGCGGCGCCCTTTCCGTGGTCAAGGCCACCTGCGTTGGACGGGCGCCGCGCGTGCGCCCGAAGCCTCTATTGTGTACGTTTGCCGCGGGTTGGGCAAAACTCCGGCCCTGTACTCAGCGGATCCCCAGCAGCTTGTGGGTCTGCAGCGACAGCCGCCAGCGCGGATGGCGCTGGCAGAAGTCCACCGCGGCGGCCGTATTCTCGCGCTGCAGCGGGCCGTCCATGGGCTGCACCAGGAAATGCTCGAAATCAAGCTGCTCGTATGCGGCAAAGTCCTGGCCCGCCTGCGGGATCACGACCTTGAGCTCGTCGCCGCGCCTGACCACCAGCTCGGAACCCATCTTGGGACTCACGCAAACCCAGTCGATGCCGGGCGGCACGGCGATGGTGCCGTTGGTCTCGATGGCGATCTCGAAGCCCTGCGCATGCAGCGCATCGATCAGCGGCGCATCGAGCTGCAGCAACGGCTCGCCCCCGGTGCACACCACCAGCGGCTTGCCGCCCGCGCCCTGTGGCCATTCCGAGGCGACCACCGCGGCCAGTTCCCCGGCAGTACGGTACTTGCCGCCGCGGGTGCCATCGGTGCCGACGAAATCCGTGTCGCAGAACTGGCATACCGCACTGGCGCGATCCTCTTCACGGCCGCTCCACAGGTTGCAGCCGGCGAAGCGGCAGAACACCGCGGCGCGGCCGGCGTTGGCGCCCTCGCCCTGCAGCGTATAGAAGATTTCCTTGACGGCGTATGTCATGCGTGGGGTCTCTCTGGGACCGTAAACGGATTAACGGCAGCGGATTATCGGCAGCCTTCGGGCTGGCCGGGTGTCTTGGTATGGTTGGGCTCGGCCAGGGGCCAGTCATGGCGGATCGATCGGCGGGACCGATGCCACCCCAGGCGGCGCACGATCGTGGCAATCGCCGGCAGCGTGGGCGGGGGGCACCGGGTTTCCCGTGCAGGGCTCCGGGCACTGCCGGAGTATCCGCCCTGTGGCCTGTCGCAGGCTGCGTCCGGCCGCTCCGGACGCGGTTCGGACAACGAATAAGTATACCAGAGGGCTAAGGGTTTTCGCTTAGGGCCGGCGTGAAGGCAAGGGTGACGCGTGCGTCGCCCGCCAGCAGGCAACCTGATTTAACATATCCTGCCATCGCCCCGGAATCCGGCGGAGCCACCGCCGCGCCCCCATGAACGCGCCGTTCCCCCTTCGCACGGAGTGCCCGCCTGGCGCCTGCATCTGCGGGCGTGAAGCGCTGTTGAGTGACCCCGACGCCGACCTGCGCGTGCTGCGGTTCACCCGCGTCGAAGAAAAGCGCCTGGTCGAACGGCTCGAGAACCTGACCAGCCTGGCCGAATTGCGCCGCATGGAGGGCCTGATGCAGGCCCAGCTGAACATTGTGCTGTCCATCACGCCCAGCGCGCGCGGGGTCAAGACCGTGCGCGGCATCAATATCCAGGTGCAGGAACAACCGGGGCTGTGCCGCAAGATCCGCCAGTCTATTCCCGCAGCCATCCGGCGCAGCATGGAGCAGCATCCGGAGATCGCCTATGCGATCGTCGATGCGCACGACCTGCTGGGCGGGAGCTGATGCGCACCCGGGACGCCCTGCTCGCACGAATTCCTCGATGATCGGCGATACATGGCTGCGGCCATCGCCGTGCGCGGATCAGGCGGGCATGGGCTCGCGGCTGAACGCTTCCAGTTCGCGCGCGAGGCTCTGCGCCGCCAGCCTGACCAGCGCGGCGCCTTTCTCCGGCGTCGCCAGTCCCGGATCGGAGCCGATGCGGCCATCCGGATAGCGCCCGCGGAAGTCCAGCGCCTCCCGGATCGGGCCCGACGGTGCAATCTTCGGCGCATAGTCGGCAACCTTCACAGAGTCTGGAAATGCCCACTGGGTGATGGCGATTTCGGACGGCGTGGCGTGCGAGCCATGGCCGGCCGGGAACTGCTCACGCGCCAGCTCGCCGACACCCTCCAGGTCCCACCAGTTGCAGAGCTTCAGCGCATATCCCGCGCGGCGCCTGGCGAAGCTGGCTTCAGCGTAGAGCTCGGAGAACGCCGCCTCGATCGACGCCACGTTGCCGCCGTGGCCGTTCAGGAACAGGATCTTCTCGAAGCCATGCCCCGCCAGCGAGCGGACCCAATCCCCGATCGCGGCGATAAAGGTCGACGGGCGCAGCGAAATGGTTCCCGGGAAGGCAAGGTGATGCTGCGCCATGCCGATATTGAACGTCGGCGCCACCAGGATATCGGCGCCCTTCTCCGCTTCATTGGCGATGATCTCCGGGCACAGCCAGTCCGTGCCCAGCAGCCCGGTCGGCCCATGCTGCTCGTTCGAGCCGATCGGGACGACGATAGTGCGGCTGCGCGCCAGGTACTGCTCGATTTCAGACCAGGTTGAAAGATGCAAGCGCATTGCTACTCCTTTTCTGTCCGGTGCTGCCGGACGTGATGGCTATGTTAATGCCATGCCGTGCTGGCTCGGCGTTTCGCCGGCAGCTTGTTGGCAAGGACGATGATGGCGGCGAGCAACGGCAGCGAGGCCATTAGCAATACGCCGAGATAGAGGCTGCCGGTCGCGGTCTTGGTCCAGCCGATGACGGCTGGCCCCCAGAAGCCGCCCGACAAGCCAATGGTGTTGATCAGCGCAATGCCGCCCGCCGCCGCCGGGCCCTTGATGTACTCGGCAGGCATCGCCCAGAACACCGTGTAGGCCATCCACAGTCCCATCGTGGCCAGTGTCAGCAGGGCCAGCGTCACGAGCAGGTGCCCATCCGTTGCGAACGACGCGGCCAGCAGCACGGCCGCACCCAGCGCCGGTACCGCGCAGTGGAAATGCCGTTCTCCCAGGCGATCCGACCTGCGGCCCATGTAGACCATGCCAAAGGCGGCAGCCACGTAGGGGATGGCCGAATACCAGCCAAGTTGCACGGTATCTTCGACGCCCTGTGCCTTGATGAGGGTCGGAAGCCAGAAGCTGATGGCGTAGATGGTCGCGATGATGCAGAAGTAAGCGAGGGCGAGCACGTAGACCCGTACATCCTTCGCCACCGCCTTGAAGGAATGCTTGTGCGCCGCAGCAGGACTCAGTTCGGCTTCAAGCAGGCGCCGTTCCTGATCGCTGAGCCAGGCAGCCTGTGCCGGCCGGTCCGGCACCAGCGACAACGCCAGCACGCCGAGCAGGATGCAAGGCAAGCCCTCGACCAGGAACATCCACTGCCAGCCTGCGAGGCCGGCCTGCCCTGCGAGCGTGGTCATCAGCCACGCCGAGACCGGGCCGCCGACGATGCCCCCGATCGGGCCCGCCAGGAATACGATCGCGATGGCGCGGGCCATGCGTTGCGGGCCGTACCAGCATGACAGGTAATAGATCATGCCGGGGGCGAAGCCCGCTTCGAACACGCCAAGCAGGAAGCGCATCGCATAGAACATCGGCACATTGCGCACGAACAGCATGCAGGCGGAGGTGATGCCCCATAGGACGAGGATGCGGCTGAACGTCTTGCGCGCGCCGACCCGCGGGAGCATCAGGTTGCTGGGCAGTTCGAAGAGTACATAGCCAATAAAGAAGATACCGGCGCCCACGCCGTATGCCGCATCGGAGAAACCCAGGTCACTCTGCATCTGCAGCTTGGCAAAGCCGACATTGACCCGGTCCAGGTAGGCAAACAGGTAACAGATCAGCAAAAAGGGCAGCAGGCGCCAGTTAATCTTTCTGTATAGCGCGGAAGCGTCGTCGACGGCGCTCGAAGTGGGGATTGCTAGCATGCTGCCTGTCTCCAGTGGGGGTTGCATGTCGTTTGGATCTTCTGTGGCGTTGAGTCTGGCAGCCGGCAAGGCGCCGGCAAAGAGCAACTAAGTCCACGCTCCGTTCCCTTTTGGGCAACAGGTGGCCTCCTCCGTCAACGCGCGGCAATCGCCGCGCAAGGGCATCCGGGTTCATGTATCGTTACCGGTCGGATAGCGAAGGCGAGCGTTTTGAGATGCGAGAGATCAACCAGCAGCGTTTGCGGTATTTCCGCGAAGTCCTGGCGCACGGCACCATCCGCGGGGCCGCGGACAGCCTCAATACCTCGCCGTCCGTGATCACCCGGCAGATCAGGTTGCTCGAGGAAGAACTTGGCGCGACGCTGTTCGAGCGCGAGCCGCGTGGCCTCAGGCCGACCGCGGCGGCCGCGCACCTGCTCGAGTTCTGGCGGGGCTACCGCTCGCACCAGGAAAAACTCGAAGACCAGTTGCACTCACTGAAGGGGCTGCAGCAAGGGGAGGTCCGGCTGGTCCTGAGCGAAGGCTACGTGGATTTCCTGGTCAACGAAGTCCTCGCACGGTTCTGCGCACGGTATCCCAGGCTCGATATCCGCATGGACATCCTGGCGGTGGACGGCGTGCTGCAGGAAGTCGCCGAAAGCCGCGCACATATCGGCCTGGCTTACAATCCGCCACCCCACCCGCGCATCGAATACCGCGCGAGCGCCACGCAGCCCGTGGTGCTGCTGGTCCGCCCTGATCATCCGCTGGCGCTGCGCGGCGGAGCGGCCAGCATCCAGGACCTGCAGGCTTATCCGCTCGCGGTCATGCCGGCATCGTTCGGCGTCGGGCATGCACTGAGCATGGTCGAGTTTGCCGAGAACATCTCGATTCGGGCAACGCTCGTCAGCAACTCACTGACGGCCCTGAAGCAGTTCGTCGGCTACGACAATTTCATGACGCTGATCGGAGAGTTTGCCGCTTACCGTGAGATCGCGGCAGGCACCCTCGCCATCGTGCCGATCGATCATCCGCTGTTCATGGGCACCCAGGCCAGGCTGCTGGTGAAGGCCGGCCGGCCGTTGCCGGCGGCTGCGCTCGAACTGCTGGACCATATCACGCGGCACATGTCGATGTTTGCCAGCGCCGCGCACGGCCAGGCATAGCCGGGGCCGTCGTGACGCTGGCGGCGAGGCTGCCCTGTTTGGGAACTATCCCACGGGAGGTCTTACAGGCTTGCTACCACGATCGAATGGGCGGACCTCAACTGCTCCTGCGCGGATTTGAGCGCGTGGCCGCAGGCCTTTCGCCGCGCCGGTTTGCCGCACGATCCGACAGCCATTGGACAACCCGGGCACCGCAAGGCAAGGACACATCGTTTCCATGCGGCAGACAGGCTTTGTATTCGTTTGTATCTCCATAGCGGCCCGGATACCCAGACATACGCTTTCCAGACTGGAAGTTACACGCCAGATACATTGATCGAATCTAATGCCTTCCAAGCAGCAGGAGCCCTACTTCCGCTTCTGCGCTTTCTTCTGAACGCAAATCTTGGAGCATCGTAATGTCTCGACTGGAAAAGGTTATTTACACTGGAAAGACCCGAACGACGGGTGGACGGGACGGAGCAGCACGCAGCTCTGATGGTCACCTGGACATCAAACTGTCTCCTCTGGGCACCGGCACCGGGACGAACCCTGAGCAGTTGCTCGCGGCCGGCTGGTCGGCGTGCTTTATTGGTGCCCTTGGCAAGGCTGCGCAGACGAAGGGAATCGCCCTACCCCAAGACACTGCCATTGACGCGGAGATTGATCTGGGCATGAATGACGACGGCTATTTGCTGCAGGCTCGGCTTCACGTGAACCTGCCGGGCCTCGACCGTGAGCTGGCGGAGGCGCTGATTGCGACAGCGCACCAGACGTGCCCATATTCAAAGGCCACACGCGGCAATATTGACGTCGTAACGCTGCTTGCGTAGTCGGGCTGGCCGGCCGGCGCTTCGTGCGCAAGAACCTGCACGAAGCGCCGGCCCGGTGCAAGATTGGCGCGCTCAAAGGAACATCATGCTAAATTCGTTCAGGCTGTTTGCAACAATCGTATCGTTCACCGTATGCGTTCCCGCATTGGCCCAGCAGCGACCGGATGCCGGGCAGCCCCCTGCGATTCTTCCGCTCGAGTCTGAAGCGGCGCCGAGGCTCGTCGCCTACCCTCCGCTAGCCGAACCATTGGCGCGCGGCGTGGTGATCATTCAATTCAGGACGGAGAACTTTCGTGTGATGCCGGTCTTCGGCCAAGGCGCCGTCAAGGTATCTCCGCGAATCGGCCATCTTCACGTGACCATCGACGATTGGCGCGGTACATGGGCACATACCAGTCTTGATCCGATTATCGTGGTCGGTCTTACTCCCGGGGATCACAAGATCCGCCTGGAGCTTGCCGACCCCACCCACAAGATCCTCGCAACCGAGTCCGTGGCAGTCACGGTGCCAGACGTGAAGGCATCATCAAGCTCCCACCGCCATTGAGAGTCAGGGCAGGTCCAGCCAGGACATTCAGGCTCATCAGCCTGCCGCTTCACGCGCGCCGGCAGGGTTGGAACTGTTGCGGCCGCCGCCTTGGCCACGCCGACGCGGGCCGGCAACTCCTATCGCGGTCGGGATCAGGCCGCGGCGATTCGCCACCTGCGCGGTCCGCTATCGTGGGCGTTGTTGCCGCTGCTATCCACGGCGACGACCACCGGCAGATTCTCCACATCGAACTCGTAGATGGCTTCCATGCCGAGATCGGCAAACGCAAGCACGCGTGAGGATCGGACCGCCTTGGAGATCAGGTAGGCGGCGCCCCCGGTCGCCGCCAGATAAACACAACCGTTCCTCACGATCGCGCTGATCGCGGCCGGCCCGCGCTCGGCCTTGCCGATCATGCCGAGCAGGCCCGTGGATACGAGCATACGGTCCGCAAACTTGTCCATCCGTGTTGACGTGGTCGGGCCGCAGGGGCCCACCACCTCGTCACGCACGGGATCGACGGGCCCGACGTAGTAGATCATGCGATCGCGGAAATCCACCGGCAAGGGCTCGCCACGCAACAGCATGTCGTCGATGCGCTTGTGTGCGGCATCGCGTCCGGTCAGCATGCGTCCCGACAGAAGCAGGGTCTCGCCGGCGCGCCAGGTGGCGGTTTCCGCCCGGGTCAGCGTATCCAGGTCGACCCGTCGGCTCGCCGTGCTGCCGGGCAATGGCAGATCCGGCCAGAGGTCGGGCGACGGTGCCGTCAGCATGACTGGGCCGCTGCCATCGAGCTCGAAGCGGGCATGCCGCGTTGCCGCGCAGTTCGGCACGACGGCAACAGGCATGCTTGCCGCATGCGTGGGATAGGTCGCGATCTTGACATCGAGCACGGTGGTCAGTCCGCCGAGGCCCTGTGCCCCGATGCCAAGCGCATTGATGCGGTCATGGATGTCGATACGCAGCGCTTCCAACGCATTCCGCGGGCCGCGTGCCTTCAGGTCGAGCATGTCGAGCGGCGCCGTCAGGCTCTGCTTGGCCAGCAGCATGGCCTTCTCCACCGTGCCGCCGACGCCGATGCCAAGCATGCCCGGCGGACACCAGCCGGCCCCCATGGACGGCACCATGCCGACGATCCAGTCAGCGACCGAATCGCTGGGCATCAGGACAGCGAACTTGCTCTTGTTCTCGCTGCCCCCGCCCTTTGCCATCACATCGACCACAATGGTGTTGCCTGGCACCAGTTCGACGTGGACGACCGCCGGGGTGTTGTCGCCGGTATTGCGCCGCGTGAACAGCGGGTCTTCGACGATACTGGCGCGCAGCGTATTGTCCGGGTCGAGGTAGGCACGGCGCACGCCCGCATTGGCCGCTTCAACGATGCACGACGGAAATCCGTCGAGCCGGACGCCCATGCCGACGCGTATGAAGATATTGACGATGCCCGTATCCTGACAGATCGGGCGCCTGCCCTCCGCGCACATCCGTGAGTTGACCAGGATCTGTGCAATGGCCTGTTTCGCCGGCTCGCTGGCCTCGCGCTCGTAGGCGGCGGCGAGGTGCCGGATATAGTCGGGAGGGTGATGGTGACTGACGAACTGCAGGGCCGCAGCGATGCTGTCGACAAAGTCCCCATAGCAAACGACGGTGGTCATGATGCCGTCCCCCCTCAGAAGCGCTGCTCGCGGAACAGGCCGAGCTTCTCCTGCGCGACGCGATCCGAGTACGAGAACAGCACAAGGTCCTCGCTGGCATGCAGCGTGTACTGGCTCCAGCCCGGCACCACGACGAGATCGTGCGGCGCCAACTCCAGCCGCCGGTCGCCGATCATCACATGGCCACGGCCTTCCACACAGATGAAGACGGCGCTGTCGGTCGAGCGGTACGGCAATGTCGCAAAGCCGGATGGGAGCAGCCGGATCATGGTGGCAATGGTCGGCATGGCCCAGCCGCCGTCCACCGGATTGGTGTAGCGCATGAGATAGCCGGCGTGCGGATCGGGCGCGCCGGCGTGTGGCAACGCGAACAGGGCCTCGCGCGTGCGCGCATAAGGATAGTTGAAGACCGGCGAATTCAACGTGGACGGCTGGTAGCCTACCGGCATCAGGCCTGTGCCGTAGCGGGCAAGCGCATCGCCGGCGGGGCGCGTGACCGGTGCCTCGTCGGAATCGAACTCCTCGCGGAAGCCTCCGTTGAAGAACGACACGATGGGAATGTCCAGGCCATCCACCCAGACCATGGGGGCGCTGCCCTCGTGGCCATGATGGTGCCAGGTCCATGCCGGCGTGATGACAAAATCGCCAGCTTCCATATAGGTCTTCTCGCCGTCCACCGCCGTGTAGGCGCCCGATCCTTCGACGATGAAGCGCAGTGCCGACTGGCTATGGCGGTGCGCGGGTGCGACCTCACCGGGCAGGATCAGCTGAAGGCCGGCATACATCGTGCTGGTGATGCATGAGGTGCCTGGCAGGCCCGGGTTCTCCATCAGCAGCACGCGCCGTTCGGCTTCCTCGGCCGAAATCAGCGTCGCCGATTCCATCAGGTACGGACGGGCCGCGGCATACGGCCAGCGGTGCGCCACGCCAGCCGGCGTGGGTTCCGAGGGGATCAGCTTGCGCAGCCGGGTCCAGAGGGCGGCCATCGCATGCGGTTCCAGTTCGCGGTAGAACGCATCGCGCCGGGTCGGCAGGTCGGGGGTGGAATTGGTGGTCATGCTCGGATGCCTCCTGCATCGATATCAGTGGGCGGCTACGTAATCGGGTTGGGCACTCGGCGCCGCGACGCGGAAGGCCTCGTGGCGCATGCAGTGCTCGTAAGCCCGCCGCACGCGGGGGAAAGGTTCCAGGCTGAAACCCGCACGCAGCGCGTTGGCGACCTGCGGCACCAGGCAGCAGTCGGCCAGGGTAGGCGCGTCGCCGACGCACCAGCCGCCGTCCGCGGACAGCCAGGGCTCCAAGGCGCTGAATCCGGCGGTGAGCCAGTGTGCGACCCATTCGGCTTTGTCAGCGTCGGCAAAGCCAAGGCAGACGCCAAGGTATTTCTGCACGCGCAGATTGTTCAACGGGTGCATGTCGCAGGCGATGGTCAGGGCCACCTCCAGCACCCGTGTACGGGCCGGACCGTCGGCGGGAATCAGCCGCGGCACCGGCCACTTGCGATCGAGATGGTCGATGATTGCCAGCGATTGCGTGACGGTCTGCCCGCCGTCGTGCAGCGTCGGAACCAGCCGGTTCGGATTGCGTGCAAGATACTCAGGGCGGTCCTGCTCTCCGGCGCGCAGGTTCACGCCGATGTGGTTCCAGCGGACGTTCTTCAGCGCCATGGCGATGCGCACGCGATACGCCGCGGAACTGTTGAAGAAGTTGTACAGATCCATGGTTGACCCGCCTTCAGGCTACCCGCACTTCGACATCGGTCAACCCGGCGACGCCGCCACGCATGACCTCGCCGCTGCGCACCGGCCCGACACCTTCGGGCGTGCCGGTGAAGACGAGATCGCCGGGCTGCAGTGCAAAGAGCGTCGACAGGTTTGCGATGATCTCCGGCACCGACCAGATCAGCTTGTCCAGGTCGCTGCGCTGGCGGTCCTGCCCATCGACCTGCAGCCAGATCTCTCCGGTGGCGGGATGGCCGGTTTCGCTGGCAGGATGCAGCAGCGAGACCGGCGCGGACTGGTCGAAACCCTTGCCGGGTTCCCAGGGGCGGCCGCGATCGCGCGCCGCGATCTGCAGGTCGCGCCGCGTCATGTCGATGCCGACCGCATAGCCCCAGATGTGCTCATGGGCCTGCTCGACCGGTATGTTCCGTCCCGCGCGGCCGATCGCGGCCACGAGTTCGATCTCAAAGTGAAACTGTCCGGTCGCCGGCGGATAGGAAATCTGCGCACCGGCACCCGCCGGTGCCGCCACAATCGCATCGGTGGGCTTGCAGAAGAAGAACGGCGGCTCGCGGCTCGGGTCCATGCCCATCTCGCGCACGTGCGCGGCGTAGTTGCGGCCGACACAGTAGATGCGGCGCACGGGAAACTGTCCATTGCCACCGGCCACGGGAATCGTGACGGCGGGAATGGGGGGGATGACAAAGGACATGCGGGACTCCAGGAGTCGGATCTGCAAGGTCGAGATCCAGTTCGA
Source organism: Cupriavidus phytohabitans (assembly GCF_000426345.1). Lineage (GTDB taxonomy): Bacteria > Pseudomonadota > Gammaproteobacteria > Burkholderiales > Burkholderiaceae > Cupriavidus. The sequence goes on along the minus strand of NZ_AUFE01000007.1, from coordinate 146,504 downwards.
AATCGGGGATGCGGGACGTGGCCGTCAGGCGGACAGGCAGGTCTCTGCCTTCCAGCCGTAGAGCCACTCCAGCGAGTCGTAGAAGCGCTCCGGCGAGTGGCTCTTCCACAGGGAATTGCGCACCAGGCGCTCGACGCCGGATGCATGGCACAGGCGGCCAAACTCGCGGGTGGACAGCACCACGCGAGCGGTGCGGGTGATGCGGGCGTCCTGATACAAGGAAAAGGCGCGCGGCAGATCTCCGTCGCAGGCGCGGACCGCGGCACCGAGCGTGACGGCGTCCTCCACGGCCATGCATGCACCCTGCGCGAGGTACTGCAGCAGCGGATGCGCGGCGTCACCGAGCAGCGTGATCCGGCCGTGCGTCCATTGCCCGACAGGCTCGCGGTCCGCCGTGGCCCAGCGCCGCCAGGTCGGCGGCAGCGAAAGCAGGCCAAGCGGACGGGCATCGATGCCCTGGAAGTACGAAAGCACCTCCTCCTGGCTGCCCTCGCTGACGCCCCAGGTCTCCTGCTTGCGGCTGTGGAACGTCACCACGAGGTTGTACTGCTCGCCGGCGCGGACCGGGTAATGCACGACATGGCAGTTCGGCCCCACCCAGAGCACCGGTGCGTTCCATTGCATGTCACGCGGGAACTGCCCCGCATCGATCACCGCGCGGTACACCACGTGCCCCGATACGCGCGGCGGATCGCCGACCAGTTGCTGACGGATGGCGGACTTCACGCCGTCGGCGCCAATCAGGGCACAGCCATGGTAGCTGTTTCCCTGCTCGTCGAAGGCGGTGACGCCGTCCGCTGACTGCCGCACCTCGACGATGCGCGTCGCGGTGACAAATTCAATCCGGTCGGTCTCGCGCACGCCCTCCAGCAGCGAGTTGTGGACGTCAGCACGGTGCGTGACCGCATACGGATTGCCAAAGCGCTTGCGAAAGGCTTCGCCGACGGGAATATCGGCAACGGTCTTGCCGTCGATCGCATCGATCATCATCATGTGATCGGTGTAGACGGCATGGCTGCGCGCGCGCTCGCCCACGCCAAGCGCATCAAAGGCGGCAAAGGCATTGGGGCCGAACTGCACGCCAGCGCCGATTTCGCCGATGACGCTGGCCTGCTCCAGCACTTTGACATGGCAGCCCTCGCGCGCCAGCGCGAGCGCCGCCGCAAGGCCTCCGATGCCGCCGCCGACGACGAGCACCGGGGCTGACTGAATGGTAGTACGCATGACACTCCTTATAGGTCCGGGCGACATCCGCCACGAGGCTGCGTGACCGACGTCGCGTACAACGATTGCGATAGATGAAGCCGGCGGCTATTGGCCGTCCAGCGCCGCGGGCAGCGCGGCGCCCGCGGCCGTGTCGCCTTGTGTCGTCGCCGCGGCGCGCACTAGCCGCAACGTGAAGATCGCGGCGGCGGCGATGGCGGCCGGAACGGCGCTGCACAGGAAAATGGTCTTGATGCTGAAGCCGCTCGCAAGCAAGGCACCGACGATGAGCGGTCCGGTAACCTGGCCCATACGGCCAAGCGCCATGGCCCAGCCCACGCCGGTGGCACGCATCCCGCTCGGGTAGCTCAGCACGGCCAGGCTCAGCAGCCCGGAACTGCCGGCGCCCATGAAGAAGCCGGACAGCGTGGCGGCGATGGCAAGCGAGGTCAGCGATTGCGTGACATAACCGAGCGGCGACACGCTCAACGCACCGAGCATGAACAGCATCGGCAGCGTCAGGTACGGACCGAAACGGTCCACGAGGCGGCCGCCGGCGGCAGTGCCCGCCACACTGCCCAGATTGATCAAGGCGACCACGAGCGCGGCATCGTGCTCTGCGACGCCCTCGCCGCGCAGCAGCGCAGGCGTCCACAGCACCAGCACGATCAGCAGCACGAAGCACATGAAGAAACCGGCCCACAGCAGCAGCGTGGCAACGAGCCGCCCCCCTGAGAGCAGCTGCCGGAAAGGCAGGCCACGCACGCGTTCCTCGGCATCGACATAGGTGACATGGCGATCGGACCCGGGCGCACGACCCGCAATGCGCGCGGCGATGGCGCGCACCGCACCCTGGCCGTCCTTGCGCCGGAGCAGGAACGGCAGCGATTCGGGCAGGCCCACGATCACCAGCAGCGCAAGGCCCAGCGGCAGCACGCCACCGAGATAGAACAGTGCCGGCCAGCCGTAGTGCGGCACGATGTGCGAACTGGCGAGCGCACCCACGGCACCGCCCAGCGGGAAGCCGGCATAGAGCACGCCGGTCATCATGCCGCGCATGGGCCGCGGCGTGTATTCGGCAGACAGCGCCAGCAGGTTCGGAATGGCGCCGCCAAGGCCGAGGCCTGCGAGGAACCGCACCAACAGCAGTTCCGGCAGCGTGGGCGCATGCGGCGTGAGCAGAGAGAAGACCGAGAAGATCAGGATCGAGGTGGCCAGCAGCCAGCGGCGGCCAAAGCGGTCAGCCAGCGGGCCGAGCAGGAAGGCGCCAAGCATGGCCCCCAGCAGGCCCGCGGAGAAGACCTGCCCGAACAGCGCGATGGGAATATCGAGGGATGAAGACATGGCCTTGGCCGCAAAGCCGATGGCCTGGGTATCGAAGCCGTCCATCAGCACGACGAGGAAGCAGACGATAAAGATGCGAAGCCGGTAGGCGCCAAGCGGCCGTGCGTCGATGACCGACGCAATGCTGATAGGGGGCGGGTACATGTGTCTCCTTGGATGCGCGACATGTTCTGTGTTGGGTCCTGCTCCGGTCGGCCTTGTCGCGCTGCGGGCCAATCCGGATGACGGAAGTCTCGTTCCTTGCTTATCATTCGGCAATCAAATGACAGGAATGATGGTCATGAACGAAATGGATAACTTCGACATGAACCTGCTGCGGGTGTTTGACGCGCTGTGGCGGCACGGACACCTGGGCCGGGCGGCCGAGGAAATCGGCGTGAGCCAGCCGGCGATGTCGCATGCGTTGCAGCGGATGCGCGACCAGCTCGGCGATCCGCTGTTCCTGAAGGTCCGCACGGGCATGCAGCCGTCGCCGCGCGCGGTGGCGCTGGCGCCGGTCGTGCAGGGGGTGTTATCGCAGGTGCGTGAGCACCTGTTGACGGCGCCGCGCTTCGAGCCGGCGCAGGCGCGCAGGACGTTTACGCTGGCCCTGTCGGACGTGGGTGAAGCTGCCTTCCTGCCGCGCCTGCTGGCGCGGCTCATGCAGGAGGCGCCTCATGTGGACGTGCGCACGGTCTCGGGCCGGCACACGGACATCATGGACCAGCTCGAACGCGGCAGGATCGACCTGGCCATCGGCTACTATCCGGATCTCGGCGGCTCGGACGTGTTCCAGCAGCGCCTGTTCCGGCACGGGTTCGTATGCCTGGCGCGCAAGGACCATCCGATCGCACGGGGGCGCCTGACGGCGGCACAGTTCCGGACGCTGTCCCATGCCGTGATCCAGAGCGAAAGCCGTAGCCAGGAGCTGGTCGAGGCGTATCTGCGCCAGCACGACATTGTGCGGCGCGAGCTGCTGCGTTCTCCGCATTTCCTCAGCATCCCGCTCGTGATTGCATCGACCGATCTCGTCGTCACGGTGCCGCTGCCAGTAGGCGAACTGTTCGCGCGCATTGCCGACGTACAGGTGCTCAAGCCGCCGTTTCCGATTCCCGCTTTCGATCTCCGGCAACACTGGCATCGCTGTCAGCATGACGATCCGGGCAATCGCTGGCTGCGGGCGCTCACGCAGGAGTTGTTCGGCGAATCCACGGGCGAGTAAAGAGTGCCCTGGCCAGCCAGGCTTGTAGTCATGAACAGGGCGGCGAGCTGACCCTGTCCAATGATGGCCGCCTGGTCCTCGCCCAAGCATCACACTTGTGGCTGGCGGCGGAAACTGATCGCGAGCCGGTTGAATGCATTCATCAGGCTGATCGCCATCGTCAGGTCGGCGAGCTCCTTTTCGCTGAAGACTGCCGCGGCCGCGTCGAAGGCCTCATCCGGGACGTGCGTTTCGGAGACGCGGGTCACAGACTCAGCCCAGGCAAGTGCAGCCTTCTCGCGTTCACTGAAGAGAGCGCCCGCCTCCTGCCAGACTTGCACCAGCGCGAGCTTTGCTCCCGATACGCCCTTCTTCCCCAGCTCGCGCGTGTGCATGTCCAGGCAGTATGCGCAGCCATTGATCTGGCTGACGCGCAGGTAGACCAGCTCCACGAGAACCGCATCCAGCCCTGATTGCATGATGTATCCGTAGACACTGCCGAACGCCTTCACGCCGCCCGGCGACGCTTTTGTATAGTCGAGCCTCATTTCGCGCTCCTTTCCAACGTCGTCAGTTCCTTGTCATCGCTGTCCACCACAAACACGGCCAGCAGTTTGGCGGGCTTTGACTTGCTCGCGTTGCGGCTGACTGCGTGGTGCGATCCTGGCTCTTCATGGAAGCTCTCGCCCGCCTTGTAGATGCGTTCCGGCCCATCGTCAACCTTGCTCGCAATGCTGCCCGAGACGACATAGGCATAGATGAACGCCGACCTGGCGTGGAAATGCGGCGCGGAGGCGGCCCCCGGCGGATAAAGCACCTCTACCGCGACGAGTGACTTGCTGGGGATGTTGGTGATGGCTCGGGCGAAGTTCTCCTTCACCGTCTCACTGGTTCCATGCGCGGCTGCGGCGCCACAGAATGCCATCGTCGTGGCGGCCATGAGGGACAAAAGAAGGCGTTTGGGTTTCATGTCTATTTCCTTGATTGGAACCTGGGTGAGAAGTCCGGTAGTGCCGGGATGCATCCAACCAGTTCCTCCAGTTCGAACCGGTGCTTCGTTACAGAGATCAGGTCCCTGGCGTTCCGCGCATTAAACTACGATTATAGTAGTCGTAGTAAAGATAATGGATTGCTCGCCGATGTGCAAGCGACGCGAGTGGGCCGTCGGGTAGCAGTCGGCAAAAAAACCTTGTGGCGCAAACGAGAGCTCGCTGTTTCGATCGGGCGCGCCACGCCGCAGCGGAGTCGGCCTGTTACTTGAGAGTTGGTTCAGGAGAGTGGATCTATCCCCCGCGCGCGAATCGTGCAGAAGCACTTGCCTTTCAGGCGCCCGCCGATGTGGCCCTCAACCAGCGCGGCCTGTTGTCATCCACTGGCGCGGCCTTCGCCGCGTCCGTGAGAGCCAGCGCGAGGCGCCTACTTGCGTTCCTCCAGCAGCTTGCGGATGGCGGCTTCGGTTTCGGCGTAGCTGCCCTCGCCATAGTGCTTGTACACGATGCGGCCATTGGCATCGATCAGGTAGAGGGCGGGCCAGTACTGGTTGCTAAAGGCTGACCACGTGGCGTAGGCATTGTCCTGGGCAACCGGATAGCGGATATCGAAGCGCCTGATCGCCGCCTGCACGTTGGCGGTCGATTTCTCGAACGGGAATTCCGGCGTGTGGACGCCCACCACGACCAGGCCCTGATCCTTGTACTTGTCGTGCCACCGCTTCACGTATGGCAGCGTGTTGATGCAGTTGCCGCAGGCATAGGTCCAGAAGTCGACCAGCACGACTTTGCCGCGCAGGCCCTCCATGGTCAGCGGCGGCGAGTTCAGCCACTGATGGATCCCTGCGAACTCGGGCGCGTGGCCCTGGTCGCCAACGGTCGGGGCGAAGCCTCGCTGGCCGAAGGCAACAATGCCGGCTGCCGCGATCAGCAGCCCTATCGGTACGAGGCGGGATAACGTCGTGCGCATGATGCTGGCCCTGCAGGATTGTGATGGAAGCGGGTGCACCTGGGGCCCGTCCGCTCCGGCCTCCGCCGGCGCGCGGCGGATCGGCTCGGTAAGCGCCGTATGCGGCCCCGGCCACTCAGGTTGCATGGCGTCAGGCGTAGGCACCGTCCAGATACGGGTCGGCGCTGCGCGACGGCTCCGCCGATACGCCGGTGCGATCCATGCCGGCCAGCGAACGTGCGCCGTCCGCGAACGGATCGACATAGCGAGCGCCGTCGCTGTATGGGCTGCGCGGCGACTGTACCGAGCGTGCGCCCTCGTTGAACGGATCGCGCGCATCATGCACGGCACGGGCGCCGTCGGTGTACGGGTCGCGCGCACCGATGCCTGACGACGCGGCCTGTGCGCCAGCGGCAGCGGCCAGCAGGGCGACGGCGAAGACAAGACGCTTGGCAATATTGACAGTATTGGCGGTCATGATCAGCTCCCAGGAAATGGTCATCGGGGTTGCGGCTCACCGGGATTGCTTGCGTTGCAGTTCACCGCCGTGCCACGGATTGCATTGAAGGCGACCGATGTATCTGGCCCTTAACGGGTGGACGGAACTTTTGTCGCCGGACGTGTCGGGACGTCGTCTTGATACAAAGGCGTACAAAGTCGGTACGTCGCCCGACCCGTCCCTGACAGCCAGAGCGGGCCAGTACGGCACTCTCGACGCTCAGCGCAGACCGGGCGGGCCGCTTTCGCCCCGCCCGGTGCGGGCCGCGGCGGGCTTTTGTATGGCAATGTATCTGGCGGCACAGGCTCGACAATCCGGTACACAAGCGCCGATCCACGACACAATCCGGCTACGCAGACGGTGTCTGATACGGGGAAGCCAAGCCCTGTGAGAGCACACTGATCATGAGCCTGCTGATACTCGCCTACCTCGGGGGTGTACTGACCATCCTGAGCCCCTGCATACTGCCGGTCCTGCCGTTCGTGCTAAGCCGCACCGGCCAGCCGTTCCTGCGCGGCAAGCTGCCGATGCTGGCCGGCATGGCGCTGACTTTTGCCGCCGTCGCCACGCTGGCGTCGGCCGGCGGCACCTGGGCTGTGCAAGCCAACGCCTATGGGCGCGTGGCCGCCCTGTCGCTGCTGGCGCTGTTCGGGCTCTCCCTGCTCCTGCCAGGAGTGGCGGATAGGCTGGCCCGGCCCCTGGTGGCGCTTGGCAACCGCCTGGCCGGCAACGGCGCGGCTGCCTCGGCCCTGGCGGGGCCACCTTCGCCATGGGGATCGCTGCTGCTCGGCATCGCCACCGGGATGCTATGGGTACCCTGCGCGGGGCCAATCCTCGGCATTGTGCTGACCGGTGCGGCGCTACAGGGTGCGAGCGTCTCGACCTCCCTGGCGCTCGCCGCCTATGCCGCGGGCGCGGCCACCTCGCTGGCGGCCGCGCTCGGCATCGGCGCACACGTGTTTGCTGCCATGAAGCGGTCGATGGGTGCCAGCGAATGGGTGCGCCGAGGGCTGGGCGCCGGCGTGCTTGGCGGCGTGCTTGCCATCGGGCTGGGCGCCGAAACCGGCCTGCTGGCCCCCCTGTCCGCGAGCGGACCGGTGCGGATCGAACAGGCGCTGGTCGACGTGCTGCACAAGGCGCGCCCTGCGCCGCAGGCCGCGCATGCGGCGGCGCAGCCCGGCACCGGCATGCTGCTGGCCGCCAATGACACGCCGGTGGCCATGCCGAGCCGCCTGCCGGTGGAGGGCCGCATGCCGGCACTCGACGGCGCCGTGCAATGGATCAACTCGGCACCGCTCGCGCGCGATCACTTGCGGGGCAACGTCACGCTGGTCTACTTCTGGACATACTCCTGCATCAACTGCATCCGCACCCTGCCCTATTTGCGCGCGTGGGCGGACAAGTACAAGGACCAGGGCCTGACGGTGATCGGCGTGCACACGCCCGAGTTCGCTTTCGAGAAGTCAACGGACAACGTGCAGCGCGCGGTCAGGAACTTTCGCATCGGCTTCCCTGTCGCCGTCGACAGCGACTACCGCATCTGGCGCGCCTTCCAGAACAGCTACTGGCCCGCCGCGTATTTTGTCGATGCCCACGGCAATATCCGCCACCACCAGTTCGGCGAGGGTGACTACGCCAACTCGGAGCGCGTGATCCAGGCGCTGCTGGCAGAAGCCGGCCGGCCGTCCACGGCGCGCGATGTCGTCGCCCCGCTAGCCGAGGGCGCCCAGGCCGCACCAGACCTGTCCAACCTCCGCTCCGGCGAAACCTACCTGGGCTATCTGCAAGCCGCCAACTTCGCCTCACCGGGTGGCATGCGGCAGGATGCTCCGCAGCGGTACAGCGTCGGCAAGCTCCGGCTCAACCAGTGGGGCCTGGCCGGTCAATGGACCGTAGGCGCCGAGCGGGCTACCCTCGACAAGGCCGATGGCAGCGTCGCCTATCGCTTCCATGCACGCGACCTTCACCTGGTGCTGGGTCCGGCGCCCGACGGCCGGGCGGTGCGTTTCCTGGTGACGATCGACGGCAAGCCGCCTGGCGACAGCCACGGCGCCGACATCGATGCCGCCGGCAACGGCGCGGTCACGCAGACGCGGCTATATCAGCTGGTGCGCCAGGCCGGCAAGGTGGGCGAGCACACCTTCGAAATCCGCTTCCTGGATCCCGGTGCGCAGGCCTATGCCTTCACTTTCGGCTGACGCCGGCTTCCATCCACGCATTCCTCTTATGCCAGCTCCTGCAGCATCGTCGGCACCAGCTCGGACACGGTCGGATGGATGTGCATGGCGCGGCTGATGGTGGTATAGGGCGCCCCGGCATACATCACGTCGAGCAGCGAGTGAATCACCTCGTCGCCGTTCAGGCCCAGGATTGCCGCACCCAGGATCAAGCGGGTCTCGGCGTCGACCACCACCTTCATGAAGCCCTGGCTTTCGCCCTTTTCCACGGCGCGCCCGACGCGGCTCATGGGGCGCCTGCCGACCAGCACCTTGCGTCCGGTCTGGCGGGCCTGCGTTTCCGTCATGCCGGCGCGCCCGAGCGGGGGATCGGTAAACAAGGCATAGGCCGTGATGCGGTCCGCAACCGTGCGGGGATCATTGTCGAGCAGGTTGGCGGCGACGATCTCGTGGTCGTGATACGACGTATGCGTGAACGCCCCGCGGCCGTTGCAGTCACCCAGCGCCCAGATGCCCGGGACGCTGGTGCGCAACTGCTCATCCACCTTGATATAGCCGCGCTCGTCGGTTTCGACGCCTGCCTTGTCCAGTCCCAGGTCTTCCGTGTTGGGCACCCTCCCCACCGCCAACAGCAGATGCGAGCCGTGCACATCGCGCGAACCAGTCGCGCAATCGAGCCCGACGGAGACGCCCTCTGCCGCCCGGCGAGCGGTCAGGCAGTTGGCATCGAGGCGGATTTCCACCCCCTCGCGCTCCAGGATCTCCCGTACCGCCTCCGACACGTCTTCGTCTTCGCGCTGGATCAGGCGCTGGCCTTTTTCGACCACGGTCACCCTGGCGCCAAAGCGCCGGTACATCTGCGCAAACTCCAGGCCGATGTAGCTGCCGCCAATGACGACCAGATGCTCCGGCAGGTAGTCCACGTCCATCATGCCCGAATTGGTCAGGTATGCCACCGTGTCGAGCCCGGGCATCGGCGGAACGAGGGCCCGGCCGCCGACGTTGATAAAGATGCGATCGGCTTGCAGCAATTCGCCATTGACGCGCACGCCGTGCGCGCTTTCAAAGCGGGCGTGCCCCTGGTAGACCACGCCGTTGGCCAGGCCGCGCATCCACTGTTCCACGCCACTGGCGGAACGTCCGCGGATTTCATCCTTGCGCGCCTTCACCTGCCTCATGTCGACAGCGACCGGCCCGCCAATCGTCACGCCATAGTCGCTCGCCCGCCGCGCAAGGTGAGCCGCATACGCGCTTGCGATCAGGGTCTTGGTAGGAATGCAGCCGGTGTTCACGCAGGTGCCGCCAAAATGCGCGCGCTCGATGACTGCCACTTTCATGCCCGCGCCGGACAGCCGCGCGGCAAGCGCGGGGCCGGCTTGTCCGGTGCCGATGATGATCGCGTCGAATCCCTGGGCCATCACGCTCCTCCTTGCCTTGTGCCGCGCCCGCCGCACTCACCATGCGCAGCGGGGCATCCGCGCTGAGGATCGGGCAGCAATCGTGGCTGGCTCATGCCCAAGCATAGGCAACCGCCTGGAATTTGGCGATGTCACAGATGCGAGATCCCATCCGCCGTACCGCCGAAGCGGCTGCGCTACGCTTCATTGCGAGGCCCTCCCGCCAGGACTGTCATGTTTCTGACATCAGGGCGTTAGATCCCATTGCCGATGCACTCACGTCAGTGCGGACAGCAATATGTTCTGCGCTGCCTCGCCGTCACGCGCAAGCTGGCGCTGATAGGTACCGCCAGGCGTCATCACCCATGTGTCGCGCCGGTCGGAAAGGTACGCCTTCAGGCCTTCAGAAATGACACGTTCCTTCAGCCGGGGATCCAGGATGGGAAAACAGATCTCGATCCGCCGGGACAGGCTTCGTTCCATCCATTCCCCGCTGGACAGCATGACCTTCTCTGCCCCGCCGTTGTGAAAATAGAAGATGCGCGAGTGCTCAAGAAATCGGCCCATGACCGATTTCACTGCGATGTGTTCCGACAGGCCAGCCACGCCTGGCCGCAGCGCACAGGCGCCCCTGACGATCAGGTCGATACGCACGCCTTCACGCGAGGCATCGTATAGCGCCTGGATCAACTCCGGCTCCAGCAGCGCATTCATCTTGGCGATAATCCGTCCCTTGCGCCCGGCCCTGGCGTGCTCGGCTTCGCCTCGGATCGCCGCCAGCAACTGCTTCTTCAACGTAAACGGCGATTGCCAGATATGGGTCATGCTCTGCGTCTGCCCGCGGCCGGTCAGCTGGCTGAAGACTTGTGCCACGTCCTGCGTCAACGATTCATCGCATGTCAGCAACCCAAAATCCGTATACGTGCGCGATGTCTCGTGGTGATAGTTCCCCGTGCCGAGGTGGACATAGCGCCTGAGCTTTCCACCCTCCCGCCGCAGCACCATGACCATCTTTGCATGGGCCTTGAAACCGACGACTCCATAGATGACATGCGCGCCAACTGCCTCCAGTTGCGCCGCCCAGCCGATGTTCGCCTCTTCATCGAAGCGGGCCAGCAACTCCACCACGGCGGTGACCTCCTTGCCGTTGCGCGCAGCCTCGATGAGTGCCGACAACAGGACCGAGTCGTGTCCGGCTCGATACACGGTCTGACTGATTGCCACGACATCGGGATCCCGTGCCGCCTGCCTGACGAAATCGACGACCGGTGCAAATGACTGGAATGGATGGTGCAGCAGGATGTCGCCATCGCGCATGGCGCGAAAGACATCGGAATGTTCCAGCAGGATCTTTGGCAAGCCTGGCCGGAAAGGCATGTACTTCAGTTCCGGCCTGTCGACCTGATCCGGCACCTGCATCAGGCGAACCAGGTTGACCGGCCCGTTTACCGAAAACACTTCACCTGGTGCCAGCCCGAACTGTTCCTGCAGGAAGGTCGTCATTGCCGGCGTGCAGTTGTCCGCGACTTCCAGCCGGACCGCGTCGCCAAGATGGCGGTGCGGCAGTTCGCCTTGCAGCGCCTCGCGCAGGTTCTTGATCTCCTCCTCGTCCACGAACAATTCACTGTTCCGGGTCACACGGAACTGATAGCAGCCCCGTACCGACATGCCACTGAACAGTTCGCCGACATGGGCATGCAGGATAGACGAGAGAAAGACAAAGCCATGCTCGCACCCCGAAATGTCAGCGGGCAGAGCGATGACACGTGGCAGCGCTCGTGGCGCCTGCACGATTGCATTGCCGGAGTTGCGGCCGAACGCATCCTTGCCCTCGAGCTCAACCGCAAAGTTCAGGCTCTTGTTGAGCACGCGTGGGAACGGATGCGCGGGATCGAGCGCGATGGGTGTCAGGACCGGCATCAGCTCGGCGAAGAAGAATTCGCGAATCCATGCCTTCTGCTCGGCATTCCACGATGGCCGCCGCAGGAAGCAAATCTGCTGCTCCGCCATGGCCGGAATCAACACCTCATTGAACAGGCGATACTGCTGATCTATCAGTTCGCGCACCCGCTGGTTGACCGTGGCATAGACGACCTGCGGCGTAAGCCCGTCCGGGCCGCCAACCGGCGACTGAAGCGCGCACTGCTCCCTCAGGCCCGCTACGCGAATTTCATAGAACTCATCCAGGTTGCTGCTGAAGGTGCACAGGGCACGCAGCCGCTCGAGCAGCGGAATGGCGGGATCGGCTGCCTGCTGCAGGACGCGGCCGAAGAACTCCAGCTGGCTGAGCTCGCGGTTGATGTAGAACTCATTGCCATTGGACAAGCTCGCCTCATCCGCCAGGTCGCCCGGGCGCCCCGCCCCCCGAGCACCCGGCAACCCGTTCTGCATGGAGCTGGATTCGCGTTTCATGATTCCGTGCCAAGGGGAAACCTTTCCAGATTCTAGCTGGCGTATTGCGCATAGCGACGCGATTCTGGCTCCGGTATTCGCGAAAGACGCACTCCCCCCGAACATCGGCGACCTAGAATGATCCGACTTGCCCCATGGAGTCGCCAATGACAATGACACAGGAAATGCCATATGCCAGCGAAACCACGTCCGAGGGCCTGGCGAGATTGATCGAGCACATCCGGCATGCTGCAGTGCAAGGCGATCTTGACCCCGAGTTTGTCCGCAAGCTGGCCAAGCGCATCAGCAAGGAGTTTCAGGAGATGAAAGCTGGAAGGCCGGGAGATGCCGGGCTTGCTGGTCTCGAATCCTGCATCGAAGCACTGCTGCTGGCCGCCGACAGCGGACATGGCGCCAGGTTGACCAAATCCCTGCAAAGGCTGCGGGAGAATGAGGCCGCTGGCGGCGGAGCGAGTTCGGCTTCTCACTAGCGGCCGTAACGACGGTCCGTCACGACGCTGATGCCGGGGGCTTTTTCATTACGTCGTTAATTCATTCCCCCGAAGCCGAGGGTCTTCAGACGCCTACGCCTGCACATCTGTTGCAGGGCGCCGTTGCACGATCAGGTTGCCGGTGAGGATCTGCACTGGCTCCTCATCCTGGTTGAAGGTGGTGGTGCGCACTTTCACGATGCCCTGGTCGGGGCGCGACTTCGAGATCCGCACCTCCAGTATTTCGCTCGCGATGTGCAACGTATCGCCGGGCCGTACCGGCCTTGGCCAGCGCAGCTCCTCGAAGCCGGCGCCGATGATGCCGCCCGCCGGCCGGAACTCGCCGTCGACCAGCAGGCGCATGGTCAGCGCCGCCGTGTGCCAGCCGCTGGCGGCCAGGCCACGGAACAGCGTGTCGCCGGCAGCGGCTTCATCGAGATGGAAAGGCTGCGGGTCGAACTCGGCAGCAAAGGACTTGATCCGCTCTGGCTCGACGGTCAGCCGCCCTGAACCGTATTTCTGGCCCGCGGCGAGATCCTCGATGTATTGGACGTTCATGGTTTGCTTCTCCAGATGGTTGTGGCGCGGTCCCGATGACCAGCGCGTGCGGCGTGCGCGCCGGGCGGCGGCTGGCAGCGACCTCGGCGCTTCGCGGGACAATCCGCGCGGCCCGAGCGAGGCTAGTTCCCTCAGCCAAGCCTGAGCTGCGCCTCCAGCCCACCCCCTTCCCGGTTGCGCAGCGTCAGCGAACCCCCGATCGCCAGCGCCAGCTGCTGCGCGATGGCCAGGCCCAGGCCGGTGCCGCCGGTTTCGCGGTTGCGCGACGCCTCCAGCCGGACAAACGGCTGCATCACGGATTCGAGCTTCTCCGCCGGGATGCCGGGGCCGCGATCGAGCACGCCGATCACCACCGCGCCCCCGTCGCGCCGCACGCTCAGCTCCGCCGCCCCGCCGAACTTGATGGCGTTGTCGGTCAGGTTGGTCAGGATACGGCGCAGGGCATGCGGGCGCGTCATGATGGCGCCGCCGATGTTCTGCAGGATCGTGACGGCCTTGCCGGTGTCCTGGTAATCGTAGACCAGGCTCTCGATGAAAGACCCGACGTCGATCCGCGATGCCTTCTCGCCATCGTCATGCATGGCGCGCGCATAGGCCAGTCCCTCCTTGACCAGCGTCTCGATCTCGGTGAGGTCGTGCACCAGCTTGCGCTTGTCTTCCGAGTCCTCCGCCATCTCGGCGCGCAGCTTCATGCGCGTGATCGGCGTCTGCAGGTCGTGCGAGATCGCCGCCAGGATCTGCACGCGTTCCTCGACAAAGCGGGCGATGCGCTCCCGCATGGCGTTGAACGCGCGCGCGGCACGCACCAGCTCCGTCGGACCGGACTCGGCCAGCGGCTCGCTCGCGGCGTTCGGGTCGAGCGCGTCGGCGGCATTGGCCAGCGCCACCACCGGGCGCAGCGACAGCCGTACGGCCAGCCAGCAGCACAGCACCAGCAGCAGCAGCTGCAGCACCAGCACATAGGGCAGCCATTGCGCGATCTGGGGCGGCTTCGGATGCACATCGATGGTCAGCGGGCTGCCATCGCTGAGGGTCAGGTGCGCCTGCAGGCGTTTGCCTTGCCCCGGGATCGATTCGACCCTGACGGGGAAACGGCCGCCGCTCGCCTCGGTAATGCGGTCCGCGATCTCCTGGGCCTGCTCGCTCATCTCCGGCATGCCCGGCAGACCCGGCCCCAACACATACTGGTAATTGCCGCGATTCACGTACCGTAGCCACTGCGGCCGCTCCGCTGCGGGTAAACGGTCGAGGATGGCGATCGACGTCGACACGTCGGTTTCCAGCGTGCCGAGCATCACCTGACGCGCGCTGATGTAGCGCTCCGCAAACAGCACGCCGAAAGACAAGCCATGGGCCACCACGAGCCCGGCCAGCAGGATCAGGAACAGGCGCGAGCCCAGCGTGCGGGGCCACGGCAAGGCTCGGAATTTCACTGCCGGGCCTCCCGGATCTCGACCGGCATCGAGAACACGTAGCCCTCGCTGCGCACGGTCTTGATGTAGCGGGGCTCGCGTGCATCGTCCTTGAGATGCTGGCGCAGGCGGCTGACCAGCAAGTCGACCGACCGCTCGAACATCTCCGCCTCGCGGCCTTGCGTGAGGCTGAGCAGCTGGTCGCGGTTGAGCACGCGCTGCGGATGGTCGACGAACACGCGCAACAAGCGGTACTCCGCGCCACTCAGCGCCACGATGATGCCATCGCGGTCGATCAGGTGCCGCGCCGTGGTGTCCAGCTGCCAGTCGCCGAACGCCAGCAACTGGCCCGCTTCCGTGATCTGCAGGTTGGGCGGCAGCATGCGCGTCCTGCGCAGCACCGCCTTGATGCGAGCCAGCAGCTCGCGCGCCGCGAAAGGCTTGGGGAGGTAGTCGTCGGCACCCATTTCGAGGCCGAGGATGCGGTCGGTCTCGTCGCTGCGCGCGGTCAGCATCAGGATCGGCGTGGTCTTGTGCTTGCCGGCTCGCAGTTCACGACAAAGCACCAGGCCATCGTCGCCCGGCATCATCACGTCCAGCACGATCAGGTCAACGGCATTGGCCTCCAGGATCGACCGCATTTGCCTGCCATCCTGCGCCACGGTCACACGCAGGCCATTCTTGGTCAGGTAGGTCGATACCAGTTCCCGGATTTCCCGGTCGTCATCGACAACCAGGATATGGTCGACGTGTGCATCCATCTTTATCCCCTCAGAAAAATCAGGTGAACCACCAGTCTGTGCCGTCGCCATTGTATGGGTGCCGGCGATTCTCCGTGTATCTCACTGTATCTGCCGCAGCAAGCGCCACAATCCGGTACATATCCGGGCTCTCCGGGCGGCGATGGCAGAAAACGTTGCATCTATGACATTGGCGCCATGCGCTCGTGCCCCTACTCTTCAGCTCACGCAGCCGGCCAGTCCGGCGGCTTCCCCCCCTGAACCCCGGAGCATTGACATGACGACCCACATCCACGCCGGCACCGCCCTTATCACCGGCGCATCTTCCGGCATCGGCGCGATCTATGCGGATCGCCTCGCGCGCCGCGGCCACGACCTGATCCTGGTGGCGCGCAATCGCTCCCGGCTCGAAGCGTTGGCCCGCCGCATCAGCGACGACACCGGCCGCTCGGTCGAGATCGTGACCGCGGACCTTGGCCAGGCTGCCGATGTCCGGCGCATCGAAGCGCTGTTGCGCAGCGATGCCAGCATCACCACGCTGGTCAACAACGCCGGCATTGGCGCCGCGGCACCATTGCTGGTGTCGGACGTCGACAAGATGCAGGCGATGATCGAGCTCAACGTCACGGCCCTGACTCGCCTGACTTATGCCGCTGCGCCGGCATTCGTGGCACGCGGCGAAGGCACCATCATCAATATCGCGTCGATCGTCGCGGTGGCGCCCGAGATCCTGAACGGCGTCTATGGCGGCTCGAAAGCGTTCGTGCTGGCCTTTACCCAGTCGTTGCAGCATGAGCTTGCCGGCAAGGGCGTGCGCGTGCAGGCCGTGCTTCCCGGCGCAACGCGAACCGAGTTCTGGGACATCGCGGGCCAGCCGGTCGAGAACCTGCCGCAAGCCATCGTGATGAGCGGCGACGATCTGGTCGATGCCGCGCTGGCCGGCCTTGACCTGGGTGAAGTGATTACCGTGCCATCATTGCCTGACGACGCGGACTGGAAGGCGCTTGAGGCCGCACGCGCTGCGCTCGGCCCCAATCTGTCGCGTGACCAGCCCGCGGCCCGGTACGGCGTGGCGCGGTAGTCAGAGCGATAGCCATTGCAAAGCGGCGGGCGAAGTTGGTAGTCATGATTGATTGCCTGGAGAGTTGGCGTTGAACATCGAGCGCCCGGTGCCCGCTTTCGCTGATTTCGTCGCCGGGCCACGGGACGTACTCATTTGGCGGGCACCACCAGCGGCGCACCCTTCTTCACTATGTAGGTTGCCAGCTCCGATGCCGTGCCGCTGCCAACATTCCTCGCCGAGTGGAGGGTCCCCGCCGGGATGAAGAGGGCCTCCCCAGCCTTGAGCGTGACGGGCGGGTTGCTGCCAAGCTGGTATTCCAGCGTTCCCTGCAGGACATACGCGATCTCCTCGCCCGGATGCGAATGCATCGGCGCGAACGCGCCGGGATCGAAGTCAACCCGGACCTGGATGCCTTCGCGATCTGGCGCGCTGAGATCGTGCCGAACAAGATCCGTGCGATGGACGCCTGCCGTGTGGGCGTGAGCCGCCTGCACCGCCAGGCCGCTGCCGACGAAGAGCATGGCCGCAGCCAGCATGCGAGTCGATTTCATCTGTTGTTCCTCTGCCAAAGTTGGAAATGTGGGAATTCCCCCGGACCGGGCACGTATGAACAACGTATGGGCCGAGAGAAGAGAGGGAAGACTGTTCCCCTCAGCGGTCGACTCCCGGGTCGTGGATGAAGACACCATACCGACACGAATCCTCCGCATAGGCAGCATTGAATGACAGGCATGTATCTCGACTATGGCGAGCGAAGCGCGCCAACGTATCCCCATGTATCCAGGGCTTGAATCGATACATTCGAAGACAACAACAAGGCAGGGAGCGTTGCGCCTGGAACGGCGCGGCAGCAACGGCGAAAGCGGAATCAGGACCAGGCCCCCGGGGTCGGCCACGCCCCCCGGACAGCGGCCGCTGTCCAGCTGAACGCGACCAGGTCGCCGGCGCTTCAGTTCACCGCCGGAACCACAGCAGCGACAGCCCGCACGCCGCCACCAGCAGCAGGGCCGAGGCCGCCGCCAGCAAGGCGCTGACCTCGATTTCCCTGCGCTCGAGCGCGAAACGGGCGCTCAGCCGGCGGTATACCTGCGTCAGGTCCGCGGCCGAGCCAGCCTGGAAGTACTCGCCGTCAGTGAGCGTCGCGACCGCGCGCAAGGTGGGTTCGTCCAGCTGCATGTAGAAAGACAGGCCAGACACCGCCGAAACCGCATCCTGCGGCGTACCGAAACCCACCGTATAGACGCGCACGCCGCGCTGGGCGGCCATGCGCGCGGCGTCCAGAGGGTCCGGGCCGGTGGTGCGGCGGCCATCGCTGAGCAGGATCACCGCACCGTGCCGGTAAGAGCCGGGTTGCGCCGCAGGCTGCTCCTGATCGCGCTTGCGGACGGCGTCGGCCGCGGCGGCCTCGGCCAGCGATCTGCCACCTGGCCCGGGTGCGAGCGACTCGCCACTGAAGAGGATCGCTTCCAGGTCGATGCCATCGTCGGGGAACAACACCGCCAGCGCCTGGATCAGTCCGCTGCCTGTCGCCGTGCCTCGCTGGAGCTGGAAGCGATCGATCGCGTCGAGCATGTACTGCCGGTTGTCGGTGGGAGGCAGCACCACGGTCGCCGTGGCGGCAAAAGACACAATGCCCAGGCGCACGCTAGCCGGCAGCCCGACGATCAGATCCCGCGCGGCCTGCTGGGCCGCGCTGATCCGGGTGGGCGCGACGTCGGTCGCCTCCATGCTGAGGGAGGTGTCCATGGCCAGTACCAGGGTGATGGTGTCGGACGGCAGCGTGACGGTCGCCGTAGGACGGGCACAAGCCAGCAGGGCCGCGCCCAGCGCAAGCAGGAAAAGCAGCGGCGGGATGTGACGCCGCAGTCGGTTGCGGCCCAGCACGGCACGCGGCAGCGCAAGGCTGGCATACAAGAAGGCAATCTTCTTGCGCCGCGCAATCAGGTACAGGTAAGCGGCTGCCAGCAAGGGGAGCGAGAGCAGCAGCCAGAGCATCTGCGGCCAGAGAAACTGCATGTCCTGCTCCTTTTGGCACGTGGGTAGGACGATGGTATTAGTGTATGTCCCCCGACAGAGAGGACCTCGCGGCAAACACGCCGAGATCCGGCCATAGCCCCGTCGAACGTTCAGGGGCTTGCTAACGACCCCGCCCGCAAAAACACGATCGAGTAGTTCCGCCCCGGTCTCATGGACTTCGACCGGCAGGCTGCATGCGACTGCAAATGCCGGATAGCGGACCAGATGCTGGCCGTTTCGAAAGGACACCGCGCCTTCGCTGGCCATGCCAATCAGTCCGGACGGCGTTGCCGGTAGCGCCATGCTAGTCGAGGCGCTGGCGCTGGTCCTGGCTGAAATAGGCAAGCCGGTATAGCCGCCATGGCGCCTGCCCACTGGCCCGGCAATAGCCATAGCGGAAGATGTCTTCCACGGCAGGCAGGTCATAGCGCAGGTCGGTGAACCAGACGCAGGCGGCCGCTTCACCCGGCGGCAGCGGTGTTGCCCGCATCGCCGTGATGGCGGAAAGGGCCGGATAGACTGCGAATCGCCTGAAATCGGCAAAGTCCGGGCGCGCCCAGAGCTGCCATGCGAGCGCCCGCTCCGCGCGCGCCTGCGGCAGCCGCGGCCGCTGTGTCCAGGCCATGCGCGCGGGCGGCACATACGCCCTGGCCATGGCGGGCAGGCGCCCCAGCACCTGCCATGGCGGCACCCAGGCAGGATGCCCGGCCAGGTTGACGTGCGCGACATGGTAGTCCGTCTCTGCGCGGGCGATCAGTTTCCAGTTGAACGGAGAAAACGGCTGGGGGAGCGCGTCCACGCCCTGCGCCTGGATGCCGGCGGCATGCAACGATTCATTGCCGAGTTCCAGCGCACGGTGCCTGAGGACACCCTGGACGCCAACATAGGCGCACAGCAGCCCCAGGCCCGCCAGCGCTGCCCGTGCACGCCGCCGAGGTGGCCGGCACAGTGCCAGGCCCAGGCCGGACACGACGATACCGCTCAGCAGCGGATCGACCAGGAAGGTGGTGCCGAGGCTGAACGCCGTTCGGAGCCGGGATAGAAGATGCGGGTGCCATAGACGGTGATCAGGTCCAGCGCGATGTGGCTGGCCACGCCAAGGCAACTGACGCCGAGCGCTTCGCGCCAGGCCTGGCGCCGGCGCGTCGCCAGGCAGAACAATCCGGCAAGCAATGCGCCCCAGGCTGGAAGCAGCAGCAGTGAATGCGTCGGTCCCTGATGCCAGTGGGCCAGGAAACGCAGCGGATCGACCAGGAAGCCCAGGAAATCGATATCCGGAAAGGCTCCGGCGGCGGCGCCAAGCAGCAGTCGCTCGCAAGTGCCGAGGCGCCGGCCGGAAGCCTCGCCCATGGGGACGGCCAGCGCAACCTGCGCACCCATCAAGGCGTGGGTGATCGTGTCCATCCGGGCCGGGCTCCGGTATCGCCAGGCCGGCGCCGGACCAGGCGCTCGGCGCATCGCAGTTGCCGATCGAGCCAGGCCCGCGTACGGCCGGCGCCCGGTGAACCGTCGCACAGCCAGCGGCCGAAGGTGGAGAGGAAAATGCCGGTCAGCACGACCTCCCCCACTTCGCGGCGCCAGCCGGCTTCTGGCAGGCGTGCAGCTTCCCGCAGCCATTGCACGGTGCGGCTGATATGCAGCAGGCCCTGCACCTGCAGATGCACGTGCTCCGGCTGCAGCTTGTAGCGCAGCATCTGGGCAGTGAGTTGCCGGTGCGGCGCCAGCGCCCCCAGCCAGGCAAGGATGGCCTGCTCCAGCCGCTCGCGGTGGGACAGCGCGCCCCAGCCTTCGCGCGCGGACACGCGCACCAGTGCAAGGTCGGCGCGCTCGAACCAGGCTTCGGCCAGGTCGTCCTTCTGCTGGTAATGCCGGTGAATCTCGTCCAGGCCGATGCCCATGTCGTCGGCGACGTCATACAGATGCAGGGCGTCCCAGCCGCTGCGTTCGCCGAGCATCAGGGCGACCTCCAGGATCCGGCCGGCCAGGGCTGCATTGTCGTTCATCGCGTTCATGGCATTGCCATCCAGAGATACGTCTCCACGCTGCTTTCCAGCATACAAAGGCAGCCCGCACCAAGCGCCGATTTCTTGGCCATGTGCGCGATGCTGCCATTGCCTCCTTTGCGGCGAGATACGTCGCGGTTAGCATAGTGGCAACGTGCATCGCCCCGGATGCCGTGCCTACGTGCCCTTCCATGACCGATTTCCAAGCAGCCGTATGGGTACGCCGGACTCTCCTGGTGTGCCTGCTCGGCGGGCTGCTCGCCCTTTCCTTCGTCATAGTGCGGCCGTTCCTTGTGCCGCTTGCCTGGGCCGGAATCCTCACCTATGTCACCTGGCCGCTCAACGCGTGGCTGCGCCGCGTGCTGCGCCGGCAGCGAACCTGGGCTGCGCTGATCTCCACGCTGGTACTTGCCGCGTTGCTGGGCGTGCCGCTCATCGGTCTCACCATCCTCCTGCGTGCCGAGATGGTCGCCGCCTACCGCGAGGCGGCGGATATCCTGAACGCGGGCGTCGCACTGCCGGATTCGCTCGCACGCGTGCCATGGGTCGGCGAATGGTTGCAGGAATGGTTGTCAGTGCTGTTGGGCGACCGCGCAGCCCTGCGTGCCCAGGTCGCGGCGCTGATCGAACGGTGGGGCGGCGCCCTTGCAAGGCTGGCCGGCGGGGTGGGACTCAACGCGGGGCTCATCGGCCTGACACTGCTCACGGCATTCTTCTTCTTTCGCGACGGCGAGCAATTGCTCGCGCAGTTGCGCCTGGTCCTGCAAGGGGTTCTAGGGCCGCGCGCGCACGGGTACGTCATTGCAATGGGCGACACGGCGCGGGCCGTGGTGTTCGGCCTCTTCCTCGCCGCAGTCGCCCAGGGGTCATTTGCCGGGATCGGCTACTGGGCGGCAGGCGTCAACGCGCCAGTGTTCTGGGGCATTGCCACTGCCATCTTTGCCCTGATTCCCTTTGGGGCGCTTGCGATCTGGGTTCCCATTGGCGCATGGCTGCTCATCACCGGCCACACCGTGGCCGGGATAGGGCTCCTGCTGTGGGGCGCTACGGCCGTGAGCTGGGTCGATAACGTCGTTCGTCCGCTGGTCATCAGCGGGGCCACCAAGGTTCCGTTCCTGCTGGTGATGTTCGGTGTCTTGGGCGGACTCGCGGCATTTGGCCTGATAGGCCTGTTCGTCGGGCCTGTGATCCTCGCCGTGCTGCTCGCCGTATGGCGCGAATGGCTGGAAAGCCAGGCGGAGCAGCGGGTGGAGCCACCGCCGGGGTAACGGGCGCGACACCTGTCGCGCAATGCAATCAGCCCCGGCGGGTTGGACCGGGGCTGTCAGGTTTGTTAGTGCAGTTGGCGCTTCAGGTCAGCGAGCTCGGAATGCATCGAACTGACTGCATCCTTGACCTTCTCATCGAGACCGCCGGCCTGCTGGCAAGCGCGGTCTGCACGATCGCCGATCCGTTCGAGGTCATCGACCCACTGCCGGATCCGGTCCTCATCCTTGGACGACATGACCTTCGATGCCGATTTGCATTCCTTGTCGAGTTCATCCACCCAGTTCATCAAGTCCTGTGGAATTCCCGCATCGGCATGACAAGTCCGTGAGGTGTCGCTGATGGTTTGCTGCAGATGACTAAAGCGTTGCTGCATTTCACTGGCTTGCAACATGATGTCCCCTTCGTGAATATCAATCCACATGCATTCAGGCAGCAGATGACAGTGTGTTGCCCGTGCCATTGTCATTCGCCCGCAAGCGGCCAACAGTGAAGCTGCATTGCGCCAAAGCGCCCGCCAAGCGCGCGAAGGGCACTTTTTTAGTCTAGGTCAAGATCGGCCGCCCGCGCTTGCGCCACGAAAACCTGTTGTCGCCGTAGAGGGTTATCGCTTGCCCGCCTTCCTGGCCTGCCGCGCACCGTACTTGCGGTCGGGGAGCAGATCCTGGTCCACGATGTCATCGATGCTTGGCGGCATCGGCGGGTGCTCTTCCCGTACTGCGCTATGGTCCGCCCTGTCTGCCGGGCTGTCCGAGGGAATATTCTCTACAGCACGGGTGATCTCATTCTGGCCTTCCTCCGGCGCATCGTCTTCATCCGGATGGTGGCCACGAGGAAAATCGACCGGCTCCACCACCCGTTCGACGATCTGCTCGACGGCCCGCTCGACGTCTTCCCACACTTCTTCCGGTTCGATCGGATCCAGGACGCTGGGCATGGCGCGATTGGTGTGCGACCGATGCGGTGATCCGCTTCGCCGCGTCCCGCCCAAATCCACTTTGGGTGGCTTGTGCATGATCGACTCCTGAGCGACCACGATGGTCATGCGTCATGCATGACATTCGCATACTTGCATAATATGCAGACACGAGGCTCAAAGTGAAGAACAGGTACCGGATACGGTACTGCCGCCGCTGCCGGCCCGTCCCCGGCGGGACTGTAAGCGGCGCGGCGCGCGCAGGGAGCGATGGCGCACGGGAATCACGATTTTCGCGTCCCGCGCCTTACCCGCTCCAGATATTTTCCCGAAGCAGCCTCGATTCGCACCGTGTCCCCTTCCTTGATGAACTGAGGAACGAGAACTTCCATGCCGTTGTCCAGCGTCGCAGCCTTGAAGGTAGACGTTTCATGTTCATGCAGGCCCGGTGGCGTGGACACGATGGTTAACTCGACCGCAGGGGGAAATGCGATGGTGACCGGCTCGCCCTCATAAAGCTGCACCGGGATTCGCATACTGGGGCGAAGAAATTTTTGATATGCCCCGATGGTGTCCGCGGGAAAACTGATCTGCTCGAAGGTGACGGGATTCATGAAATAAAAGGCGCCACCATCGGTGTACAGATATTCCATCTCCTGGTGATCGAGCGCGACTTCTTCGAGCTTGTCGCTCGGGCGTAACCGCAGCTCCTTGATGTGACCAGTCTTCAGGTTCTTGAACTTGGCGAAAACTGCGCTTCCCTGCTGGCCACTGCCGGCGTGGTACCCGGCGCTGGCAACGCTATGAAGTTCCCCCTCAAGCATGATGACCATGCCCGACTTCAGTTCGGAAGCTTCGACCATCGGTGTCTCCGCCTGGGGGCGGCAAGGTTCGCCTTCAGCCTAGCACTACAACACTCCTTCAACAAACCCATTGGCGCCGCGTGCGCGCCGCGGCCAGTGCCAGCGCTGGCGCCTCCGCCATGGAAAGCAGGCGCGCTACCCCTCAACCGCAGCAGCGGAATCCGACGAAGAGGTCGCTGCGGTGCGGCAGGTAGAAGTTCCGGTAGCGGGGATGCTGCATGCGGGCATGGGTGACGAACGAACCGCCGCGAACCGAGCGATGCGTGTGAAACCAGGGGGCGGAATATTCCTGGTAGGGGTCGGGCGAGAAACCCGGATATGGCGCGAAAGGATCAGCCATCCATTCCCACACGGCCCCGCCCCAGCGGATCAGGTCATGGATTGCCGCATACTCCCATTCGGCTTCCGTGGGCAGGCGCCTGCCGGCCCAGCGGCAATAGGCTTCCGCCTCGTAGGCATTGACATGGCACACCGGCTGTTCGGGCGGCAGCGGCACCCACTGGCCGAACCAGCGCAACGCCCATTGCCCCGGGGGGCTGGCGCCGGGTGTCCGGCGCCAGCGCACCGGATGCACCAGCTTGCTTTGTTGCAGCCATGCGCGTCCGTCGTCGGACCACCATTGAGGGTCGCGGTAGCCGCCGGCGGCCACGAATTCCGCAAATGCGGCATTGCTGACGCAAGCGCGATCGATATGGAACGGGGCGATGTGAACCGGGTGGGCCCACTTCTCGTTGTCGAAGACGAACCCGTCATCCCGGGCGGGCACCCCCATCAGGAACGTGTCGCCGCCTGCGGTTGCCGAGCCGGCACCCGGCGCAATGGCAGGCATGTCGCGCGGCGCATGCAGCGGATAGTCGAGCGTCTGGCGCATGTAGGTCAGCGCCTCGGCGTGCATGTCTTCGTGGAATAAGGCGAGGCGGAAAAAATACAGCGCCGCGTCGGTATCGTCAGATGCGGCGAGCCTGGCGCGCGCGTGCTCCAGCACGGCGGCTGCGTAGTCGCGGATCTCGGGAAGCCGGGGCAGCGCAAGATGCCAACGATCCCGGTGGGCGACGCGCATGGAATCGAAGAGACGGTCGGCGTCCGGCAGCATCGACGGGAGGCTGGCCCTCCAGCGGCCGTCCTGGCCGGCACGCGGCTCCCGCAGTATCCAATGCTCCGTGAACCAGGCAAGATGGCCATACTCCCACAAGGGCGGATTGATTCCCGCATCATAAGGAACCTGCCATTGGGACGGCGATAGGTCCTGAAGCACGCCCCAGGTGCGCCGGTGCGCATCCGCAAACGCCGCATCCAGCCCGGACTTGTTTATCCTTCTTGCTGCCGCCCCCTCAGAACCTATCGTCATGCGTCCTCCCAAGGCCACCGTCGCGATTATCAGCCCGGCGCTGCGCAAAGCCAACAATGGCAACTGGCAAACCGCAAATCGCTGGTTCCGGTTCCTGCAGGAAGACTACGATGTCACGCTGGCCGCCGAGTGGTCGACGGCCAGCCGGGGCGGCGCCCTGCCCGACTGCCTGATCGCCCTGCACGCCCGACGCTCGGCAGAGTCCATCGCCAGGTTCGCCGAGGCTTGTCCGGATCGTCCGCTGATCGTCGTGCTGACCGGCACCGATCTGTACCGGGACATCCGCACCGATGCATCGGCCCGGCGCTCGCTCGACCTCGCCACCCACCTGGTGGTGCTGCAGGAGGAAGGGCTGGCCGAACTGGAGGCCACCCATCGCGCCAAGTGCCGGGTGATCTACCAGTCTGCCTTGGCATGCGCGCCCGCGGCACCCGACCAGGATCACTTCGACGTCGTGCTGGTCGGCCACATGCGGGCGGAAAAAGACCCGCTGACGCCCATGCGCGCCCTCTCGCTGCTTCCCGACGATTCGCGGGTGCGCCTGATCCACATCGGTGGCGCGCTGGATGACGCATATGAGCGGGCGGCCCTGGCGCTGGAAGCACAAGCCTGGCCCGGCGTGCGGCGCTATGTCTGGCTCAGGAACCTGCCCCATGAGGAAACCTTGCAGCGCATCCGACAAGCGCAGGCCATGGTGATCTCCAGCATCATGGAAGGCGGCGCCAACGTGATCATCGAGGCTATCGCCAGCGGCGTGCCGGTGTTGGCCAGCCGCATCCCGGGCAACGTCGGCATGCTGGGCCGGGACTACGAAGGCTATTTTCCGCTGGGCGATGCCACGCAACTGGCGCTGGTGCTGGAACGCGCCAGCCAGGATGCCGTGTACCTGAACCGCCTGCGGCAGCAATGCGCTGTTCGCGCACCGCTGTTTGCGCCGGCGCGGGAACGGTTGGAAGTGAGTAAACTTGTCGCCGACGCCTTGAAACCAGAATGACGCGGAGTTCCCCTGTGGATCAGCCAGACAACGCAAAGATCAAGCTCACCGCCTTCTCCCACGGCGGCGGGTGCGGGTGCAAGATCGCCCCCGGTGTACTTTCCGAAATCCTCAGGAACTCGGTCGGCTTTCCTGCTCCGGCAGCCCTGCTGGTCGGCAAGGAAACCTGCGACGACGCGGCGGTCTACAAGCTCAATGACAGCCAGGCCCTGATCGCCACCACGGATTTCTTCATGCCGGTGGTGGACGATCCGTACGATTTCGGGCGTATCGCCGCCACCAACGCCATCTCCGACGTATATGCCATGGGCGGAACCCCGATCATGGCGCTGGCGCTGGTTGGCATGCCCATCGAGAAGCTGCCGCCCGAGGTCATCGGCAAGATCCTCGAAGGCGGCGAATCGATCTGCGCCGAGGCGGGCGTCCCGGTCGCTGGCGGCCACACCATCGATTCCCTTGAGCCGATCTACGGGCTGGTGGTCCTTGGTCTGGTGCACCCGGATCGGGTCAAGAAGAACAGCGGCGCCGAGGCGGGCGACAAGCTGATCCTCGGCAAGCCCTTAGGCGTGGGCATATTGTCCGCCGCGGTGAAGAAGGACAAGCTCGACGCGGCCGGCTATCAGGAACTGATTGCCTGCACCACCAGGCTCAACACGCCCGGCCGACTGCTGGCCGAACTGCCGGGGGTCCACGCGCTGACCGACGTGACAGGCTTCGGCCTGCTCGGCCATCTGCTGGAGCTGTGCCGTGGCGCGGGCGTCGGCGCCCGGCTGGAGATGGCGCGGATTCCGCTGCTGCCGCGTGTCGAGCGCATGGCCGCCGAAGGGCTGGTGACCGGCGCATCGGGGCGCAACTGGGTCAGCTACGGCACCGAGGTGGACCTGTCCAGGTCGGTCACGCCAAGCCAGCAGGCACTGCTGACCGATCCCCAGACCAGCGGCGGCTTGCTGGTGTCATGCGCGCCGGAATCAGTCGACGAGATCCTGGAGATCTTTCGCCGGGAAGGCTTTGCAGACGCTGCCGTGATCGGAGAAATGACGCAAGGAGCCGCCCGTGTTGCCATTGCTTAAGCACCTTGCCGCGCTGACCCTGCTTGGCTTTGCCGGCCTCGCCTGTGCCCAGGACGTCCTGAAGGTCTCGGCCATTCCCGACGAGGCCCCCACCGAGCTGCAGCGCAAGTTCGCGCCGCTCGGCAGCTACCTGGAGAAGGAAACCGGCATGAAGGTGAAGTTCGTGCCCGTCACGGACTATGCTGCGGTGGTCGAATCGCTGGCCACCGGCAAGATCGACATGGCATGGCTGGGCGGCTTTACCTATGTGCAGAGCAAGATCCGCACGAAGGGAGCCACCATCCCCATCGTCCAGCGCCAGGAAGATGCCGCGTTCACCAGCAAGTTCATCACGGCCAACCCTGCGATCAAGTCGCTGGCCGACCTCAAGGGCCACACCTTCGCCTTCGGCGCGCCGTCCTCGACCTCCGGCCACCTGATGCCGCGGCACTTCCTGCTGCAGGCCGGTATCGACCCGGACAAGGCCTTCAAGACGGTCGCCTATTCGGGCGCCCACGATGCGACGGTGGCTTTCGTGCAGGCGGGCAAGGCCGACGCCGGCGTGCTCAATGCCTCGGTGTGGGACAAGCTGGTGGAACAGCATAAGGTGAACCCCGCCAAGGTCAGGGTATTTGCCGTCACACCGCCCTACTACGACTACAACTGGACCGTGCGCGGCGGGCTCGATCCGGCCTTGCGCAAGAAGCTGACTGAAGCGTTCCTGCGACTTGACCCGGCCAATCCCGAGCACCGGGAGATCATGGCATTGCAGCGGACCGCCAGGTACATTCCCACCCGGCCCGAAAACTACGCCGGCATCGAGGCCGCAGCCCGCGCCGCGGGCCTCATCCAGTGATGCAGGCCTGATGAGCTTCCGCCTGGACGCCGCCAGCGTCAGTTACGCCAACGGTCAGCGCGCGCTCAGCCAGGTCACGCTGGCGGCCAGCCGCGGCGAGCCCATCGCCGTCATCGGCCCGTCGGGAGCCGGCAAGACCTCTTTGCTGCGCTTGCTGGCGACGTCGCTGCGGCCAAGCGAGGGCCGCGTGGAGGTGCTGGAGCAAAGCCCCTGGGCGCTGTCCGCCGCACGCCTGCGGCAATTGCGCTGCCGCATCGGCATGGTGCACCAGGTGCCGCCAATGCCGCCACGCCAGCGCGTGATCACCGCCATCCTTGCCGGCCGCCTGGGCATCTGGCCGGGCTGGAAATCCTTGCTGTCGCTGGTCTATCCGGCCGACATCGATGGGGCCGGCGAACAGCTCGCCCGCCTTGAGCTGGCCGACCGCCTGTTCGACCGGTGCGACCAGCTCTCGGGCGGCCAACTGCAGCGCGTGGGCGTCGCCCGTGTGCTTTACCAGCGCCCGGAATTGATCCTGGCTGACGAACCGGTCTCGGCGATGGACCCGGTGCTGGCGGACCTCACCCTGCGCGAGCTGCGCAAGGAAGCGGATACACGCGCGGTGCACCTGATCGCCAGCCTTCACGCAGTGGATCTGGCGCTGCGCTGGTTTCCCCGCATCGTCGGCCTGAAGGCGGGCGAGATCGCCTTCGACTTGCCGGCCGAACGCGTGACCGACGCGCTGCTGCGCGAGCTATATGCCTCTGAAAGCACATCGCCACCGGTGCAAGGCAGCCAGCACCTGATGAGCATCGCGACAGGCGCGAGCGCCGCCATCGCTGGCGGTACCCCGGCCAGGTCGGCGTGCCGATGACCACCCACCCGCGCGATCCTCAGGCGCTGCGGCGCGCAAGCGGCCTGGTGCTCGCGCTGCTTCTGCTGTGGCCATTGTTGCGGCTGTCCCGGTTCAGCCCGTCAGCCCTGTTCGACACCGGAAACCTCAAGGTGGTGGGCGCCTTCGTGCGCAACTTCCTCCCTCCCGAGGTTTCGGGCGAATTCCTCGGGCTCGTGGTCAAGGCCACGCTGGAAACACTGGCGATCGCCACCGCGGGCATTGCGCTCGCCTTTGTGGTCGCAGCTCCCCTGGCCGTGGCCATGACGGGCAGCCTGTCGGTGTCGCGCATTGGCCCCGGCCAGGGACGCAAGCCGCGCATGGCGGTGCGCGCTGGCGTGCGCGCCCTGGTGCTGCTGCTGCGCGGGGTGCCGGAGCTGGTGTGGGCGCTGGTCTTCGTGCGTGCCCTCGGCCTGGGGGCGGCGGCGGGCGTGTTCGCTCTGGCCATCACCTATGGCGGCATGCTGGCAAAGGTCTATGCGGAAATCCTCGAATCCAGCGATAAACGCGCCGTGGATGCCCTGTTTGGCAGCGGCAGCGGGCGCCTCGCGGCACTGTTCTATGGGCTGATACCCCATGCCGCGCAGGAGCTGGTCTCGTACACCGTCTACCGTTGGGAATGTGCCATCCGGGCTTCCGTGGTCATGGGTTTCGTTGGCGCCGGCGGGCTTGGACAGTTGATGGACCAGGCCATGAAACTACTAAACGGCGGGGAAGCCGCGACCATCCTGCTAGTGTTCCTGCTGCTGGTCCTGCTGGCGGACGCGCTCAGCGCGCGGCTGCGCAAGCTGATCGACTGAATCATGGCGCACAAGGCCAAGGCCGCCCAATTCTGCATACGCTGCCTGCTCACCCTGATCGCGGTGGCCGCCGCGGCTTCGGGCAGCTTCGCGTACCTGTCGCTCGATCTGAGCCAGCTCTTTTCCGCGGACGCCGCAGCCGAGATGGGGCGCTTCCTGCTGGAGTTCTTCCCGCCGGACCTGTCCCCGGCCTTTCTGGCCAGCACCGCTGGCAGCATGCTCGAAACCCTCGCGGTTTCCGCGGTGGGCACGCTGTGTGCAGCGGTACTGGGTTTTAGCCTGGCACTACCGGCTTGCGGGCTCTACGGCGATGCGCTGCGCGCGTTGTCGCGCTTGCTACTGAATCTGTTGCGCTCTGTTCCCGAGCTGGTATGGGCCGCCCTGACCGTGCTCGCAGTCGGCCTTGGACCGTTTGCCGGCACCCTCGCCCTGGCACTGCATACCACGGGCGTGCTCGGTCGCCTGTTCGCCGAGGCGCTCGAGAATGCGCCGCGCGCCCCCGCGCGCGCGCTGATGGAAAAGGGCAGCCCTGCCGCGCTGGTCTTCGTGTACGGTACGCTGCCCTGTGTATGGCCCCAGTTCCTGGCCTACACCCTGTACCGCTGGGAAACGAATATCCGCGCGGCGGCGATCCTTGGCTTTGTCGGTGCCGGCGGGCTTGGGCAGATGCTGTATTTCGAGCTGTCCCTGTTCCATCTGCCCCAGGCTTGCACGGTGATCATCGCCATGCTTGCCCTTGCGGCCGTGGTCGACACAGCCAGCGCGATCATGAGGGTTGGCCGGGAATCGAGATGAGGCACGTCCCGCGGATCAGCGGTCGTCCTGGCGTCCTGGCGTCCTGGCGTCCTGACGTCCGGATCGGGCGTGTCGCACAGGGCCGCAATCCAGGTTCACGACGCGACATGCCATCCACCATGTGATAAGCGCCACGCGGCCTTGGAGCCGTAGTGCGACAATGCCGAGCGTGTTGTTGCTGGCGCCGTTACCGTCCAGGGGTCAGGAGAGCTGTTTCACTCCCACTCGATCGTCGCCGGCGGCTTGCCCGACACGTCGTACACCACCCGGTTCAGGCCGCGCACTTCGTTGATGATCCGGTTCGAGCAGCGGCCCAGCAGCGCATACGGCAGGTGCGCCCAATGCGCCGTCATGAAGTCGGTGGTCTGCACGGCGCGCAGCGCGACGACATAGTCGTAGGTACGGCCGTCGCCCATCACGCCCACCGACTTGACCGGCAGGAACACGGCGAATGCCTGGCTGGTCAGGTCATACCAGCTCTTGCCGACCTGGTCCGGCTCGCACAGGCCCGCGGCGGCGTCCTGTTCGGTGGCGATGGTCTTGCGCAGCTCTTCGATGAAGATGGCATCGGCACGGCGCAGCAGGTCGGCGTAGTCGCGCTTGACTTCACCGAGGATGCGCACGCCCAGGCCGGGGCCCGGGAACGGATGGCGGTAGACCATTTCCGGCGGCAGCCCCAATTCGACGCCCAGCTCGCGCACTTCGTCCTTGAACAGGTCGCGCAGCGGCTCGAGCAGCTTCAGGCCCAGCGTTTCGGGCAGGCCGCCGACGTTGTGGTGGCTCTTGATGGTGGTGGCCTTCTTGGTCTTGGTGCCGCCCGATTCCACCACGTCGGGGTAGATCGTGCCCTGCGCCAGCCACTTGGCCTTGCTCAGCTTCTTCGCCTCGGCCTGGAACACCTCGACGAACTCGCGGCCGATGATCTTGCGCTTCTGCTCGGGGTCGGTCACGCCCGCCAGGTGGCCGAGGAACTGCTCGGACGCGTCGATGTGCACGACCTTGGCGTGCAGGCGGCCGGCGAACATCTCCATCACCATCTTGCCTTCGTCCAGGCGCAGCAGGCCATGGTCGACGAACACGCAGGTGAGCTGGTCGCCGATGGCGCGGTGGATCAGCGCCGCGGCCACGGACGAATCGACACCGCCCGACAGGCCCAGGATCACCTCTTCGTCGCCGACCTGTTCGCGGATCCTGGCGACGGCTTCTTCGATGTGGTCGCGCATGACCCAGTCAGCCTTGCAGCCGGCGATCCCGAGCACGAAGCGCTCGAGCATCTGGCGGCCCTTGACGGTATGCGTGACCTCCGGGTGGAACTGCACGGCATAGTAGCCGCGCGCTTCGTCGGCCATGCCGGCGATCGGGCAGCTCGGGGTGGATGCCATCAGCTTGAAGCCCGGCGGCAGGCCGGTAACCTTGTCGCCGTGGCTCATCCAGACCTTGAGCATGCCGTGGCCTTCCGGCGTGCGGAAATCCTCGATGTCCTTGAGCAGCGCGGTATGACCGTGGGCGCGCATCTCGGCATAGCCGAACTCGCGCTGGTCGCTCCACTCGACCTTGCCGCCAAGCTGCACGGCCATGGTCTGCATGCCGTAGCAGATGCCCAGCACCGGCACGCCCAGGTCCCAGACGGCCTGCGGCGCGCGCAGCTGATGGTCTTCGTAGGTGCTGGCGTGGCTGCCCGACAGGATGACGGCCTTGGGCGCGTATTCGCGCACGAAGTCGTCGGAGACGTCGTTCGGGTGGATTTCGCAGTAGACGTGCGCCTCGCGGACGCGGCGGGCGATCAGCTGCGTGACCTGCGAGCCGAAATCAAGAATGAGGATTTTGTCGTGCATGATGGGCCGATGGCGTGTCTTCCGGTGCGGGCTCGGTCACGACTTCCGTGCCGGGACCATAGCCCGGCGGCGGCGTGATGACCGGCTCGCGCCGGTATTCTGGGGTATTCGTTGGGCGCGCCGCGGGGGCGACGCCGGGTTCCTTCCTGGTTTCCTGTTCCTTCAGCGCGCGTTCCATCTTCAGCTGCTGCTCGCGCACGCGCACGCGTTTCGCCGCGGGAATCTGCACTGCGGCGAAAAACAGCAGCACCACGGCCATGGTCGGCAGCCAGATCTTGCCGGCGCCTTCGAGCGGCAGCTCCAGGAACACCATCCAGGCAATGATCAGCATCGCGCTGGCCAGGTTCACATAGCCGGCCGTGCGTGCCACCGGTACCGTCAGCTGGCCGTTGAACGCGGCCTGCCACAGCAGCACCGACAGGCCGACCAGCGCCACGCCCAGCAGTTGCCCGAACAGCGCGGGCTGCGGTTGCGGCAATTGCAGCGCCGCGTACAGCGTGGTGAACGGAGACATCAACAGCAGGACGCCCAGCAGCAAATCCACCAGGGCATCGAAAAACAGCACGGCTCGCAGCAACACCTTCATTGGCGCTCCTCGTCTGGGCCCCGCCGGTGATGCGGCTAGCGTCAAGGCAACGCCGGCGTGGCGCGCGGCCGGGGCCATGGTCGGGGCCGGGTTGGATTCCGGTCAGACCAGGGCGGCGCTGCGCACCTGGCACCAGACCTTGCACGCCCTCGTCCCGATGATCGCGGTCAGCGCACCGCCGCCGCGGCGGACGGCGGGCGCAACCGCTGCGCGTCAGTCGATATGGTAGTTCGGCGCTTCCTTGGTGATCTGCACGTCGTGCACGTGCGATTCACGCATGCCGGCTGCCGTGATCTGGACGAACTGGGCATTCTCGTGCC
The DNA here is from genome assembly GCF_000426345.1 of Cupriavidus phytohabitans. Classification (GTDB taxonomy): domain Bacteria; phylum Pseudomonadota; class Gammaproteobacteria; order Burkholderiales; family Burkholderiaceae; genus Cupriavidus. The sequence continues at coordinate 113,593 of NZ_AUFE01000007.1, read as the reverse complement.
AGTCGGCGATCGACTTGCTGCCGCAGTAGCCCATCGAGGCACGCACGCCGCCGGTCAGCTGGTGGATGATGGCCATCACCGAGCCCTTGTACGGCACGCGGCCTTCAATCCCCTCGGGGACCAGCTTGTCGACGTTGGCGGTATTGTCTTCCTGGAAGTAGCGGTCAGCCGCGCCGTCCTTCATCGCGCCCACCGAACCCATGCCGCGGTAGCTCTTGAACGAGCGGCCCTGGTACAGGAACACTTCGCCCGGCGCCTCTTCGGTACCGGAGAACATGCCGCCCATCATCACGGTGTGGGCGCCGGCCGCCAGGGCCTTGGCCACGTCACCCGAGTAGCGGATACCGCCGTCAGCGATCAGCGGCACGCCGGTGCCCTTGAGCGCCTCGGCCACATTGGACACAGCGGTGATCTGGGGCACGCCGACACCAGCCACGATACGGGTGGTGCAGATCGAGCCGGGGCCGATGCCGACCTTGACGCCGTCGGCGCCATGCTCGAGCAGTGCGCGGGCGGCGTCGCCGGTGGCAATATTGCCGCCGATCACCTGCACTTGCGGGAAGTTCTGCTTGACCCAGCGCACGCGGTCCAGCACGCCCTGGCTGTGACCGTGCGCCGTATCCACCACAATCACGTCGACGCCGGCCTTGACCAGCAACTCGACACGTTCGTCGTTGTCCGGACCCACGCCGACTGCGGCGCCTACGCGCAGCTGGCCATGGTCGTCCTTGCTCGCCAGCGGGTTCTCGACCGCCTTCTGGATGTCCTTCACCGTGATCAGGCCACGCAGCTCGAAGGCCTGGTTGACCACCAGCACGCGCTCCAGGCGGTGGCGGTTCATCAGGCGCTTGGCTTCTTCCAGCGGCGCGCCTTCGGCCACGGTCACCAGCTTCTCGCGCGGGGTCATCTTGGCGCGCACCGGGGCGTCGAGTTCTTCCTCGAAGCGCAGATCGCGGTTGGTGATGATGCCGACGACGGTCTTGCCTTCCAGCACCGGGAAGCCCGAAATGCCATGCTGCTGCGACAGCGCGATCACATCGCGGATCTTCATTTCCGGCGAAATGGTGATCGGATCACGCAGCACGCCCGATTCGTAGCGCTTGACGCGCGACACTTCGCGGGCCTGGTCGGCGGGCTTCAGGTTCTTGTGGACGATACCGATGCCACCGGCTTGCGCCATGGAGATCGCCAGGCGGGCCTCCGTCACCGTGTCCATGGCAGCGGACACCAGCGGAATGTTCAGTTCGATCGAACGGGACAGGCGAGTGCGGAGGGAAACATCCCGGGGAAGGACGGCCGAATAGGCCGGGACGAGCAGCACGTCATCGAATGTGAGTGCTTTCTGGACAAGACGCATAGCAAATCCTCTAGGCGCAAAAGCGAATTATACAGGAATGCGCGCTGACTGATGCACGGCAACCGGTTTTCCAGCGAGCGTCTGCTATGCTCGTCGTCCTTTTAACCGGGCGTTGAAAAGCATGGGAATCGGCGTATTGTGCGGGCTGCTGGCAGGCGCGTTCTGGGGCATGGTTTTTATCGCGCCCAAGCTGCTGCCGGTGTTCTCGCCATGGGAGCTGGCCATCGGGCGCTACCTGGCGTATGGCCTGGTGGCGCTGGTTGCCGCCCTGCCGCTGATGAAGCGCATCGCCCGCAAGCTGACCCGCGCCGACTGCGTCGCGCTGCTGCGCCAGGCCTTTACCGGCAACCTGCTCTACTACGTGCTGCTGGCCTTCGGCGTGCAGCTTGCCGGGGTAGGACCGACCTCGCTGATCATCGGCATCCTGCCGATCACGGTCACCATCATGGGCCGGCGCGACCACGGCGCGGTGCCCCTGTCGCGGCTGCTGTGGCCGCTGCTAATGGTGGCCGCGGGCATCGCCTGCATCAACATCGACCTGTTCGGCGGCGGCCAGGGCGCACATGCCGCCGCGGCTGGCGACGCCGTGCGTCCGGTCTGGCAGAAGATTGCCGGCGTCTGCTGCGCCGCCGGCGCACTGGTCTGCTGGACGCTCTACGCGGTCGACAACGCGCGCTACCTGCAGCGCAACCCGCACTACAGCGGCAATGAATGGTCGGCGCTCTATGGGCTGTCGACCGGCGCGGTATCTGCCGTGCTGGCCGTGATCGGCTGGCTGGTGGCGGGCGACGCCCTTACTTCCGGCGACAGCGGCCGCGACTGGCGGTGGTTCTGGATGGTCAACGCCGCGGTGGCGCTAGGCGCGTCGCTGATCGGCAACAACCTGTGGAATATCGCCAGCCGGCGCCTGCCGCTGACACTGTCAGGCCAGATGATCGTGTTCGAGACGCTGTTCGCGCTGGCGTACGGCTTTGTCTTCGACCACCGCTGGCCGCGGCCGCTGGAAATCGCCGCCATCGTGTTGCTGATGGTCGGCGTGGCGTGGTCGGTGCGCTTGCACGCCAACGACAAGTCTGCGTAGACTAGCGGACGATGGCGCGGGGGTCACACGCGCCACATCAGAACGGAAGTACCAGGGTCAAACCGGCGCCATGCCTCGGCGCCAAGCCATCGCCCGCGGCAGGCCTGCCGCGGCATTGCCTCGCGCAGCCGGCGGCCCAGCAACCTTCCAGCCGCACCCGTTCCTTACCAGCCACTTTGAGACGCCTCGCCATGAAACGATCGTCCGTGCTGTGCCTGCTTGCCGCCGCCGTCACCGTTAGCGCCTCTGCCAACGCCCATGCCTACTGGCAATGGCGCGATGCCAACGGCCGCATGGTCTACAGCGACGTGCCGCCGTCCGGCGCGGCCGCCAGGGTGCTGCGCGCCCCCGGCCGCCTCGCCGGCGAGTACCAGCCGGTAGCGGCGGCCAGCGCGGAAAGCGCCAATGCCCCCGCAGCCGCGCCAGCGCCGGCCAAGGCCGGAAGCAAGCCCAAGGAGGTCGCCCCGCCGCCTACGGCCGAAGAGGCCTTCCAGAAGCGTCGCGAATCCCGCCTGAAAGCCGCGGCGGAAGAGGCGCGCAAGGAAACCGAGGCCGCCGAACGCGAGGCCCGCTGCGCCCAGCTGCGCAACTACGCCACCGGCCTGCAGCAAGGGATGCGCGCGGCGGTAGCGGGTCCGGACGGCTCGCTGCAGCACCTGAACAGCGATCAGCGCCAGGCCGAACTGGTCAAGACCAGCGCCAGCCTCGAGAAGAACTGCCGCTGAACGGAAGCAAAAACGGGGCGTCACGCCCCGTTTTGCTGTCAGCGGCGCAAGCCTCCCGGCTCAGCCATTGCCGCGCAGCCATTTCTGGCCTTCCCGCGCCCCGCCCTCGCGTAGCTTCTGCACGCGCTTGCGCCGCGCCTGCTTGGGGTCGGCCGTCAGCGGCCGGTACACCTCCACCCGGTCGCCCTCGCGCACCACGGTATCGGGCGTCTTGAGCTTGCCGAAGATGCCCACTCGCATGGTCGACGGATCCACTTCAGGACACGCCTGCTGCAGCCCCGAGCCGACGATGGCCGCGGCGATCGTGGTACCCGCGGGCACGTCGATCTCCTTCAGGAATACCGCATCGGGCCGCGCGTAGCACACCGCGACATGCACCGTGCCCGCACCTTCAGCTGGCGCCATATACCACCTCGGCGCGCTTGACGAAGGCATCGACGAAGGTATTCGCGATCATGCTGAACACCGGGCCGATGAGCTTTTCCAGCAGCAGGCTCGAAAACTCATAATGCAGGTGGAATTCGATCTTGCAGGCATCCTCGCGCAGCGGCGTAAAGCGCCACGCACCGTTGAAGGTCTTGAAGGGGCCGTCGGCGAAGGTCATGTCGATGCGGGTCGGGCGCTCCTGCGTATTGCGGGTGTGGAAGAACTGCTGGATGCCCTTGAAATGGATATGGATCTTGGCATCGAGCGTGGTTTCAGTCTGCTCGAACACCTCCACGCCGCCGCACCATGGCAGGAACTTGGGATAGTCCTCCACGCGCGTGACCAGGTCGTACATCTGCGCGGCGGAATAGCCGAGCAGCACGGATTTATGGACGTCTGCCATGTATTGGGAAATCTGGCTCCCGGCCATGCCGCGCCTATCGCGCCAGGACATCAGCCGGTGCCGGGGCTGGTTTGCTAGAATCCCGATTTTAGCCGACGCTGGTCGCTGGCGGCACTTCGCCATGCGGCACTGCAGCGATCCGGCCTGCATTCACCCATTGCTCCCCTACCCGCACGCATGACCATCGCAGACAACAAGAAGGCCTTTTTCGACTACTTCATCGAAGAGCGATATGAGGCCGGGATCGTGCTGGAAGGCTGGGAAGTCAAGGCGATCCGCGCGAACCGCGTACAGATCAAGGAAGGATACGTGGTCGTGCGCGACGCCGAGATGTTCCTGATCGGCGCCCATATCAGCCCGCTGCAGAGCGCCTCCACCCACGTCAAGCCCGATCCGGTGCGCACGCGCAAGCTGCTGCTCAAGGCCGACGAGATCAAGAAGCTGATCGGCAAGGTCGAGCAGCGCGGCTACACGCTGGTGCCGCTGAACCTGCACTACACGCGCGGACGCGTGAAATGCGAGATCGGCCTGGCCAAGGGCAAGAAGCAGTTCGACAAGCGCGAGACCGAAAAGCAGCGCGACTGGCAGCGCGAGAAGGCGCGCATCATGAAGGGCGGCGCCAAGGAGTAACGCCGCCCGCCCGCGCCTGCATGTTCAGGCGCCGGCCTTCTGTCCCTTCACGATTTGCAGCGCTGACGCAATCATGCTGCTCATCTCGCTCATATTCCCGGGCACGATCAGCGTATTGCCCTGCTTGGCCAGGTTGCCGAACGCGGCAACGTATTCCTCGGCCACCTTCAGGTTGACCGCGTCCATGCCGCCTTCGGTGCGGATCGCGTTGCCCACCTTCTGGATCGCCTGGGCATTGGCGTCCGCCACCGCCAGGATCGCCGCCGCTTCGCCCTGCGCCTTGTTGATGGCGGCCTGCTTCTCGCCTTCCGACTTCTGGATTGCCGCTTCCCGCGCACCCGTGGCCAGGTTGATCTGCTCCTGGCGCTTGCCCTCGGACGCGGCGATCAGCGCCCGCTTCTCGCGCTCGGCGGTGATCTGCGCTTGCATGGCATGCAAGATTTCCTTCGGCGGGGTCAGGTCCTTGATCTCGTAGCGCAGCACCTTGACGCCCCAGTTGGCGGCGGCTTCATCGAGAGCGTTGACCACGCTGTGGTTGATGAACTCGCGCTCCTCGAAGGTCTTGTCCAGCTCCAGCTTGCCGATCACCGAGCGCAGCGTGGTCTGCGACAGCTGCGTGATCGCCACCACGAAATTGCTCGAGCCGTAGGACGCCTTCATCGGGTCGGTCACCTGGAAGTACAGCACGCCGTCCACCTGCAACTGCGTATTGTCCTTGGTGATACAGACCTGGCTGGGCACGTCCAGCGGGATTTCCTTGAGCACATGCTTGTAGGCAACGCGGTCGACGAACGGCACCACGATCGACAGCCCCGGCGTCAGCGTCGCATGGTAGCGACCCAGGCGCTCAAGCACCCAGGCGTGCTGCTGCGGCACGATCTTGATGCCCCTGGCGATCAGCACGATCACGGCAATAAGGATGATCAGCGGCAGCAGGCCAAGCTGAAAAGCGAGCATGTAACAACCCTCCAGTCAGGAAACAACGGTACGGCGCCGCCGGAACGGCGGCAGGCGGATGGCTGCACGGCCGGCACCGCGCAACCCTTGGATATGGCTCAGCGCGGCGAAACGACCAGCGTGCTGCCGCGGACTTCGACGATACGGTAGCGGCCCGGTGTTGCAGCGCAGTTCGGCGCGAGTTCGACGGTCCAGTCGGCGCCCCGGTACGGGACGCGTGCGCGCCCGTTGGCGTCCCAGGCGGGGACGTCGAGTTCCTGGCCGATATCGAGATTGACGTTGGGATCGGCGGCGGCATTGCCGCGCCGCAGCTTGCCGAAACGGGTACGACGCAGTCCGGCGATCAGCACCGCGGCGACCAGCGCTGCGGTCACGGTCTGCGCGGCGGGCGACAGGTCCAGCAAGGCGCCGACGCCGCCAGCGGCCAGCCCCACGGCCACCATCAGCAGGTAAAACGTGCCGGTATTCAGCTCGACGATCACCAGCGCGACCGCCGCCACGAACCAGAGGTAGTACGCCATCCGAACTCCCGTCCAATCGATTCCCGAAAAACAAAAACCCCGCAGCGCCAGGAGCGCCTGCGGGGCCGATGCAACACCTGACGCAGGGGCCGGTGCCAGCCGGCCGCCCGAAGGCGGCCGGCGAGTATCGTTATTGTGACGTCAAAAGCCTCAGGATGCCAGCTTCTGCCAGGTGTCGACCACCGAATCCGGGTTCAGCGAGATCGACTTGATGCCTTCCTTGGCCAGCCACGCGGCAAAATCGGGATGGTCCGAAGGACCCTGGCCGCAGATGCCGACGTACTTGTCCAGGCGGATGCATGCGGCGATGGCGCGCGACAGCATGAAGCGCACCGCCGGATCCCGTTCGTCGAAGTCCTTGGCCAGCAGTTCCATGCCGGAATCGCGGTCCAGGCCCAGCGTCAGCTGGGTCAGGTCGTTCGAGCCGATCGAGAAGCCGTCGAAGTACTGCAGGAACTCCTCGGCCAGGATCGCGTTGGACGGCACTTCGCACATCATGATGATGCGCAGGCCGTTCTCGCCGCGCTTCAGGCCGTGCTTGGCCAGCAGCCCGATGACCTTCTCGGCCTGGCCCAGCGTACGCACGAACGGCACCATGATCTCGACGTTGGTCAGGCCCATTTCATCGCGTACGCGCTTCATGGCCTTGCATTCCATCTCGAACGCTTCGGCGAAGTCCTCGGCGATGTAGCGCGACGCGCCGCGGAAGCCCAGCATCGGGTTTTCCTCGTCCGGCTCGTAGCGCGAGCCGCCGATCAGCTTCTTGTACTCGTTCGACTTGAAGTCCGACAGGCGCACGATCACGGACTTCGGATAGAAGGCCGCGCCGATGGTGGCGATGCCCTCGGCAAGCTTGTCGACGTAGAACGCACGCGGGCTGGCATGGCCGCGGGCCACGCTTTCCACGGCCTTCTTCAGGTCGGCATCGACCTGCGGGTAGTCGAGGATGGCCTTCGGGTGGACGCCGATGTTGTTGTTGATGATGAATTCCAGGCGCGCCAGGCCGACGCCGCAGTTCGGGATCTGGGCGAAATCGAAGGCCAGCTGCGGGTTGCCCACGTTCATCATCAGCTTCACGTCGATTTCCGGCATCTCGCCACGCTGGACCTCGGTCACTTCGGTTTCCAGCAGGCCGTCGTAGATGCGGCCTTCGTCGCCCTCGGCGCACGACACGGTCACCAGCGTGCCATCCTTCAGGATGTCGGTGGCATCGCCACAGCCGACCACGGCGGGCACGCCCAGCTCACGCGCGATGATGGCCGCGTGGCAGGTACGGCCGCCACGGTTGGTGACGATCGCCGAGGCGCGCTTCATCACCGGCTCCCAGTTCGGGTCGGTCATGTCGGCCACCAGCACGTCGCCGGGCTGCACGCGTTCCATCTCGGACGGGTCGTTGATGACGCGGACGGGGCCGGTACCGATCTTCTGGCCGATGGCGCGGCCGCTGGTCAGCACCGGGGCGGTGCCCTTGAGCTTGAAGCGCTGCTCGGCCTTGCCGGCCGACTGGCTCTTCACCGTTTCCGGCCGGGCCTGCAGGATGTAGATCTTGCCGTCCTTGCCGTCCTTGCCCCACTCGATATCCATCGGGCGGCCATAGTGCTTCTCGATGATCATCGCGTAGCGGGCCAGTTCGGTCACGTCCTCGTCGGTGATCGAGTAGCGGTTGCGCAGTTCGGCCGGCACGTCGACGGTCTTCACGCGGCCGGCTTCGCCTGGCTTGGTGAATTCCATCTTGATCAGCTTGGAGCCGATCGAGCGGCGGATGATCGGGTACTTGCCGGCCTGCAGCGTCGGCTTGAAGACGTAGAACTCGTCCGGGTTGACCGCGCCCTGCACCACCGTTTCGCCCAGGCCGTAGCTGGAGGTGATGAAGACCACGTCGGGGAAGCCCGATTCGGTATCGATGGTGAACATCACGCCGGAAGCGGCCAGGTCCGAGCGGACCATGCGCTGGATACCGGCGGACAGCGCCACCACGTCGTGGGCAAAGCCCTTGTGCACGCGGTAGGAAATGGCGCGGTCATTGTACAGCGACGCGAACACGTGCTTGATCTTGTCCAGCACGTCCTCGATGCCGCTGACGTTCAGGTAGGACTCCTGCTGGCCGGCGAACGAGGCGTCGGGCAGGTCTTCGGCCGTGGCCGACGAACGCACCGCGAACGAGGCCTCGGCGCCTTCGCGCTCGGACACGCGGGCATAGAACTCACGGATTTCCTGTTCCAGGCGCGGCTGGAACGGAGCGGTGGCGACCCAGCCGCGGATCTCGGCACCGGCCTCGGCCAGGGCCTTCACGTCGTCGACGTCGAGCGTCTTCAGGCGCTGGGAGATGCGCTCGGTCAGGTTGTTGTGGGCGAGGAAGTCGCGGAAGGCAAGCGCGGTGGTGGCAAAACCGCCGGGAACGCGCACGCCGGCTTCCGCCAGCTGGGAGATCATCTCGCCCAGCGACGAATTCTTGCCGCCGACGATTTCCACGTCAGCCATGCGCAACTGCTCGAACGGCAGCACATAGGCGCCGTTATTTGCCTGGTTAGTCATGAGAGCCTCAAAACAAAGTAGAAAACTTGTTGCGCATGCCCGGTATGTTGTTGGCGTTCTGGTCCCGGACCGATCGCTTGGCTAAGCAACCCCATGCTCGTGGTGCTGCAAAATTGTGGACGCGGCGCTGCGGCTCTCATCGCGCAGCGCACATTGTCGACAATTCCGGGCCTGAATTGATGCAAAGCGGGCCCCTCGCGGAATTGCTTAGCGAAAAGATCGCCGCTATTCTACCGTGCTGCGCCGCACTTTTCTGCGGAAGATTGAATCTATTTATTTGCGCAACCCCATGTCCCAGCCAGAAGCGCCCGGTACAGCGGATTCCGGGACCCAGCCTGGAACGCAGCCTGCCTCCCCGCCCACCCAAGTGACCGCAGCGACGCCCGCCGCCATGGCCCAGACCGGCGACCGCCCGCCTGTGCGGACGGTCTTTATCGTCTCGGATGGCACCGGGATCACCGCGGAAACCTTCAGCCACTCGATCCTGGCCCAGTTTGAAATGCGCTTCCGCAAGGTGCGGATGCCGTTCGTCGATACCCCGGAAAAGGCACATATCGCGGTCGGCAAGATCAACGAGGCTTTCTTTAACGAGGGCGTGCCGCCCATCGTCTTCACCACGCTGGTCAACCAGGAAGCGAACAAGGCACTGCGCCGCGCCAAGGCGATGATCCTGGACATGTTCCAGACGTTCATCGAACCCCTCGAGAAGGAACTGGGGCTGAAGTCCACCCACGCCATCGGCCGCTTCCACCAGAACGCCGATACCGAGGCGTACAAGAACCGGATCGAGGCGATCAACTTCTCGCTGGCGCACGATGACGGACAGTCCCACAAGAATCTCGAGGAAGCCGATGTGATCCTGGTGGGTGTGTCGCGCAGCGGGAAGACCCCGACCAGCCTCTACCTGGCGATGCAATACGGGCTGAAGGCGGCCAATTACCCGCTGATCCCGGACGATTTCGAGCGCGGCAAGCTGCCGTCGGCGCTGTACGCCTTCAAGAGCAAGGTCTTCGGCCTGTCGATCGACCCGCAGCGCCTGACCGAGATCCGCAACGAGCGCCGCCCCGGCAGCAAGTACGCGGCGGTGGAAAACTGCCGCTACGAAGTCAATGAGGCCGAGGCAATGATGCGGCGCGAAGGCATCAAGTGGCTGTCGTCGACACACAAGTCGATCGAAGAAATCGCGACCACGATCCTGCAGGAGATCAAGGTCGATCGCGACAACTACTAACAAAAGCGGCCACCCGGCCGCTTTTTTTATCGCCGCTGCCGCACCGCCTCGAACAGGCAGATCGCGGTGGCAGCCGCCACGTTCAGCGATTCCAGGCCGCCCGGTTGGGGAATGCCCACCTTGCGCTTGACGTGCTGCATCCACGCGTCGCTGACGCCGGCGCCTTCATTGCCGACCACCCAGGCCACCGGCGCGCGCAGGTCGGTATCGAACACCGCGGCGTCGGCATGGGAGGACGTCGCCAGCAATGGCAGCGCCAGCCGCGGCGCCAGCGACTCGACGGTGCAGTGCTCAACGATGTTCAGGTGAAAATTGGCGCCCATGCTGGCGCGCAGCGTCTTCACCGACCAGGCGAACGCGCATCCCGTCGCCAGGAATGCATGGCGGATGCCCGCCGCGGCAGCGCTGCGCAGGATCGAGCCGACATTGCCGGCATCCTGCACGCCGTCGAGGATGATGCAGTCCTCTTCGATGCGCGCGGGCAGGTGGCCGGCAGGCGTCTCGATCACCAGCATCAGGTCGATGCCGTTGACCACGCCGGAAATCTGGGTGAACAGCGTATCGGCCAGCACTACCAGCCGATCCGCGTCGATGCGCGCCAGCAAAGGCGCAACCTCGGCATGGTCGTAGTGACGCTCGGACACCACGCAGGTGACTGGCTGGCCCAGCGCGTCCACGTAAGCCTCGGCCAGATGCACGCCGTCGAGCAGCGACTGCCCGGCCTTGCGGCGCTGGTGGGTGGAGGTGGCCAGCGCCTTCAGGTGCTTGAACAGCGCGTTGTCGCGCGAGGTGACGTGCTTCACGGTGCGTCGGTTTGCAGGGTGCCTGACGGCGCGGCCTGGATCGGGGTGGTGAGTTCGCTGGCTTCGGTACTTTCGATGCCTTCGATGACCTCGGCAACTGGCGTCACCGCGGCAAACATCGGACGCTGCGCCAGCGCCTCGCGCACCGGCGCGAACGAGCGGCGGTGATGCTGCGTGGCACCGAATTCGGCCAGTGCGGCCAGATGCTGCGGCGTGCCATAGCCGACATGCGAATCGAAGCCGTATTGCGGATAGCGTTCGTGCAGGGCCATCAGCTCGCGGTCGCGCGCCACCTTGGCCAGGATCGACGCGGCCGAGATCGCCCTGACCAGCGCGTCCCCCTTGACGATGGCTTCCACCGGGAACGGCACCTGCGGGCAGCGGTTGCCATCGACCTGCACTAGGTCCGGCACCACGCCGCTGGCGGCCAGCCCCTGCACCGCGCGCTGCATCGCCAGCATGCTGGCGTGCAGGATGTTGATCGTATCGATTTCCTCGACCGTGGCGAAGGCGATATGCCAGCCCAGCGCACGTTCGCAGATCTTCTCGTACAGCGCCTCGCGCCTGGCGGCGGTCAGGATCTTGGAGTCGGCCAGGCCGCGGATCGGGCGTTTCGGATCCAGCACCACCGCGGCGGCATACACCGGCCCCGCCAGCGGGCCCCGGCCCGCCTCATCGACGCCGCATAGCCGCTGGATCGCAGCGGCGGCCGGCGCCAGGTCCAGGCCCATCTGCGGCGAGGCCTGCGCAGCCTGGGCATTGCGACGCGCCATCAGACGGTCCCCCGGCTGCGCATCAGGTCCACCACCACATCGGCGGCCAGTTGCGCGGTGTTGCACTTGAGGGTCTCGTGCATGCGGGTGAAATGCTCGTACAGGAAGGCAATATTGCCCTCGTCGTTGAGCTGCAGCAACGTTTCGCGGGCCAGCGCCTCGGGCGTGGCGTCGTCCTGCAGCAGCTCGGGCACGACAAAGCGCCCTGAAAGGATATTAGGCAATCCCACGTACGGCAGGTAACCCTGCCGCTTCATGATCTGCGCGGTCAGCCAGGGCACCTTGTACGAGATCACCATCGGCTTCTTGTACAGCGCCGCCTCCAGCGTCGCGGTACCGCTGGCCAGCAGCACCACGTCAGCGGCTTCCATGGCCTGGTGCGACTTGCCGTCGACAATGGTCAGGCGCAGTTCCGGATACTGCTGGTGCAGGTCTTCGACGATGGCGCGCAGCGGCGCGCTTGCCGCCGGCAGCACGAACGCCAGGTTCGGGTCCATGCGCTGCATCTGCGCCATCGCGGCAAAGAAGGTGGCGCCAAGGTTGCGCACTTCGGACTGCCGGCTGCCGGGCAGCACCGCGACCACGCGGTGGCCGGCAGGCAGCCCCAGCTCGGCGCGCGCGCCGGCGACGTCAGGCACCATCGGGATCACGTCGGCGAGCGGGTGACCCACGTAGGTGGCGGCAATGCCGGCCTTGGCGTAGATCTCGGGCTCGAACGGGAACAGGCACAGGATGTGGTCCACCGCGCGCGCGATGGTGCGGATGCGCCCGCCCCGCCAGGCCCAGATCGACGGGCTGACGAAATGCACCACCGGGATGCCGGCGCGGCGCAGCGGCACTTCCAGGCCGAAATTGAAATCCGGGGCATCGACCCCGATAAAGCACTGCGGCGGCTCGGCCAGCAGCCAGTCGCGCACCGCGCGCCGGGTGCGCAGGATCTCGCGCAGCGAACCCAGCACCTCGACATAGCCGTTGACCGACAGCGTTTCCATCGGCCAGCGCGAGACGAAGCCCTGCGCCATCATGCGCTTGCCGCCGATGCCGGCGTACGCCATGGTATCGCCCAGGCGGGCCTTGAGCCCGCCCATCATCAGCGATGCCAGCAGGTCGCCGGAGGCCTCCCCGGCCACCATGGCGATGGTGCCGCGCCTGGCGGCGGCAGAACCGTTGCCCGTGGGCAAGCCACCCCGAATCGCGGCGTCGACCATGTGCGGCCCGGGCTCAGCGCACGATGCCGCGCTGGGTGGCGGCAAGGAAGTCGACAAATGCCTGCAGCGGCGGCGCGGTGCCGGCATCTGACTGGGCCAGCAAGGCGGAGATCTCGTTGCGGGCCTCGTCAAAGCTGAGGTCGGACTTGTAGAGCAGCTTGTAGGCCTGGCGCAGCGCGGCGATCTGCCCCGCGTCGAATCCGCGGCGGCGCAGTCCCTCGACGTTGACGCCGTGCGGCGTCGCCTTGTTGCCGCCCTTGTCGCTGGCGGCGATCACGAATGGCGGCACGTCCTGCACCAGCGCCGAGGCACCGCCCAGCATCGCGTGGGCGCCGATGCGCACGAACTGGTGCACGCCGCTCATGCCGCCCAGGATGGCCCAGTCGCCCACGTCGACGTGGCCGGCGATCTGCGCGTTGCTGGAAAACACGGTGTGGTTGCCGACCGAGCAGTCATGCGCGATATGCACGTAGGCCATGATCCAGTTGTCGCTGCCGATGCTGGTCAGGCCGCGGTCCTGCACCGTGCCGGTGTGGATCGTGGTGAATTCGCGGATGGTGTTGCGGTCGCCGATCTCGAGCCGGGTCGGCTCGTTGCGGTACTTCATGTCCTGCGGCACGCCGCCGACCGAGGCATAGGGGCCGATGTTGTTGCCCTCGCCGATCGTGGTATGGCCCTCGACCGTCGTATGCGAGCCGATCCGGGTGCCGCTGCCGACGCGCACGTTGGGGCCGACGATGGAGAACGGACCGACGGTCACGTCGGATGCCAGTTCTGCCTTCGGGTCAACCAGGGCGGTGGGGTGGATTTGCGTCATACGTCCTGTCCTGTGGTGTGTCTGGTGAAGAGTGGGCCCATGCGCGCGGCAAAGGTTCCCGTCCGCGCCGCGCACCCGTGCGGGAGCGCGGCAGCCGGCCTTACTCGGCCTGCTTCACGGTGCACATCAGTTCCGCCTCGCAGGCGACCTTGTCGTCCACCGTAGCGAACGCCTTGAACTTCCAGATGCCGCGGATATAGCGTTCGACCGTCACGTTCATGTGCAACTGGTCGCCCGGGTACACCACCTGCTTGAAGCGGGCGCCGTCGATGCCGACGAAGTAGTACAACGCGCCTTCCTTGCGCTCCATGTCGGCGCCGAAGGTCAGCAGGCCGGCCGACTGAGCCAGCGCCTCCAGGATCATCACGCCCGGCATCACCGGCTGCTCCGGGAAATGGCCCTGGAAGTACGGCTCGTTGATGGTGACGTTCTTCAGGGTCTTGATCCGCTTCTGCGCCTCGAACTCCAGCACGCGGTCGACCAGCAGGAACGGGTACCGGTGCGGCAGCAGCTTGAGGATCTTGCGGATATCGATTTCGGCCGCGCTCATGATGATTTCTCTTTAGTCTTGTGAGGTTTGGGACCCGGCGGACTGGCCGCGCAGGCGACGTTCCAGCGCCACCACGCGTTCGCGCAGCTTGCTCAGGCCGCGCACGATGGCTGCGTTGCGTTCCCACTCGCCGTGCGGCAGGAACGGGAAGACGCTGGTGAAATGGCCCCCGGGCTTGGTAATGGATTTGGTGATCGAGGTACCGCCGGACACTGTGGTCCGGTCGGCAATGGTCAGGTGGCCGGCAAAGTTGGCCGCGCCCCCGATCACGCAGAAGCGGCCAATGCGCGTGCTGCCCGATACCGCGGCGCAGCCGGCGATCACCGTATGGGCCCCGACTCGCACGTTGTGCGCGATCTGGACCTGGTTGTCGATCTTGCAACCGTCCTCGACCACGGTGTCGGCCATGGCGCCGCGGTCGATCGCCGTATTGGCGCCGACCTCCACGTCATGGCCCAGCACTGCACGCCCCGTTTGCGGGATCTTCACGTATTCAACGCCGGTGGCGCTGATATCGGGCGCGAAACCGAAGCCATCGGCGCCGATCACCACGCCGCTGTGCAGGATGGCGCGCGCGCCGATCACGCAGTGATGGTAGACCGAAACGTTCGCGTACAGCAGCGAATCGTCGCCGATCTCCGCCTCCGCACCGACGTAGCCGTTGGCCAGGATGCGGACGCGCTCGCCCAGCCGGGCGCCGCGCTCGATGACCACGTTCGGACCGATGTAGCACGACGCGGGCACCACCGCATCGGGCGAAACGCTCGCGCGCGGATCGATGCCGACGCGCGGGTCCGCATTGGCTTCGCGGTCGAAGCGCTGCGCCACGCGGGCAAAGCAGACGTAGGGATTGCGCGCCACCAGCCAGTTGCGGCCGTCGGCACGTCCCCCGGCGCGGATGCGCTCGAGGTCGGCCTGCGACACGATCACGGCGCCGGCTTGCGAATCCAGCGCCTGCTGCAGGTAGAGCGGATTGGACAGGAACGAGAGTTCGCCCGCCGAGGCCTGGTCGAGGGGAGCCAGGCCAATGATCGCCAGGTCGGGATCACCCACAACCTGCGCGCCGTTCTCGGTGGCGAGCTGACCCAGTGTGGGTGTCTGCATGGCGGTACTTCCTGAAAATAAAGCTACGAATCGAACAGCCGCGAACAGCCGCGGCTTAGCGGGCGCCGGCGTTCAGCGCCTTCATCACGTCGTCGGTGATGTCGATGCGCGGGTTCACGTAGACCGCTTCCTGGACGATCAGGTCGTACTTGCGCTGCTCGGCCAGTTGGCGGATCACGCGGTTGGCGCGCTCCAGCACCTGCGCCAGCTCTTCATTGCGGCGCTGGTTCAGGTCCTCGCGGAATTCGCGCTGCTTGCGCTGGAATTCGCGATCGAGGTCGGCCACCTCGCGCTGGCGGCGCTGGCGGTCGGAATCGGCCAGCACGGCCGTGTCCTTGTCGAGCTTGTCGGCCATGCCCTTGATCTTCTGGGCCATGTCCTGCAGCTCGCGGTCGCGCTTGGAGAATTCCTGCTCCAGCTTCACCTGGGCCTGCTTGGCCGGCTGCGAATCGCGCAGGATGCGCTCGGAATTGACGGCGGCAATGCGCGCCTCCTGGGCCATGGCCGGCATCGCGGCGCAGAGCGCGGCGGTGGCGAATGCGGCGGCGCCCAGGGATTTGACCAGTTTGGATGTTGTCATCATGAAAACAGATCCTTTTACAGAATCAGAATGCCGTCCCGATCTGGAACTGGAAGCGCTGGACCTTGTCGGTCTCTTCCCGGTTGAGCGGGAAGCCCATGCTGATCTTCAGCGGGCCGATCGGCGACAGCCACGACATGCCGAAGCCGGTCGAGTATTTGAGATCACTGAACGAAATCGGCGCGCCTTCCTGGTAGACGTTACCGAAGTCGAAGAACGTGAACAGGCGCAGCGTGCGGTCGACGCCCGAGCCCGGCAGCGGGAAGATGAATTCCACGTTACCGATCATCTTGGACGCACCACCCACCGGGTTGCCGTTCTGGTCCTTCGGGCCCAGCGTGCTGGTCTGGTAGCCGCGCACCGAGCCGATACCACCGGCGTAGAAGTACTTGAACACCGGGAACGGCGTGTTGCCATAGCCGTGGCCGTAGGCGACTTCACCGTTCAGCGCCAGCGTGAACGACTTCGAGATCGGATAGAAGTACTGCTGCTGCACGCTCGCGCGGTAGTACTGCGTATCGCCGCCCGGCAGGCCCACTTCCAGGTTGGCCTGCGTGTATGGGCCCTTGGTCGGGACCAGCGCGCTGTCGCGGCGGTCGCGTGCCCAGCCGATCGTGAACGGGAAGTTGTTGATGCCGTCGCCGCTGTTCTTGCCGATCGCGTTCAGCCACGCCGTGTACTGGCTCGGCGTGTTGACCGAGGTATAGACCTGGGTCCGCTCATAACCGATACCGAAGAAGACGGTGTCGACTTCCGAGAACGGCACGCCGAACTTGAAGCCGCCGCCTGCGGAGACGATCTTGTAGTCCTGGTCGCCGGTGTAGTACAGCGGACGCGAGGTACGGTAGTAGATATCGGTCGAGCGGCTGATGCCGTCCACCGTGAAGTATGGATCGTACTGCGTCAGCGCAATGGTACGGAACGACTTGGCGGTGTTCACGTCCAGGCCCAGGCTGGTACCGGAACCGAACACGTTGTCCTGGCGCAGGCCGGCCTGCAGCACCAGCTTGTCGGTGGACGAGAAGCCCACGCCCAGGCTGATCTGGCCGGTCGGCTTTTCGGTCACGTTGACGTTCACATCGACCTGGTCGGGCGCGCCGGCGACGTCCTCGGTGGTGATGTTGGTGTCGGTGAAGTAGCCGGTCCGGTTGATACGCGCCTGCGACTGCTGCAGCTTCTCGCTGTCGAACCACGAGCTTTCCATCTGGCGCATTTCGCGGCGCACCACTTCGTCGCGGGTCTTGCTGTTGCCCACCACGTTGACGCGGCGCACGTAGACGCGCCGCCCCGGGTCGACCATCAGCGTCAGCGCGACCTCGCGCTTTTCCTGGTCGATGTTCGGCTGCGGGTTGATCGTGGTGAAGGCGTAGCCGTAGGTGCCCAGCAGGTCGGTAATGGCCTTGGTGCTGGCGGTCAGCTTTTCGGACGAGAAAATATCTCCCTTCTTCAGCTGCAGCAGCTTTTCCATTTCCTCCTGCTTGCCCAGCAGTTCGCCGGCCAGGCGGATGTCGGACACCTTGTACTGCTCGCCTTCCTTGATGTTCAAGGTCAGGTAGATGTCCTTCTTGTCCGGCGTGATCGATACCTGGGTCGATTCGATCGCGAACTCGAGGTAGCCGCGGTTCAGGTAGTAGGAACGCAGCGCCTCCAGGTCAGCCGTCAGCTTCTGCTTCGAGTACAGGTCATTCTTGGTGTACCACGACAGCCAGTTCGGCGTGGACAGCTGCATTTCGTCGCGCAGCGTGCTTTCCTTGAACGCCTTGTTGCCGACGATATTGATCTGGCGGATCTTGGCGACCGGGCCTTCCTCGACGTTGAACACGACCGAAACGCGGTTGCGGTCCACCGGCGTGACCGTGGTCTGCACGTCGGCGGCATAGTAGCCACGGGCGACGTACTGGCGCTTGAGTTCCTGCTCCGCCTTGTCGATCAGCGCCTTGTCGTAGTAACGCGCTTCGGCGACGCCGACCGCGCGCAGCGAACGGCGCAGCGTGTCCTTGTCGAATTCCTTGATGCCGACAAATTCCAGCTGCGAGATCGCCGGGCGTTCTTCCACCTGCACGACCAGCACGCCGTCTTCGGCGCGGATCTGCACGTCCTTGAAGAAGCCGGTATTGTAGAGGGCACGGATCGCATCGGCGCCCTTGTCGTCGGTGAAGGTTTCGCCGACACGCACGGGGAGATAGCCAAACACCGTACCCGGTTCGACGCGCTGCAGGCCCTCAACGCGGATGTCCCTGACGACGAACGGATCGGCAGCCCAGCCCGTCGGGCTCCAGGCTGCAATAACGGCACTCGCCAGCAAGCCTAGCGAAATGCGCTTATGTCTGATCAATGTTGATCCCCTCTTTGATTCCATCCAGGATTTTCCATGCCTCGTGGGACTGCGCATGGCAATGGCGCCCCCTGGCGACGGTGTCCGACGACACGACCGCCCCCTTGCCGACATGCGTTTCTAGCCGTTCGCCAGAAACATTCGGCTGACGTCATTGAACAAAGCGAGCGAGGTCAGGAGCAAGATACAGGCGATGCCAACCTTCTGCAGCATTGCCTGCCAGTGGTCTGGGACGGGCCGGCCAGTCAAAAATTCCACGCAATAATACAGCAAATGCCCCCCATCCAGAACCGGAATAGGTAACAAATTCAGTACACCGAGGCTAACGCTGACCAGCGCCAGGAAGCTGACAAAGGCCTGTACGCCGAGGTTTGCGGCACGCCCGGCGTAGTCGGCCACGGTCAGCGGACCGCTCAGGTTCTGCAGCGACGCCTGCCCCACCAGCATCTTGCCGAGCAGCTTCAGCGACAGCGCGCTGGTGTCCCACACCTGGCCGAACGCGCGCGCCAGCGCTTCGTCCGGACGGTAGCGCACCATCTCCATCTCCACCGCCTGGCTGAGCGCCGCGCCCAGCTTGCCCGCCGGCGGCGCGGGCGCGCCGCTGGCATCCTTTTCGCCGTCTCGCGGGGCCGTGGCGTCCAGCGTCACCGGCACGTCCAGGCGCTTGCCGTCGCGCTCGATGCCGAGCGTCACGGTCTGCCCGGGCTGGCTGCGTACCGCCTTGATCAGTGCGCTGGCCTGGGTCAGCGGGGTACCCTGCCAGGCGACGACGCGGTCGCCCTTCTTCAGCCCCGCGCGCTCGGCGGCCGAATCCGCCAATACCTCGGTGATCGTGACCGGCCCGCCCTTCAGATGCAGGCCAAGCGTGCTGAGCGGGTCCTGCTCCGGGTTGCCCCCTGTATTAGGCAGGCGCGCCAGCGTGACGTCCCGCTCGGCGCCGTCGGCGGCGCGCACGCGCAGCACGGCGCGCGCATCGCCGAAGCCCTCGGCGAAGACCGCCATGCGCAGGTCATTCCAGGAACGCACCGCTTCGGTATGGCCGTTGGCGGTCAGCGACAGCACCCGGTCGCCTTCGCGCACGCCGGCCTGCTGCGCCATGGTGCCGGCCGCCGGTGCGGCGACGATCGGCGCGGGTTCGCGCATGCCGCCGGCGAACAGCACAAAGTAGAGCACGATCGCCAGCAGGAAATTGGCCAACGGCCCGGCCGCGACAATGATGAAGCGCTTGCCGACCGGCTGGCGGTTGAACGCGCGCGGCAGGTCAGCCGGATCGATCCGGGCGTCGCGTTCGGGATCAAACTCGCGCTCGTCGAGCATCTTGACGTAGCCACCCAGCGGGATGGCCGCCACCGTCCATTCGGTGCGGTCGCGGCTCTTCGAGGTCCAGCGCAGCAATGGCCGCCCGAAACCGATCGAAAAGCGCAACACCTTCACGCCGCAGGCGCGCGCGGCGAGGTAATGCCCCATCTCGTGCACGTAGATGAGTACGCACAGGGCAACAATGAAAGCGAGTACGGTTTGCATGGCGTCGGGACGTCAGTAACAGTGGCTGGACTGGCGCGCCGGATCCGGGGTTCCGGCATGTCCGGGGCCGCCGCATCCGCTATTGTCGCAGATGCGGCAGGCTGGCCCGTCGGATCAGTGGCGGAGCGCCAGTCCGGCGACGGCCGCGCGCGCTGCCTCGCGCGCCATGCGGTCCGCGTCAAGGATGGCGTCAAGCGTGTCCGCTGCGCCGGCCGGTGCTGCCTGGAGCACCTGAGCCACCAACCGCGCGATGTCAGTAAAGCGCACTTTTCCGCCCAGGAATGCCTCGACCGCTACCTCGTTGGCCGCATTGAGCACGGTCGGCGCCACGCCACCGGCGCGCAGGGCGTCGAAGGCCAGCCCCAGGCACGGGAAGCGCTGCAAGTCAGGCTTCTCGAAATGCAACCCGCCTGCCAGCGTCAGGTCGAGCGGCGTCACGCCGGCATCGATGCGCTCGGGATAGGCCAGGCCGTAGGCAATCGGCGTGCGCATGTCCGGGTTGCCCAACTGCGCCAGCACCGAGCCGTCGTGGTAGGCCACCATCGAATGCACGATGCTCTGCGGGTGGATCAGCACCTCGATGCGCTCGGCCGGCGCGCCGAACAACCAGTGCGCCTCGATCACCTCGAGGCCCTTGTTCATCATGGTGGCCGAGTCGACCGAGATCTTGCGCCCCATGACCCAGTTCGGGTGAGCGCAGGCCTCGTCGGGAGAAATGTCGTGGAGGGTGTCGGGATCGCGCGTGCGGAACGGCCCGCCCGACGCGGTCAGCAGCACCCTGGCCACGCCGCGGCCGTAGCGCGGATCGTCTGCCGGCAGGCACTGGAAGATGGCGTTGTGCTCGCTGTCGATCGGCAGCAGCGTGGCGCCATGCTCGCGCACCGCGTCCATGAAGATGCGGCCGGACATTACCAGCGCTTCCTTGTTGGCGAGCAGCACGCGCTTGCCGGCACGGGCAGCCGCCAGCGTCGGGCGCAGACCGGCAGCGCCGACGATCGCGGCCATGACGGCGTCGGTCTGCGCATCGGCTGCGACCGATTCCAGCTCGGCCTCGCCATGGCTGACTTCGGTATCTACACCGGCATCGCGCAACAGCGCCTGCAGTTCCCCGGCCGCCTCGGCGCTACCCACCACGGCGCGGGCCGGGCGGAACGCAATGCATTGCTCGGCCAGCTTGCGCACTTGCCGATGCGCCGTCAGCGCGTGCACGGTATAGCGGTCGGGATGGCGGCGGACGACATCGAGCGTGCTTTCGCCGATCGAGCCGGTGGCCCCCAGGATAGTAATGCGCTGCATATCAGACCGCTTCAGAGAAGGCTTCAGAAAAAAATCAGCATCAGTGCCGCCAGCGGGAACACCGGCAGCAAGGCATCGATCCGGTCCAGCACGCCGCCATGGCCCGGCAGCAGCCGGCTGCTGTCCTTCATGCCGACCTGGCGCTTGAGCAGCGACTCGAACAGGTCGCCGATCACACTCGCCGCCACCAGCAGCGTGGTCAGCCCGGCCACGTAGCCCAGGCCGCCGCGGTCCCCGAGCACGGAGAACCACGTGGGCGCGAAGGCATGAGTGGCGGCCAGCACCAGGCCGATGACGAGCGCCAGCAGCCAGCCGCCGATGGCGCCCTCCCAGGACTTGCCCGGGCTGATGGACGGTGCCAGCTTGCGCCGCCCGATGGCCTTGCCGGTGAAATAGGCGCCGATGTCGGCCGCCCACACCAGCACGGCCGCGGTCAGCAGCACGCCGATGCCGGCGCCGCGCAGGATCATCGTGGCATGAGCAAACGCAGGCAGGATAACCAGGCCGAGTATGGCCCCCAGCACGGCGAAGCCCGGCGTCGCGGTGCGCACGCCGCGCGCCAGCAGCACCAGCGCCACGCCCCAGCACACCACCGCCGCTTCCAGCAGCCAGGTGGTGGCGTGCCGCAGCGGCATGTCATGCCAGGTAATGGTGGCGATCAGGCAGGCCAGCGCATAGACATAAGGCCAGGGCCCGCGCAGCCCGATCAGGCGTCCGAATTCCCAGCCCGCCAGCAGCACGATCACCCCGAGCAGACCCGCCAGGCCGGCCGGCGGCGCCAGGAACAGGATCGGGAGGATCAGCAGCAACAGGCACAGGGCGGTGATGACGCGGGTTAGGAGCATGCGCTGCGGTCCCGTGGGAGTTGTTGTTGGAGTAGCCTGGATCGGCCAGGGTGTCAGGCCGTGCCCGATAGTCCCGGCGCAACCAGTTGCGCGCTCGTGCGGCCAAAACGGCGTTCGCGCTGGCGGTACGAGGCAAAGGCCTTGTCCAGCTCGGCGGCGTCGAAATCCGGCCAGTACACGTCGGTGAAATACAGCTCCGAATACGCGAGCTGCCACAACAGGAAATTGCTGATGCGCTGTTCGCCACCGGTGCGGATGAACAGATCGGGCTCCGGCGCGTAGGCCATGGCCAGGTGCGGCGCGAGCATGGATTCGTCGATCGACTCCGGATCGAGCATCGGCGAGCGCTCCAGCATCTTGCGCATGGCCTGCAGCAGGTCCCAGCGGCCGCCGTAGTTGGCGGCGATGGTCACGGTCAGGCCGGTGTTGCCGGCGGTGCGCGCCTCGGCATCCTTGATCAGTTGCTGGATGCGCGGGCTGAAGCGGCCCAGGTCGCCAACCACCCGCAGGCGGATGTTGTTGGCGTGCATCTTCACCACTTCGCGCCGCAGCGACATCATGAACAGCCGCATCAGGAACGATACCTCGTCTGCGGGCCGGCGCCAGTTCTCGGAACTGAACGCGAACAGTGTCAGGTACTGCACGCCCCGCGCGGCGCTGGCTTCCACGACCGCACGCACAGCGTCCAGACCCCGGGAGTGCCCGGCAACACGCGGCAGGTGCCGCTGGGTCGCCCAGCGGCCGTTGCCGTCCATGATGATGGCAACGTGGCGGGGCACGTAAGAGGTATCGGGTACGGCGAGCGTTGAACTGATGTGCTGCATGATGGCAGACGGTCGCGGGCAGCCCCGGCAGGTGCCGGGACGGCGTCAGACCGTCATGATCTCCTTCTCTTTTTCGGCGACCATCTTGTCGATTTCGGCGACGTACTTGTCGGTCAGCTTCTGCACCTCGTCCTGGCCGCGGCGCTCGTCGTCCTCGGAAATGGCCTTGTCCTTGACCAGCTTCTTGAATTGCTCATTGGCATCGCGGCGCAGGTTGCGCACCGCGATCTTGGCACCCTCAGCCTCGCCCTTGACGACCTTGGTCAGCTCCTTGCGGCGCTCTTCGGTCAGCGCGGGCATCGGCACGCGGATCACGTCGCCCATGGTGGCCGGGTTCAGGCCCAGGTCGCAGTCGCGGATGGCCTTCTCGACCGCGCCCACCATCTTCTTCTCCCACGGCTGCACCGTGATGGTGCGCGCATCGGCCAGACCGACGCTGGCGACCTGGCTGATCGGCACCATCGAACCGTAGTAATCCACCTGAACGTGGTCGAGCAGGCCGGTGTGGGCACGGCCAGTGCGGATCTTCGCCAGATCGGCCTTGAAGGCTTCGATCGACTTCTGCATTTTCTGCTCGGCGCTCTTCTTTGTGTCGGCGACGCTCATGTTTACCTCCGGAAATCAGCCAACCATGATCCCGTGACCGGGATCGGAAAATGAATCATTCTACCCTTTGCCCGGCCAGACACCAGCGCCGTGGCGCGGCGTCGTGGGGCGCCGGACTCAGACGTGGACCAGGGTACCCTCGTCTTCGCCCAGGATCACGCGCTTGAGCGCGCCCGGCTTGGTAATAGAGAACACCCGGATCGGCAGCTTCTGGTCGCGGCACAGCGCGAAGGCGGTGGCATCCATCACCTGCAGGTTGCGCGAGATGGCCTCGTCGAAGGTGATGGTGCTGTAGCGCGTGGCGCTGGGATCCTTCTTGGGGTCGGCGGTGTAGACACCGTCCACCTTGGTCGCCTTGAGCACGACCTCGGCCCCGATTTCCGCGCCGCGCAGCGCGGCGGCGGTATCCGTGGTGAAGAACGGGTTGCCGGTGCCGGCGGCGAAAATCACCACCTTGCCCTCCTCCAGCTGGCGAATGGCGCGCGGGCGGATGTACGGTTCGACCACCTGGTCCATGCGCAGCGCGGACTGCACGCGGCCTTCGATATTGGCGTGGCGCATCGCATCCTGCAGGGCCAGCGCGTTCATCATGGTGGCCAGCATGCCCATGTAGTCAGCCGTGGCGCGATCCATGCCGGCCGCGCCGCCCGCGACGCCGCGGAAGATATTGCCGCCGCCGATGACCACCGCGACCTGGACGCCGAGCCTCACGATCTCGGCAATGTCGTTCACCATCGCCTCGATGGTGGAGCGGTTGATGCCAAAGGCATCGTCGCCCATCAGGGCTTCACCGGACAGTTTCAGAAGGACGCGCTTGTAGGCTGGCATGTTTACCCTCGGGCAGGAGCAAGTCGCTCGTTTGGGACTCAACACAAATGAGACGATTGATTTTTGACACCGGCGGCGCGGATCGGCGCGCCGCCAGCGGAAGAAAGCCGGTTTTCGGGGTCGCCCCACCTTGCCGGCAGGCAACGGGAAGACGACCGCGAAAACTGACTGCTGCAGTGCAACGTGCAATATACATCACTGCACTACTTATGCAGAGGGGCACCTTGCGGCGCCCCTGCGGCATTATATGCGCCCGGCCCCGCCCGCAAGGGCCGGCCGGCGCGCCCTGACATCAGGCCTTCTGGGCAGCGGCCACCTGGGCGGCCACTTCAGCGGCGAAGTCGTCCTGCTTCTTCTCGATGCCTTCGCCCACGACATACAGGGTGAAGCCCTTCACGGTCGTGTTGGCAGCCTTGAGCATCTGCTCGACAGTCTGCTTGTCGTTCTTCACGAACGGCTGGTTGAACAGCGACACTTCCTTCAGGTACTTCTGCACCGAGCCTTCGACCATCTTGGCCGCGATCTCGGCCGGCTTGCCCGACTCGGCAGCCTTCTGCTCGGCGATGCTGCGCTCCTTGGCGATCAGGTCGGCGGGGACCTGCTCGGCCGACAGCGACACCGGCTTCATGGCGGCCACGTGCATGGCGACGTCCTTGGCGGCGGCTTCTTCGCCGTCAAACTCGACCATCACGCCGATACGGGTGCCGTGCAGGTACGAAACCAGCTTGCCGCCATTGGCGTAGCGGACAAAGCGGCGGATCGTCAGGTTTTCGCCGATCTTGCCGATCAGGGCCGTGCGGGTGGCTTCAACGCTCGCGCCGTCGAGGTCCAGCGCCGACAGGGCAGCCACGTCGGCCGGGTTCTGCTTGGCGATCAGTTCAGCGACCTTGGCCGAGAAAGCCAGGAAGTCATCGTTCTTGGAGACGAAATCGGTCTCGCAGTTCAGTTCGACCAGCACGCCGGTGGTGCCGTCGATAAACGAAGCGACCACGCCTTCGGCAGTCACGCGCGATGCGGCCTTGCTGGCCTTGTTGCCCAGCTTGACGCGCAGCAGCTCTTCGGCCTTGTTCAGGTCGCCGTCGGCCTCGGTCAGGGCCTTCTTGCACTCCATCATCGGCGCGTCGGTCTTCGCGCGCAGTTCTGCAACCATGCTTGCGGTAATTGCCGCCATTTGTCACTCCTTGAATGGTTCGCGCCGGGCCCCGGCAGTCTTGCCCGCGGCACCCGGTCGGTGGGTCTACAGCGCACCCGCGGCAGATATTGCCTGCGGCGGATGACAACAATTCAAATTCGAAAAAAGGGGGCGCCAGATGTGCCCCCTTTCTTTGCCCTGCTGCCGACGTACCCCGGCTTGCGCCCTGCGCGCTGCCCGGCGTGCCGGGCGGCAGGCGATGCCTGCCTGTCGTGTGTTGACGTGCGCGCTATCGGGTTCCTTTCAGGCAGCGGGCCGGAGACTATCAGCCTTCCTGCACTTCGACGAATTCGTCGTCGCCGCGGGCGGCTTCAACGACTTCCTGCACCGCGTTGGCACGGCCTTCCAGGATCGCGTCAGCCACGCCGCGCACGTACAGGGCCACGGCCTTGCTCGAGTCGTCGTTGCCCGGGATCACGTAGTCGATGCCGTCCGGCGAGTGGTTGGTATCGACCACGCCGATCACGGGGATGCCCAGCTTGTTGGCTTCGGTCACGGCAATCTTGTGGTAGCCGACGTCAACCACGAAGATGGCGTCAGGCACGCCGCCCATGTCCTTGATGCCGCCGATCGACTTTTCCAGCTTGATCATCTCGCGCTCGAACATCAGCGCTTCCTTCTTGCTCATGGTTTCCAGCGCGCCGGCTTCCTTGGCGGCCTCCATGTCCTTCAGGCGCTTGATCGAGGTCTTGACCGTCTTGAAGTTGGTCAGCATGCCGCCGAGCCAGCGGGCATCGACGTAAGGCATGCCGGCGCGGCCTGCTTCTTCAGCCAGGATTTCGCGCGACTGGCGCTTGGTGCCCACGAAAAGGATGGTGCCGCGATTTGCTGCCAGCTGACGCACGTACTTCATGGCGTCCTGGAACATCGGCAACGTCTTTTCGAGGTTGATGATGTGGATCTTGTTGCGATGGCCGAAGATGAAGGGGGCCATCTTCGGGTTCCAGAAGCGGGTCTGGTGGCCGAAGTGGCAACCGGCTTCCAGCATTTCGCGCATGGTAACGGACATGTGTTTCTCCAAAGGGTTAGGTCTGAAGCCCGCCCCGACATTCCTGAAAAGGAACACCCCGGATAGGCGGGCCAGCGATTTCCAAAAAACATCGCAGCAGATGCTGCAAAATACCGGCCTGGCGGGTGCAATATTGCGCCGCAACCAAGTCAGCCCGCTATTCTAGCAAGAAAAGCACCGAGCGCTCAAGCGACCCAGATCCGGAAACACTGCAGGCATTGGAGGAGCGCCGTCCGAAAGCGCCCGGGCACAGGCTGCGATCAGGCTCCGAAGGTGCGATAATCCCACATTGACCTTTCGAATTCGGCGCGGCCAGTGGCCCCGCCCTCACTTTTGGCGACGCAGCATGAGCATTTACCTGAATACCGCCGAAGACATCGCCCAGATGCGCGTGGCTTGCCGCCTTGCCTCCGAAGTCCTCGACTACATCACGCCCTTCGTCCAGCCGGGCGTCACCACGGGCGAACTGGACCGCCTGTGCCACACCTATATGCGTGACGTGCAGGGCACCGTGCCGGCGCCGCTGAACTACGCGCCCCCCGGCTACCCGCCCTTCCCCGGCGCGATCTGCACCTCGGTCAACGACGTGATCTGCCACGGCATCCCCGGCGACCGCGTGCTTAAGAGCGGCGACGCGGTCAACCTGGACATCACCGTCATCACCAAGGAAGGCTATTACGGCGACACCAGCCGCATGTTCATCGCCGGCGAGGGCTCGATCCTGGCCAAGCGCCTGGCGCAGGTGACGTACGAATGCATGTGGAAGGGCATCGCGCAGGTGCGCCACGGCGCGCGCCTGGGCGATATCGGCCATGCCATCCAGATGCACGCCGAAGCCGCTGGCTACAGCGTGGTGCGCGAATACTGCGGCCACGGCATCGGCAAGAACTTCCACGAAGACCCGCAGATCCTGCACTACGGCCGCGCCGGCACCGGGGCCGAGATCAAGGCCGGCATGATCTTCACCGTGGAACCGATGATCAACGCCGGCAAGCGCGATATCCGCACCATGCCCGACCAGTGGACGGTCAAGACCCGCGACCGCAGCCTGTCGGCGCAGTGGGAGCACACCGTGCTGGTCACCGAAACCGGATATGAGGTGCTGACGGTATCCGCCGGCACCCCGGCGCCGCCGGCCTTCATTACGGAATCCGTCGCGGCATGAGGTCGCACACCAGCCAGGGCGCCTGACCGGCGCCCTTATTTTTCCAGCCGTGCCCACGAACCATCCCGCCCTCCCCATGGACACCACGCCGGAACTGCTGCTGGCCACGCGCGTGCGCGACCAGCTCAAAGTCGACAAGCAAGTGCTGTTTGCCGACTTCAACACCAGCACCAACGTCGGCACGCTGATCACGCGGCTGCGCCGCGCCGTCGACGCCGCGCTGGTGGAGGCCTGGCGCGGCCTGGGGATGCCCGCGGGTGCGGCGCTGGTGGCGGTGGGCGGCTACGGCCGTGGCGAGCTGCTGCCCTATTCGGATGTCGACGTGCTGCTGCTGCTGCCCGCCGAGCCCGACCAGGACACCACTGGGCGGCTGGAGCGCTTTATCGGCCTGTGCTGGGACCTGGGACTGGAAATCGGCTCGTCGGTACGCACCGTGGACGATTGCATCCGCGAGTCGCGCCAGGACGTCACCATCCAGACCTCGCTGCTCGAGGCGCGGCTGGTGACCGGCAGCCGCAAGCTGTTCGAGTCGATGCGCACGCGCTACCTCGCCGACCTGGACCCGGCCGCGTTCTTCCAGGCCAAGCTCCTGGAAATGCGCCAGCGCCACGCCAAGTACCAGGACACGCCCTACGCGCTCGAGCCCAACTGCAAGGAAAGCCCGGGCGGCCTGCGCGACCTGCAGGTGATCCTGTGGATGACCAAGGCCGCGGGCCTGGGCGACAGCTGGAAAGAACTGTTCGAGCGCGGCCTGCTGACGCAGCGCGAAGCACAGGAGCTGGCGCGCAACGAGCGCCTGCTCAAGACCATCCGCGCGCGCCTGCACCTGGTGGCGGGCCGGCGCCAGGACGTGCTGGTATTCGACCTGCAGACCGCGCTGGCGGAATCCTTCGGCTACCGCCAGACCAACAACAAGCGCGCCAGCGAGCAGCTGATGCGGCGCTATTACTGGGCGGCAAAGGCGGTCACGCAGCTCAACAGCGTACTGCTGCTGAACATCGAGGCAATGCTGTTCCCGAGCGAGTCGCAGGTCACGCGGGTGCTCAACGAACGCTTTGTTGAGCGCCAGGGCATGCTGGAAATCACCAGCGACGACGTCTACGAGCGCGACCCGCACGCGATCCTGGAAACCTTCCTGCTCTACCAGCGCACGCCCGGCGTGAAGGGCCTGTCGCCACGCACGCTGCGCGGGCTGTACAACGCGCGCACCGTGATGAACGCGGGCTGGCGCAACGACCCGGAAAACCGCCGCCTGTTCCTCGCCATCATGCAGGAACCGCAGGGCATCACCCACGCGCTGCGGCTGATGAACCAGACCAGCGTGCTGGGCCGCTACCTGATCAACTTCCGCCGCATCGTCGGGCAGATGCAGCACGACCTGTTCCACGTGTACACCGTGGACCAGCACATCCTGATGGTGGTGCGCAACATGCGCCGCTTCGCCATCGTCGAGCACACCCACGAGTTCCCGTTCTGCAGCCAGCTGATGGCGAGCTTCGACAAGCCGTGGGTACTGTGGGTGGCGGCGCTGTTCCATGACATCGCCAAGGGCCGCGGCGGCGACCATTCCAAGCTCGGCACGCACGACGCGCGCCGCTTCTGCAAGCAGCATGGCATCGCGCGCGAAGATGCCGACCTGATCAGCTGGCTGGTCGAGCACCACCTGACCATGAGCCATGTGGCGCAGAAGCAGGACCTGACCGATCCGGAAGTGGTGCATGCCTTCGCGCGCGTGGTCGGCAGCGAACGCTACCTGACCGCGCTGTACCTGCTGACGGTGGCCGATATCCGCGGCACCAGCCCCAAGGTCTGGAATGCGTGGAAGGGCAAGCTGCTGGAAGACCTGTACCGGATCACGCTGCGCGTGCTCGGCGGCGCCAGGGTCGATTCTCACTCGCTATGGTCGCAGCGCAAGGAAGAAACCATTTCGACGCTGCGGCTCAAGGCGTTCGACCCGGAGCTGGGCAAGCCGCTATGGGCGCAGCTCGACGTGGCCTTCTTCCTGCGCCACGATGCGCGCGATATCGCCTGGCTCACGCGGCATCTGTACGACAAGGTCGACAGCCCCGCGCCGGTGGTGAAGGCGCGCATCTCGCCTGCGGGCGAAGGCCTGCAGGTGGCGGTCTATGTGCAGGACCAGCCCGACCTGTTCGCGCGCATCTGCGGCTATTTCGAGCGCAAGGCGT
The DNA here is from genome assembly GCF_000426345.1 of Cupriavidus phytohabitans. GTDB lineage: Bacteria > Pseudomonadota > Gammaproteobacteria > Burkholderiales > Burkholderiaceae > Cupriavidus. The sequence goes on along the minus strand of NZ_AUFE01000007.1, from coordinate 84,082 downwards.
TCTCGATCCAGGACGCCAAGATCCACACCACCCGGCACGGCTATGCGCTTGACACGTTCCAGGTCACCGACCCCGGCATGGCAGGCAACGGCAACTACCGCGGCAACTACCGCGACATCATCGCGCTGGTGGAACACGAGCTTTGCGAGAAGCTGCGCCAGCAGGGCGCGCTGGCCGAGCCCACGCAGGGACGCCTGTCGCGCCAGTCGCGCAGCTTCCCGATCAAGCCGCGCGTGGACCTGCGCGCGGACGAGCGCGGCCAGTATTACCTGCTGTCGCTGTCCGCCAACGACCGCACCGGCCTGCTGTACGCCATCGCCCGCGTACTGGCACGGCATCGCGTGTCCGTGCATTCGGCACGCATCAACACCCTGGGCGAACGCGTCGAAGACGTGTTCCTGGTAGACGGCAGCCGCCTGGCCGCCGACAACCGATTGCAGATTCAGCTTGAACAGGACTTGCTCGCCGCCCTCGCGATCTGAGGGGCGGACAGCATCAACGATATGACCGACAGCAATTCGCCGAAGCGCAAGACGCTAGGCATCAAGGCCGCAAGCGATACCGGCACGGCCGCGCGCAAGACCGGCAACCGCCCGGTGCGGGTTTCGGACCTGAACCGTAACCGCGTGCGGGCCGTGACCGAAGGCATCAAGCGCGCGCAGCAGAGTGACGGTGGCAAGGGTGCCGGCCGCCGCGCGCCAGGCGAAGCGCAAGCCGGCGGCGAGGTGCGCAAGCCGCGTCCGCCGCGCCCCGCTGACGGCGAGCGCCAGGCACGGCCACGACGCCCCGAGGGCGAAGCGCGTGCGCCGCGGCGCTTTGGTGACGACGAAAGCCGTCCGCGCCGCTATGGCGACGATCGCGGCGAAGCACGTCCGCGCCGCTTCGAAGGCAATGAATCGCGGCCCCCACGGCGCTTTGGCGATGACGACAACCGCCCCCGCCGCCATGGCGACGATCGTGGCGAAGCGCGCCCGCGCCGCTTCGAAGGCAATGAATCGCGGCCCCCACGGCGCTTTGGCGATGACGACAACCGCCCCCGCCGCTATGGCGACGATCGCGGCGAAGCGCGCCCGCGCCGCTTCGAAGGCGAATCGCGTCCGCCGCGGGGCTTTGGCGACGACGACAACCGTCCGCGGCGTTACGGCGACGACGAAAGCCGTCCCCGTCGCCCTGCCCCCACCGGCGAACGCCGCCGCGAGGGCTCGGCGCCGGCGCGCCGCTTCAGCGACGCCGCCGACCGCATCCGCACCGCCGGCACATCCCGGCCGCAGGCACCGTCCCCGCGCCCGCAGCAGCCCGCGCGCGACGATGCCGCGCCCGAGGCTACCCATGACGACGGCCTGGTGCGCCTGTCCAAGCGCATGTCCGAACTCGGCCTGTGCTCGCGCCGCGAAGCCGACGAATGGATTCCGCGCGGCTGGGTGCTGGTCGACGGCAAGCCGGTGACCGAACTGGGCAGCCGCATCCGCCCGGATGCCGAGATCGAGATCCTGCAGGAAGCGCGCTCCGAACAGGGCGAGCGCGTCACCGTGCTGCTGCACAAGCCGGTGGGATACGTCTCCGGCCAGGCCGAAGACGGCTACGAGCCGGCCGCGGTGCTGTTCACCGCCGAGAACCAGTGGGAAGGCGACCCCTCGCGCAAGCGCTTCGCGCCGTGGCAACGCAAGAGCCTGGCGCCCGCCGGCCGCCTCGATATCGACTCCACCGGCCTGCTGGTGCTGACGCAGGATGGCCGCGTCGCGCGCGCGCTGATCGGCGAGGATTCGAACGTGGAGAAGGAATACCTGGTGCGGGTGGTCTGGCATGGCCCGCAAGGCGCGGTCGAGCGCAATATCAGCGAGGTGTTCCCCGCCGACCAGCTCGAACTGCTGCGCCACGGCCTGTCGCTGGATGGCGTGCTGCTAAAACCGGCCAAGGTCAGCTGGCAGAACGAAGAGCAACTGCGTTTCGTGCTGCGCGAGGGCCGCAAGCGCCAGATCCGCCGGATGTGCGAGCAGGTCGGGCTGGAGGTCGTTGGCCTGAAGCGCGTGCGCATGGGCCGCGTGGTGCTGGGCGACCTGCCACCGGGCAAATGGCGGTTCCTGGGGCAGTTTGAGAAGTTCTGATGAAAAAAGCGGCCGGGATGGCCGCTTTTTTTGATCCTGGCAGCTTGCCGCAACCCTTCTTCAACCGCTTGCCTGCTCCCTCTCCCGCGTGCGGGAGAGGGGAGCAAACCAGCAGCAGGCGATCAATCATCGCCATTGGCCGGCAAATCCGGAAACAGGACCTCGGTAAACCCGAACCTCGAAAAATCCTTGATCCGCATCGGATAAAGAATGCCCCGCAGGTGGTCGCACTCATGCTGCACCACGCGCGCATGGAAGCCCTCTGCAACCCGCTCGAGCCGGTTGCCCATCAGGTCATGGCCGCTGTACTTCAACCGCACATGCCGCGGCACCACCCCACGCAGGCCCGGCACCGACAGGCACCCTTCCCAGCCGTCTTCCAGCTCGTCCGACAGCATCTCCAGCACGGGGTTCACCAGCACTGTCTTGGGCACCATCGGCGCATCCGGATAGCGCGGGTTGCGGTCGAAGCCGAAGATCACCACCTGCAGGTCCACGCCGATCTGCGGCGCGGCCAGCCCCGCACCGTTGGCGTGATCCATGGTGTCGAACATGTCTTCGATCAGCGTGCGCAGTTCCGGCGTATTGAAACGCTCCACCTTCCGCGCCACCTGCAGCAGGCGCGGATCGCCCATCTTTAAAATCTCGCGGATCATGGCTGTTTCCCCCGGTTTATTCCTGCGCGGGCGCGGCGCCCGCTTCAGCCAGCAACGCGAGCATGCCTGCTTCGTCCAGCACCGGCACGCCCAGCGCCTCGGCCTTGTCGAGCTTGCTGCCGGCTTCGGCCCCCGCCACCACGTAGTCGGTCTTCTTCGACACCGAGCCCGCCACCTTGGCGCCCGCGGCTTCAAGCAATTCCTTGGCGTCCTCGCGCGACATCGTCGGCAGCGTGCCGGTCAGCACGAAGGTCTTGCCCGACAGCGGCGCCGGCGCCCTGGCGGCTGGTTCGCTCTCCGGCCAGTGTACGCCTGCGGCGCGAAGCTGTTCGATGACCTCGACGTTATGCGGTTCGCCAAAGAAGTGCGCGATCGACTGCGCCACCACCGGGCCGACGTCATTGACCTCCAGCAGCGCGGCTTCGTCGGCGGCCATCAGCCCGTCGAGCTTGCCGAAATGCCTGGCGAGATCCTTGGCGGTGGCCTCGCCCACGTGGCGGATGCCGAGCGCGAAGATAAAGCGGTTCATGGTCGTCTCGCGCGACTTTTCGATCGCCGCGACGAGGTTGTTCGCCGACTTGTCGGCCATGCGCTCCAGCGCCGCCAGCTTGGCCACACCTAGTTTGTACAGATCCGCCGGCGTGCGCACGATGCCCTGGTCGACCAGTTGCTCGACGACCTTGTCGCCCAGCCCTTCGATATCCATGGCACGGCGCTGCGCAAAGTGCAGCAGCGCCTGCTTGCGCTGCGCGGCGCAGATCAGGCCGCCGGTGCAGCGCGCGATCGCCTCGTCTTCCAGCCGCTCGATATGCGAACCGCACACCGGGCAAGCCGTCGGCATCACGAAGGCGCGCGCATCCGCCGGCCGGCGCTCGGCCACCACCGCCACCACCTCCGGGATCACGTCGCCGGCGCGGCGTACGATCACGGTGTCGCCGATATGGACGTCCTTGCGGCGGATTTCGTCCTCGTTATGCAGCGTGGCATTGGTCACCGTCACGCCGCCAACGAACACCGGCTGCAGCCGCGCCACCGGTGTGATCGCGCCGGTACGGCCAACCTGCACCTCGATGTCCTCGACGATCGTGGTCATTTCCTGCGCCGGGAACTTGTGCGCCAGCGCAAAACGCGGCGCGCGCGAGACGAAACCCAGCCGGTCCTGCTCGGCCAGCGCATTGACCTTGTAGACCACGCCGTCGATGTCGTAAGGCAGGTCGTCGCGGCGCTTGCCGATATCGCGGTAGAAATCGAGCAATCCATGCGCACCCTTGACCACGGCGCGTTCCTTGCACACCGGCAGGCCCAGCGCATCGAAACCGTCGAGCATGGCGCTGTGCGTGGGCGGGCGATCCACGCCCTGCAGTTCGCCCAGGCCATAGGCAAAGAACGACAACGGCCGCTTCGCCGTGATGCGCGGATCGAGCTGGCGCAGGCTGCCGGCGGCGGCATTGCGCGGATTGACGAAGGTCTTTTCGCCGGCTTCCGCCTGGCGTGCGTTGAGCTTGTCGAAGTCGCGGCGATACATGAAGACTTCGCCGCGCACTTCCAGCACCGCGGGCGCCTGGCCGCGCAGCTTCAGGGGGATCGCCTTGATGGTGCGCACGTTGACGGTCACGTCCTCGCCGGTCTCGCCGTCGCCGCGGGTGGCGGCCTGCACCAGCCGCCCGTCTTCATAGCGCAGCGACATGGCCAGTCCGTCGAACTTCAGCTCGCAGGAATACTCGACCGCGTCAGCCGCGCTGAACAGGTCGGCCTCGCCCGCCGCGGGTGCGGTGCGGCCCAGGCCCTGCGCGCAGCGGCGATCGAAGTTGAGCACGTCGTCGTCGGCGAAGCCGTTGTTCAGCGACAGCATCGGCACGCGGTGGCGCACCGTGTCGAAGGCGGCCAGCGCCTCGCCGCCGACGCGCTGCGTGGGCGAATCCGGCGACTGCAGCTCGGGATGCTCGAGCTCGAGCGCCATCAGTTCGCTGAACAGCGCGTCGTACTCGGCATCAGGGATGGTGGGCGCATCCAGCACGTAGTACTGGTAGCTGTGGCGGTTAAGCTCATCGTGCAGCCAGGCGACGCGCCTGGCTGCGGCTTCGGGCGGCAAGCCGCCGGCGGGCGCGGAGGCTTCAGCCTGCGCGCCGCGTGGTTTTGCGGTCATGGCAGGCTCCGGCTAGACGCTGAACAAGCGCAGAGCCACCGGCGAGCCGGCCGGCATACCGCGCGCTTCCAGCTTCTGGTACAGCGTTTCCAGCTGGCTGAAGATGGCAATGAACGAGGCCTCGGTCAGCGGACGCATGTTGTCGTCGACCAGCTGCGCGCCCATGCGCTGGGCCAGCGTGTTGCCATACTCGCACACCGTCTTGAACGGCCTGGCGCCCTGGTCCGCCAGCGGCACGTCGAGCAGCAGCGTGATCTGGCGCCCGGACTTGACCGTCAGGTCGTCGCGCAGGAAATTGGTATCGCCGAACTGCAACGTGAACAGCGGGCGCTGCACGCCTTCGGCATTGGCCTGGTAGCGGATGAAGCGCGTGCCGTCGCGCGACAGCACCAGCCCGTCCTGCGTGGCCACGTTCTGCACGTAGGCGGCCGACCACGGCGCGCCGTCGGAAATCACGTTGACACCCAGCTGCACGTCGCTGCCGGCGGCAAAGCCATCGAGCTCGCGCGCATTGGCCACGGTCTCGCTCATGTCGGGCAGGTCGGCTGAGGCGTCGAGCGCCTCGGCCAGCGATTCCACCGCCGTGATGAACTCGGAAAACTCCAGCGCATTGAGCGGGCCGGCGCGGTTGGCCAGCTGCACGCCAACCTGCAGGTCTTCGTACTGGTGGCCGGCGGTGACCGGCTCCCACGCATTGGCTTCGGCGCGCAAACCCTCGATGTGGACCTGCTTGGTGCCGGCACGGCGCAGCCTGCCGGTCAGCGGCAGGATGCGGTCACCGGAAGCCTTGCGCTCCAGGTGCAGCGGCACGATGCAGTCGATCAACGGATCGACCACGGCCGGCGCGGGCTGGCCGTCGGGAACGGCGGCGACCGGGGCGGGCACCGGTGCTGGCGCGGGCGCCGCAGCGGGCACCGGCGCAGCGGCGGCCGCGGGGGTCGGCACGGGAGTCGGCGCCGGGGCGGATACAGCCTCGGCTTCGTCGGCTTCATCGCCTTCGGCGCCGGGCGCGGCCTGCACCACGCCGGCAGCCGCCGCGACTTCTTCCGCCACGGCCTCGTCGGCATCGGCGGTACTGGCTGCGGCCGCGGCAGCGGCGGCCACGTGGTTGGGCTGCGACGGTGCCGCCGGCGTGCCCGGCGCCAGCGTCGGCTCGCGCCGCTGCACCGACTCCGGGCTGGCCTCGTGCAGCCGCGCCGCGGTTTCGGGCGAAGTAGCCTGGCCGACCACCGGCTCGCGCATCGGCGGCAGGTCGTCCTCGGGACTCAGCTCGCGGGGACGGCGCGCCTTGCGGATCTGCCACTGGTTGTAGCCAAACAGCAGCACCAGGAATACCAAGCCCGCGACGATCAGCGCGGTCTGCAGGTCCATGTTCAGCTTCATGCTGCAATCTCCAAAGCGCCCATATTGGTCACAGCACTGTGGTGTCGGTTGCGCGCAGCATTCGCGGACGTGCGCCTCCCCGCTGCACGGGATCCCTGCTTACCGCTCATGCTGCAATCTCCAAAGCGTCCATGTTGATCACAGCATGGTGGTGTCGGTTGCGCGCAGCATTCGCGGACGTGCGCCGCCCCGCTGCGCGGGGCGCCTGCTTACTGCTCATGCTGCCTCCGCCATCGAAACCGCCGCGTCCATATCCACGGCCACGATCCGCGAAACGCCCTGCTCCTGCATGGTTACGCCAATGAGTTGATGAGCCATTTCCATGGCGATCTTGTTATGTGAGATGAAAACGAATTGAGTCTTGTCCGACATGCGTGCCACCATGTTGGCATAGCGTTCGGTGTTGGCATCGTCCAGCGGCGCGTCCACCTCGTCCAGCAGGCAGAACGGCGCGGGGTTGAGCTGGAACATCGCAAACACCAGCGCGATCGCGGTCAGCGCCTTCTCGCCGCCCGACAGCAGGTGGATGGTCGAGTTCTTCTTGCCCGGGGGCTGCGCCATCACCTGCACGCCGGCGTCGAGGATTTCTTCGCCGGTCATGATCAGGCGCGCCTGGCCACCGCCGAACAGCGACGGGAACAGCTCGCCGAAATGGTGGTTGACCTGGTCGAAAGTGCCTTGCAGCAGCGCACGGGTTTCCTGGTCGATCTTGGCGATCGCGTCTTCCAGCGTGTTGATGGCGTCGTTCAGGTCGGCCGACTGCGCATCGAGGAAGGTCTTGCGCTCGCGCGCCGCTGCCAGTTCGTCGAGCGCGGCCATGTTGACCGGGCCCAGCGCGTTGATGGCGTTGTTGATGCGCGTGACTTCGCCCTGCAGGTACGACGGCTTCAGGTCGCCGGTGAGCTTGTGCGCCAGCCCTTCCTCGTCGACCTGTGCCGCAGTCAGCTGCTCGCTGAACTGCTCCTGGTTCAGGCGCGCGGCCTGCTCCTTGAGTTGCAGCTCGGTGATGCGGTCGCGCAGAGGCTGCAGGCTGCGCTCGGCGGCCAGCCGCTGTTCGTCGAACTGGCGCAGCTGCGCCGACAGCGCATCGAGTTCGGTGCGCGCGGCGGTGAGCTTTTCTTCCTTCTCGGCGCGCAGTTCCAGCGCGTCCTGCAGGCCGGTATGCGCGGTCTGCTCGTTGATGGTTTCCAGCTCGGCGCGGGCGTTCTCCAGCGATTCGGCGATGCGCTCGGCCTGGTCGGCCGCCACCTGGATATTGCGGCGCAGTTCGTCGATGCGGCTGGACAGGTTGCGCTCGGCAAAGAGCGCTTCCTGCGCGGCGCGCTCAAAGTCGCGCAGCTGGTGGCGCGCGCCCGAGAGCTTGCTGTCCAGCGCCTCGAAGGCCATCTGCTGGTCTTCGTGCGAGGCCTGCATCTCGGCCAGCGCGGCGTCGTGCTGCTCGAAGCTGGCTTCGGATTCCGCGCGGATCGCGCGTTGTTCATCGATCTGCGCGTGGATTTCTTCCAGCTCCTCGCGGATCTGGCCGCTGCGGGCGGAGTAGCGCTCCATCGCCTGCGACAGCTTGAGCACGTCCATCTGCAGCGCATGCACGCGGCGCGTGGCCTGCTCGGCGCGCGCGCGGGCCTCGCCCAGCGCCTGGCTGGCCTGCGTGTACGCGGCCTCGGCGCGCACCGCCTGGGTCCTGGCTTCGTCCGACAGCAGCGCCTGCGCGCGCGCCTGCTTCTGCAGGTTTTCGATTTCCTGCTCGCGCGCCAGCATGCCGGCCTGCTCGGAATCGGCGGCGTAGATCTGGATCGCGTTGCGGCCAACGACGTGGCCCTCGGCCACCACGAACGACGCGCCTTCGGGCAGCGTGCCGCGCGCGGCCAAGGCCTGCGCCATGTCGGTGGCAACAAAGATATCCGCCAGCCAGTCCTGCATCACCGCGCGGATGCCCGGCTCGGTGATCTGTACCAGCGACATCAGCGGGCGCAGCCCCGCCGGCGTTTCCAGCGGACGGGCGGCGGCCGGGGGCGAGTAGAACGCCAGCTTGGCCGGCGGCGCGTCCGTCAGGAAGGCCTTGACCCAGTCCAGGTTCGACACTTCCAGCGCGTTCAGCTTCTCGCGCAGCACGGATTCGAGCGCGTTTTCCCAGCCTGGCTCGATATGGACCTTCTTCCACAGGCGTGGCAGCTCGGCCAGCTCGTGCTTCGCCAGCCAGGGCTGCACCTTGCCGTCGGTCTGCACGTTCTCCTGCAACTGGCGCAGCGCATGCAGGCGCGCTTCGAGCGAGGCAATCGCAGCGGCTTCGCTGTGCACGCGCGCCTGTGCGGCGCGGCGCTCTTCATCGAGGCGCGGCACGCTTTCTTCAGCATCGGCCAGCACGGCCTGGGCTTCCTCGACCAGCGCCTCTTGCTCGGCCAGCTCGGCGCGGCCCTGTTCCAGCCGGGTTTCGTCCGGGCGGTCCAGGCCCTTTTCCTCTGCTGACAGGCGTTCGCGGCGCTGTTCCAGCTGCTGCAGCATCTGGTCGGCGCTGCGCTGCTGCGCTGCCTCCAGCTTGAGCGCCTGCTCGGCCTGCATGATGCCGGCACGCTGCTCGTTGAGCAGTTGCTGGGCATCGCGCCACTGCGCTTCCAGCGTCGGCAGCTCGTCGTTCTTGTGCGCGACGGCCTCCTGCGCCTCGACCGTGCGGCCTTCGGCCACCGCCAGGTCTTCCTCGGCCTGCGCGAGTTCGTCGGTGGCCTGTTCAGCCTTGCCCTGCCATTGTTCGCGTTGCGCGGTCAGCGCGGCAATCTGGGCCTGCACGCGGTTGCGCGACTCCACCACGTAGCGGATCTCGGCCTCGAGCTTGCTGACCTGGGCGTTGGCTTCGTACAGCGCACCCTGCGCCGCGTGCATGCCATCCGACGCGGCATAGTGCGCGGCGCGCATGGTCTCCAGCTCGGCCTCGACATGGCGCAACTGCGCGGTCTGTGCTTCCAGGTCGATCTGGGCCTGCCCGATCGCGCGCTGGTGGCGCTCCTGCTCGACCTGCGCCTCGCGCTTGCGCAGCAGCCACAGCAGGTGCTGCTTTTCTTCGCCATCGGACTGCAGCGTCTTGAAACGCTGGGCGACTTCGGCCTGGCCTTCCAGCTTTTCCAGGTTGGTGCCGAGTTCGCGCAGGATGTCCTCGACGCGGGTCAGGTTCTCGCGCGTGTCGGACAGGCGGTTCTCCGTCTCGCGGCGGCGTTCCTTGTACTTGGACACCCCCGCGGCCTCTTCCAGGAAGATGCGCATGTCATCGGGCTTGGCCTCGATGATGCGCGAGATCATGCCCTGCCCGATGATGGCGTAGGCGCGCGGACCCAGACCCGTGCCCAGGAAGATGTCCTGGATGTCGCGCCGGCGTACCGGCTGGTTGTTGATGTAGTAGGACGAGGTGCCGTCGCGGGTCAGCACGCGCTTGACCGCCACTTCGGCGTACTGGCTCCACTGGCCGGCGGCGCGGCCTTCGGCATTGTCGAACACGAGTTCGACGCTGGCCCGGCCGGCCTGCTTGCGCGCCGTGGAACCGTTGAAGATCACGTCCTGCATGGACTCGCCGCGCAGCTCGGAAGCGCGTGACTCGCCCAGCACCCAGCGCACCGCGTCGATGATGTTGGATTTGCCGCAGCCGTTGGGTCCGACGATGCCGACCAACTGGCCCGGCACCTGGAAATTGGTGGGATCGACAAATGACTTGAAGCCCGCCAGCTTGATCGAGGATAGTCGCACGGTTTCTCGTGTGGTATCGGCCACCAGCGGTCCGTCTTGGGGTACCGCCCGCGGCCTGGTATCGGGGCTATGGCAATGTTCAGAAGCCGGGCTGCGCGGGAGCCGGCGCGGCGTGCCGCCTGCGCCTCAAAATACCCCCCGGGCCCGAGAATTGGGGCTAATCATACCATCGCAGATGCCTTCGCCGGCCCGTTTGGCGGTTGCCCCGGCGTCATATCCCTCTGCTGTTTTCCTTTGCTTTTCCGTCCCTTACAGGCGATTCCGCATGCACTTTGGCATCCGTCCGCTGCGCGCGAGCCGGCGCGCATGGGTAGCGGCCCGGAAACTAATTAGGGTAAATGCTAGTCTCTGCTCTGTCGGCGTGATCCCGGATTCGCTCAGGGAGACACGCGCCATGAAAGCCCCCGAAGCCCTACCCCGAAGCCCTGCCCTTGCGGCAGTTTCCAGGAGGACCCAGCATGCGTGAACCGTCGGCGGCCGCCCGGCCGTGGTCTGTCAGCGACATCAATTTCCAGGCAATCGAGTCAGAGCGTGTCCGCAGCGACCGCGACTTGTTCTACTTGCTGGTGTCGGCATCGTTTATCGAAAGCGGCTCCGACACCTATGCCGGCAATCTCGCCACTTACTACGCCCGCGTACCGGACGCCGCCGGCTGGCTTTCCGAGCACTGGGAGGCCGAGGAATTGCAGCACGGCCTGGCGCTGCGCCGCTATATCGAGCAAGTCTGGCCGGAATTTGATTGGGAAGCCGGCTATGCGCGCTTTTTCGACGAGTACAGCGAAACCTGCTCGATCGACCAGTTCGAGCCAACCGAGGCACTGGAAATGGCCGCCCGCTGCGTGGTCGAAACCGGCACTGCCGCCTATTACCGCGCGCTGGAGCAGGCCAGCGACGAGCCAGTGCTGCGAGACCTGGCCCGCCGCATCGCCAACGACGAGGTGCGGCATTACAAGCACTTCTACCAGTTCTACAACCGCTTCGCCGGGTCGGAACGGCTGGGCCGGATGCGCGTGTTCCGCGCGCTGGCGCGCCGGCTGCTGGAAATCAAGAACGAGGATGCCGCCATCGCGCTGCGCAATGTGCTGCGTATGGAACGCGGCGTCGAAGAGATCCCCGACCAGGAAGTGAAGGCGCTGAATTCCCGTGTCAGCGCCTTGATCCGCAAGAACCTGCCGATCAAGATGACGGTGAAAATGCTGCTGCGCCCGCTACACCTGCACAGCGGCGTGGAACGGGCGGTCCGCAAGCCGCTGGTGGCGGTGGTGTCGCGGGTGATGATGCTGCACTGAGCGGACGCCCCGGCCGTCAGCCGCCGCGTGCCTGCCGGGCCTCGTAGGCTTTCAGGTGGCTGTACGCGACTTGCAGCAACGACAATGGGCCGCCCTGCTGCGCCGCCCCGCGCGCGATCAGGTCACCGAGGATGTGGTCGGCCTCCGTCCGGGAGCGGTTTTCGACGTCACGCAGCATCGAGGCAGTCAGCGGCGACGGGGTCAGCAGCATCTGCCAGGCGCGCGCGTTGAAATCCGGGGACATCGCGAAGCGGTTCTACCGCACCACGGGACGGCACGGCACGGCAGTCAGCCAGAATGCCTTCAATGACGCGCCTGCCGTCCGGCGTGCCAAGGATGTCTCCACAGAATGTCCGCTGCGCTTTGCATTGGGCGCGTCCCCACCTTTGCCTACGAAGTCGCCCCGGTCAGCGGCGGCGGCAAGATCGAAGGCAAGGTCACCTTCCAGGGCACCGTCCCGATCCGCAAGATCATCCCCACCAAGGACCGCGAAGTCTGCGGCGGCCCGCGCGATGAACCACAGATCCGCGTAGGCGCCGGCAAGGGCGTGCAGGATGCGGTCGTGTACCTGAAGGAAGTGCCCCCGGCAAGCGTGCAGAACCCGGTCTACAGCCACAAGCTGTCGCTGGTGGGGTTCTGGTCGCTTGCGCTCTTCTACCCCTTCGTCGGCATCCACCATTACCTGTACAGCCCCATTGCCGACTGGGCCGAGACGCTGGCGATCATCACCTCGATGCTGCTGATCGTGCCGGTGTGGACGGTATTGCAGAACTTCTTCGGCACCATGGTGGGCCGCAGGCATACCTTTACCCAGAACCTGACCGCCAAATTCCTGATCATGGGTTCGCTGATGTATCTGGCGGGGTGTTTCCAGGGCTCGACCGAAGCCCTGCGCGCGATCCAGCAACCTACGCATTTCAGCGACTTCGTCATCTCGCACTCGCACCTGACGGTGTTCGGCACCTTCGTGGTGTGGGCCATCGGCGGCACGGTCTATGTAATACCCAGACTGGTGGCGCGGCCGCTGTGGTCGCCGGGGCTCGGCAACTGGTCGTTCTGGCTGATCACCTTCGGCATCAGCCTGATGGGACTGGACCTTACCATGGCCGGCCTGCAGCAGGGCTACATGCTGATGGCGGGCGTGGCAAGGCCGCCGCACCATCGAGAACACGCCGTCCTGCTCGGACTGATCACGCTCGCGCGCGGCGTGGTGCCCTTCAGCGCCCACCTGCATTAGCCAGGCCTCCCATGTCCACCGAAACCACGCACGCCTGCAGTCACTGCCAGTTGCCGGTCGGACGGCTGGGCCAGCAGCGCGAGTTCGACGGCGCAACGCACTGGTTCTGTTGCTATGGCTGCTGCCTGGCCTATCAGGTGCGCCATGGCGAGCACGAGGAGCCGCAGGCCGCTGCCGCGCTGATCCGGCTCGGCGTCGGCGGGTTTCTCGCAATGAATGTCATGTTGTTCAGCTGGCTGCTCTACGCCGATGCGTTTGCCGGCGACGAAGCGTGGCTGCGTGGCCCGGTTCACTGGTTGCTGTGGGCGCTGGCGACGCTGCTGGTCCTGCTGCTCGGGCGGCCATTCGCCGAGGGCGCGTGGCAGGCCGCGCGGCAGGGACGGCTGTCCACCGACACGCTGGTCTGCATCGGCGTGCTCGCTGCCTACGGCTATTCGGGCTGGCAGGTGCTGCGCGGCTCCGGCCTGGTCTATTTCGACACCGCCGCCATGGTGCTGCTGCTGTTTACGCTGGGCCGCCTGCTTGAGGCGCAGGTGCGCGCACGCACCGCGCGCCGCCTCGCGCCGATGCTGGCGGCTGAACGCGCCGAGGCGCGCGTGGTCGATGGCGGCACGGAATGCTGGCGCGCCGTCGTCGACATCCGGCCGGGCGAACGGGTACGGATACTTCCCGGAGAGCGCGTGCCAGTCGACGGCATCGTCGTCGATGGCCGCTCGGAGTGCGACGAAGCCGTCCTGACCGGGCAGAGCGAGCCGCAGTTCAAGCCGCCGGGCGCGCTGGTGCACGCCGGCAGCATCAACGGCAGCCGCCCGCTGCTGGTCCGTGCCACGGTGGCCGGCTCGCAAACCCGGTGGCAGCAGATCGGCCGGCAGGTGCGTGAAGCGCTGGCGCGCAAATCGCTGGCGGGCGACACCGTCGACCGCATCATTGCCGTGTTCATCCCCGGCGTACTGGCGCTGGCCGCGGCCAGCGCGTGGTTCTGGGGCAGCCGGGCAGGCGCTCCGGCGCAGGCGGCGGATGCCGCGATGCTGGCCGGACTGGCCGTGCTGGTCGTGGCATGCCCGTGCGCGCTGGGCCTGGCGGCCCCGCTCACGCATGCATTGGCGATCGGACTGGCGGCGCAGCGCGGCATTCTCGTACGCGGCGGCGACGTGCTCGAAAGGCTGGCACGGCTCAAGGGTATCGCTTTCGACAAGACCGGCACCCTGACGGCGGACACGCTGCACCCCGTCGGCATGCAGACCGGAGGCGCCAGCCACGCGAAAGTCCTGCGCGTGGCGGCTGCGCTGGCGCAGGCTTCGGATCATCCGATAGCCCGCTCGATTGCCGCCATGGCGCGCGCTGCGGCATCGCCGTCGACAGCCTCCAACGAAGTCGAGGCCAATGCCGGCGAGGGCCTGTCCGGTCGATGCGACGGCATGCATTGTGCGCTGGGATCGCCTGCGTTCTTCGGCGCGCTCGGGTGGCACGTGCCACCCGACCTGCTGGCTACGGCGCCACTGGGATGCACGCTGGTACTGGTTGGCTGGGAGGGCCAGGCGCACGGACTGATCGCGCTGCGCACGCTGCCGATGCCGCATGTTGGCGATGTGATCGCGCAGATGCAGCGCCAGGGCCTGCGCACGCTGCTGCTGAGCGGCGACAATCCGCACGCGGTGGCGGCAATGGCGGGCGGCTTGCATATCGATGCGTGGCAGGCCAGGCTGCTGCCGCAAGACAAGGTGCGTGCCCTGCGCGACTGGGCCGCCGGCACAGGGCTGGTCGCCATGGTCGGCGATGGCCTCAACGACGGCCCGGTGCTGGCGGCTGCCTCGGTCGGCATCGCCGTGGGCAATGCCTCAGACCTGGCGCGCGAAAGCGCGGATGTCGTGCTGCCGCGCTCGGGCCTGGCCAGCTTGCCGTGGCTGTTGCAGCAGGCGCGCCAGGTGCGCCGCACGGTCCGGGCTAATCTGGCCTGGGCCTTCGGCTACAACGCCATTGCGCTGGCGCTGGCCGCCAGCGGGCTGCTGCAGCCGGTGCTCGCGGCGGTGCTGATGGCCGGTTCCAGTGTGCTCGTGGCGATGCGCTCGTGGCGCGCCAGCGCAACTGCCGAAGCGAATGCCGACCCCGCCGAACGGGCAGGCGCCACGGCGCCGGGCCATCCCGCTACATTGCGATCTGGGCACGGAGTATCACCATGAACCGATGGCTGGCCAGGCTGGCCGCCTGCCTCTTCGCCGTCGCGCTGCCGGGCCTTGCGCCGGCCACGCACAACGAGACCCAGCACACCGACCTGTCTTCGCGCGGCTGGCCGGTGGGCGATTTCAGCCTCACCGACCAGAACGGCCGCGCATTTACCCAGGCGCAGCTGCAAGACCGCTGGACCCTTGTGCTGTTGGGCGACACCCATTGCGGAGCGCCGTGCGGCGCTGCGCTGACGGCCCTGACGGGCTTGTACCTGCGCATCAGCACGACGCAGAAGCTTGCCACCACGCAGGTGCTGTTCATCTCGCTGGACCCGCAGCGCGATACGCCGGACGCGCTGCGGCGCTACCTTGCCCCATACGACGCCCGCTTCATGGGCGCCACCGGCAACCCGGAGACGCTGGCGCGAATGATCGACGATCTCGGCGCCAGACCGGGCGTGCCACCCGCCCCCAACGCAGCCTATCCTGGCTCGCTGATCCTGGTCGGGCCCGATGCCACGGTCCGCGGGCAGTTCCTGCCGCCGTTCGACGTGCCGCTGCTGACTGCGGCCTATCTGAAGGCACGCGTGCGCAAGTGACCCACGCACCGCAGGCGACGGCTTAGGCTGCCAGCCCGGCGTCAGCCACTGCCGAAGCACGCGCCGGCTGAGTCCGGTGCACCAGCCCCGACAACGCCCCGGCCGCGACAATGCACAGCCCGCCGGCAGCTTCCTTCCAGCTCAGCACCTCGGTCGCCAGCCACCACGCCGATACCGCCGCGATCACGATCTCGAACAGCATCAGCAGCGACACCCGGTTGGCCGGCAGCCGCTGCAGGCCGTACTGCACCACCGAATTGCTGACCACCAGCACCGCGGCCAGGCCCAGCACCAGCATGGCGACGCTGACCTGCGCGCCCGGCACGACCGCCACCGCGGCGCCATCCAGCAGCAGTGCCGCCGGCACGCCGACCACGGTGCAGCCGAGGTACACCACCACGGTACGCACGCGCGCATCCATGTCCGGAAAGCGCTGGCCGGCCCGGCGCGACAGCACGTTGTTGACGGCAAAGCCCATGCCGCCGACCAGCCCCGACCATTCGGCGGCGTTGCCCGGCAGCGGCACGCCGACTTCTGGCGTCCACAGCATCAGCCCGGCACCAGACAAGGCCAGCGCCACCAGGCCCAGCCCCGCTGGCGACAGCCGCTCGCCCAGGAACAGCCGGGCGAACAGCGCCGTCCAGACTGGCGTCAGGTAGAACAGCAACAGTACGCGCATGACATGGCCATTGACGCTGCCCCAGACAAAGCCGGCATTGGTCACCCCGGCAGCCAGCCCGATCGCGACGAACAGCCAGTGCGGGCGCATGCCGGCCAGCTGGCGGCGAAACACCAGCAGCGACAGCACCGCGGCGACCGCGCTGACCAGCGCGGCGGCGTGCATGCCGCCCAGCCCCCAGCCGGCCAGCAGGCGGTACGGAAACCAGGCGATGCCCCAGACCGAGGCCCCCAGCAATATGGAAAGAGACGCCTTGACCGCATGGCGGTCGGCCGGCGCAGCCTGCGCCGTAACGGGTTTCGTGCTCATGAAGGGAATCTGTCCGAGGGAAGCCGGCACTTGTTGCCAGGGGTGGCCGGCAAGTCCGGACGGCGCCGGCGGCATCACTGCGATGTGATGCCCGCCATCCGTGCCCCGGCCGGCCGCCCAGGGCGGCTCCGGTGCACGGTAACCCGCGCCGTTCCTCTATAATGCGTCGTTTTAACCGGCCCCCGACTGCTACCGTGAATCCGCGCCTCGACCTGCTCCAGCCCTACCCGTTCGAGAAACTGCGGGTACTCTTTTCGCAGGTCAAGCCTGCCGACAAGCCTGCGATCAGCTTCGGCATCGGCGAGCCCAAGCACCCGACGCCCGGGTTCATCAAGCAAGCGCTGGCCGAGTCGCTTTCGGGACTGGCGAATTATCCCACAACCGCTGGTTCCGATGCACTGCGACAGTGCATTGCCGGCTGGCTGGAACGCCGCTACGGGCTGCCCAAGGTCAATGCCGCCACCGAAGTGCTGCCGGTGACGGGGTCGCGCGAGGCGCTGTTCGCCTTCGCCCAGACCGTGGTCGACGGCACCAGGCCCGGCGCGCTGGTGATGTGCCCGAACCCGTTCTACCAGATCTATGAAGGCGGCGCGCTGCTGGCCGGCGCCACGCCCGTGTTCGCCAACAGCGACCCGGCGCGCAACTTCGCCCCGGCATTCGACCGTATCGGCGAAGAGGTCTGGCAGAACGTCCAGCTGCTGTTCGTCTGCACCCCGGGCAACCCGACCGGCGCGGTGCTGTCGCTGGACGACTGGAAGCAGTTGTTCGCGCTGTCGGACCGCTACGGCTTCGTGATCGCGTCGGACGAGTGCTACTCGGAAATCTATTTCGACGAAGGCCGCGCGCCGCTGGGTGCGCTGGAAGCCGCGCACAAGCTCGGCCGCGGCTTTGAACGGCTGGTCATGTTCTCCAGCCTGTCCAAGCGCTCCAACGTGCCGGGCCTGCGCTCCGGCTTTGTCGCCGGCGACGCCGCGCTGCTGAAGAAATTCCTGCTATACCGTACCTACCATGGCGGCGCGATGAACCCGGCGGTGCAGAGCGCCAGCATTGCCGCCTGGAACGATGAGGACCACGTGCGCGAGAACCGCGCCGCCTATGTGCGCAAGTTCAGCGAAGTGACGCCGATGCTGGCCGAGGTGCTGGACGTGGCGCTGCCCGACGCCGGCTTCTACCTGTGGGCCGATGTCTCGCGCACCGGCCTGAGCGATATCGAGTTCGCCGCCCGCCTGCTGGCCGGGCAGAACGTGACCGTGCTGCCCGGCAGCTACCTGGCGCGCGAGGCCGACGGCATCAACCCGGGCGCCAACCGCGTGCGCATGGCGCTGGTGGCGACGCCGGAGGAATGCCTGGAAGGGGCGCGCCGCATCGTCGAATTCTGCAAATCGCTGGGCTGAGGCGCTGCCTCGCCCACCGGATTGGCCAGACCCAAGCATCAATATTCAACCCTGAGAAAACGAACATGACGCAAGCACTGCAAGCCCTGATCGACCAGGCCTGGGAAGACCGCACCAGCCTGTCGCCCAAGTCCGCCCCCAACGACATCCGCGAAGCCGTGGCCAACGTCATCGGCCAGCTGGATGCCGGCACGCTGCGCGTGGCCGAGAAGCAAGGCAAGGACTGGATCGTCAACCAGTGGGTCAAGAAGGCCGTGCTGCTGTCGTTCCGCCTGGAAGACAACGCGCCGATGAGCGCCGGCGGCTTCGCCCAGTTCTACGACAAGGTGCCGACCAAGTTCGCCAACTGGAGCGGCGACGACTTCGCCAAGGCTGGCTTCCGCGTGGTGCCGCCCGCTGTGGCCCGCCGCGGCTCGTTCATCGCCAAGAACGCCGTGCTGATGCCCTCGTACGTCAACATCGGCGCCTATGTCGATGAAGGCACCATGGTCGACACCTGGGCCACCGTCGGTTCGTGCGCGCAGATCGGCAAGAACGTGCACCTGTCGGGTGGCGTGGGCATCGGCGGCGTGCTGGAGCCGCTGCAGGCCAACCCGGTCATCATCGAAGACAACTGCTTCATCGGCGCCCGTTCGGAAGTTGTGGAAGGCGTGATCGTGGAAGAGAACTCGGTGATCTCGATGGGTGTGTACCTGGGCCAGTCGACCAAGATCTACGACCGCGAAACCGGCGAGATCCACTATGGCCGCGTGCCGGCCGGTTCGGTGGTGGTGGCGGGCAACCTGCCGTCCAAGGATGGCAAGTACAGCCTGTACTGCGCCGTGATCGTGAAGAAGGTCGACGCGCAGACCCGCGCCAAGACCAGCCTGAATGACCTGCTGCGTGACTGATCGCGTCTGATCGCGTCTGATCGCGCTGGCGCGGCCCCGCTGCGCCAGCCCGTCCCGGGGCCGGTCCCCGGGACAGCATTACCGCTGTCACCGCTGCTCCGCTGTCACCTCCCGCCTGGCCAGGCTGAACATGCCTTCCCTCCGCAAGCGACTCATGGCCCTGGATCCCGCCACCGTCAGTACCGTGCTCTCCCTGCTGCCCACCATTCTCGAGCAGGCCAACAAGACCATCGAGAAGATCAAGAAAGGCAAGCGCAAGGACGATGCGCCGGAAGGCGCCGTGGCCGAAACACGCGATCCCGCCGCCCGCATTGCCGAACTGGAAGCCGCCGCCGTCCAGCAGGCCGAGGCGGTCAAGCTCCTGGCCGAGCAGCACGCCATCACCATCGAGGCGCTGCGCAAGGAAGCCGCGCGGCTGGACCGCCGCATGCGCCTGATGACCGCCGTTGCCATGGGTGGCGTGGCGCTGGGGCTGGGCAGCCTGGTGATTGCGCTGAACCTGCTGTTCCGCTGAGCCCGAATTTCACAAAGAACAAGCCATGACCGTCCTGCTCTACGGCATTCCCAACTGCGACACCGTCAAGAAAGCCCGCACCTGGCTGGATGCCAACGGCGTGGCCTACACCTTCCACGACTTCAAGAAGCAAGGCGTGGACGAAGCCATGCTGCGCGGCTGGCTCGGGCACGTGCCGCTGGCCACGCTGCTGAACCGCAAGGGCACCACCTGGCGCGCGCTGTCGGACGCCGACAAGGCCCGCGCCGAGGAAGAAACCGGCGCGATCGCGCTGATGCAGCAGAGCCCGTCGCTGATCAAGCGCCCGGTGCTGGCCCACGCAGGCAAGGTGATGGTGGGCTTCTCCGCCGACCAGTACGCCAGCCAGTTCTGATTTCCCTGCTGATTCCCCCTGATTTAAGCCGCCGTCACATGACCGCCACCCTCTCCCTCACCGAAGATCTGATCCGCCGCCGCTCCGTCACGCCCGCCGACGAAGGCTGCCAGGCCATCCTGGAAACCCGCCTGAAGGCGCTCGGCTTCGACTGCGAAGCCATTGTCAGCGGTCCGGACGATTTCCGCGTGACCAACCTGTGGGCGGTCAGGCGCGGCACGCAGGGCACGGCGGGCAAGCTGCTGGTGTTCGCCGGCCATACCGACGTGGTGCCGACCGGCCCGCTGGAGCAGTGGCACTCCGACCCGTTCGAGCCGACCCATCGCGACGGCAAGCTGTACGGCCGCGGCGCGGCCGACATGAAGACCTCGATCGCCGGCTTCGTGGTGGCGGTCGAGGAATTCGTCAAGGCGCATCCCGCGCATGCCGGCTCGATCGGTTTCCTGATCACCAGTGACGAAGAAGGCCCCGCACATGACGGCACCATCAAGGTCGTCGAAGCGCTGACCGCGCGCGGCGAGCGCCTGGACTACTGCGTGATCGGCGAGCCGACCTCGGTCAACGCGCTCGGCGACATGGTCAAGAACGGCCGCCGCGGCTCGCTGTCGGGCAAGCTGACGGTCAAGGGCATCCAGTGCCATATCGCGTATCCGCACCTGGGCCGCAACCCGATCCATGACGCCGCCCCGGCGCTGGCCGCACTGGCGGCCGAGGTCTGGGACGAAGGCAACGAATACTTCCCGCCGACCAGCTGGCAGATGTCGAATATCCACGGCGGCACCGGCGCCACCAACGTGATCCCGGGCCACGTCACCATCGATTTCAATTTCCGCTTCTCGACCGCCAGCACGCCCGAAGGCCTGAAGGCGCGAGTGCATGCGATCCTGGACCAACACAGCCTCGAATACACGCTGGACTGGACCCTGGGCGGCGAGCCCTTCCTGACGCCGCGCGGCGACCTGTCCGACGCGCTGTCGTCCGCGATCAAGGCCGAAACCGGCTTCGACACCGAGCTGTCGACCACCGGCGGCACCTCCGACGGCCGCTTCATCGCCAAGATCTGTCCGCAGGTGATCGAGTTCGGCCCGCCCAACGCCAGCATCCACAAGATCGACGAGCACGTCGAGGTGCGCTTCATCGACCCGCTGAAAAACGTTTACCGCGGCGTGCTTGAACGCCTGATCGCTTGATTTTTTCGCCGAAAGACACCTTCATGGCAACACCTTCTCCCCTGCGCACCGTGCGCGACCTGCTGCGTCTAGCAGTCTCGCGCTTTACCGCCGCGCGCCTGTCCTTTGGCCATGGCAGCGCCAACGCCTATGACGAGGCGGCCTACCTGGTGCTGCACACGCTGAACCTGCCGCTCGACACCCTCGACCCGTTCCTCGATGCGCGCCTGCTGCCCGAGGAAATCGACGCCGTGCTGAAGGTGATCGACCGCCGCGTCAACGAGCGCGTGCCGGCCGCCTACATCACGCACGAGGCCTATATGCATGGCCTGCGCTTCTACGTGGACTCGCGCGTGATCGTGCCGCGCAGCTTCATTGGCGAACTGCTGCAGGAAGGGCTGGAGCCGTGGGTCGGCGAGACCGAACAGATCGGCCCGGTGCTGGAGCTGTGCACCGGCTCGGGCTGCCTGCCGATCCTGGCCGCGCATGTGTGGCCGAACGCGAAGATCGACACGGTCGACATCTCGCCCGACGCGCTGGCCGTGGCGCGCCGCAACGTCGCCGACTACAAGATGGACGACCGCATCCGTCTCTACGAAGGCGACCTGTACGCGCCGCTGCCGCATGGCGCGACCTACGATGTGATCCTGACCAACCCGCCATACGTCAATGAGGCCTCGATGCAGGCACTGCCGGCGGAATACCAGGCCGAACCGCGCATCGCGCTGGCCGGCGGGGACGATGGCATGGACGTGGTGCGGCGGATCATTGCCGGCGCCAAGGCGCGATTGAATCCGGGTGGCGTGCTGGTGGTCGAGATCGGCAACGAGCATGCCAATGTGGAGGCTGCCTTCCCCGACCTGGAGATCGTCTGGCTGCCGGTCAGCGCGGGCGAGGAGCAGGTGTTCCTGCTGACGTACGACGCCCTGCCGGGCTGATGCGCCAAACCCACCGACGGTTTGCTCCCCTCTTTCGCCTGCGGGAGAGGGGCCGGGGGAGAGGGCGCAAACAATCATCACTGGCGCAATCTGGGCGAACACCGGCCAACCGTTGATCTGGCAACGCGCGCAGGCTCTACACTCGCTGCAGATATAGCGCCACTGATAGCGCCACTAATGCCGTGACCGCCAGCAACTCCCCCCTCCCCGGATCCCCTCCCGGTTCCAACGCCCTGCCCGCCCGAGCCGCAACCACGCGCGCCGTGCGCGGCATCGCCATCCTGACCTTCGCCTTCGCGCTCAGCCAGTTCTTCCGCTCCTGCCTGGCAGTGATGGCGCCGGAGCTGCAGCACGATTTCGGCCTGTCGCCGGCAGGGTATGGCGCGCTCTCTTCGTCATTCTTCCTGGCCTTTGCCGTGGCGCAGATCCCCGTGGGCATTGCGTTCGACCGCTACGGTGTCGGCCGCCCGACCGCGCTGCTGCTGGCCGTGGGCGCGCTGTCGTCGATCATATTCGTGCTGGCACCCAACGGCGCCGCGGCCACGCTGGCGCAGGTGGGGCTGGGGCTGGCGTGCGCGCCCGTGTTCATGGGCCTGCTGCATTTCGCCTCGGAACAACTCTCCGAACGCGACTACACCCGCGTGGTCAGCCGCTCCAACGCCACCGGCATGATCGGCTCGCTGTGCGCCACCGCGCCGCTGGGCTGGGCCATCTCGCTGGTCGGCTGGCGGCCATCGATGGCGGTATCGGCGCTGGGCATGGTGGCGGCCTGCTATGGCGTGTGGCGCTTCGTGCGCGATCATGGCCATGCCGAGGCCCGCAGCGCCTCGTGGCCGGCGATGCTGTCGGAAAGCGCGCAGCTGCTGAAGCTGGCGCCACTGTGGACGCTGATCCCGCTGTGCGTGGCCATGGCTGCCGGCACCGCCTTCCGCAACGCCTGGAGCGGCCCCTACCTGGCCGAGGTATTCGGCCTGGGCTCGGCGCCGCGCGGCGTGGCGCTGACGCTGCTGAGCCTGGCCGGCTTCCTGACGGCCTTCCTGCTGCCGGTGCTGGTCCGGCGCAGCACGCTCAAGACCGCCATCGCCGGCTGGTCGTGCTTTGCCATGTCGGGGGCGATCCTGCTGGCACTATGGCCGGACACCGGCATCGGCTACGCCGTGGCGATGATGGCGCTGCTGTCGACCATCGGCATGCTCCATCCGCTGGTGATGGCGCAGGGCCGTGGCCTGATCCCGCCTTCGCAGCGCGGCCGCGGCCTGGGCCTGCTCAATACCTTCGTGTTCCTCGGGTCGGCGCTGACGTCGTGGGCGTTCGGCCTGATCGCGAACGCGGGGCATGTGCGGCAGTGGCCGGTGGCGTCGACCTATGCGGCGATTTTTGTGTCGGCGGCAGTGCTGGTCGCGGTGTCGCTGATCCCGTATTTCTTCAGTCCGCCGCATCCGACCAACTGAGCACTATACCGGTCGGAGCCCGCCATGAAAGAGGACCGTTCTGGGCTTCGCCTGCAAAAAGCCAGACTTATCAATTTAAGAATTCCGCTGCCGCGCATCCCGTTTTACCGTTTGTGACATCCACGTCCCAGCCCGCTACATGGGACGGCGGCCGCGCCCGCGGCCGCATAACCAGGAGACACATCGATGGCATCATCCCTGCGCCCCGCCCGGGGCCGCCGCGCATGGCTCGTGCGCGGCCTGGCCGGCATGCTGGCCGCCGGCTCGCTGGCCGTACCACTCACTGCCGGCGCCGAGACCTGGCCGGCGCGGCCGATCCAGCTGCTGATTCCCTACCCGCCTGGCGGCAGCGCCGACCTGCTGGCGCGCCCGGTGGCCGCCAAGCTGCAGGAGAAGCTGGGCCAGCCGGTGGTGCTCGACTACCGGCCCGGCGCCGGCGGCACCATCGCCACGCAGGCGCTGGCGCGCGCCAAGCCGGACGGGTACACGCTGATCATGGTGCTGGCCGCGCATGCCATCAATGCGAGCCTCTATCCCAAGCTGCCGTACGACACCCGCAAGGACTTCGCGCCGGTGTCGCTGGTGGCCAACCTGCCGATGATCCTGGCCGGCAGCTCGTCGCTGCGCGCGAACAACGTGCAAGAGCTGATCGCGGAGGCCAGGGCCAATCCCGGCAAGCTGACCTTCGCCTCGGCCGGCAACGGCAACACCGGCCACCTGGCGGGCGAGTTGTTCGATTCCGTGGCCGGCATCAAGATGACCCATGTCCCGTACAAGGGAAGCGCGCAGGTGGTGACGGCGATGCTGTCGGGCGAGGTCCAGCTGACCTTCGACAGCATCTCCACCACGCTGCCGCACGTGAAGAGCGGCAAGCTGCGCGCGCTGGCGGTGACCGGCAGCCAGCGCGCCGCGGTCGCGCCCGACGTGCCGACGCTGGCCGAAGCCGGCGTGCCGGGCATCAGCATCACCGGCTGGTATGCGGTGCTGGCGCCGGCCGGCACGCCGCAGCCGGTGGTCGACCGCCTCAGCACCGAGATCGCCACGGTGCTGCGCCAGCCCGACCTGAAGGCCACGCTGGCAACCAACGGCTATGAACCGGTCGGCTCCACGCCCGCCGCGCTGCGCACGCATATCGATGCCGAGATCAACCGCTGGAACAAGGTCGTGAAGGACTCCGGCGCGCAGATACAGTAACCGCTTCCCGGCGGGCGCCGCCATGCCGGTGCCCGCTCCGTTTTTGCGAGATGAACTTGCCAACATGACCCAGACGACCACCCAGCCCGCCGCGCTCACCCGCCCTTTCACCACCATGTCCGTGCTCGTGCGCGAGCATGCCACCGAACGGCCCACACAGCACGCGCTGATGCATGACGGCCGCGTGCTCGACTATGCCGGGCTGGACGCCGCCATGGACCGCATCGCCGCGGCGCTGGCGCGCGACAACGTGAGCCCGGGCGAGGCCATCGCGATCTGCGCGAACTCGTCGATCGAGTATGCGGCGGTCTACCTGGGCGCGGTGCGCGCGGGCGTGGTGGTGGCGCCGCTGGCACCGTCGTCGACACCGGAAAGCCTGGCCGGCATGGCCGCCGACGCGGGCGCGCGCATCCTCTTTACCGATGCGGCGGTCGCTGCCGCATTGCAGCCGGTGCGCGCGCAGCTTGCAGGCACGCCCATCGTCACGCTCGATGGCAGCGACGCTGGGCAGCCCTATGCTGACTGGCTCGCCCCCGCCGGCACGCCGGTGCAGGAGCCCGAAATCCTCCCGGAAATGCCGCTGAACATCATCTATTCGTCCGGCACCACCGGCAAGCCCAAGGGCATCGTGCAGTCGCACGGCATGCGCTGGGCGCACGTGTCGCGCGGCGCGGCCACGGGCTACGGCACCGACGCGGTCACGCTGCTGTCGACGCCGCTGTACTCCAACACCACACTGGCCAGCTTCTTCCCGACCATCGGCCTGGGCGGCACGGCGATCCTGATGGCCAAGTTCGATGCGGGCAAGTACCTGGCGCTGGCGCAGCAGCACCGCGTCACGCACACCATGCTGGTGCCGGTGCAATACCAGCGCCTGCTGGCGCATCCGGACTTCGATAGTCATGACCTGTCGTCCTTCCGGCAGAAGTTCTGCACCAGCGCGCCGTTCAGCCCGGCACTGAAGGCCGAGGTGCTGCGCCGCTGGCCGGGCGGGCTGACCGAGCTGTACGGCATGACCGAAGGCGGCGGCAGTTGCCTGCTCCACGCGCACCAGTTCCCCGACAAGCTGCACACCGTGGGCCGTCCCGCGCCGAACGCCGACATCCGCATCATCGACGACGAAGGCCGCGAGTTGCCGCCGGGCAGCACCGGCGAAGTGGTCGGCCGTTCGCCGGCCATGATGAACGGCTACCACAACCAGCCGGAGAAGACCGCCGAGACCGAATGGTTCGATGCGCAGGGCAACCGCTTCATCCGCACCGGCGATATCGGCCGTTTCGATGAAGACGGCTTCCTGGTGCTGGTCGACCGCAAGAAGGACATGATCATCTCGGGCGGCTTCAATATCTATCCGAGCGATATCGAGGCGGTGGTGCGCGAGCACCCCGCGGTCGCCGAGGTGTCGGTGGTCGGCGTGCCGTCGGAGCGTTGGGGCGAGACGCCGGTGGGCTTCGTCGCGCTGCGCGCGGGTAGCGGCGCCACGGCACAGGACGTGCTCGCCTGGGCCAACGAGCGCCTGGGCAAGACCCAGCGGCTGGCGGAGTTGCATGTGGTCGACAGCCTGCCGCGCAGCGCCATCGGCAAGGTGCTCAAGCGCGAATTGCGCGACCGGCTGACGCAGGCATAAGCGCCATCCAAAGCATGCTGACGCGGTGCGCGCAGCACAATCGCAGAAAGTTTGCGAAGGTGCTTGCGCAATCGCGGAGGCATCCCTATAATTCGCGGCTTCGCTAGGCTCGTAGCTCAGCTGGTTAGAGCACCACCTTGACATGGTGGGGGTCGTTGGTTCGAGTCCAATCGAGCCTACCAACGCACAAAGGAAACGGACGGTACGCAATCGCGCACCGTCCGTTTTTCTTTTCCGAGCGGCAATGTCAGGCGCTGATGCCGAACTCCGCCAGCACCGCTTCGGTGTGCTGACCCAGCGTGGGCGCATCGCCCTCGGGCCGCGTCATGCCTGCCATGCCCGGCAGGTTGGCCCACGGCACCTCGCCAATCCCGTCCAGCCTCAAGCGGCCGAAAACCCCCGCCTGCCGGCATTGCGCGCTCCGCAGGAACTCGCTTGCGTGGCTGACGCGGCCAAACAGCACGTCATGCTCGGTCAGCAGCGCTTCCCAATGTGCGAGCGGCTGCGCGGCCACCGCCTGCGCCACGCGCCGGTTCAGTTCCGCCGCGCGCGGCAGCCGGCCGGCACTGGTGCGCAGCGCGGCATCGTCGAGCCAGTCGTCAAAGCCCAGCACGCGCGCCAGCCGCACGAACATCGCGTCGTTGAGCATGCTGATGTAGAGCATGCCGTCCGCCGCCGAGAACAATCCCGTCGGCGCATTGGCCGCCGCCATTTCGGCGTCGGGAAACATGGCATCGTCCACCAGCAGGTATGACTGCAGCGCCGCGCTGGTTTCCAGCAGCGACAGCTTCACGTGGCGCCCCTTGCCATGGCGCGCGGCCTTGAACAACGCCGCGCATGCATGCTGGGCGGCATACAGCCCGGTGCTCAGATCGATCAGGAAGAACGGGATACGCCGCGGCTGGCCCGCGCCGTCGCGGTTCAGGTGCATCAGCCCGCTGACCGCCTGGACCGTGGTATCGACCGCCGGCAGTGCCGCCATCGGGCCGGCATGGCCGTAGCCGGAGATCGACACATAGACCAGCGCCGGGTTGCGCGCCGCCAGCGCCTCGTAGCCCACGCCCATGCGCTCGGCCACGCCGGGGCGGAAGTTCTGGATCACCACGTCGGCACGCTCCGCCAGGCGTGCAATGGCGGCGCGGCCGCTGTCGGTGCGCGCATCCAGCAGCACGCTCTCCTTGCCGGCGTTGCACGCGACCGCGATCGCGGTCTGGCCGGCGCGGATGCGGCCCATGTTGCGCGACCAGTCGCCGCCGGGCGGCTCCACCTTGATCACGCGCGCGCCCTGCTGGCGCAGCACCAGTCCGCAGTAGGGGCCGGCGATCCCCTGGCTCAGGTCGAGCACCGTCAGGCCGTCGAGCAGCGCGGCGTCTTGTTCGGCTTTCATGTCGTCCTCCGCATTTCAGATATCCAGCATGACCTTGCCGATCGCCCGGCGCGACATCGTGGTGTCGACCGCCGCCAGCCAGTCGCGCAGCGGGAAGTGCTGCAGCACGGGCGGCGCCAGCTTGCCGCTCGCCACCGCCTGCATGATCTGCTCGACCACCTGCTGCACGCGCGGCGCCAAGCGCTGGCGTTCATCGGTCAGTCCCCAGCCGATGTAGTAGCCGTAGTTGAAGCCGATCATCGACAGGTTCTTGACCAGCAGCAGGTTGGCCGGCACTTCCGGGATACGCCCACTGGCGTAGCCGATCGACAGCAGCCGCGCGCCCGGCGCCGCGCAGCGCAGCGAGGCATCGAACAGGTCGCCGCCGACCGGATCGAACACCACGTCGACCCCGCCCGCCGGGCACAGCGCCTTCACCGAGGCCGCCAGCGTGGCCGCGTCGGCAGGCAGCGCATGCGCCGCGCCATTGCCCAGTGCCGCCTCGCGCTTGGCGTCGGTGCTGGCGGTGGCGATCACGCGCGCGCCCATCAGCTTGCCCACCTGCACGGCCGCCGTGCCGAGCGCGCCGCTGGCGCCGTGCACCAGCATGGTCTCGCCGGGTTGCAGCGCGGCGCGCCACGCTAACGCGGCCCACACGGTGCCGTAGGTAACCGGAAGTGCCGCGGCGTGCGCCAGTGCAAGACCATCCGGCACCGGATAGACCGTGTCGGCGGTCGTCACGACTTCTTCGGCAAAACCGCCCCAGTCCAGCGCCGCCGCCACGCGCTGCCCAACGCGCAGCCGCGTCACGTCCGGCGCGACCTCAAGGATCTCCCCGGCCGCTTCCGTGCCGGGCGTGAACGGCAGCGGCGGCTTGCGCTGGTACTTGCCCGACACGAACAGGCTCAGCGCAAAGCCGACGCCGGCGTGCCGCACGCGGATGCGCACCTGTCCCGGCCCGAGCGGCTGGCGCGGGATGCGTTGCAGTTCCAGTTCGCTCCAGTGGCACCAGCGCGAACAGACCAGCCCCAGGTAATCGTCCTCTTGCATCGTCAGTCCAGTCATTCCAGCGTGATGCCGACATCGCGGATGATGCGGCTCCATTTGTCGCGGTCGCTCTTCAGCACCGCGGCGAAGGCTTCCGGTGTGTTGCCCACCGGCACCAGGTTCAGGTCCTGCATCTTCTTTGCGATCTCCGGCATGCGCACAATGCGAGCGACTTCGCGCGACAGTGCCTCGATCCGCGCCTTCGGCACGCCGGCCGGGAACAGCAGGCCCATCCACGCATCCGGCTCGAAGCCCTGGTAGCCCGCCTCGCGGAAGGTTGGCACCCTGGGCAGCAGCGCCGAGCGCTCGGCGCCGGCCATCGCCACCGGGATCAGCTTGCCGCCCTGCAGCAGCGGCATCGCCGTTCCCACCGCGATGAAGCCGATCTTCACGTGGCCGGCGGCCAGGTCGGTCGCCAGCGGCGCACCGCCCTTGTAGGCCACGTGCTCCATCTGCAGGCCGGCCTCGCGCTTGAGCAGTTCGCCGAGGATGTGGCCGGTCGTGCCGGCGCCATAGGAACCATACGGGTACTTGCCGGGATTGGCCTTGACCAGCGCCACCAGCTCAGGCAGCGTGCGCGCCGGAAAGTCCGGCGACACGGCCAGGATGGTCGACGAGATCGCGACCTCGCTGACCGGCGCGAAATCGGCGATCGGGTCGTAGCCGATGCGCGGGTACAGCGACGGGTTCTGCACGTGCGCGGTAAAGGTCAGCAGCGCGGTATAGCCATCCTTCGCGGCGCGCGCGACGTGCTTGGTGCCGGTGGTGGTCCCTGCGCCGGGCTTGTTGTCGACGATGACCGGCTGGCCCCAGGCCCTGGTCAGTTCCTGCCCGATCAGCCGGGCGACCGCGTCGTTGACATTGCCTGCCACCGACGGCACCACGATGGTCAGCGGGCGCGATGGATACGGTTCGGCGCCGGGGGCGGCATCGGCGGCGTGCGCCGTGGCTGCGGTTGTGGCCACGGTTGTGGCTGCAAGGGCGCCCAGCATGATGGCGGGCATGGCGGCGCGCAGCCGCGAGCGGAGGGTCGGCATGGTTGGTGTCTCCTGTCCTGGCTCCCTTCTGTGATGCCCGCCAGCCGCTGGCGATGCGAGGGATGCCAGCGCAGTCTATGGCATCGGCCGCGCCCCGCCGATTCCCGCTCGGCGCAAGGCGAGTCCTGCCAGGCATGGCGCGGCCGGAACCTGGGGTGCGGTGACGCAGCGCATGGGCATACCGGCGCTACAATGGCCCGCTCCGCCCCCAGCGCGCCCCATTACCCGGTACCCGGTACGTCCCATGCGATTCGAGGATCTTGAAGCCTTCCTGGTAGTCAGCGAACATGGCAACCTGCATCGCGCGGCCGACACGCTCGGCATGACCCAGTCCGGCCTGTCCAAGACGCTGGCGCGGCTGGAGGGCGAGGCCGGCATGCCGCTGTTCGAGCGCACCCCGCGCGGGCTGGTGCCGACCAGCGTCGGCAAGACGCTGCTGGCGCATGCGCGCAGGATCTCGCTGGCGGCAGCCGACCTGCGCAATGAACTGGCCGAGCAGCGGCTGGCGCGCGCCGGCACGGTACGGCTCGGCGCCATTCCTTACCTGGTGCCGTCGCTGCTGTCGCCGCTGCTGGCGCAGTTCTTCGTCAGCCGCCCGCTGGCCGTGTTCTCGATCGAGACGCACCTGAGCGCGCGCCTGATGGCGATGCTGCAGAACGGCGACGCCGACCTGATCCTTGCGGCGCGCCCGGCCAGCGTGCCGGAAGACATCGACTGGCTGCCGCTGGGGCCGCTGACCATGCAGATCGTCTGCCGCAGCGCACATCCGCGCCGCGGCAGCTTCCGCACGCTGGCCGACCTGACCGAAGAGCGCTGGGCGGTGCCGGCCAGCTCGCTGTACCTGCGCCAATGGCTGGAGGAACGATTCACCTCGGTGGGGCTGCCGCCGCCGCGCGTGGCGGTGGAAAGCACGGCCTCGCCGGTCGCGTTCGGCGAGTTGCTGCGGCACTCGGACCTGCTCGGCATCATGCCGCCGCGCATCCTGAAGCAGGCGGAGGGACAGGGATTGCAGGCGATCGCCGGGCCCGGCATGTCGTGGCAGCACGAACTGGCGGTGCTGTGGCGCGCCGGCGGCTACCTGTCGCCGATCTGCCAGGACTTCCGTGATGCGGTGGTCAAGTGGTGCGAGGAGACCGAAATCTGAGCGTCGCCCGGCTCAGGGTACCCACCAGTAGCGGGTGATATGGAAGAACACCGGCGCGGCGAACACCACCGAGTCGAGCCGGTCCAGCATGCCGCCGTGGCCCTGGATCATGTGGCCCCAGTCCTTGATGCCGCGGTCGCGCTTGATCGCCGACATCACCAGCCCGCCCAGGAAGCCCATCAGCGCGATGGCCAGCGCAATCAGTCCGGCCTGCCACGGCGTGAACGGCGTGATCCACCACAGCGCCGCACCCAGCGCAGTGGCACTTGCCACGCCGCCGACAAACCCTTCCACCGTCTTCGACGGCGACAGCAGCGGCGCGATCTTGCGCTTGCCGCACAGCTTGCCCCATACGTACTGCAGCACGTCGCTGCCCTGCACCACGATCACCAGGAAGGCGATCAGCAGCAGGTTGCGGCCTTCGAAGCCCGGGATCGGCAACGTCAGCAGCGCCGGCACGTGCGAGATGCAGAACACGCAGATCATCACCGCCCATTGCACCCCGGCGCAGCGCTCCAGGAAGCGCGTGGTCTCGGACGACAGCGCCGCCAGGATCGGCAGGAACAGGAAGGCGTAGACCGGGATCAGGATCGAGAACATGCCGTACCAGCCGATGTAGACCAGCACATACTGCAGCGGCAGGAATACGAAAAAGGCGGCGACGATGGCGCGATGGTCGCCGCGGCGCGTGGTGGTGATGGTGACGAACTCGCGCAGCGCGAAGAACGACAGCAGGTAGAACAGCACGATCACCGCGGTGCGGCCCAGCGCGAAGGCCACGCCCATGACGCCGATCATCCACCACCAGGCGTTGACGCGCTGCGCGAGGTTGTCGATTACCGCATGCTGCCCGCCCCCGGCCACGCGCCAGCGCAGCAGCACGGTCACGGTGGACGCCAGCAACAGCACGGCAAACAGGCCGCCGAACAGCAGTCCGGTCTCATGGTCCCAGTGCACCGCAGGCAGGGTCGGGATGGTTGGCATGGTCATCTTTCCGCTATCGGTCCGCCATCAGTCCAGTTCGGGGGCCAGCGCGAGCAGGCCCCCGCGGCAGCGGGACAGGAAGCTCTCCTTGTCCTCGCCGTCGGCCACCAGCACGGGCTGGCCGAAGGTCACGGTGCATAGCAGCGGCACCGGCACGACCTCGCCCTTGGGCATGACGCGGTTGAGGTTGTCGATCCAGACCGGCACGAACTCCACCTCCGGACAAGCGCGCGCCAGGTGGTAGATGCCGCTCTTGAACGGCAGCAGCCGCGCATCGGTGGTGTTACGGGTGCCCTCGGGGAACAGGATCAGCGAATCGCCGCCTTCCAGCGCGCCACGCATCAGTGCCACCGGGTCATTGCCCGGATCGCTGCGCGTGCGGTCGATCAGCAACGCGCGGAATACGTCGCGGCCGATAAAGCGCCGCAGCGGCGAGCGGTCCCAGTAATCGGCGCCGGCCACCGGGCGCGTGCCGGTGCGCAGGTCGGGCGGCAGGCAGCCCCAGATCAGCACGAAGTCGCCATGGCTGCTGTGGTTGGCAAAGTACACGCGCTGCACCGCGGCCGGGATGCAGCCCTGCCAGTTGGCGCGCATGCCGGTCAGCAGGCGGGCGAAAGCGATGATGGCGCGCGCGGTGGCACGGGCGATCCACATGGTGTTGTTTACCTCAGCAGCAAGATCAGCAGGGACAGGCACAGCTGGACTGCGGCCAGTACCAGGCTGGCGCGCACCAGCCGCATCGCGCCGCGTGCGCGTTCGGGCAGCGGGCGGCCAGTGCGCTCGGATGCGATCCAGCCCAGTCCGGTCAGCGCGCCGTCGAGTCCGGCCAGGTCCGCCTGGCCTGTCTGGACGTTGGGGTCGGCCGAAGCGGCCAGCGCGTCGAACAGGCGCCGGTCAATCGCCACGCGCAGCAGCAGCCAGAGCTGGGCCAGCGCCACCAGCAACGGCAGTGCAGACAGTGCCGGGCTGGCGGACATCCAGACGGATGCCAGCGCGAAGGCCAGTCCGACCACGCCGATCCAGAGCGCACCGGACAGCGCGCCGGTGACGGCGTGCGCGATCCAGGCCTCCGAGGAACTGCTGCGTGCGCCATCAGCGGCCATCGGCAGCCTCCGCTGTCGGATACTGGTCCAGCCATGCCTGCAGCGCGGCGGCGTGCTCATGCCCCAGCACCACCGCGGGCCGGTGCGCGCGCAAAGCGGCCAGTGCCGCCGGCGCGTCGCGCAGTCCCTGCCTGCGCGCCATCCATGCGGCAGCCACCAGCGCGCTGCGCGAATATCCCAGCGCGCAGCTCACCATTATCCGGCGTCCTTGCGCGTGCCATGCGTCGAGTTGCGCCACGGCCTGCTCCAGTTGCCGCGCGGTCGGCACGGTCAGATCCAGCACCGGCACGCAGCGATAGGCCAGCCCGGGACCAGAGGCGGCGCGCGGCAGTTCGGCGCTAAGGTCGACCACAGCATCGGCGCCCAATGCGCGCAGTTCGGCACCGGTCGGGAAGCGGCCGACCCAGACGCCGTCGGCGATGCGGCTGGCCTGCGGCGCGCGCCGGGTCCACCAGCGCGAATTCAGGAACGCGCCGAGCAGGTATGGCGCCAGCACCCAGCGTGCCGCCCGCGCCATCGTGCCGTCTGCATGCTTCAGGAACCAGGCCGGCGCGGCCAGCGCGTAGATGCGCGCAACGCAGGCCAGCGCCAGCGCGGCCCACAGCAGCAGGAACGCCAGCGTCACGGACAATGCCACCGCCAGTACCGCACACAGCAGTGCCACGACCGCGCCAACCGCATAGCGCCGCGAAAGCTGGCGCGTGCGCGCATCGGGCAAGCCCGCCGCAACCTCCGGCAGCCGCATCGGGAACAGGTAAACGCACAGCCAGCCAACCAGCGCCCCGGTCGGCACGTCGATCAGGTGATGCTGCCATGTGGTCAGCACCGACACGCCGATCAGCGCGAACCAGCCATGCAGCAGCCAGCGCCATCCGCCGCGCAGGTGCGCCGCGTACGCGACCCACAGGATCACCAGCAGGCTGATATGCAGCGACGGCGCCTGGTTGAACGGCAGGTCGAAGCCACCCAGCAGCGCGAACAGCCGCCCCGGCAGCCCCTCCGCCTGCGGCCGCTCGAAGCTGAAGCGCAGCGGGAAGGCGATAAAGCACGCCACCGAGACCAGCTGCGCCAGCACCAGCCGCCTGACGTGCGTGACCAGTGCCGCCCGCGTTTGCCACAGGAAGAAGGAGATGCCGTACAGCAGGTCGATCGACCAGTACGGGATGATGGTCCACGGCAGGAACGGGATGCCGCGTTCCCAGCCGAAATAGACCGTTGGCACCTGCGCGCGCTGGCTCGCGAGCCAGTTGGCGAAGCCGTAGCTGGAAAAGAAAAACGCGCCGGCCAGCGCCAGCAGCAGGCAGGCCAAACCCCAGGGACGTTCACCCGTGGGGGCCGCGGCAGCCGCGTCGGCGGGCAGCGTGCTCATGCTTCGCGCCTGCGCGCCAGGCTGACGGTGAAGATGCCCCACGGGTCGATGCGCTGGGTCACCTTGTCGAAGCCGGCGGCGCGCACCAGTTCGTCCATCTCGGCCTGCGAACGGCGCCGCATCACCCAGGCGGCGCCGCCGCGGTGGCTGGTCAGCGCGCGGGCGATGAATTCGAGCTGCGGATGCCAGGGCTGGCCGGTGTAGACCAGGTAGCCCCCAGGCGGCACCGCGCGCGCCAGCCCTTCCAGCGAGCGGCGCACCATCGCATTTTCCGGGAACAGCTCGTACAGGCCCGATACCACGGCCAGCGTCGGCGCCGGGGCCAGCGCTGCCAGGCTGTCACCGTCGAAGGCATCGCCCTGTTCGAAGCGGGCGACTCCCTGCAGTCCCTTGGCGGCGATCAGCGCCCTGCCCTGTTCGACATTGAGCTGGCTGTAGTCGCGCAGCAGGATCGATTCGACCGCCCCGGCGCCGCCGTCCAGCGCACCCAGCGCCTCCAGCACATAGCGCCCGTGCCCGGCGGCGATATCGACCATGCGCACCGGCATGCCGGCCGCACGCAGCCGCCGCACGGCCTCGGCGATCAGCGCTTCGGCGTGGACCTTGCGCTGGCGGATGCCGCGCCAGCCGATGGCGCCGAGGTATTGCGCGTCAGCCATCCGGCCCAGCGGGCCGCGTCCCGACGGCATATTGCGGTAGACGTAGTCGAGCGTCGAGCCCGAGTCGAAACCGGTCTCATGCCCGAGCCGCACGCCGTCCGACAGCATCCCGCCGAGCTTCAGGTTGGCACGCGCCGCGCGCCAGTACCAGGCCGCCAGCCCGCCCGGCGCGGACGCCAGCCGGTCCGACTCTTCCCGGAACGGGCCGATCAGGTCGGCCTCCAGCAGCGAGCGCGGCGGCGACGGCGTGTCGAACTCGCGCACGATAAAGCGCCGCGCCGCGTCCACGGCCAGCTTGCGGTCGCGCTCGCCCAGCGTGTCGTGGAAAAACCCCTCCAGCACGATGCGTTCCTTGGTGCGCGCGCCCAGCCGCTCGTAGAAGCGGTCCTGCGGCCCGCGGTGCACGACCCAGTCGGCGCCGGAGATCAGCAGCTGCGTCGGCACCGTGATTGCGGCGGCATCGGCGACGATGCGTTCCGCGGTCTCGTACAGGTCGAGCAGGATATTGACCGCGATCGGCCGCGTGATCAGCGGATCGGTGTCATAACTGGCGATGCGCCCGGGATCGTGCGTCAGGAACTTCGCCTTGACGTAGCTGTTGACGAAGAACCTGCCGCGCAGCCGGTGCATCAGCTTCAGTCCCGGCCGCGCGAACGGCACGTACAGCTTGACCTTGAAGGCCGGCGAGGCGAGCACCAGCGCGCGGAGCGGCGGCGCGTAGTCGTGCACCCACGTGGCGGCCAGCACCGCCCCGACGCTTTGCGCAATGACCGCGGTATGCTCAAGCGGGATGCCGTGCGCCTCGGCGATATGCTGGGTAAACGTCTGGATATCGCGCACCGAATCCGCCAGGCAGGGGCTGTAGCCACGCTCGCCGGGCGAGCGGCCGTGGCCACGCGCGTCCCAGGCGAAGATGTCGTAGCCCGGCAGGTTCAGTTCGTCGGCCAGGTGGGCGACACGCCCGGAATGCTCGTGGCCGCGGTGGAACAGCACCACGGCGCCACGCGCCGGGCCCTCCACCGCAGGCCAGTGGCGGTAGAACAGCGCCTGGCCGTCATGGGTCTGGAAATGCCGCTCCTGCGGCTGGCGGATAGCGGCTCGGTCCATGGCTTCAGCCTGCGGTGCGGGCACGCGCCTCGGCAACGCCGCGGCGCACGCGATTGGCAATGGTGTAAAGCGACAGCAAGGACAGCGCCAGCCACAACCAGGAAGCGGCAGCGCCGAAGCCCAGCCCCAGCCCCGCCCACAGTGCGATGGCCCCGACCGCGAAAGCACGGTCGCTCTTGCCAAGCGGGCCGTCGTAGCGCCGGCTGGCGCCGGCAAGGGGCCCGACCAGGCCGGCGGCCTCGGCCATCACCGCCAGCAGCGCAAAGGTGCCGACCTGCGCCAGCCCGAAATCCGGCAGCGCCGCCAGCGGCAGGATCAGCGCCAAGTCCGAGACGATGTCGCCAAGTTCGTTGAGGTAGGCGCCGAGCGCGCTCTGCTGGCCGTGCTCGCGCGCGAGCATGCCGTCGATGGCATTGAGCGCCATGCGCAGGAACAGCCAGAGGGGAAACAGCAGGAACAGCGCCGGGCTCTCGGTCACCAGCATGCCGATGGCAGCCAGCACGCCGACCGCGAGAGAGCCGGCAGCCGCGGCGATCGTGACCTGGTTGGCGGTGGCGCCGCGATGGGCCAGGTCCTGCACCACCGGGCGCAGCCATGCCTGGAACCTGGGCTTGAGTTCGTAGAGCGTCATCGCGCCGGCCTCCCGCCGAGCTGATGCCGGAAGCGGCGCCGCGCGCCTTGCCGGTGCCGGCGCTTGCGCTGCGCCGCTGGCCGGCCGGGGACCCCCTTCCGTCTTGTTCTTGGTGGCGTTTCTTGTAACGTTTCGTTGTGACTGCCCGGCCCGCACTGACGCCCAGACCAGCGGTGCCTTTGACGGCACTCTACAGCCAAGTCCGAGACATTACCAGAAGCGGCTTGCGCCCTGTACTGAACGATTTCGAATGCGAGATACGGTCCCGCTACGGCCAAAACCAGGCCGAGCTCAGGCCGCGGCCAGCGTGCTGCGCACGGCGTCGGTCACTTGCGTCACCACGCCGTCGCGCCAGTCGTCGGCGTCGCCATAGAAGGCCCGCCACATCGCCTGGCGCACCAGCGCGCGCTGGTTCTCGTCCGCTTCGGGATGCCGGTGCAGCCAGTGGTCGCCACGCAGCGCGTCCAGCACCTCGCCCACTGGCAGCGTGCCGAATTCCAGCGCGATGCCGGCATAGTCGATCCCCGGCAGTGTCTGGGGCACCGCACGCCAGGCCAGCCCGGTCAGGTTGGCCGAGGTCGACGAGCCGTCATAGATCGACGTCACGCGGCTGCCCCAGATGGCGCGCGTGCGCGTCAGCGACTCGGGCGTGTCCGGGCCCATGTGGATCGGCTCGCCATAGCCCCACGGCCCCAGGCCGGTGTGCACGTCGATCCAGCGCAGCGTCTCGCGCCCGGCGCCGAAGCGCGCCAGGATGCGGCATAGCGTGTAGTTGCTCCAGGTCGCCTTGGTGCCGCCGAAGAACATGCCGTCCGGGTCCTGGTACTGGCCGCCGCTCAGCGCGGCCTGGTACCACGCCATGCCGCGCTCGGCCACGGTCTTCATCAGCTGAGCCTGGTCGGCGTCGGATGGCGGCCACTGCGCCGGCAGCAGCAGCGGCGCAATCTCCGCATAGGGCCCGTTGTACGGCAGCGGCTGCGAGAAGTCCATGAAGTTGCGGTTCAGGTCGACGTTGTCTTCGTTGACCCGGCGCAGATGCGAGAAACCGTAGGGATTGATGGCATGGACCAGCAGCAGGCTGGTGCCCGCGGCGGCGCAATCTGCGAGCAGCGCGGTGTCGTTCAGCATCGCAATCTGCACGCCGGAGCCCGCGAAGCCCTCGGCGCCATGGGTGCCGGAAGTCACCATCAGGCACTGCCGCGCGCCGGGCGGGCCCACCTGCGCCACGTCGATCGCCAGGTCCTCGCCGGCGCTGCCGCGGCGGGTCGGATGCGGGAACTGCGCCAGGTCTGCCCCGGCCGCGCGCGCGGCATCGAGGAACTTCTGGCGGGCTTCGGCGTAGCTGCGCGAAAAAGGACTCATGGCGTCACCGGCGGATGGCGATGCAGGCCATTAGACGCCATTTCCACCGGTTCTGCCAGTTGCGCCGAATGGGTAGCTAGAACAGCGAGCCGTTCGGATCGGGTGGCGCCGAAGCGGCCGGGACCGCCCGGCTTGCCGCTTCCGCCGCGGCGCCCCAGATGCCGGGCGAGGTAAAGGCCTGCGGATGCATCTCGATCCCTGCCGCGGCCAACTGGCTGGCAGTCAGCACCAGGTGGCGCGCCAGCCAGTCATGCAGGCCTCGCAGGAAGCGGATGTTGTCGACGCTGTTGGAGGCGGCGATCAGCCGCTCCAGCTTGACATGGGCCGTATAGACGTCGAGCAGGTTGGTGGCGCGCAGCCGCGGCGGCGTGCTGGGCGCGCGCTCGATCGCCAGGATGCGGCGCACCTGCGCAGTGGCCACGTCGCCGGTACGCAGGTATTGCTCGTAGACCGGGTCAAGCGCGGGAAAGCGCACGGTGGGCTGCACGCGCGGCACGGCGGCCACTTTTTCCATGCGCAGCACCAGGTAACGGATAGCGGCAAGGCGCTCGGCCGCCGCGTTCTCCGCCGCGCTGCGCCGTCCGCGCCGGACGCCGGCGGGGATGGGATCGGGCAAGGCCGAGCGCGGCACCACGTCGCGCCCGGTGTAGTCCGGCACCTGCAGAAGCAACCCGGGATGCGCCACCGCGGCGCGGGCGCAGTCTTCGCCGAACGGATACTCATGCCCGGCGGCGTCGCGCAGGATATAGGCCTGTCCGTGCGGGAAACCGTGGTGCCGGCGGCTGTTGCCGCGCGCATGGCAACGGGTGTCCAAGTCGACGAAGTCCTTGCGTACGGGGATCCAGCCCCCGTCGTGTGCCTGGGTCATGCGAATGCGTAGTGCCGGGTTGGCTGGGTTGGCTGCGGACCCGCTATTGTCGCCGATCCGGAGGATCCGCTGCCGGCAGGCGCTACTTCAGCATGAACGACATCGCCGACAGGCAGTTGAGCATGCGTACCGCGGCCTGCACGGAGTCGGCCTGGAAGCCCAGGGTCACGCCGTCCAGGCGCTCCAGCGTCGGCCACTGGCAGAACAGGTCGGCATGGGCCGGCGTCAGGGTCTGCAGCCTGGTGCTCACCGGCGCTTCGAGCCGCAGGCATTGCGCCTGCGCCGCGCCGCGCACGCCCTCGGCCACGGCCGCCTGGATCGCCTCGCGCGCCGCCGCCGGCGACAGCGTGGTGCCGCTGCCGAAGCCGCCGGCACGCTTGGTCTCGGCAAAGCGCGCCCACGGCATCAGCGGCCGGGTTTCCTGCACGAAGACGTCGTCACCGCTGGCCATCAGCACCGGCACGCCCAGTTCCCCGGCCAGCGCGCCGTAGAGACCGGCCTCGCCAAGTTCCATGCCGTTAAGCCAGACCCGGGCGAAGGCGCCGCTGTTGATGGTGTGCGCCAGCACGCCGCGGCTCTGCGCGCGGCCGTGGTAGCCGATCATCAGCACGCCGTCGGCACCGTCCTCGATGCCGGCCATCATGCCGAGGTAGCGCGGCTTGCCGAGCACCAGCCGCGCGCGCGGGTCGATCTGGTCCGGCAGCAGGTTGCGGAAGCCGCCATGCGAGTCGTTGACCAGCACTTCGGTGGCGCCGCCGGCAAAGGCGCCGGCGACGGCGGCATTGGCCTCGGCGCTCATCCAGGCGCGGGCGCGTTCATATTCGCCGCTGCCGGGGCGGGTCTGCTCGGCGTGGAAGACGCCGGCGACGCCCTCGATATCGGTGGAAATCAGGATCTTCATCAGGCGGATTGGCGCAGTTCTGGCATGACCTCCAGCAAGGCGCGGCGGGCATGGCCGTCGCGGCCCTGCACCGTCGCCGCATGCCAGAGCGCATGGACGATGGCCTGCTCGACACTGTCCGCGGCGGCGCGGAACAGCGGGTCGAGCAGCGTTTCGTGGAGCATGGCGACCGCAGGCATCGCGCGGTCGGCCTGGTGCGGGACGGTATAGGCGGTCGAGAAGGCGAGCGCGATATCGCCCGAGCCGTGCCCGAACACCGAGCCGGTGCGCGCCAGCCCCGCACCCGCGCGCAGCGACATCCGGCGCAGCTGGCGTGCGTCCAGCGGCGCGTCGGTGGCCACGACCATGATGATCGAGCCTTTTTCAGGCAGCGGCGGCTGCGCCACCGCGTCGGGCTGCGCCAGGCGCTGCGCCAGCTGCGGCCCGACCAGCCTGCCCGCCAGCGTCAGCGACTCCGGCGTGCCGAAATTTGCCAGCACCAGCGCGCCGACACGATAGCCCTGCGCGATGCGCGATGCCGTGCCGATGCCGCCCTTGACGCCGAACGACGACATGCCGCGCCCGGCGCCGATCGCGCCCTGCGCGACGTCCTGGCCGGCAGCGGCCAGCGCCGCGTCATAGTGGCTACCGTCCACTGCCATGCGCTGGATATCGTTCAGGTAGCCGTCATTGCATTCGAACACCAGCGGATTGACCGTCGGCCATGCGCGTCCGATCTCCGGGTTGGCGGCGACGGCGGCACGGATCTGCGCCTGCGCCATGGCGCCGACCGAGAAGGTGTTGGTCAGCGCAACCGGCGTCTCCAGCACGCCCAGTTCGTCCAGCTGCACCAGCCCCACGCTCTTGCCGAAGCCGTTAAGCACGGTGGCCGCCGCGGGCACCTTGTCGCGATACAGGTCACCGCCGTGCGGGCGGATCACGGTGACGCCGGTCTGCACCGCATCCTGCGCCAGCGTGCAGTGGCCCACGGTCACCCCTGGCACGTCGGCGATGCTGTCGCGCTGCCCGGCCGGCAGGCTGCCGATACGCGGCACGCCCTGCGTCGATGTCTGCATGGCTCACCGGCGGTCGATCTTGGGATCCAGCGCGTCGCGCAGGCCGTCGCCAAGCAGGTTGAACGCCAGAACCGTCAGGAAGATCGCCAGGCTCGGGAAGATCGCCACGTGCGGCGCGGTCACCATGTCGGCGCGCGCCTCGTTCAGCATCGCGCCCCACTCCGGCGTGGGCGGCTGCGCGCCCAGCCCCAGGAACGACAGGCTGGCCGCGGTGATGATCGACGTGCCGATCCGCATCGAGAAATACACCACGATCGACGACACCGTGCCCGGCAGGATATGGCGCATCAGGATGGTCCAGTCCGACGCGCCGATGCTGCGCGCGGCCTCGACATAAGTCAGCCGCTTCAGCATCAGCGTATTGCCGCGCACCAGCCGCGCGAAGGCCGGAATGCTGAAGATCGCCACGGCAAAGATCACGTTAGTCATGCCATTGCCGAGGATGGCAACGATGCCGATCGCCAGCAGGATGCCCGGGAAGGCGAAGAGCACGTCGGAGATCCGCATCACGATGCGGTCCCACCAGCCCTCGTAGTAGCCGGCCAGCAGGCCCAGCACGGTGCCGATCACCGCGCCGATGATCACTGACAGGAAGCCCGCCGCCAGCGAGATGCGCGTGCCGGCCAGGATGCGGCTGAAGATATCGCGCCCGAGCGAATCGACGCCCATCCAGTGCGCGGCCGACGGGCCGGCGTTGAGCGCGTCGTAGTCGAAGAAATTCTCGGGGTCGTACGGCACGATATGCGGCGCCAGGATGGCGACCAGCACCAGCAGCAGCACGAACACGCCGGCGCCCAGCGCCAGGTGCTGCTTGCGGAATTTGCGCCAGAACTCGGTCCAGGGCGTGCGCACGGCTTCCGGCACGGGAGCGGTGGCGGGTGCCGCTTCGCTTGCGGCGGGCGTGGAAAGCTCAGTCATGCCGGCCTCACTTGTAGCGGATGGTTGGGTTGATCACGGTGTAGAGCATGTCCACCACCAGGTTGATCAGGATGAATTCGAGCGAGAACAGCAGCACCTCGGCCTGGATCACCGGGTAGTCGCGCATCTCGACGGCATCGACCAGCAGGCGGCCGAGACCCGGCCAGTTGAACACTTTCTCGACCACGATCGAGCCACCCAGCAGGAAGCCGAACTGCAGGCCCATCATCGTCACCACCGGGATCATGGCGTTGCGCAGGCCATGCTTGGCCACCACCACCGTCTCGCGCACGCCCTTGGCGCGGGCGGTGCGGATAAAGTCTTCCTGCAGCACCTCGACGAACGAGGCGCGGGTAAAGCGCGCCATGACCGCCGCCACCGCGGCGCCGAGCGTGATCGACGGCAGCACGTAATGCTTCCAGCTGTCGGCGCCGATCGAGGGCAGCCAGCCCAGCTGCACGGAGAACACCTCCATCAGCAGCATGCCCAGCGCAAAGGCGGGGAACGAAATCCCCGATACGGCCAGCGTCATGCCGAAGCGGTCCGGCCAGCGGTTGCGCCACACCGCCGAGCCGATGCCAATCGCCATGCCGAACACCACCGCCCACGCCATCGACGCCACCGTCAGCAGCAGCGTCGGCATGAAGCGGTCGCCAATCTCCTCGCTCACCGGGCGCTTGGTACGCAGCGAATGGCCGAATTCGCCGCGCAGCGCGTTGGAGAAGAAGTTGACGAACTGCTCGTGCATGGGCCGGTCCAGGCCCAGATCCTTGCGCACCAGTTCGACCGTGGCCGAGTCGGCCTCGGGGCCCGCCGCGAGCCGCGCGGGATCGCCCGGCAGCAGGTGGACGAACAGGAACACCAGCACTGCCACGATCAGCAGCGTGGGGATCACGCCCAGCACTCGTTTGAGGAAGTAGTTCAGCATGAAGCACCAGAATGAATGACAGCAAGCGAGGCCGCGGGCCGCCCGCCTGCGAACCCCGCGTCGCGGGCCGGCGGCCTTGTGTCGGCTTGCTGCTTTGCTGCTCGTTGGGTCAGGGTCCTTGAGGCGGCTGGAGTACTGCCCGCGCCCGCCCTCACCCCCGGGCCCCTCTCCCGCATGCGGGAGAGGGGAGCAAATCGCCGGAGCTGGAACGACCCGTTGTGTTCTCCCCTCTCCCGCGCGCGGGAGAGGGGCGGGGGTGAGGGCCGGCACCTCAACGAAGTCCCGCCCTTCGCTTCACCCCTCACTGCTTGATATCAATCTCATCAAAATTAAACGACCCGTCCGGCATCACATACGCCCCAGCCAGCCGCTTGCTGCGCGCGAACAGCACCTTCTCCGTCACCAGGAAGGCCCACGGGGCATCCTTCCAGATGCGTTCCTGGGCGTCCTTGTACAGGCGGGCCTTCTCGCCGCGGTCCGTGGTACGCAGCGCGCCGGCGATATCCGCATCGACCTGGTCGTTCTTGTAGTAGGCGGTGTTCAGCAGCTTGGGCGGCATCGACTCAGAAGCCAGCAGCGGACGCAGCGCCCAGTCCGATTCACCGGTCGACGACGACCAGCCGATGTAGTAGATGCGCACACCGGCGTCTTCCGGCTTCT
This sequence comes from Cupriavidus phytohabitans, assembly GCF_000426345.1. GTDB lineage: Bacteria > Pseudomonadota > Gammaproteobacteria > Burkholderiales > Burkholderiaceae > Cupriavidus. The sequence goes on along the minus strand of NZ_AUFE01000007.1, from coordinate 41,093 downwards.
GCACGCTTTCAACCTTCTCCACGCGCTGCCCGGCTTCCAGCGCCTGCACCTGCGCCTTGATGCCGACCTGCTGCAGCTGCTGCTGCACGAACTGGATCACCTTCTGCGCGGTGGTGTGGTTGTAGGCCGACCACAGCGTGGTCTCGAAGCCGTTCGGGTAGCCGGCTTCCTTCAGCAGCGCGCGCGCCCTGGCCGGGTCATACGGCCACGGGCCGAGCTTCTCGGCATAGTCCACGCCCGGCGGCACCACGCCCTCGGCCGGCACCGCGTAGCCAGCAAACGCCACCTTGGCCAGTGCATCCTTGTTGATCGCGTAGTTGATGGCCTGGCGCACCTTGGGGTCGTTGAATGGCTTGACCATGGTGTTCAGGCTCAGGTAGCGCTGGATGATCGACGACGACGCGATCAGCTCGACCTTGGCGCTGTTCTTCAGCACCGCGGCCTGCTCGAACGGGATGCTGAAGGCAAAGTCCGCCTCGCCGGTCTGCATCACGGCGGCGCGCGTGTTGTTGTCGACCACCGGCTTCCAGGTGATGGTGTCGATCTTCGGGTAGCCGGTCTTCCAGTAGCCGGCGAACTTCTTGCCCTTCAGGTGATCGGGCTGCTTCCACTCGACGAACTCGAACGGGCCGGTGCCGACCGGATGGAAGGCAATCTCCTTGCCGTACTTTTGCAGCGCGGCCGGCGAGATCATCACCGCAGACGGATGCGCCAGCACGTTGATGAACGGCGAGAACGGCTCCTTCAGCGTGACCTTGACGGTATTGGCATCGACCACGTCGGTCCTGGCGACGCGGTTGAACAGCGTATAGCGCTTGAGCTTGTTGGCCGGGTTGGTCACGCGGTCCAGGTTGGCCTTGACCGCGGCGGCGTCGAACGCGCTGCCATCGTGGAACTTGACGCCCTTTTTCAGCTTGATGGTATAGGCGAGGCCGTCCTTGCTGACGTCATAGCTCTCGGCCAGCACGTTGACCAGTTTCATGTCCTTGTCCATGCCGAACAAGCCTTGGTAGAAGCTCTTGGACACGGCCTGCGACAGCGTGTCGTTGGCGTCGTACGGGTCCAGCGTGGTGAACGTGGAAGCGACAGCCATCACCGCGTCCTTGGCGGCAAAGGCGGACACCGGCGCCAGCGCGCCCATCGCGCCAGCCATGAGCAGCCCGGCCAGCAGCCTGGGCGAAACCATCCGTGCAGACATCTCGATTCTCCTTGGATTGACTTCCGTTTCAGTAGGCGCCGCCAACGGCGTGCCGCGCAACAAAATGGCCGGCCCCGGCGCTGCCGGCGACCTGCACCAGCGGCTGCACCACCGGTTCGTCGCCGACCGCTCGGATCGGGCTGGGAATCTCATCGTTCAGCGGCTCGCGCCGCAGGTGGCGCCGCGCCGGGTCGGCGATCGGCACCGCCGACATCAGCTTCTTCGTGTACGGGTGCTGCGGGTTCTCGAAGATCGCGCGGCGCGGGCCGATCTCGACGATCTGGCCCAGGTACATCACCGCCACGCGGTGGCTGACGCGCTCCACCACCGCCATGTCGTGCGAGATAAACAGGAAGGCGATGCCCAGCTCGCGCTGCAGGTCCAGCATCAGGTTGACGATCTGCGCCTGGATCGACACGTCCAGCGCGGACACCGACTCGTCGGCCACCACCACCTTGGGGTTCAGCGCCAGCGCGCGCGCAATGCAGATGCGCTGGCGCTGGCCGCCGGAGAACTCGTGCGGATAGCGCGCCGCGTGCGACGGGTCCAGCCCCACCTTGTCGAGCAGCCAGGCTACGCGCTGCTCGGCCTCCTTGCCGCTGGCGGCCTTGTGCACCAGCAGCGGCTCCATGATCGAATAGCCGACCGGCACGCGCGGGTCGAGCGACGCGAACGGGTCCTGGAAGATGAACTGGATATTGCGGCGCAGGGTCTGCAGAGCCGGGCCTTCCAGCTTGCTGATGTTCTGCCCGTTGAATTCGATAGTGCCGCTCTGGCTTTCCACCAGCCGCAGCAGCGAACGGCCCGTGGTGGACTTGCCGCAGCCGGACTCGCCCACCAGTGCCAGCGTTTCGCCGGGATAGAGATCGAAGCTGACTTTCTCCACCGCATGCACGCGGCGCGTGACGCGGCCGAACAGGCCGCCGGGCACGTCGAATCGCGTGACCAGGTCCTGCACGCGCAGGATCGGGGCGACACCGGGCTGCACCGTGTCCTGCGGCGCAGCCTGCTCCGCCCTGGCGCTATCCAGGCGCAGCAGCGGGAACTTGGCCGGCAGGTCGGTCCCGCTCATGGCGCCCAGGCGCGGCACGGCCGACAGCAGTGCGCGCGTGTACGGATGCGCAGGCGCGCGGAACACGTCGTCGGAGCTGCCCTCCTCCACCTTCTCGCCGCGGTACATCACCAGCACGCGATCGGCCACCTCGGCCACCACGCCCATGTCGTGGGTGATGAAGACCACGCCCATGTGCATTTCGGCCTGCAAGCCGCGGATCAGCTGCAGGATCTCGGCCTGGATGGTCACGTCCAGCGCGGTGGTGGGCTCGTCGGCGATCAGCAACGCCGGCTTGCACGACAGCGCCATCGCGATCATCACGCGCTGGCGCATGCCGCCGGAAAGCTGGTGCGGATAGCGCTCCAGCACGCGGCGCGCCTCGGGGATGCGCACCAGCTCCAGCATGCGCAGCGCCTCGGCACGCGCCGCGGCGCGGCTCTTGCCCTGGTGCAGCCGGATCGATTCGGCGATCTGCTCGCCCACCGGGAACACCGGGTTGAGCGAGGTCATCGGCTCCTGGAAGATCATCGCCACGTCGGCGCCGCGCACGCTGCGCAGCGTCGCGTTATCCGCGCGCGCCAGGTCGATCACCTCGCCGCCGCGCCGGCGCAGCAGCATGCTGCCGCTGACGATCTTGCCGCCTCCATGCTCGACCAGCCGCATCAGCGCCAGCGACGTGACCGACTTGCCCGAGCCCGACTCGCCCACCACCGCCAGCGTCTCGCCGCGGTCGACATGGAACGACAGGTTGCGCACTGCCTCGACGGTGCGTTCGGACGTGGCAAAGCGCACGCTCAGGCCATCGACCGAGACGACGCGCTCGGGCGGCAGGACGATGCCGGAGGCGGAAGCGTGCGCTTGCGCTGGAATATTGGCCACTGGAACTCCTTGTTTGCTGCGTGATGCTCAGGACTGGCGGATGCGGGGATCAGCCGTAGATCGAGACGCTGACCGCCTCGCCCACGCGGGCAAAGCCGCGGTACATGCCTTCGGTGTTGAACGGCAGCGTGACGTTGCCGGCGCGGTCTACCGCGATCAGTCCGCCCCGGCCTTCGATGGCGACCAGTTTTTCCATCACCACGCGCCGTGCCGATTCTTCCAGCGACAGGCCGGCATAGCGCATCTGCGCCGAGACATCGTGAGCGGCCACGGTGCGGATAAACATCTCGCCAGTGCCGGTGGCGGACACTGCCACCACGTCGTCGGCATAGCAGCCCGCACCAATGACCGGGGTATCGCCGACGCGCCCCACCTTCTTGTTGGTCACGCCGCCGGTAGAGGTCGCCGCGGCGAGGTTGCCGCGGCTGTCGCACGCCACCGCGCCAACGGTGCCGAACTTGCTGTCCGGATCGATCGGGTCGGCCGGCACGTTCCGTGCCCCCAGTGCGGCGGCATCATGGTCGAGCAGCGCCATGCCGGCGGTACCGCGTGCGCGCTGCCATTGTTCGTGGCGTGCCTGCGTGAAGTAGTATTCCTGCTCCACCAGTTCCAGCCCTTGTGCGGCGGCGAAGGCCTCCGCGCCGGCGCCGGCAAACAGCACATGCTCGCTGTGATCGAGCACCGCGCGCGCGGCCAGCACCGGGTTGCGCAGGCGCGTGACGCAGGCCACCGCGCCGGCATCGCGGGTGGCGCCGTCCATCACCGCCGCGTCGAGTTCATAGGTGCCGGCATGGGTCAGCACGGCGCCCTTGCCCGCATTGAACAGCGGGCATTCCTCCAGCAGGCGCACGGCCTCGGTCACGGCATCGAGCGCGTTGCCGCCGTCGGCCAGGATGCGCTGGCCGGCCCGCAGCACGTGTTCCAGCGCCTCGGTGTATTCGCGTTCGCGCGCGGGATCCATCGCCTCGCGGGTGATGGTGCCGGCGCCGCCGTGGATGGCAATGACTGCTTGCTGCATGGGATGGTTCAGGACTTCTTCAGGTTGGACGCGCGGCGGCGCGTGGTGCCCGCCGCCTGCGCTTCGGTCGGCTGCGGTCCGGCTGGCCCGGCACGGCCGGCGCGTTCGGCGCCCGGCGTGCCATAGAGCCACGGCAGCAGGAATTCGGTCATTTCGGCGGCGGCCTTGACCGGCCGCTCGGCGCGGTGCGCGACCGCCCCGCACAGCGCTTCGATCAGCGCCAGCACGGTCGCATCGGAGTTGGCAGAGAGCCGGTTGGCGGCCTGCGCGTACAGCGCGATATCGGCCAGCGGCGCCAGCGGCGAGGTCGGCCCGTCGGTCAGCGCCAGCACGCGGCCGCCGTGCGCCCTGACGCGCTGCGCCAGTTCGATGGTGTCGGTCACATAGCGCGGGAAGGCGATCACGATCAGCAAGTCGCTCGGCTGCAGCTTGAACAGTTGGCGCGCCGCGTGCGAGGCACCGCCGGCGCCGGCGACCGAGGTAACCATGCGGCAATACATTTCCAGCCCGTGCTGCAGCAGGCCGGCCAGAAAGCCGCTGGCGCCGAAGCCCGCCACGTAGACGCGCTGCGCCCCCAGGATCGCCGAGACCGCACGCTCGCATGCCTGCGCGTCAATGCCGCGCCGCGTGGCTTCGGCATTGGCCGCCGCATCCTCGAGCGAGGCGGCGAACACTTCAGCCACGGTCGCGGGCCGTTCCAGTTCGCTGCGCAGCCGCTCGACCGGCGCGAGCGTGGCCTCGAAGCCGCGCACCAGCTCGGTACGGAACTGCGGATAGCCGTCGAATCCCAGCGCCCGCGCGAAGCGGTTGGCGGTGGCCACCGACACGTCCACCGCCGCGGCAAATTCGTCGATGCGCATCGTAGCCGCGCGGAACAGGTTGGCCAGCACGTATTCCGCCATGCGGCGGTGCGCCGGCGTCAGCGTGGGCAGGCTGCGCGCGATGCGGTCGGAGATCGAATGGCCTTGGGTCATGTCGGGTCGGGATGGCGTTCGCGTGGGCGACGCTGCCGGTTACATTCTGAAAAACTTGTGAAAATGAATTTACACTCAACCCACCCACAAAGAAAATAGAGTTTTGGATATTCGAGGGTAATCCCTAGCGCCGACCGCCATGCGGCGCACCGGGGCGGTGCGCAATGCCGCGGCATTTCTGGCATTTCGCCATTCGCGGGCATGCCCCGCACCGGAAACGCTACAATGCCGGCCAGCGCCGCCAACCCGCCTTGGCCGGCTTTTCCGCGTAGTTGCCCGTTCCCGTTCAGAAGTTTCCCCGCACGTGATCCGAATCGACCAGCTTGTCCTCCAGCGCGGCACCAAGGTGCTGTTCGACCACACCAGCGTGACGCTCAACCCGGGCGAGCGCGTGGGCCTTGTCGGCGCCAACGGCAGCGGCAAGTCGACGCTGTTCGCGCTGCTGCGGGGCGAGCTGCATCCGGACGGCGGCGATGTCAGCGTTCCGGCGCAATGGCGCGTCGCGCATGTGGCGCAGGAAACGCCGGCGGTCAGCCGCAGCGCGGTCGAGTACGTGATCGACGGCGACACCCGCTTGCGCGAGATCGAAGCCGCCATCGCGGCCGCACAGGCCAGCGGCGACGGCACCGCCGAAGGCGAAGCCCACGCCGCCTATGCCGATGCCGACGGCTACACGGCTCCCGCGCGCGCCGAAGCGCTGCTGCTGGGCCTCGGCTTTACGCTGCCCCAGGTAACGCAGCCGGTATCGTCGTTCTCCGGCGGCTGGCGCATGCGTCTGAACCTGGCGCAGGCGCTGATGTGCCCGTCCGACCTGCTGCTGCTCGACGAACCGACCAACCACCTGGACCTGGACGCCATCGTCTGGCTGGAAGACTGGCTGGCACGCTACCCGGGCACGCTGGTGATGATTTCGCACGACCGCGAATTCCTCGACGCGATCTGCAACGTCACCGTGCATATCGAGAACCAGCAGCTGCGCCGCTATGGCGGCAACTACACGCTGTTCGAGACCCTGCGGCTGCAGCAGATGGCACAGCAGCAGGCCGCCTACGCGCGCCAGCAGAAGGAAATCGCGCACCTGGAGTCGTTCATCACGCGCTTCAAGGCCAAGGCGACCAAGGCGCGCCAGGCGCAGAGCCGGGTCAAGGCGCTGGAGAAGATGGAGCGGCTCGCGCCGGTGCACGTCGCCGCCGGCTTTGCCTTCGAGTTCCGCGAGCCCGATGCCGCGCCCAACCCGATGATGGTGCTCGACGGCGTCGATTGCGGCTACGCCGAGGCCGAGCCGCCGGTCACCATCCTGCACAACCTGGCGCTGTCGATCCAGAATGGCCAGCGCATCGGCCTGCTTGGCGCCAACGGCCAGGGCAAGTCGACGCTGGTCAAGACGCTGGCCGGCACGCAGGATCCGATGACCGGCACGCTGCGCCTGGGCAAGGGACTGCAGATCGGCTACTTCGCGCAGCACCAGCTCGAGACACTGCGCGACCACGACTCGCCGCTGCAGCACCTGGCACGCCTGGCACCTGACGTGCGCGAGCAGGAGCTGCGCGACTTCCTCGGCAGCTTCAATTTCCGCGGCGACATGGCCACGTCACCGATCGAGCCGTTCTCCGGCGGCGAAAAGGCACGCCTGGCGCTGTCGCTGATCGTCTGGCAGAAGCCCAACCTGCTGCTGCTCGACGAACCGACCAACCACCTCGACCTCGATACCCGCGAGGCGCTGACCATGGCGCTGGCGCAGTTTGAAGGCACGCTGATCCTGGTCTCGCACGACCGCCACCTGCTGCGCGCCACCGCCGACCAGTTCATGCTGGTCGCGGACGGCACCATCAAGCCCTTCGACGGCGACCTGGACGACTACCGCGACTGGCTGCTGCAGCAGGCCGCCGCCAAGCGCAATGCCGCCACGGCCGCGCACCTGGCTGAGAACAGTGGCGATGCCGCCACGGTCAACCGCAAGGACCAGCGCCGCGCCGAGGCGGATGAGCGCCAGCGCCTGTCGGCGTTGCGCAAGCCGCTGACGAAGGAGCTGGAAAAGGTCGAGAAGCGGATGGCGGTGCTGCAATCCGCCAAGGAAGAGATCGACCGGTTCATGGCCGATGAATCGAGCTATGCCGAAGCCAACAAGGCGAAGCTGATGGAGATGCTGAAGCGCCAGGGCGAGGTCAATGGCGAGCTGGAGACGCTGGAAGAGAAGTGGCTGGAGCTGCAGGAGCAGATCGAGCAGATTGCGTGAAGGATAGTTCCCTCAATAAAAAACCGGCGCACACTGCGCCGGTTTCTCTTTCCGACTCCGTCATCCTTCAACGGAAATTCTTCTCCCGCCGGATCAACCCCACCGCCAATGTCAGCGTCAGGATAAACAACCAGATCAGCGACCACGCCGGCACCGACAGGCCCAGCACCGGCGGCAGCGGCGCCGCGCACAGGCCATCGGCATAGAACACCTGCGGCAGCACCTTGGCGGTCGGCAGCGCGTTGACCCAGTTCTCCAGCGGATCGATGCCGCAGGTCGCCTTCGGGTTCAGCAGCAGCGACACGTGGTAAACCGCCACGGCAATGCCGGCGATACCCGACAGCATGCCCAGGCCCTGCCACAACGAACGCGTGTTCTGTGCCACCACGGCGAGCAGCGAGAAGATGCCGATGCCGATAAATGCAAAGCGCTGCATCACGCAAAGCGGACAGGGCTGGTAGCCCTTTTCAAACTGCAGGTAGAGCGCAACGCCGACCAGGCCGAAGGAAACGAGGGCGATCAGCAAGAAATAGGCGCGGGAATTGGCTTGCATAGTGGTGATAGAGGGTGATCCGGTAAGCAGTGCCGTCAAGTGACTTCAGTTCGGGGCGCGGCATTGCTGCGCATTATTACCGATTTTTCCGCGCCCGCCTTGGGCATCACATCGGCTGCGCATCCCCTGCCCTGTGGCGGATTGACGCAGGGCACTATGCCGCGCCCGCCCGCCATGTCGCGCGCGGCAAACGGTACAGGCAATGGGAACGCAGCGGATGCCCCGGCGGCAGCGCAGGATGTTCGAACCCCAGCGCATCCTCGCGCATGCCCAGCCGTTCCATCACCGCGCGCGAGCGGCGGTTGTCCAGCGTGGTGAAGGAAACGATCTCGTCCAGGCCAAGCGTGCCGAAGCCATAGGCCAGCGCAGCGCGGGCCGCTTCGGTGGCAAGGCCGCTGCCCCACGCATCGCGCGCCAGGCGCCAGGCGACCTCGACACAAGGCGAGAACGGCAGCGCGGCAGCCGGTTCGTGCAAGCCGACAAAGCCCACGAAGACGCCGTCCAGCTTGCGCTCGACGGCCCACGGCCCCCACCCGCGCCCAGCGATCAGTGCCCGGCAACGATCCGCCATCGCGTCGCTTTCGGCCCGCGTCAGCGGCGCGGGGAAATAGCGCATCACCTCCGCGTCGGCATTCAGCGCGGCGAATGGCGCATAGTCGGCATCGCGCCACTGGCGCAGCCGCAGCCGCGGGGTTTCGATGCGCAAGCTGCCGTCGTCCATGCCTCAGTCCAGGTGGCGCACGCGATCGATCGCCTGCTCGATGCGCTCCACCGCGATCACTTCAAGGCCGTCGATCTTCTGCTTGGGCGCATTGGCCTTGGGGATCACGGCCAGCGTGAAACCCAGCTTGGCGGCTTCCTTCAGGCGCTCCTGGCCCCGCGGGCTGGGCCGGATCTCGCCGGCCAGGCCGACTTCGCCAAACACGACCAGCCCGCGCGGCAGCGGCTTGTTGCGCATCGACGAATGGATCGACAGCAGCACCGCCAGGTCGGCGGCCGGCTCGGTGATCTTGACCCCGCCCACCGCGTTCAGGAACACATCCTGGTCGAAGCAGGCAATGCCCGCGTGCCGGTGCAGCACCGCCAGCAGCAGCGCCAGCCGGTTCTGCTCCAGGCCCACCGCCAGCCGGCGCGGGTTGGGCACGTGCGCGGTATCGACCAGCGCCTGGATCTCCACCAGCAGCGGGCGCGTGCCCTCCTGCGTCACCAGCACGCACGAGCCTGGCACGGTCTCTTCATGCTGCGACAGGAACAGCGCCGACGGGTTGCTGATGCCGCGCAGCCCGCGCTCGGTCATGGCGAACACGCCCAGCTCGTTGACCGCGCCGAAGCGGTTCTTGAAGGCGCGGATCAGCCGGTGCGAAGAATGCGTATCGCCCTCGAAGTACAGCACCGTGTCGACAATATGCTCCAGCACGCGCGGCCCGGCCAGGCTGCCTTCCTTGGTCACGTGGCCGACCAGGATGATGGTGATGCCGCTGCTCTTGGCGATGCGCGTCAGCTGCGCCGCGCACTCGCGCACCTGCGCGACCGAGCCCGGCGCCGAGGTCAGCGCCTCCGAGTACAGCGTCTGGATCGAGTCGATCACCGCCACTTCCGGCTTCTCGGCCTCGAGCGTGGCCTGGATCTTCTCGAGCTGGATTTCGGCCAGCAGCCCCAGCGCCGGGCTTTCCACGCCCAGCCGCTGCGCGCGCAGGGCGATCTGCGCGCCCGATTCTTCGCCGCTGACATAGAGCACGCGGCGCTGCCCGGCCAGGTTGGCCAGCGCCTGCAGCAGCAGCGTGGATTTGCCGATGCCGGGATCGCCGCCGATCAGCACCACGCCGCCCGACACCAGCCCGCCGCCCAGCACGCGGTCGAACTCGTCGATGCCGCTGGAAAAACGCGGCACGTCGGCGGCCTCGATCTCGGACAGCTTGCGCACCATGGCCGATGCCGCCAGCGGCTGGAAGCGCTTGGACGCGGCCGTCTCGGCCACCGTTTCCACCAGCGTGTTCCATTGCTGGCAATGCGGGCACTGGCCGGCCCAGCGCGGCGCGGTGCCGCCGCATTCGGTACAGGTGTAGACGGTCTTGGTCTTGGCCAACGGAAAATCCTTGCGGGAAAGAACGAGCCGGGCGCAAATGCGGCCCGGCCATCACACTACATCACGCTAACCGGCGGCATTCGCTGCCGCCACGTCTCGCTTGCAACCTTTTACACCACGGCCGGCGCGGCGCTGTCCGACGCCGTGATGGTCGCCACCGTGGTCGGCACGCGCGGCGCCAGCGCGCACATCAGCTCGTAGCCGACCGTGCCGCTGGCCTGTGCCACCTCGTCGATCGGCAGGCCCTGGCCCCACAGCGTCACCGGGCTGCCGACCCGCGCCTTCGGGCACGGCGTCAGGTCCACGCACAGCATGTCCATCGAGACACGGCCGACCAGCTCGGTACGCACGCCGTCGACCAGCACCGGCGCGCGCTGCTCGCCCCAGCCGGCGGCATGGCGCGGGTAGCCGTCGGCATAGCCGCAGGCAACCACGCCGATGCGCATCGGGCGCTCGGCGGTAAACAAGGAGCCATAACCCACCGTCTCGCCCGGCCGCAGGTCCTGCACCGAGATCAGCTCGCTGTGCAGCGACATGGCCGGCTGCAGGCCGCTGCCCGCGATATCGGCATCGCGCCCGGTCGGCGAGGCGCCGTACAGGATGATGCCGGGACGCACCCACGCGCGGTGCGCCTGCGGATGCCACAGCACCGCGGCCGAGTTCGACAGGCTGGCCTCGCCCGGCAGGTTGGCGGTGGCGGCGTCGAAGGCCTTGATCTGGTGGGCAATGCCTCGGGGACTATCCGCATCGGAAAAATGCGTCATATGGACGATACTCCCCACACAGGGCATGGCGCGGGCGCGCTCCCACGCGGCGCGGTACTGGGCGGGGTGGAAGCCCAGCCGGTTCATGCCGGTGTTCAGCTTGAGCTGGATCGCCAGCGGCCCCTTGGGACGCGCGCTTTCCAGCATGCGCAACTGTTCGTCGCAGTGGATTGCGGTGGTGAGCCGATACTGTTCGATCAGGGCAACGTCCTGCGGCTGGAAAAAACCCTCCAGCAGCAGGATCGGGCCCTGCCAGCCCAGGTCGCGCAGCAGCACGGCTTCATTCAGGTCCAGCAGGCCAAAGCCGTCGGTGCCGCGCAGCGCGGCAAAGACGCGGCGGATGCCGTGGCCGTAGGCATTGGCCTTGACGACGGCCCAGATGCGCGAAGCAGGGGCGCTGCGGCGGACCACGTCGAGGTTGTTGGCCAGGGCGGGTTGGTGGATGACGGCGTGAATGGGTCTTGGCATGGAGTCACATCTCGGAAATCAGGCAGCGCCGTGGCGCATCGCGCACGTCACTGCGGGAACTGGAAGGACGGCTCTGTCTCAGTTTCAATGGCGCGAGCGTCACCTGTCAGCGGGCGACGGTATGTGGATGCATGCGAAGTGCTTCATATTGCGGGCATGTCGCGCTAAGGTGAGCGGCCATGGGAAATTTGCGTTTGCCTGGTCACTTGGGGCGTCCGGCTGCGATATCGTCTTGCCACTGCACCAGTCAGGCCAGTCAGGGTAGCTCCGGTCGTCCGGCCGGGATCGCAGCCGTTATTTGAACACATCCGGAAGCCGCTGCCGGGGGTCATCGGGGAATCGGCGCGGCAATTTGCAGTCAAAAAGGCACCTTGCCGGGGTTCGGAAATGCCATGTTTTCGTGATATAAAGCCGGACGCTCCGGCCATGTTCTAAAAGCGAAGCATTATGTCAATGACTGTCAGGCAAGCCTCACGACGCCGCAGCGCAGTGCAACCGAGACAATTCGACACGGCCGCCGCGCAAGGTTCCCTGCAAACCATAGCCTCCCCAGCCGGTGCCGCCCTGACCGACGTGACGGAAGTCCGCGATGGAGACAAAGTCGAAAGCATGAAGAAGGGTTTTTACACCATCATGGCCGCGCAATTTTTTTCGTCGCTGGCCGACAATGCGTTACTGATCGCCGCCATCGCCCTTCTCACCGAATTGCATTCCCCGCAGTGGATGACCCCGCTGCTCAAGCTGTTCTTCGTTCTCTCCTACGTCATCCTCGCCGCCTTCGTCGGTGCCTTTGCCGACTCGATGCCCAAGGGGCGGGTGATGCTCATCACCAATGCCATCAAGGTGGTCGGCTGCGCGATCATGATGTTCGGCTTGCACCCGCTGCTGGCCTATGGCGTGGTGGGCTTCGGCGCGGCGGCGTACTCGCCGGCCAAGTACGGCATCCTGACCGAGCTGCTGCCGCCGGAGAAGCTGGTGCTGGCCAATGGCTGGATCGAGGGGCTGACGGTGGGCTCGATCATCCTGGGCACCGTGGTGGGGGGCGCGCTGATTTCGGTGCACGTGTCGGACATCCTGATGCGGCTCGACCTGCCCTGGATCAACACCGGCATCGACACCCCGGCCGAGGCCGCGATGGTCGTGATCATGCTGTTCTACGTGATCGCGTCGGTGTTCAACCTGTTCATTCCCGATACCGGCGCCCGCTACCCGCAGCAGGAAAAGAACCCGATCAAGCTGATCGCCGAGTTCGGCGACTGCTTCCTGGCGCTGTGGCGCGACAAGCTGGGCCAGATCTCGCTGGCGGTGACGACGCTGTTCTGGGGCGTGGGCGCGACGCTGCAGTTCATCGTGCTGAAGTGGGCGGAGAAGTCCCTCGGCCTGAACCTGTCGCAGGGTGCGCTGCTGCAGGCGGTAGTGGCCGTGGGCGTGGCCGTGGGCGCAATCGCCGCCGCCGCGCGCATTCCGCTGCGCAAGTCGCTGTCGGTGCTGCCCTTCGGCGTGGCGATGGGCGCGACCGTGATGATCATGGCCTTCTATACCAAGGACGCCATGCCCCAGGTGACGCTGCACATCCTGGGGCTGCACATGCCGCTGTACATGGCCATCGCCTACGTGTTCCTGATGCTGGTGGGCGCGATGTCGGGCTACTTCGTGGTGCCGATGAACGCACTGCTGCAGCACCGCGGGCACGTGCTGCTGTCGGCTGGCCACTCGATCGCGGTACAGAATTTCAATGAAAACGTATCGGTGCTGCTGATGTTGTGCCTGTACGCGCTGCTGATCAAGCTCAACGTGCCGATCGGCATCGTCATCATCGCGCTGGGCCTGTTCATCTGCCTGACCATGATGCTGGTGATCAAGCTGCACAAGTACAACATGAACACCTTCAACTCGCTGGCGATGATCGGCGAGGACAAGCACCACTGACCTCCCCCTGGCCGGCGCCCCGCTCAGGGGCCGTCGGCCAGCGTCTGCACACCCTGCCGCGCCGGCTCCGCCGCCCGCGCCATGGCCCGCGCCTCCCATCCCGGCGGCACCACGAAACCGCGCGAGCATTCGCGCCACCAGCCGTGGCCGGCCGGCTCCAGCTCGCACAGCATCACCGGCGCTTCGCGGCGCCAGCCGTGGTCGTGGCGCGGATCGGCAAAGCGCAGCGCCAGCGCGGCGTACAGGGCATCGACCTCCTCCGTGCCGCTGGCAGGCACCAGCGCCCCCGACAACCATCCCGAACGCGGCAGCCGGCACCAGCGCAGGCCCGGCCGCGCCGCCGCGCGCGCGCGCCAGCCGTCCAGCGTCGACCACCAGCCTTGCAGATGGTCCGGGGCGATGCCCAGCCCGTCGAGTCCCGCCGGCACTTGCCCGTCCCGGTAGAACAGCCAACCCAGCAGGTAAACCTCGCTGCGGTCGACGACATGGCCGAGCAGCGTGCGCGCTTCCGGCGTGCGCCCCAGCGGCAGCTGGCGCCCAACCACATGCCCGAGCTTGTCACCCAGCCGGTCGACCATGTTTGGCCCGACGAAATCATGCAGGGTCGGCGCCGCAACGGCGCCGGGCATCAGGTAAAACTTGGCGGCCATTTCCCAGTGGACCACGTCGCCGGAGGCCTGCTCGCGCCAGACGAAGTCCAGCTCGCCCAGCGTGCGGATGCCATGCGCGCCGGCGCGCCGCACCGGGACGTTGGCCGCCAGCAGCGTCAGCCCCTCCATATGGCGCAGAGCGAAATGCAGCAGCCGTTCGGCATGGCGTCCCAGCCGCAGGCTGCGGCTGGCGGGATCCTGCGCATGCGGCGCGCCCGGGCCGGGAACGGGATCGGGGGGAAAGGCGACATGGCCACCGGCCAGCTCGTCGATGGTGGCTGGCAATGCCGCCGGGTCGGCGGCTTCCAGCCAGTGCCGCCACGCCGCCAGCGTACCGGCGGGCCAGTGCGCCGGCGCGGCACCCGCTACCGCGGACAGCAGCGGCGGCGACAGCGTGGCCCAGGCCAGGTCGCGCGTGCGCGGCGACAAGGCGCGGCGCCACAGCGGCGGCTCCGGCGGCAGGTTGCCGTCGCCGCCGCGATGCAGCGAGAGGTCAGGCCCCAGCTCCCGCACGGTCATGTACCTCGCGGGCCAGGCACAGGTCTTCCCATGCGCGCGCCTTGTCGGTCAGCGTGCGCAGCAGGTAGGCCGGGTGGTAGGTCACCACCACGGGGATGCCTTCATAAGCATGCACGGTGCCGCGCAGCTTGCCGATCGGCGTGGTGGTGCGCAGCAGCGACTGCGCGGCGAAGCGGCCCAGCACCACGATCACCCTGGGGCGCACCAGCGCGATCTGGCGGCGCAGGAACGGCTCGCACTGCGCCACCTCGGCCGGCTCGGGATTGCGGTTGCCCGGCGGGCGGCACTTGAGCACGTTGGCGATAAAGACGTTGCGCCCGCGCGCCAGGCCGAGCGCGCCCAGCATGTTGTCGAGCAGCTTGCCGGCCTGGCCGACGAAGGGCTCGCCCTGCAGGTCTTCGTTCTCGCCCGGGGCCTCGCCGACCAGCATCCATTCCGCCTGCCGGTCGCCGACGCCGAAGACGGCATTGGTGCGTGTCTGGCACAGTCCGCAAGCGGTGCATCCGGCCACGGCGGCATCCAGCGCGGGCCATGCCATGGCGGCGATGGCAGCCTCGCGCCCGGCCTGCGCCGAGTCGGGTTCGGGGCCGGCCGGTACCAGCGAGGGCTCGGCTGGCGCACGCGAGACAGGCGCCGCCACCGGGGCGACAGGCACCAGCGGGATCGCCGTTTCGATCGCCGGCGCGGCTTCCACGACTGGCGCAGCGGCCTGCGCGGCCACCGTGACGGGCCCGGCAACGGGCGTGGCAACGGGCGCGGCAACAGCAACGGCTTCGGACACCACCTCCGCCTGCGGCGCGTCATCGCGTGCCCGCGGCACCCATTCGGCCGTGATGCCCAGCGCCTCGAGGAATCGCGCGCGGCGGCTCATGCCCGGCCCTCCCCGCCTTCCCTGCTTTCCATTCTTTCCCGGGCGACATCGTCAGGCCAGCTCCGGCGCAACACCAGCGCGTCTTCGCGGAGTCGGCCCGCCGCCGGATAATAGCCCTTGCGGCGGCCGATCTCGGCAAACCCGGCGGCCTGGTACAGCGCGATCGCGCCGGTATTGGACGGACGCACCTCCAGCAGCATGGTATGGATGCGATGCGCGTGCGAGGTCGCCAGCACGATCGACAGCATCAGCCGCCCCAGTCCCTGGCGCTGGCGCGGCGGGTCGACGGTGATATTGAGCAGGTGCATCTCGTCGACCACCGGCATCAGCACGGCATAGGCCACCAGCGTGCCGGCGGAATCACGCAGGGTCAGGCCGAGATGCCCTGCCTTGACAGAGTTCTCGAAATTGCCGCGCGTCCACGGATGGCTGTATGCGCGTGCCTCGATGCCGGCTACCGCTTCCAGGTCGAGCGCGCTCATCCTGCCCAGCGCAAAGCCCGGGGGCAGCGGCGGCATGGCGGGCACGGCCGGCCAGTCGGCGCGCTCTTCCAGCGGATAGGCTGCGCTCACGATGCGCTCCCGGCCGTGGCCGCGGCGCGCGCGGCGGCGGCGGCTTCGCGTTCGGCGATGGTTTGCGCCACCTTGTCGCGCAGGTAGATCGGCATGGCGCGGTCGGCGTCGATGGCCTCGCCACGCGCCAGCGCGCGCAGTGCGATGGCGACCATCGGCTGCGCATGGGGCATCGCCTCCGGCAGCACGCGTTGCGCGCGCGCCAGGCCGGCGAGGCGTTCACCGAAGACCGTGACGGCATTGCCCGCCAGCCAGAATTTGCCGCCGGGAAGCTGCACGGTTTCCGGCGCGCCGACGTGCATCGGCGTGCGCTCCACCCACTCCTGCGCGGCGGTATCCCAGCCGAAGGCTCCCGCATAGGCTTCGTCCATGCGCGCGTCGAGCGCGACCAGCACCGCGGTGTCCGCGGGCAGCTCTGGCTCGGCGGCGCGTACGCGCTCGGCGCAAGCTGCCAGGGTATTGACCGGCACCACCGGCAGTCCGGCACCGAAGGCCAGCCCCTGGGCCACGCCACAGGCGGTACGCAGGCCGGTGAACGAACCGGGACCGGCGCCGAAGGCGATCGCGGCGCAATCGGCCAGTGCGATGCCGGCCTCGGCCAGCAACTCGCCGGCGGCGGGCAGCACGCGCGCAGAGGAGCGCGCACCGGTGTGCTCATGGCGCACCAGGCACTCGATGCCGGCGCCGGCCGCCGCACGTCCGAGCGCGACCGAGCACCACTCCGTAGAAGTTTCAACAGCAAGAATCCAGGACATGGCGCGATTGTAGCCGCTGGCGCCCGGAACCGAGGGCTTCTTCGGTTTTAGACGCGCGGTCTGGCGCACTGGCGCGGCTATCATCGGCTGCACTTTCACAAATTCCCACGGAGGAACCCATGAGCGACCTGCAGGCACGCTTCGACCAGGCCCAGATCGACGTCAAGCAACTGAGCGAGCGTCCCAGCAATATGACCCTGCTGCGCCTGTACGCGCTGTTCAAGCAAGGCAGCGAAGGCGACGCCCACGGCGACAAGCCGGGCATGACCGACTTTGTCGGCCGCTACAAGTTCGAAGCCTGGGAAGCGCTGCGCGGCACCGCGCGCGAGCAGGCGATGGAGCAGTACATCGCGCTGGTGGCAGAACTGCGCAGCGGCGCGGCCAGCTAAACCCCGCCGCCACGCCAGCCGGCGGCATCAGCCCGCCGGCAGCGGCCTTGGCCGGATGCGCCAGGCCGCGAAGATGGCACTGGCGATCAACACCCCGACCGCCAGGAAGGTCTCATCGAAGGCGCGGATGCGCGCCGCCTGCAGCGCGGCGTCGCCCGCCTGGCCCAGCACCGCGCCGTGCTGCGTCAGCCGCCACTGCAGGCCCACCCCGGCCAGGCTCACGCCGATCGCGCCACCCAGCTGGCGGATAAAGTTGATGCAGCTCGATCCCTGCGCGATCAGCGAAAAATCCACGCCTCGCATCGACCCCAGCGTCAGCGACGGCAGAATGCAGCCGAGCCCGATCCGTCCCAGCACCGCCAGCGCGACCAGCAGCAGGTACGGCGTGGAGGGCGACCCCAACGCCATCAGCAGGAACGACAGCGCCAGCAGCGCCAGCCCGAACGACACCTGCACATGCGGCGCGATCCGGTGTGTGAAGCGGCCCGCCACGGCGATCGTCAGTGCCAGCATCACGCCCGCCGGCAGCAGCACCAGGCCCGCGCGCGAGGGCGTGTACTCCAGCGCCATCTGCATGTAGACCGGCAGCAGGTAGGTCGAGCCGAACAGGCCCGCACCGTAGATAAATGCCACCACCGCGCCCGCGGAGAACTGCCGGTAGCTGTACAGCCGCATGTTCATCAGCGGATGCGGCGCGCGCAGCTGCCACAGCACGAACGCCGCCAGCATCAGCACGCCGAAGCCGGCCAGCGCCATGCCCGCGCCAACGCTTTCGCGCATTTCGACCACGCCATTGAGCAGGCTCACGGTGGCCACGCCGGCCAGTGCCAGGCCGCGCCAGTCCAGCGGCTCGCGCGCGCCCATCATGATCGAATCCACCGCCATGAAACGCCGCGCCATGAACGCGCCTAGCAGCGTCAGCGGCACCACCACGAAGAAGATCGAGCGCCAGCCGAACGCCTCGACCAGGAAGCCGCCAAGGCTGGGCCCCAGCGCCGGTGCGAGCACCACGCCGAAGCCGAACATGCTGATGGCCTTGCCCTGCTCGCGCTCCTCGAACACGCGCAGGATCAGGATATTGGGCAGCGGCTGCATGATGCCGGCGGCGGCGCCTTCGGCCACGCGCATGGCGATCATCACGCCATAAGTCGGCGAGAACCCGCCGAACAGCCCGCCGGCGCCCAGCAGCAGCAGCGACCCCAGGAAAGTACGGCGCAGCCCGTAGCGGTTGAGCAGCCACGGCGTCAGCAGCATCGACAGCGTCATCGCGATCATGAAGCTGGCCGCGACCCATTGCGCGCGCTCCTGCCCCAGCAGGAAATGCCGGCTCAGGTCGGGGATGGCAACGTTGATGATGGTGGACGAGACGATCGACGAGACCGTGCCCAGCATCAGCGTCATCAGCACCATCCAGCGCAGGCGGTCGCCGTAGCGGGCACGCAGCGTTGCCCGGGTCGGCCCGCCCGGCAGCTTGCCGGAAGTCTCCGGCGCGACGGGGCCCTCGCTCACCCCAGCCGCCCGGTGTCGGCGATCTCGCGGATCTTGCGGACGGTGTCGATGTCGGCCTCGTGGTACGCGGACTTGACGATCTCGGCGTAGCGGTCGTCGCCGCTGGCATCGACGGCTGGCATGGTAGTGTCGTAGGTGAAGCGCAGCAGCAGCGCATCCGGGCCGGGCGTCTCGATCACCATGGTCAGCGTACCGCCGGCGTGCTCGGCAGTGGCGGCGGTTTCATAGCGCACCTGGCGGCGCGGCGCGAACACCACGCGGTCATGGATGGACGCCTCGCCGAAATGCAGCACGCGGTCGATCCAGTTGTCGCCTCGCGCGACTACTTCGGCGCTGTCCAGGCCCAGCACGAACAACTCTGGCGACTCGGCGCGCAACACCAGGCCTTGCCAAAGCTGGTCGGGTGTCAGCGGATCCAGCTGGGGATTGCCGGGATCATTGATCTCCACCAAGTGCTCGAAACGCAACTTCTTTCTCCCTATCTTCAATAAGTCGATATTATGAAGTCTCCGCGTGTTCGGAAGACGTTTTTGTCTGCGCGGTGCAACATTGCTGTGACAGCCTCCCGTCGGATATCGACCAACCATCACGTTGACTGGAGTTCCGCGCATGCCCGCCGCGCTGCTGGCCGAAGCCGATCCGCTGCAAGTTCTTGTCTACTCCGATTCACTGTCCTGGGGGATCGTCCCCGGCACGCGTCAACGGCTGCCGTTCCCGGTGCGCTGGCCGGGCCGCCTGGAACTGGCACTGAATGCCGACGGCGGCACGCCGGTGCGCCTCATCGAAGACTGCCTGAACGGCCGCCGAACGGTCTGGGACGATCCCTTCAAGCCGGGGCGCAACGGGCTGCAGGGCCTGGCGCAGCGTATCGAGATCCACTCGCCGCTGGCACTGGTGGTCTTGATGCTCGGCAACAACGATTTCCAGTCGATGCATCTTCACAATGCCTGGCACGCCGCCCAGGGCATCGGCACCCTGGTGCAGGCGATCCGCATTGCGCCGATCGAACCGGGCATGCCGGTGCCGCCGGTGCTGGTGGTGACGCCGCCGCCGATTCACACGCCGCGGGGGCCGCTGGCGCCCAAGTTTGCCGGTGGCGAACATAAATGGACCGGCCTGCCGCAGGCCGTTGCCGAGGTCTGCGCGCAGCTGGACTGCCCGATGTTCGACGCCGGCGCGGTCATCCAGAGCAGCGCCGTCGACGGCGTGCATCTTGACGCGGACGCCCATGTGACGCTTGGCGATGCGTTGCGCCCGGTGGTTCGCGAACTGCTGCCACGCTGACACACGCGTATCGGCACGCCTCCGGCCGCTGGCTGAAACATCACTCCTGACAGCAGTTGTCAGGAGGGCCGGCGCACAATGCGGTCGCTCTCACACAGAACGCCGCAAGGAGGCTGTCATGGAGTTGCTGATCAATATCGATGTCGACGACCTCGCGCGCGGCATCGCCTTCTACGAGCAAGGCCTGGGGCTGAAGCTGCAGCGCCGCCTGTTCGACGGCACCGTCGCCGAAATGCTGGGCGGCAATACACCGATCTATCTGCTCGCCAAGCCCGCTGGCACCCGCCCCACCAGCCGTTCCGATACCCGGCGCGATTACCGTCGGCACTGGACGCCGGTACACCTCGATTTTGTCGTCGCCGACCTCGAGGCCGCGATTGAACGGGCGCTGGAAGCCGGGGCCGAGATCGAGGACTGGCCGCAGGATTTCGACTGGGGCAGGCAGGCCACGTTGTCGGATCCGTTCGGGCATGGGCTTTGTTTTATTGAGTGGAAGGGTCAGGGGTATGCGTTGGTGACGGGCTGGCGATAACCTGCTGGGGCCATCTGGGCCGGCGGTCCAACGGCCAGGCATGCGCGCGATTTCGCCCAAGTCCAATTCCCGGCAGTGAGTGCTGACGGTGGCGTGCCATCGCTGGCATTGGCATGCTCACGGCCCCCGCGCAAGCTTGGACTATTGGGGATGTCCTGAGCCGCCTCTCGGAGTGCCGTTTGCATTGACGGCATGCCGGGCAACCTCGCCCGGCACCCCCTTGTATTAAACATTTTCTAGATCGTATTTTCGATAAATCGAAATTTGATTCCGATTTGTCCTATGTTTTCCGTAGCCACGTTTGCGATGCTTCTTCAAAGCTAGACGGATGGGTTCTCGGGGGCGATTGGCGGTTACGCCATGCGCCGCGATGCCATCCGCCTGGGGCTCATTGATACCGGCGCGCCGTTCATGCGGCGCGCCAGCAACGAGGAAGATCCACGATGGCGGAAGGATGGGATGTCGCCGCGAAGGCGGCAACGGGAAGGCAGTCGTGCTTCCTGGAGGTACCTGGCGCGGCCACTGCCGCCGCGCTTTCGGTGGTGTCGTTCGAAGCCGCGGAGCGCCTGGGCGAACCCTATGAAGTGACGGTTCAGCTCACGCATCCGCCGGAACTGGATCGGACCGGCTACCTTGGCCGCGACGCGGTGTTCGTGATCGATCCCCCCGATGGCAGCGAGCCGCGCCGGTTCGCCGGCTGTATCACCCGCTTCACCAAGACCGGGCAAACCCACGACTTCCATGCCTACGAGATGGTGGTGGAACCGCATGTCGCACGCCTGCGGCTCACGCATGCCAGCCGCATCTACCAGCACAAGACCGTCCCGCAGATCATCGAGGCCATCCTGCGCCGGCACGGCATGACGGGCCACCATTTCGCCTTCAAGACGCGCCGGCAATACCCCCAGCACAAATTCCGCTTCCAGTACCAGATGTCCGACTGGGACTACATCCGGCTGCTGATGCAGCAGGAAGGCCTGTACTGCTACTTCGGCCCGGGGAAGTTCGGCCATGACCTCCTGACCTTCTGCGACGATATCGACCACTACCTATACCTGCCGCAGCGGTTGGTGCCGTACCGCGAGACGGCGGGCCTGGAATCGGGCATCGAGACGGTCTTCGCCATCAGGACCGTTGCGAAGACGGTGGCGGCATCGTTCCTGGCCGCCGAGCGCAACCCGGAGCAGGCCTACGAGCGCTTCCGCGCCGAGGCCAATATCGCGCGCAAGGACCGGACGACCTACGGCCAGTCCTACGTCTACGGCACGCACCATCCGGACCAGGACGGCGCCAGGTGGGAGGCGCAACTGCGCCACGAGGCGGCCATCGCCGCGCAGGTGGTCTACGAGGGCGAGAGCAACGTCCTGGAGCTGCGCCCGGCGCGCATCCTGCGCATGGACCTGGCGCTGCCCGATGCGCCCAGCGGCCAGGTCATCACCGAAGTCACGCACAGCAGCGCGCGCGACCAGGCCTATCGCAACCGCTACAAGGCGATTCCGGCGGACCGTCGCTTCCGCCTGCCACTGGACGAGGCAAACTGGCCGCGCATCGCCGGCACGCTCAGTGCCCGGGTCTCCTCGCCGAGCCGCTACAAGTATGCCTACCTGACGCAGGACGGGCATTACACGGTCCGCTTCGACCTGGATTTCGATGAATGGCCAGCTGGCGGCGAGAGCGTGCCGCTACGCCTGGCCAAGCCGTTCGCGGGCGGCCTGCAGACCGGCTTCCAC
This sequence comes from Cupriavidus phytohabitans, assembly GCF_000426345.1. Lineage (GTDB taxonomy): Bacteria > Pseudomonadota > Gammaproteobacteria > Burkholderiales > Burkholderiaceae > Cupriavidus. The sequence goes on along the minus strand of NZ_AUFE01000007.1, from coordinate 19,123 downwards.
TTCCCGCTGCTCGATGGCACCGAGGTGGCGATTGCCTTCACCGACGGCAATCCGAACAAGCCGTATATCGCGCACGCCCACCACAACAGCCAGCAAGCCGACCATATCACCAGCCAGGACCGCTGGATCTCGCGCAACGTGATCCGCACGCAGGCGAACAACAAGCTGCGCATGGAGGACTGGGAGGGACAGGAAGGTATCAAGCTGTCCACCGACTATGGCGGCAAGACCCAGCTCAACCTGGGTTACCTCGTCGATAGCAAAAGGCAGAAGCGTGGTGAGGGGTTCGAGTTGCGGACGTCCGGCCATGGCGCGATGCGTGGCGGCAAGGGCATGCTCATTTCGGCGCAAGACCAGCCGAATGCCAGCGGCCAGCAACTCGACATGCAGGATGCAGAAGCCACGCTGCGGCAAGCAGTGGATCTGCTGCATTCGCTCAATGCTTCGGCCAATGCGGCAAAGGCCTGGCTGGCGGAAATCAACCAGCAACGTGCGCTGGTCGAGCAGTGTCTCGTGGGGCTGAAGAAGCCAGCCGTTCTCGCCACTGCGCCGGATGGCGTAGGCATTGCAAGCGGCAAGGATATGCAGCTGGCCGCGCGCCAGCAGATGTTCGTGACCGCAGGCGGCGGCCTGGACATCGGGGTGTTCAAGCGCTTGACCGCAGCGGCCGGCGAAGCGATATCGCTCTTTGCCGCGAAGCTCGGCATCCGCATCTTCGCCGCGAAAGGCAAGGTCGAAGTCCAGGCCCAGGGCGGCGGGCTGGAACTCCTGGCGCTGAAGAACGTCGTGATCAGCTCATCCTCGGGTGAAACCCTCATCACCGCTTCGAAGGGCATCACCCTCGGCGACGGATCGGGCGCCTACATCAAGATCGCCAACGGCACGATCGGGTTGGCAAGCCCGAGCGGCAAGATCGACGTCAAGGGCAACCTGAATGTGGAAGGTCCGGCTGGTGGCAGTTTCACATTTCCCGACTGGTCCAATCTGCCCGTCAAGGACATCAAGGGCGACCTGAACTTTGGGTTCTCTGATTAAGCGCAATCATGGCCACTTCGACACCGACGAATCCGCCCAAGACCCCTGTGAAGCAACTGGGCTACGCGTATCCCTTTTGCAAGAAGGCGCAAGGCAATGGAGCGCCCGCCAACTTTACCGACGAGCACGAATTCCACAAGCTGCTGAAGAAGGAACCGTCGGGCTCCTACGCTGCCAGCGGCAATGGCCTGTGGCACGGCGGCTTTCATATATCCGCAGCCGGCGCGGGTTCCGCGCTCGACCTGAAGCACGGCGTGCGGTGCATGGCCGATGGCGAAGTGGTGGCCTGGCGCGTAAATCGCAAGTACCTGGTCAGCGAACTGCCCGCGCACGGCGACAGGCCCGCCATCCAGGCGTCATACAGCACCGGCTTTGCCCTGGTGCGCCATTCGATGGAATTCCCCAAGGACAACAAGCTGACGTTCTTCAGCCTGTACATGCACCTGCAGGACCTCGCAAGTTACGAGCGCGACTTAACGCTGCCCAGGCCGCCCTACTGGTCGCCGGACTTCAAGGTCACCCAGTTTCCGCAGGACAAGCCCACCCCTGGCCCGGCAGGCGCGCCCTTACCGGGTCAGGTAGGACTGCGGGTACGCGCCACCCATCCGCATGGCACCCCACTGTGCATCCTGCCGCACGGCGCACAGGTCACCATCAGCAAGCGCGAAGGCAACTGGGGGCAGATCGCGGACACGCACGGCGCGCAATTGATTCCCGCAAGGACGGGCGGCTTCGTTGAGGCAACCGCCGCGATCAATGGCTGGCTCTTCCTCGGCAAGGAGAGCGGCCATGCCGTTGTCGAGGAAATCATGCCGGATGCTTTGCTCGACCGGGTGGTTGTGCCAGCCAGGCCCTTCCCGATCAAGGCAGGCGATCTGATTGGCCATCTCGGCCGCTACGACTCCTTGAGCACGGCAGCCGAGAACCGGATGGTGCATATCGAGATGTTCTGCAGCGACGGCATCAAGGCATTCATCGAGAATGGCCGGTCCTGGGTCAGGGAAAACGGCCACAAGCCGAAATCCTGGGAGCAAATGGGGCTGCCCAGCGAACCCACGATCTTGCGCATCGGCAAGAACACCAGGCTGTACAAGGAAGCATTCCACGAAGGGCGCGATGCGCCAGTCACCGACGTAATACAAGTCCTTTCGTTTGCCGAGCTGGCAAAGCATCCCGAAAACAAGCGTATTGAAAACACTCCTGGCGACGGCGAGAAGCTGCCCTGGTGGCGTATCGACAGCGCGGACGTACACGGCCACGACATCAGCGGCTGGGTGCGGCAGGAAAACTTTGCCGGAGGCCGGGTAACGCGCGAGATCGCGCAGTCCTGGATCGACTTCGACGCATCGTTCGAGGACGCGCACGACCCGGCGCATTCGATGTTCGCCACCACGAAGGCATACGTCGACTACCACATTGGGGCAGATGTCCCTGAACACGAAGCCCTTGCCAAACTCAGCCCGTTGATGGGAAAGGTCTACCGCGCGATCTATCCAAGAGGGGATGGCAGCCAGGCAGCCGACCAAATGCGTGTCGCGGACGACGACCCGTGGCGGGCGCTGCGGCTGTCCCGGCTGATCATCAAGCATGACAGCGAATGGGCTAACCCGGCGAAGTGGAAGCAGCTCATCGAGGCAATTGAAAGGGAGACAGGGCCGAAACCCCAGCATGAGGGAGAGCAGAAGCGGATCGAGAAGCTCGTGTGGTGGGATGACGTGAAGGCTGGCGTGAGCGATCTGCCGGGGTCGGATGTTTTTCATATTCATCCGATTGGGTTGCTGGGGAATTTCTTTGGCGAACTCCAGCTAATTACTCTTGAAATGCTCGCAGCCGCTGAGCCAGGAAATTCTGAATCGTATAATAATAGCATTATTCCATATTTAAATAAGTACGCCAAATCTTACGAAGTAAATACAAAAAAAAGAATTGCTCACTTCCTTTCGCAAGCAGCTCATGAGAGTGGATTTCGAATTCGCGAGGAAGGGCTTAACTATAGCGCCACGCAGATGCGAAAAACGTTTGGATGCAAAGGCGGACCAAAGAATTACGATGCGAAGTGTGATGACTGCACCAAAGGAAGAATAAGAGATAAATTGTGGAGCCAGGAATCTTACTATGCCCACAACCCGGATCATCTTGCCAGTTATGTCTACGCCAACAGAATGGGAAATGGCGATGAATCCAGCGGAGATGGGTTCAAATACCGCGGGCGCGGAATTCTCCAAGTTACAGGAAAGAATGGTTATCAATCATTTCAAGATGAACACAACCTTCGCTTCCCGGAAGATCAGCAGGATTTTATTTCGCACCCGGAATCAATATCCACAAACATTGGGTATGGAATTGAATCTGGTTTCGTATTTTGGTCTAGAAATCACTTAAATTCAGTTGCGGAATCTGGCAGTGTTCAAGATGTTACACAAATTGTGAATGGCGGGCAGAATGGATATGCTGACAGACTCAAACGATTTAATAGGTTGGCTCCAATTCTGGGGCTACCCAAGGAGTAATTTGTGAGAAACCTTCCCATGGCAATCTTTCTCTCATCGGCTTTTATCTTTCAGACTACCGTCTTTGCCGAAGGACTTTGCCCTAATGATGAACTGGAGGTGTTTAACTGCCAGCACACACAAAAATTTGCATCGCTCTGCAAAAAAAAGAAACCGGTATTTTTACGTATCGCCACGGAACAAAAGATAATATTGACCTCATAATATCCGACGAAGATAATCACAAGGGGAGCGTTTTCTATTTTAGCAACACCACTTATGCTGGCGGCGGGGAGGCACATATCAGGTTTTCAAAGGGAAAATTTACTTATTTTCTCTATGACAAAACCATAAAAACAGACGATGGCCCCGAGTTTTCAGCTGGAATTGCGGTATATCGAGGGGCATCAAAGATTTCCAATTCGCTTTGCCTAAACGATGCATCAATACATCAGGACGCATATATAGATATCACCAAGGAAACATACAAAGACATAAAATCGGAATAGCAACTCCGGCGTCGAGAGCACCTTGACTCTCTTCGGATGACAAATTGGGAATCTTTAAAGGACGATTTTTCGCATCCTGATCGGGGCGGCTGTGCGCACCCCAAGAATACGGGTACGGAGCGCAAAAGTAATATTGAAAAGTAAATGCACTTAGAGATATTTTAATGACAAACTTGGCATACGAAGGCGATAGTACGAGCCACGGCGGAAAGATCCTCACGGGTTCCGACCGCATCAAGGTCAACGGCCGCCGCGCTGCCCGACAGGGCGACCTCGTGTCGTGTCCGATCCACGGCGAAAACCGCATCATCGGCGGCAGCACCAGGCTGACGGACGGCAGCGTGCCGCTGGCATGCGGTGGCCACGAGACCGAATGCGGCAGCGTCCTGATTGCCACTTCGCCTGGCGCGACGGTTCGCTAAATGCCCATCGACTTTGAACGGGTACCGCCACGGGTGCCAGTGCCAGCACCGCCGCGCCCGTTGGTCGTGCTATGGGCCACCCTGCTCGCCGTGATGATGGGAACCGGCGCCGGGCTGACCGTCCTGCTGTGGCCGACCGGCCAGCCATCGAACACGCTCTGGTTCTGGTGCTGCGCCATTGTCTACCCGATCCTCGCCTGGGCATTTCTACTGTGCTGCTCACGCGGTATTGCGTATGCGAGGCGCAGCGAGGCCACGGCTATCAATCACGTCAGCAATAGGATTGAACAAGAACGTCATGCGCTCTCCAGTGAACCGCTTGTTGTGCTCGGGCATGCATGGTGCTTTTCTTCCCAGGACACCGAGAACGATGCCGAAGGCGTTGTTAATGGCAGTCTGCAGTTGGACGCCCGCCCAAGCGCCGCAGAACCCGGTACCGATGTCAGTGCACGCTGGCTCGAGATTCCCGGCATGCCGTTCTATCCTGGCAATGAGCTGATTGAGCACAAGCGGCATCGCGCCATAGGCAACTGGCTCCTGACCCGTATGGTCGAGCGCGTTGGCGGCGGCCTGGCAGCACTGCCCGCACATACGGTCCTGCACGTGGATGTGTGTGTCCATTCCCTGGCGGAATCTGCCGAGATGCAGGCCCGCCTGCAGGAAGTCCTTCTGGCGAAGGCCCCCACCCTTCAGGTTCGGATCAACGCGAGCAGAAATCACTTCTTGCTGTTCCGAGCGGATGATTGGCATGACCAGACCAAGCCTCGAGAGGCCCACCTGCTGCTCGCGATTCAGCTACGCAAGGCCATCAGCGAGCTGCTGCAGGATGGCGTTGCCGAAACCGGCGTGGCCCTGCTGGTCGCGCAGCCTGGCAGCCTGCGCAATGCGCCAGCATTGCACCTCCATCGTCCGGCGAAGGGTAAGGCAGACGGCAAGCACGAGGCTTTCGAGTTGGCCGTGCGCTGGTGCGGGGCCGATGCATCGCAGGTCCGCACGATCGTGAGCCATGCCCTGTCCGAGGAACTGACGCACTCGGTCAAATCCTCGTCCCAGTTCAGCCAGGACGTGCGCTGGGTGGATGTCGGCACATCCGTCGGCAATTGCGATGGTGCGGGCGCCTGGCTCGCCACCGCACTCGCCTTGGAACATGCGCGGCATACCGGCAGCCCCCAGCTTGTCCTCGCCGAGCAAGGCAATGAGCTGATCGCCCTTATGTGCAAGACATCAACATGAACGAATACAAGTCCCGGCCCGTCGCACTCTGGTTCGGCGTAGGCATCAGCACTATTTTCATCGGTCTGATGATGGCCGCTTTCGCCAAGGGGCCGGTATTAGGATGGACAGGCTATCAGTTGTCGGCCATCGAGTTAGGCCTGTTGTCTACCTGCCTGCTACTGCTTCTCTTCGTGCGGTTCTTCGAGGCCGTTTTGCTTAAGATCGCCTCGATGAAAGCCGACCGGTGGACGTTGTTTTACGACAAGAACAAGGCGGCGCAAGGTGGTGCAACGCAAAGCGCAGAATCACGGGAGCATGCCCGTGTCCAGGGGCAGGCTTTGCGCGATGCCCTGCGCACACTGCATGGCTGGCGCTGGCGCGATCGGCAACCCTGGCTGCTGCTGACGGGGAATGACAACGTGATCGGCCGGCTGCTGCCCGAGATTGCCGAATCCGGCTGGCAGATGACGCCCGATGCCGTCCTGCTATGGGGCAAGTCCAGTGCCGGCGGCCAGCTCGATGCGGGATGGCTCAGGCAAATCTACCAGCTACGGCGCCGCCGCCCGGTGGATGCGGTGCTTCTTGTCATCGACGGCGCCACGGGCCTGACGGCAGACCGTAGTGGCTTCCATGAGGGTAGCCAGCTCACGCGCATTTCGGATATCTTGCGGTGGTCCGCCCCCGTTTATGCGCTTGACGTTGCGCAATCGGACCAGGTTTCCGGTAGCGATACGCCGGTGATCGCCTGTGAAGTCGCCCGACAGGCAGACACGGCAGGGATTGGGGCGCAGTTGTTAAACTTGCGTAACCACCTCGCGCAACACAGCCTGGCGCGGCTGCCGCAACAAGGCCGCGAACAGTATCTGGGGCAACTGTCCCGACAACTCGAGACTCGTAGCGAGGCACTGGCGGCTTGGCTTGCCAGGCTCATTGCCGGTCAACGCAGACGCGCCACGATTCGAGGCATTCTTTTTGCTCCCTGGCACGGCCAATCGAATGCCGCTTCTGCCGCAGACCTGCCGCTATGGCATTACGTAGCAGAGGCAGTGAAACGCGTGCCCGGGCGCCGGACAGTGTGGCATCCGATTACTATCCTTGCGGCTTTCGTCCTGACCAGCGTCGCGCTATGGTCCGCCGGCATGCTGGTGTCCGGTGTGCTGAATCAACGCGACATCCACGCCGCGCGACAAGCGGCGCACGACATCCAGGCAGCGCCCAACGCGGCGGCAAGGCTGAAGGCGCTGCTGGCCCTGCAGCAGCAGATCGAGCGCTATGAGTACCGCACCCAGCATCACGCGCCGCTGCTGACCCGCTTCGGACTGAACCGTGACGCGGAGGTGCTCGCCGCGCTGTGGAAGCCCTACGCCCAAGCCAGACGCGATCTCCTCGTCACGCCGGTGCAGCAGGACCTGGAGGCCTCGCTGGTTGATCTTGCGCAGATGCGCACTGCGGACCTGAATGAACAGACCGCGCGCTGGGCGTTGGCCGGGCATGGCGCGCTCAAGGCCTACCTGATGCTGGCCAATCCGGAGAAGGCGGATGCCGCCTTCCTCGCCCCGCAACTGGCGCAGCACTGGACGACGGAGGCCCGCGTCTCCCCCGGAGAGAAACAGGACCTGGCCGAGCGGCTGTTCCGGTTCTACGCCACGCACCTGAAGACCAGGCCAGACTGGCGCATCGAGCCGCGCCCGGAACTGGTCGCGGGCGCGCGGCAGACCCTGCTGGCGGTGATCGGGGAGCGCAATGCGCAGGACACGGTTTTCCAGGGCATCCTCGACGGTGCGGGCAGCAAGTACCCTGACCAGACCCTGGCATCGCTGACCGCCGGCACCGACCCTCGCGGTCTGCTGCGCGCTTCGCCCATCGTGCCCGGCGTCTTTACGCGCCAGGCCTATGACGGCTATGTGGCGGCCGCCATCGAGGAAGCGGCCAGGCGCAAGCAGGTGGACAACGACTGGGTGCTCACGGGCGGCAGGCCGCAGCAGCCCGCGCCTGACGAAGGTTCCGGCAGGGATCTCCAGTTCGCCTTGACCGAGCAGTATTTCGCCGAGTACGCCGAGCACTGGCAGCAGTTCATGAACAGCATGCAATGGGAGCCGGCCTCGACGCTGCCTGCCGTCATCGACCAGCTCAAGCTGTTGGCCGACGCACGCCAGTCGCCAGTGATCGCGCTGATGAAGTCGCTGGAATACCAGGGCGGCGCCGGTGCACGCAAGGACTCGCTGTCGGACAGGCTGGTGAACAAGGCCAAGGACTTGCTCGGCAAGAAGAGCGACGCACCCGAAGTCGCCAAGGCCGACCCGGCCGGCCCGCTCGGCGCGGCGTTCGGGCCGGTGCTGCGACTGGTGGGTCATCAGGCCGGACAAGGCACGCAAGGGGGCGGCGAATTGAGCCTGCAGCGCTATCTGGACCGGGCCACGGCCCTGCGGCTGCGCTTGCAGCAGATCGGCAACAGTGCCGATGCCGATGCGCAGGCCCGCCAAATGGCCCAAGCCCTGTTCCAGGGCAAGGGCTCGGAACTGGCGGACACCCAGAGCTACGCACAATTGATGGCCGCCAGCCTCGGCGCCGAATGGGCCGGCATGGGAGAAACCTTGTTCGTGCGCCCGATAGCGCTGGCCATGCAGACTGTGATGGCACCCGCCCAGGCCAGCCTGAACGACGACTGGCAGCAAGGCATTGCGATGGAATGGAACCGGTCGTTCGCGGGGCGCTATCCGTTTGCCGATACCGCCAATGACGCCTCGTTGGCGGAACTGGCGCGATTCCTGCGTCCGCAGGGAGGGTTGATCAATGCCTTCCTCGGCTCCCAGCTTGCCGGCGTCCTCGAACGAAAGGGAGATCAATGGGTGCCGGTGGCGAGCAGCGCGCAAGCGCTATCGTTGGACGCAGGTTTCCTCAAGGTCATCAATACCTTGCAGCGCATTGGCGTCCACCTGCTGGCGCAAGGCGATCCGATGTACCGCTTCCAGCTCAAGCCCATTCCCACACCCGGGCTGACCGACACGCTGCTGACCGTGGACAACCAGAAGCTGCACTACTTCAACCAGCGCGAGTCCTGGCAGTCCATGACCTGGCCCGCGAACAACCTGCAGGAACCGCGCACCCTGCTGCAATGGCAGACAGAAAAAGCGGGCACCAGCAAGAACTATGAATTTGATGGACGCTGGGGCTGGGTTCGCATGCTGGAGCGTGCCCACGTCGTGCCGCTCGACAGCGCGACCTTCCAGCTTACGTGGCAGGGTGCCCCCGACACTGCGGCGCCTAGGGCAGGCTTGACGGAGAACGAGCCCGAAGCCAGACAGCCCTCGCGTTCCGGCAACCCCGACAGCCTGACGGCGCGCGAGGCAAGCGTGCCGGCACCCGCTGACATGAGCTATCCGATCCGCTACCAGCTTCGTACGGAGGTCGGCCAGGGGCCGCTGGAGATGCTTGCGCTGCGTGACTTGAAGATGCCGGAGCGGATCTTTGTTGTAGACAGGGCGAGTTTGCCAACGGCACCCCGATGAGCGCCAGCAACACTGGGCCGCGCGCCGGCCCTAATGCAGCTGGACCTCACCCTCGACTCACGACATTTAATGCCGATATTTCTCTTAGGCTCGGATTCATAAGCATATGAAAAAGAAGTAGACGCCAGATCTGCCCATATTGCGCAGTTTGGACGCAATTGCGTTAATCTGTGACCTCGCACCGCGCAGGCGATCCCTGCCAGGGCGCAACTGTCTCACTCGCCACATAACCAAAAAACACTACAGAACTCCCATGCGCAGCATGTCCCTTATCAAACGCCTGGCGGTAGCCGTCTCCGCAATCGGCTTTATCGCCGCCGGCAGCGCCTCGGCCCAGGAACAGACCATCCGCGTCGGCACCGTCAGCGGTCCGGACGCCGAAGTCTGGCAAGTCGTCCAGAAGGTTGCCAAGCGCAACGGCCTGAACGTCAAGGTCGTGGAATTCAACGACTACGTGCAGCCCAACGCCGCGCTGGATGCCGGCGACCTGGATGCCAACAGCTTCCAGCACCAGCCCTACCTGGACAGCCAGGTCAAGCAGCGTGGCTACAAGATGCAGAGCGTCGGCTACACCTATATCTCGCCGCTGGGCATCTACTCGAAAAACCTGAAGTCGCCCAAGGACCTGCCGCAGGGCGCCAAGGTGGCCGTGCCCAACGACCCGTCCAATGAGAACCGCGCGCTGCTCTTGCTGCAGTCGCAGGGCGTGATCAAGCTCAAGGCCGGGGCCGGCACCAATGGCAACAACGCCACGCCGCTGGACGTGGCCGAGAACCCCAGGAAGCTGAAGATCGTGGAACTGGACGCTGCGCAACTGGCGCGCGCCCTGCCCGATGTCGGCGCCGCCGTGATCAACACCAACTACGCGCTGGCCGCCGGCCTGCAGCCGAGCAGGGATGCGATCGCACTGGAAGACATCCACAGCCCGTACGCCAACATCATCGTGGTGCGCACGCAGGACAAGGACAAGCCATGGGTCAAGAAGCTGGTCGCCGCGTACCAGTCGGAAGACGTGCGCCAGTTCATGAAGGCGCAGTTCAAGGGCGCGATGGTGCCGTCGTTCTGATCGGACCCGCTTTCCTGCCAATTCGTGCTTGCAAATTCCGCCGCCTTATGTAGAATGCGGCGCTCACCTTGCCCAGGTGGCGGAATTGGTAGACGCACTAGGTTCAGGTCCTAGCGGTGGCAACACTGTGGAGGTTCGAGTCCTCTCCTGGGCACCAGCATTCAAAGAAGGCCTGCGCGAGCAGGCCTTCTTCATTTTCCGCCCAGGAAGAAAAGCGCTTGAGCGCTTTTCGTGAGGACGAGAAGGGCTGCGCTTGCCAGCGCAGCCGGGGTCGCGCCGGCGTGACCGAGTCCTCTCCTCGCGCAATTCATACCAAACTCCATCAATTCGTTCGGGTTGTCACGCCCGCTCACCGAACCCCTCGGTGAGGCCTCAAGTCTCCCGCCCCGATGCCAGGGCGTACATGAGACGCTTCGCATTCATTGCCCGTGCCCATCGCCTACAGTAAATCCCAAAGGCGCCGTAGCGCCGCCGTCGGGAGACCTGTCGTGGGCAAACTGCAAGAGCGTCGCCGTTTCCTTGGAGCCGCGCTGAGCGGCCTCCTCGTTCCGACCCTGCCCGCCTGCGGCGGCGATGACGATCCGGAGCCGCCGCCGAACCCGGTGTCCGAAGCGCAGATCACCGCCGCCATCGCCCAGGTTGACACGCTGGCCGCCAACCTGATGGCAAGCTCCGGAGTACCCGGCATGGCCATCGCCGTGGTGCGTGGCAATCAAACCGCTTACGCCAGGGGCTTCGGCCGCCGGCTGGTGACTGATCCCGCACCGGTCGACGCCGATACCGTGTTCCAGCTGGCCTCGGTTTCAAAGTCCATCGGCGCCACGGTGGTAGCGCGGCAGGTGGGGCGCGGCAGCATCGGCTGGGACACCCCGGCGATCCAGCACCTGCCATGGTTCGCGCTGTCCGATGCGGAAGCGACCGAAGCCGTCACCATCGGCGACCTCTACGCGCATCGGTCCGGCCTGCCCGACCACGCCGGCGACCGGCTCGAAGACATGGGCTACGATCGCCGCGAGGTGCTGACGCGACTGCGCTTCCTGCCGTTGCATCCGTTGCGCGCGGTCTATGAGTACACCAACTTCGGCATGACCGCCGCCGCCGAGGCGGTGGCGAACGCCGCCGGCATCGACTGGGCCACGCTGTCCGAGCAGGCCATCTACCAGCCGCTGGGCATGACCCGCACCAGCTCGCGCTACGCCGACTTTGCCGCGCGCGACAACCGCGCACTCGGCCATGTCAAGGTCAATGGCAGCTGGGTGCAAGGCATGGGCACCATGCCCGATGCGCAGTCGCCCGCCGGCGGGGTCAGCGCCTCGGTCAACGACCTGGCGAAATGGCTGATCATGGTGCTGGCCAAAGGCGAGTTTGCCGGCCAGCGCATCGTCGACGCCGCGGCGCTCGCGCCCGCGCTGTCCCAGCAGATGCAAAGCAGCCCGCCTGTCCAGGGCCGCCCGGCGAGCTACTACGGCTACGGCTTCAATGTCGGCACGACCGAGCTGGGGCTGACCAACTACAACCATTCCGGCGCGTTCGCGGTCGGCGCGGCCACCAGCTTTACAGCGGTGCCGTCGCTGAACCTGGCCATCGTCACCCTGACCAACGGCTATCCCATCGGCATCCCGGAAACGATGAATGCGCAGTTCTTCGACCTGGTCCAGTACGGCGCCTTCCGCCGCGACTGGGGCGCGATCTTTGCCGATGCCCTCGCGCCCTTGCTGCTGCCCGAAGGCAGGCTGGTCGGCCAGTCGCCGCCGGCAAACGCCTTGCCCGCGCGGGCGTTGTCCACCTATGCCGGCACCTACAACAACGACTACTACGGCCCGCTTCTGGTCGCCGAACAGGGTGGCGCGCTGGTGATGACGCTCGGCGCGAAGCCGCTGGTCTTGCCGCTGACGCACTGGGATGGAGATGTCTTTACATTCACGCTCCATAACGAGAACGCCACCCCCGGCACGATCTCCCGGGCGGCATTTGCCAGCGACCGGGTATGGCTGGAGTACTACGATCATGAAGGGCTTGGCGTCTTCGCCCGCTAAGCCGCGCCGCAGCGGCAGAGGCTGGGCCGTGCCGCATTGACACTCACCACCCTCGTGCCGATACTGCGACAGGCACCCCGCCCTCGCCTGTCACGCGCCGCGCTTGCGGCACCAACGCTGCCGACTGCACACCTCAGGGTGGAACGGTTCGACCCATGACTCAGCCACGGAAGGAATGACCATGATCAGATTCCGCGCAGTCGCACTCACCGCCGCCGTCGCCACGCTCGCCGCCTGCGGCACGTCCACGCCGACACCCACCGCGGTCACGCAGGCGCCCACCGCCACCACCCCTGCCGCCGCCGGCAAGACCGAAGTCCTGTGGCTCGGCCAGGCCGCGATCCGCATCACCTCGCCGGGTGGCAAGGTCATCGTCATCGATCCGTGGCTGACCACCAACCCGAAGACGCCTGCAGGCTTCAAGCAGCTGTCCTCGCTGGGCAAGGTCGACCTGATCCTGGTGACCCACGCACATAGCGACCACCTCGGCGACGCCCCGGCACTGGCGCAGCTCAATAACGCGCCGATCTACAACGCAGGCGGCATGGGCCAGGCACTGATCAGCCTCGGCATGGTCCCGGCCACGCTGGTGCAGCGCTTTGGCAAGAGCGGCACCGTGATGCCATTCGGCCCGACCGGACCCAGGATCACCGCGGTACATGCCGAGCACTCGTCGGAACTGGTGATGAAGAACCCGGCCACCGGCAAGGACGAGACACACTATGGCGGAGAACCGGTCGGCTACATCGTCGAGATGGAGAACGGCTTCCGCGTCTGGCACATGGGCGATACCGGCCTGTTCGGCGACATGCGGCTGATCGGTGACCGCTACAAGCCCGATCTGGTGCTGATCCCGATCGGCGGCCACTTCACCATGGGGCCGCAGGACGCGGCGATCGCGATGCGCGACATGGTCCGGCCGCGCTTTGCGATCCCCATCCACTACCTGACTTCACCGCAGCTGCGCGGCACGCCGGAAGAATTCACCACCGCGCTGGGCGCGGGCGCGGCCACGCGCGTGATCGTGCCGCAGCCGGGAGAGAAGGTGGACTTCTGATCCGCGCGGCAAGGGGCGATGCCGGGCACACCGCTTCACGCCATGTGCACGGCGGCGCCGCGAACCGCGGCATCGCCCTTGCCCTCACCCTCCCCTTCAATGCGAAGGCGAGGCAAGAACTGCGGATACTCGCGCTGCATGAAGTCGATCAGTCCCTCGCGCACCACACAGCGCAGGTCCCACGCCAGTCCGGACGACGCCGCGGTGCACAGCACGCGCAGCTGCATGGTGCGTTCGGTGGCGTCGGTCACCACCAGGTTGAAGAAGCGCCGGTCCCATTGGGGCGCCGCATGGACGATGCGCTCCAGCTCCTTGCGCAGCGGTGCCAGCGGCATGCCGTAGTCCACGTGGAAGAACACCGAGCCCATCAGCTGCGCGCTGCTGCGGGTCCAGTTCTGGAACGGCTTCTCAATGAAATACTGCAGCGGGATGATGAGGCGGCGCTCATCCCAGATCCGCAGCACCACGTAAGTGCCGGTGATCTCCTCCACGCGGCCCCACTCGCCCTCGACGATCAGCACATCGTCCAGCCGGATCGGCTGGGTCAGCGCCAGCTGCAAGCCGGCAATCATGTTGCTGAACACCGGCTTGGCGGCAAAGCCCGCGATCAGGCCGACCACGCCCGCCGAGGCCAGCAGGCTGGCGCCGACCTGCCGCGCACCCGGGAAGGTCATCAGCACCATCGACGCGCCAATCACGATCACCAGCGACATGGCGATGCGCGACAGCACCCGCGTTTGCGTGTGGATGCGCCGCGCACCCATGTTGTCCTCCACGTCGACCGGGTGCCGTTCCAGCACGCCTTGCGCAAAGCCCGCGATGATGCGCGCCGCCAGCCAGGTCGTGGCAATGATCATCAGCAGTCCGTTGAGATGCCGCACGTTGTCGATCCAGCGCAGGTCGTCCGGCGCCGCCTGCCACACCGTCTGCAATGCCAGCAGCGGCAGCACCGCCTTGGCCGGCGCGCGCGCCTTGATCACGATGGCATGCAGCACCGGCGTGGCGCGGGCAATGCGCAACAGCAGCAGGCCGCCAAGGCGATGCGCGATCAGCGCGACAATGACGGCGACCAGCGCGGCGGTCCACGTGCCGAACCAGGGATGATCGAGGAGGAGGTCAAGATTCATGCGTCGTCCTGTTCGTTGCGGGTTGAAGCTATGTAGCTAACGACACCCCGTCCGTGCGGAAGTTCGCCTCGCGCCACTCCGTGGGAGCGCGGGGAAAAGAGATGTTAGAACACGCCATTTACCTGATCGTCCATTTCTACAACGGGCGGCAAGATGTTCAGATGAAAGCACGAAACGCTGGGCGCAACCCCCTCCGGCACAGCGCCGCCAGAGTCCGCGGCGCGCCCTGCCCGTCACGGCATGGATGTTGCAGCTCCTACGGTTCCGGCCAACCCACTGGAGAGCGATATGGCAACGCAAAAGGAACAGCGGAATGCGCCTGGGGCCCAGCCCAACCCGGGCGTCAGGACCGACCGCGATGCGAGCGACATCAAGAGCCGCAGCGACGATCCGGGCCAGAGCAGCTATGGCGGCTTCAAGAACCAGGACCCACGCAGGCAACACCAGGGCGATGCAAGCCGCAAGCCGGATCAGCGGCAGGGCAAGTAGCCAGCGCTTGCCTGGAAGGCAGCCACGCATGCGCGCACGGCCATGGCGGGCGCGCGCCGGCCGGCACATGGACCGTTGGCGGATCCGAAACCGGGCCTGCGCGGTGGTAAGCTACCAGACCCATCCCCCGCGCCAATCCGCAGCGTTCCGCCCCATGCACCTGTCCAAGGTCTCCGCCATCTCCTTCGATCTCGACGACACCCTGTGGCCGTTCGGCCCCGCCGTGGCCCGCGCCGAGGCGACGCTGCTGGCCTGGCTGCTGCAGCACGCGCCGAAGACGGCCGGGGTGCTGACCTCGCCCGCGGTGCTGCGCGACCTGCGCGCGAGCTATGAAGGCGGGAACCCGCATCTTGCGCATGACTACCGCGCGCTGCGCATCGGCTCGATCCTGCTGGCACTGGAGATGGCCGGAGAAGATGCCAGCCTGGCCGAAGACGCGTACGACGCCTTCTTTGCCGCGCGGCAGCAGGTCGAATTTTTCGAGGATGCGCTGCCCGCGCTGGAATGGCTCAGCGCACGCTTCCCGCTGGTGGCTGTGTCAAATGGCAACGCCGACCTGAAGGTGACCGGCGGCCATCACTTCTTCCGCGCGGCGCTCAGCGCCGGGACGTTCGGCACGGCCAAGCCCGCGGCGGCGATCTTCCATGCGGCGGCCGCGGCGGTCGATACACCGCCGGAAGAAATGCTGCATGTGGGCGACGATCCCGATCTCGACGTCGTTGGCGCACTCGATGCGGGACTGCAGGCCGCCTGGCTGGTACGCCCGGACAGCCCCCACACCGCGCAATGGCAACGCGGCGGCGCACGCCCTCACCTGATCCTCAGCGACCTGCAATCGCTCTGCCGCGCGCTGGCCGGCTGAGCGCGCCGACGCGACAGCCCTGCTCCCCGCAGGCGATATCGGGCCAACGCATACCTAATATGCGAAAATGTGCCTTCGCGACCAGGTCCGACACCCTGCGCTTGCCTCGCCACCGCACGATCCAGACGTTCCCCGCCATCCGTTCCGGGCCGTTCCAGTGCCCGACACCGCCGCAATCCGCCAGGTTCACAGGCAGCAAGCCAGGGTCCGCCCTGCAAGATTTCGATCGAGGAGAAACAAGATGTTGAAGGCCCTCTTTGCCGCCCTGCTGGTGGCATGCGGACTGACGAGCGCCCACGCGCAAACCCCGGCCACCTTTCCGACCAAGCCGATCCGGCTGGTGATTCCGTTCCCGCCCGGCGGTGGCACGGACATCCTGTCCCGCCTGGTGGCGACGCAGGTCGGCCAGGCCACCAAGTGGAATTTCGTGCCGGACAACAAGCCCGGCGCGGGCGGCACGCTCGGCATCGCCGAGGCGGTCCGGGCAGCACCGACCGGCTACGAGCTGGTGATGGGCCAGAAGGACAACCTGGTGGTCGCGCCGTGGCTGTACAAGTCGGTCAACTATGTGCCGAACCGCGACCTGGTCGCGATCAGCCATGTCGCCTACACGCCGATTGTGATCGTCACGTCGGCCAGTTCGCGCTTCAAGACGCTGGCCGATGTGGTCACCGCCGCGCGCAGCGCGCCGGGCGCGGTCAAGTATGGCTCGCCGGGCAACGGCACCACCATCCACCTGGCCGCCGAGATCTTCAGCCATGCGGCGGGGATCAAGCTGCTGCACGTGCCCTACAAGGGCTCCAACGCGGCGATGATGGACGCGCTGGCCGGCAACGTGGACCTGATGGTGGCCTCGGTGCCGTCGGCGCTGGCACAGGTCAAGGCGGGCAAGCTGCGCGCGCTGGCCGTGACCTCGGCCACGCGCAGCACATCGCTGCCCGACGTGCCCACCGTGGCGGAAAGCGGCTACAAGCAGGTGGACGTCAGCACCTGGTACGGCCTGTTCGCCCCGGCCAGGACACCGCCCGAAGTGGTCAAACGCATCCATGCCGAAGTGAACAAGGTCCTCGCCACGCCGGCGATGATCCAGGCGATCCAGGAGCAAGGCGCCGAAGCCAAGCTGATGACGACCAGGGAGTTCTCCGAACTGGTGCAGGCTGACTACAGGAAGTGGAAGGATATCGTCGAGCGCTCGGGGGCGAAGCTGGAATAACCCCGGCGCGTCGCCACCGCTTTCGTTGCCAGGAAATGCCCGCCGTTAATCACGGCGGGCATTTTTTTGGTTCATCGCCGAATTCCGATGATTTGCTTAGGAAGGAATAAGGCCTTCGGCCATTCAGCAATAAGGCGGCTTCTGCGCGAATCGGGCACGGTGACAACGCTCGAACGTCAGCGAACCCTCAATATTCAACCCTATCAGCGGGCGAGGCACTACGAACGCCCCCTGGAGCGGCGCTCAATATGCGCGCGCTGGATCTTGATTCGTCCGCGCGACAGAGCAATGACTCCCATTGCCTCTAGTCGGTTCAATTCAAGACCCACGCGGTAGCGTGAACCACCGACGGATCTTGCCAGGTCCGCCTGCGCCTGGGGCTGCGGCGTTTGCCGCACCTGCCAGACCTCGGCCGAAAACTACTGCGAAGGCCATGCGAGGAGCCCTGCAGTAGGTGGAGGCCTGGGCCTCGATGGCGGCATGGCCGAATACATGATCGTTCCGTCCGCGCGCCTGCTGGTGCCGCTGGGCACGCTCGATCCGGCAGAAGCTGCGCCGCTCAGCGATGCGGCGCTCACTCCCTATCATGCGATCAAGGCGGCACTGCCCCTGTTGACACCAGATGCGAGCATCCTGGTCCTCGGCATTGGTGGACTCGGCCACATGGCATTGCAGATCCTGCGGGCCATGGCAGCAGTGAAGATCATTGCCGGTGACATCGACGACGCCAGGCTGGCTCATGCGCGCGCGCTGGGAGCCACACACACGATCAACACCCGGGATGGGCACCGCGCTGCCGAAGAGATTCTCGACCTGGTCGGCGGGCGTGGCGTAGCCGTGGCCCTCGATTTCGTCGGCGCACAGTCGACCATCGATCTTTGCTGCCGCGTCGTCGGCCGCGCGAGCCGAATCACCGTGGTAGGACTCGCCGGCGGGACGCTTCACTATTCTCCCAACCGCCCGCCTTATGGCTGTCAGGTGAGCATTCCGTATTGGGGATCACGAAGCGAGCTGATGGAAGTGATTGCTCTCGCCGAAACCGGCAGAATCCACGCCGATGTGGAGACCTGCCCCCTCGAGAGCGCCGTCGACGTATATCAGCGACTGCGGGAAGGACGCATCAAGGGACGGGCTGTCTTGTTACCTTGAAGAGTGGCAGGAGTTCGGCTGCGGATTCAACCGGTGGTTGCAACGTATTGATGGAATCGCGCGCGCCGGTTGAATCCGCACCGGACTTTCGCCGTTTACCGCGTTGCCTCGAATGCCTCTTTGGGTCGACAACAGCTTCCGGACTGTATCCTGAACGAAACAGGTTGCACCGATTTCACCAGCGCGTCGAATCTATAGGTCTGCCAGAACATAATAAAAACAACACATCCGGCAGTGTTGGTATCTTTGTTGCAGCTTAATTGAGGTGACGACCTCGCGCGCCAAGCCTGCCGACAGCAGGGCATTTTGCATGGGTTGCGGGTATGGAAAGATTGCGGTTTGCGCCATGTCCTACCCGTTCCGCCGGGTCGCATGCCAAGACAAGTTTCGAATCCGGGACACTTCGGCGAGGAGACTGCGATGTCCAAGAGATTCCTTCTTGTGCTTGCAATTTCATTCTTTCTCGGCGGTTGCGGCGGCGGGGGCGACGACAACGCCAGCAACGAGGCAGCAAGCACGCCGGCGCAGCCTCTGACGGTGCCACTCAGCACAGCCATGGCAGGTCTGGCGGCGAATGGACTGACCGCAAATTTCTCGATTTCCGGCACGGTAGAGAGTCCGGCCTGCAGAATGTTGAAGGGTAAGGCGCAGCAAGGCGTCGGAAGAATTGTGCTGCGTGCAGAACTCCCAGATCGAATAGGAATCTGATTTAAATCCTGGGAGATTTGAGGGCCTTGCTGATGAGCACACCGGACTTCTTTCGCAGCCGCTTGGACGGGATGATTGATCTACGGCATCCGCTCGCAGTGCTGGCGACCCGGATGCCATGGAACAACATTGAGGCGGCCCTGGCGCCGGTGCTTGCGCGCAAGGGGAAGGATGGACGCACTGTGGTCGGCGAGGACTTGTTTGGTCCGACACTGGCAGTGGCCGGTGCCGGCGTCA
>NZ_AUFE01000006.1 GCF_000426345.1 Cupriavidus phytohabitans | reverse complement strand
ATCGAAGGCAAGGGCAACTACGGCTACAACGCGGCTTCGGGCGAGTACGGCGACCTGGTCGAAATGGGCGTGCTGGACCCGACCAAGGTCACCCGCACCGCACTGCAGAACGCCGCTTCGGTGGCTTCGCTGATGCTGACCACGGACTGCGCAGTTGCCGAAACGCCGAAGGAAGAGTCGGCTCCGGCAATGCCGGGCGGCATGGGCGGCATGGGCGGCATGGAAGGCATGATGTAATTTGTGCCGACTGACTGCCGGTGGGGTGTGACAACCCAGGCTGGCAGGCTGTTTGAACGAAAACCCCCGCGGGTGTGAGCCTGCGGGGGTTTTTGTTTTGGGGTTATTGCCTGCCTGACGACTAGCGGGGGCCGGTCATACCTCCACCACGTAGCACCAGTCGAAGCACTTGTTTTCCAGCTCGCCCGTGCGCCGGCTGACATAACCCCGCGGATTGCACACCACGCGCGAATCGTCGATGCAATAGTCGAAACTGGTGTGGGTATGGCCATGGATCCACAGGTCCGCCTGCGCCACCAGGTCGGGCCGGCGTGACAGGAACCCGCCGGAGACCAGGTCATGCGAGTAGCGCGGGTCAAGACTGCCCAGGTCAGGGCCATGATGGGTGACCACCACGGTCTTGCCTTTGAAGGGTTGCGCCAGCTGCGCCGCCAGCCAGGCCGAAGCGGCCTCGTGGCGCGCCAGCGCGTCTTCCGGCATGAAATGGCGGGCCTTGCCGTCGCCGTCGCCGCCGCCGACTTCGATCAGCCTGTGGTCCAGCATCACGCCCTCGCAGGCCTGCATCGAATCCTCGCGCCGGTCGGCGCCGAACAGCGTGTAGTCCGTCCACCAGGTCGTGCCCACGATCCGCACGCGGCCACTGGCGCCGTCGAACTCCGCAACGGCGCCGTTGAGCACATGCATGCCGGGATATTCCGCGGCGGCTTCGGCCATCTGCCGGTCGACCGCATCGAAATTGCTCTCGTAATACTCGTGGTTGCCGGGGACATAGATGACGGGCTGCGCGAACGTGCGCGCGGCCCAGTCGATGCCGTCGCGGCCGTTGGCGATATCGCCCGCCAGCACCACGATGTCGGCATCGCAGCCGGGCACTTCTTGCGGCATGTTGTGCTCGATATGCAGGTCGCTCAGGATGCGTAGTTTCATGGGGACTCCGGGGCGATTGGGTCTGGCTGCATCCGCCGCGCCGGCGGCGGGGCAGTGAGTGGCATTCTTAAGAACCCTGGCGCCGCGGTCAAGTCCCTGGCTCGCACGCCCGCCACCGAAGCAAAAAAGCCCGGAACCAGGTCCGGGCAAGGGACTGTCTGGCCGGCGTTGCACCGGGAGACAGCCGGGGGAACCGTTCAGGGTTACCCGTGCGTCCTATCCTCCTTGTCCCGCCATGGTTGGCAACAGGACGCGATAGATCTGGATAAACGCCGGCCCCAGCAGTACCAGCAGCAGCGAGGGGAAGATGGTGAAGATCAACGGGAACAGCAGCTTGAGCGCGATCTTGGCTGCCTGCTCCTCGGCGAGCATGCGGCGCTTGGTGCGCAGCATGTCCGACAGCACACGCAGGGATTCGCCCAGGCTGGTGCCGAAGCGGTCGGCCTGGATCAGCATCGAGGCAAATTTGTCGACGTCTTCCACGCCGGTGCGCAGCGACAGGTTGGACAGCGCTTTTTCCTTGGAGAAGCCGGAGCGCAGTTCCAGCAGCATCAGCTGCAATTCATCGGCCATTACCGGGCAGCGCAGTGCAAGTTCGTCGGCGACGCGCATCAGCGCGGCGTCCAGGCCGAGGCCGGCTTCCACGCACACGGTCAGCAGGTCGATGACGTCGGGGAATTCCTCGAATACCTTGCGCTGCCGCTCGGTGACCTTCCGTGCCAGCACGACGTTGGGCAGGTAGTAGCCGATCGCACCCAGCAGCGCGAGCAGGGCCAACATCGTGTACTGGTCGTCGACCACCCGACTGCCATTCAGCGCCAGCAGCCCGGTCATTGGCAGCACCACCGCCAGCACAGTCTTGGCGCCAAAGTACAGCGGTGCTGCACTGGCGCTGCGCCAGCCGGCGTTGGTGAAGCGCACGCGCAACTGTGAATTTTCCCAGCCTTCCTTGGGCAGGGACAGCCGCGACACCGGTTGTGCCCAGCGCACCAGTCTCTCGGTCCAGGCCTGCTGTGGGCCGGGAGCGGAAGGCGTGCCTGCCTGGCCGGCGAGCTGCTCCACGCGTCCGCGCATGCGGTTTGGTGAGAACGCGTACATCACGGCAAGTACTGTGCCGAATGCCGCCACGAAGACCAGCGCGAGCACGACCAACTGCTCGGCGGGAATACCCCCGATGATGCCTTGCATGATTGACTCCCCTCAGGACCGTTGTGCCGCCGCGGCTTGTTGTTGTCTCATACACGGATGCGGATGATCTTGCGCATCCATATCACGCCGAACACCATCGACACCAGCGCGCCGCCGATCATGCGCCAGCCGATCGGGTCTTCCCACAGCACCTTCATGAAGCCGGGGTTGACCACCATGATCATGCCGCCAGTCGCGAACGGCAGCAGGCCGAGGATCCAGGCGGACAAGCGCCCTTCGGCAGAAAGCACGCGAATCTTGTCGAACAGCTTCAGCCGCTCGCGCACCATGTTGGCGATGGTGTCGAGGATCTCGGCCAGGTTGCCGCCGCTTTCGCGCTGGATCAGCACGGCGATGACAAAGTAGCGCAGGTCACCCACCGGCACACGGATTGCCAGGTTGGTCATGGCTTCGTCCAGCGCAACGCCATAGTTGATCTCTTCGAACGTGGTGCGGAACTCAGGGCCGATCGGGGCCTTGATCTCCTGGCCGACCATGCCCAGCGCACCGCTGAACGAATGCCCGGCGCGCAGCGAGCGGCTGATCATGTCGACGGCGTCCGGCAGTTGCTTTTCCATCTGCTGGAGGCGCTTGACCCGAAGCCGCATTACGTGCAGCACCGGCAGCAGCCCGGCCACGACGGCAATGGCCAGCACCACAGGCATCGGCACCGGCACCAGCGGGATCAGTGCCACCGTGCACAGCACCACAAGCGCGCAGTAGCCCAGCAGTTGCGACACCGACCAGGAGCTGCCGGACTGCTCCAGCCAGCGGTCCACCGAGCCGATGCGCGGCAACCGCATCAGCCACTGCTGCATCCGGGGAGAATCGCTGAGCAGCCGCTTCTTCAGGATCGACAGGCGTTCGGCACTGACATGTCCGCCCGCGGACAACGCACGCAGCCGTGCGTCGATACGCTTGGCGGCGGGGCCGTGGTAGTTGTTCCACCAGAGATAGAGGCCTTCGATGCAGAGCACCACCGCCGCGAACAGCATGATGCCGAAGGCATAGAAGATCGTGCTCATATGTGTCTCCCCCGAGAGAATGTGCCGCGTCGGTGGCGCGGATCACACTTCATAGCGATGCGCCGGATCGTAGGTTTCATCGGGCAGGCCCACGCCGAACACGCGCAGCCGCTCGGCAAACTTGGGGTACACCCCGGTGGCGCGGAAATGGCCGCGCACGGTGCCGTCCTTGTCCACGCCGGAGCGCTGGAAGGTAAATATCTCCTGCATGTTGATGATTTCGCCTTCCATGCCGGTAATCTCCGAGATGCTGATGATCTTGCGTCGCCCGTCGGTCATGCGTGCGGCCTGGACGATCACGGTGATGGCTGAAGAGATCTGCTGGCGAATTGCCTTGGCCGGCATGGTCAGGCCTGCCATGCTGACCATGTTCTCCAGGCGCGTCAGCGCGTCGCGCGGGGTATTGGCGTGGATGGTCGTCAGCGACCCCTCATGCCCGGTGTTCATCGCGTTGAGCATGTCCAGCGCCTCGCCGCCGCGCACCTCGCCCAGGATGATGCGGTCCGGGCGCATGCGCAGTGCGTTGCGCACCAGCGAGCGCTGCGTGATCTCGCCCTTGCCTTCGATGTTCGGCGGGCGGGTTTCGAGGCGCAGCACATGAGGCTGACGCAACTGCAGTTCGGCCGCGTCCTCGATCGTGACCACGCGCTCGTCCTCCGGGATGAAGCCGGACAGGATGTTCAGCAGCGTGGTCTTGCCGCTGCCGGTGCCGCCCGAGACCAGCACGTTGACCTTGGCATGCGCCAGCGCCTGCAGCATCTGGGCCATCGGCGGCGTCAGGCTCCTCAGGTTCACCAGGTCTGAAACCTGCAGCGGATTGACCGCGAAGCGGCGGATCGACAGCAGTGGCCCGTCGATCGCCGAGGGCGGGATGATGGCATTGACGCGCGAACCATCGGGCAGGCGCGCGTCGACCATCGGACTGGTCTCGTCGATGCGGCGCCCTACGCGCGACACGATCTTCTCGATGACCTTCATCAGATGGGCATCATCGTAGAAGCCGATATCGGTGAGTTCCAGCTTGCCGCGCCGCTCGACATAGGTCTGCTTAGCCGTGTTGACCAGAATGTCGGACACGGTCGGATCCTGCAGCAGCGGCTCGAGCGGGCCGAAGCCGAACATCTCGTCATAGATGTCCGACGTCATCTGGCGGCGTTCCGTATCATTGATCAGGATGCGCTCTTCATCGATGATGGCGTCGATCAGCACCCCGATCTCCGTCTTCACCTGCTCCAGCGGATAGCGCGCGAGACGCTCGAGTTCGACCCGGTCCAGCACCGCGTCGTGGACGGTCTTCTTGAAATTCCGGTAGGCCTGCGTGGTGCCATGGCTGCGGGCGGGCGCGGCATGGCCGTTCATTTGCAGCGGCGGGTGTTCCGGCAGGGAAAGCTGTTCGCGGATCGACATGATGGACTCCGGTTCGTGATGCGGTTCAGGCGGTTCAGGCGGCGGTCGACTTCGGGCGCAGGAAGAGCCTGGCCAGGGACGGCTTGGGCGGCTGCGCCCGCCGCTCGGTACCAGTACCCGCGGCAAGCGTGGCGCCGAGAGACAGCAGCGACTTGGCGATGGCGCTGCGCTTCTGTTCCTTGAGAACGGGAACGCCGTGGCCGATCGACTCATCCACCACGACAGGATCATCGGGCAACGCGTGGAAGATCTTCATGCCGAAGACTTCCTCCAGCTTGGCACGCGGCAACTCGTCGCGGCGGCCCTGGCGGTTCAGCAGGATGCGGATCTTGTCCTCGGTGTAGTGCAGCGCGCGCAGGATATCCAGCAGCCGCTTGCCGGTGCGGACATAGGGGATGCTGGGCTGCACGGTCACGCAGATGCTGTGGCTGCGGTCGAAGGCCGCAAGCGACAGTGGGGTGACCGACTGCCCGATGTCGATCAGGATGAAATCGTAGCGCGGGCTGACCACCGAAAGGATATGGTCGATCCTGTCCTTGCGGACCTCGTTGGCCTTGATCGGGTCGACAGCACCGGCCAGGATGTCGAATCCCTCATCGACGCGGGTCATGCAGGCATCGAGGAAGGTATCGTCCATGCGTTCCAGCTGCGAGCACACGTCCGGCAAGGTTGCTGGCGGCGTCTTGTCGGTGATCAGGAAGGCGGTGTCGCTGAACTGGGTGTTCAGGTCGATCAGCAGCACCCGCTTGCGCTCGCAGGCGCTCAGGGTGTAGGCCAGGTTGCCGGCGATAAAGCTGGTGCCGGCACCGCCCTTGCATGAAACCAGCGAGATCACGCGTGCTTCGTTGCGCTCCCTGGGCACGTGGTTTGACTCCAGCCGCCCGAGCGCCTCGCTCAGTTGGCCCTTGTCGAGCGGCCACGGCAGGATGTCGCGCACTCCGGCACGCAGTGCCCGGATCAGGACATCCGGCTGCTGCGCCGACGTCACCAGGATGCAGGGCAGGTCGGGATGCTGCTGGCGCAAGGCTTCGATGCCGAGCATCTGCGTGCCAGCGCGGAAGTCCTGGTCGAGGATGATCGCATCCGCGCTGCGCAGGTGGCTGCCATGCGTGCACAGCGCGGCGGGAGCATCCTGCAGCCGCATGATCTGGAAGGTTCCACAGGCATCCGCCATACGCGAAAGCTCGCCCAACCTTTCAGCATCCTCGGAAACGATCAGAATTCTGAGCATGGTGTGCTCCTGGTTATGCGTGCTAATTGCAGATCTTGCCGCCGGTTGAGGAGTTCAGGCTTTCCCGCGGCAGCGTAGTCGTGAACGAAGGCATGGCCAGCGTGATTGGCACGACCGGAATAAAGGTCTTGACCGAGACGTTGGCCACGCTGACGGTGACCGAGCGGCACGTGCTGCGGGCAGCGTCGGCGTCGGCGTCGCAGCCGCTTGGCTCGTAGCCGATCTGGATATTGGTGGCCTGTAGCTTCGGCATCAGCTTGGTCATCCTCTCCTTGATGGTCGCGTCCTTGGCGTCGCACACTGCGGCGATGCGTGCGCCCAGCCGGGTCGCCTCGCCAGCGGTATTCCAGTAGAACAGCACGCGCGAGAATTCGGCAATGCCGATCAGCAGCATGAAGAAAATGCTGGCAACGATGGCGAACTCGATCGCGGTGGCGCCGGCCTCTTGCCGACACAAGCGGGTGGCTCGAAGCGAAGTCATAGCACTTGCCTCATCACTGTCGCGATATCGGAGAACGCGAGGTTGCCGACCTTGATGTAGGTCTGGATTGGCGAATATGCATAACCCGATATCTTTACCTCGACCAGGTTGATGGTGCCCGCCTGCACGCCCGAACTGTCGCCGTCCTCGTAGATGGGGACGTTGGCGAACTGCTTGCCGCCACAGCCGCTTGCGTCGACACGGTCGCAGACGACCACCATCGAGGTGCTGAGGCCTTTCACCAATACGTCGCCTTCGCAGACCGTCTTGCCATAGACGGCCATGCACTTTGCCTGCGCCACCGGATAGTTAGGCTCGCTGGGCGCATACTGCGACAGGAAGCGTGCGGCGTCGCGCGTGGCCTTGGTCAGGGCGTTGTACTGGTAGATGGCGCGGCCGTACTCCGCAACCCCGCTCACCAGCAGAAGCAACGGCACCAGGACCATTGCGAATTCCACAGCGACCACTCCGCGCCGATTGCGCCGATTGTGCTGACTGCGCCTGCGCTGTCTGCATCGCTCCATGATTCGCTCCTATTGCACCAGCACCGGCACGCGGGGACCAGAACCCGTATCGGAGCCAGGCACACCCTGTGTTGCGCAAGGGCTGGTGGGGTCGTTCGAATTGCCCAGATATTCGAGGTTAACCACATCCTTTGCGCTGGGCTCCTGCATTGGCTGCACCATCAGCATGCAGTTCCAGGAGACCACCTTGGCCAGCTTGGTCGAGGCGAATTCGGTGCAATCCACCATCGGTACATGAACCAGCCTGCGGTCAGCGCCGGCCTTGTGCACCGCCTGTGTCGATTCCGTGCCCTTGGTGGTCAAGCCGCTATTCGCGTCCGTCTGGTATGGCGCGTTGGCTCCTCGCTTCTGGATGAAGTCGGCGTAGGCGTTGCCGCCGTTCGGCGGATTCCATGTGGTGACGCTGTAGGCATAGCCGGTAAAGTCCGGCGTCCCGTCAGTCGGGCCCTTGTAAGAGCCGGTATAGATGCCGAAGCGGGTATTCCACGCCGCGATCAGCGACGCGATATCGCCTGGTTCACCAACTTTGGAACCCACTGCCGGCAGGTCGCACTGTCCGCTTCCGGCAAGCAGGCCCGCCAGCTCGGAAGCACCACCTCCCGGAGGCGACAGGTCAGCCCAGCCAAAACTGCCGGGGCCATACGGATCCTTCGGATCGACCTTGGATTTGATCCAATCGCCCTTGTTGTACGCAGTCTTTGGGGGATTCGAGGTGGGCGGCGTGCAGATATAGACCGGGATGGCACAGGCTGTCTGCGCGCTGGTTGTGGTGGCCACGGCCATTGCGTTCACGGTACTGGGCTGGATGTCGATGCCGGGCAGCAGGTTAAGGATCTGGATGAACCAGTGGGCAATATCCGTGCGCTCGGCGGTGCACTTGACGTACTTCACCTTGTCCAGCGCGTATGGCACGCTGTCCTTGGTGTAGTAGGTGCCGTCAGCGTTGTCGCTGTACGAGACATTGAGATCCTTGACCATTTTCACTGCCTCGTTCTGGAACATGGCAGCATTGCTCGTGCCGGTGGCGAGGCCCGCCGCCTCCGACACGAGCAGGGGTGTGGCCCCCGTGACGTCGCGCGCGGCGGCCAGCGCGCAGGCATCGACGCTGTTCTGCAGCTCGCTCTTGGTCACATAGAGCTTGCCCAGGTCGAGCGCCAGCCCGACGAAGCCAATCAGAACGGCCAGCGACAGACCGACGATGATGGCGATTGCGCCACGCTGCCGCTTGCGCCAGGTCGTCCGTCGGCCCCGGTAGGTGGTAGGGCGTGACATATCGGCTCTCCGTGGTTTGCTCGGATCAGCGCGACCCGCCACCTGACATGCCGACGCCGCCGTAGCCGCTGGCGCCGAAGTCGATCGTCATGGAGGGCGAGCTGCCTTGCGTGCCGTTGGCCAGCGAACGGTCGAAGTTCCTCATCGCAGCCACCGCGGTCTTGCCGTCCGCACCCGTGACAGTGGGCAGCCCCGCAGGCGCATCGGGATTAATGATCTGCATTTGCGTGACCGTGGCGAGTGCGACGCCGCGCTGGCCGTCCCACACCGGCGTCGAGGTCATGCAGGCCGACAGCGTGAGGCAGGCCAGGCTGCCGAGCACCAGCGTGGTGGCGCCGCGCGAAAGGTTGGGCTTCTTGCTCATGATCGTTCTCCTGTGGGCGCGGCGGTTCAGTTGCCGCCCGCGGCGGTGCCGGTGGCTCGTGCCTGTGCCAGGCGCGCGGCGGTGGCTTCGATGCGGGCGATGCGCGCGGCGGTGTCCTCGGCAGGTGGTGCGGCGGCGATATTGCGAGCAGCTGGTTGGGCCGGTTCCGGCGCGCCGGAGCTCCGAGGCATCGCGGTCGCGGCTGCCTGCGCTCCTGACGATCCGGCAGTTGCCGGGGGGTCCAGCGGGCGGCCCGTCGGCACCATCGAGACCGACGTGGGCGTGCCCTCGCTGCGTGGCGCCGTCGGCGGCGTGACAGGTGCGGCGGCCGGCGCGGCAGGCTGCGAGGGGGCCGGCGCGGGCTGCGGCGCGGGCTTGCCACTGCCTTCCATATTGCCCATGAAGTACAGCGACAGCGGATTTGGCGTGGAGAAGCTGTCAGTCGGCAGCGGGTAGTTGTTGGACTGCATCGGCTTGACCAGGCGCGGCGTGATGACGAACACCAGTTCGGTCAGGTCCTGCTGGTACTGCGTGCTGCGGAACAGCGTGCCCAGAACCGGCACCTCGCCCGCACCCGGCAGCGCCTTGAGCGAGCCGCGCGCGCTGTCGGTCAGCAGCCCGCCGATGGCGAAGCTTTCGCCATCGCGCATCTGCACGGTGGTGGAGGCGCGGCGGGTGGTGATGACCGGCAGGATGGTCTGTCCGGCCAGCGTGCCGCCGCGGATCGTGGCACCCGTGGGCGACAGCTCGGACACTTCCGGCGACACCTTCAGGTGGATGCGGCCGTTTGCCAGCACGGTGGGCGTGAACTTCAGACCCACGCCGAACTCTTCTTCCTGCAGCGTGACCGTGCCTGCCCCGTTCAGCACATTGGCCTGCGCCACCGGGATATAGATCTTGCCGCCGGCGAGGAAGCTGGCCTCCTGGCCGCTGATGGTGACCAGGTTGGGCTCGGCCAGGATCTTGACCAGGCTGTCGTTCTTCTGCGCGTCGATGGCGAATTCGAACGGCAGGTTGTTGGCCTTGCTGCCGAAGATTGCCCCCGAAGCGCCGGTCAGCAGCGACGTCACCACACCACCTGTCCAGGAGCCGAAGCCGCCCTGCAGGTTGACCGCGGAACCCAGCTGGTTGAGCAGCGTCTTGGATACCTCGGCCACCTTCACTTCCAGCATCACCTGCTGCGGGCTGTCGACGGACAGCATGTTGAGCACGCCGCCTTTCTTGTCCCCGTTCTTGCCGTCGGTGCCTTGTGCCGCGTTGGCATACGCCTGGGCAATGTCCATCGCCTGCTGGGCCGACTGGGCATTGGTGACGCTGCCGGTCAGCACGAGGTTATCGGCAGCGGTCATCACCCGGATGCCAGGCTCCCCAGGCAGGAGCTGGGCGAGAGACGTCTGCAGGCCGCCGGCATCGGCATTGACCACGACGTTGATGATGGTGCAGGCGCCGCTGCGCCCTTGCACGATCATGTTTGTCGTGCCCAC
The DNA here is from genome assembly GCF_000426345.1 of Cupriavidus phytohabitans. Classification (GTDB taxonomy): domain Bacteria; phylum Pseudomonadota; class Gammaproteobacteria; order Burkholderiales; family Burkholderiaceae; genus Cupriavidus. The sequence goes on along the minus strand of NZ_AUFE01000006.1, from coordinate 209,449 downwards.
GCTGCGGCCCAGCACGTAGAGCGTCTGGGGCGACACCATGGTCGCCTGCACGACATTGGGATTGCCCAGCGTGCGGTTGCGCACCGGCTCCTGCAGCGAGATCAGCTGCGACTTGCCGACCGGCACCATCACGCTGGATTCGCTGCGGATCGCGCCGACGCAGTTGGGGCCGCGCGCGTCGGCGGCCGGCGCGGGTGCCTGCGCCGAGCTCTGGGCCACCGTGGTCGGGGCGCCTGGCGTCATGCTGATGGTCATCTGCATCGGTGCCGCGGGTGCCTTGGCGGCGGCCGGCGCAGTGGCCTTGGTCACGATGCCCGCCTCCATGGCGGCCTGCGCCGCGGCGGCCAGCGGGGTGAAGAGGATGGCGGCAAGCACCAGGGTACGGGTGCCGCCTGCGGCGTCGGATCTTTTCTGGTTCATTTTGAATCTCCCCCCGGAGAAGCGGTGATGCAGATCAGAATTCGTTGAACGTCGTGCGAGACGCGGTCAGAAGCATTCGACGCCGCCCTGCATGCCTGCCAGCACGCCGATGCAGTTGCCACGCGCGGGCTGCGCTGCGACCGTGCGGGTTTTCACCACGGTGCGTGTGGCCGTCTGGGTCACGACCTTGACGGCCGGCGCTTCGGGTGTCTTGCCCAGCAGCGTGCCCTTGGTGGCGCCGCCAGTGTTGATGTCCGCGACGTCCATCTGGTTGCGCAGCACCAGCGACAGCGTGCCGACACTGCGGGCCACGTCGAGCTTCTCGGCCTGCTCGGGCGTCACTTCCAGCGTGACGGCATTCACCACCTTGGGCTGGGTGTCGTCACGGCTGACCTGTTGCGCTACCGCCAGCACCAGGATCTTCTCCAGCACGATCTTGGAGATGTTGCTGTTCTGGGCGTTGCGCGCTTCTTCATTCGTGTTGACGATCACGTCGACGTAGTTGCCCGGCAGCGCGAAGCCGGCAACACCCACCACGTCGTTGACGCGAACCGTGATTGCGCGCTTGCCGTCATTGATGACCGCGGACAGTCCGCCCTTGGTGCCGATCGGCGCCAGCTTGGCATCGAGGACCGGCTCGCCGCGCTGGAGGCTGGTGCGGATCACGCGGCCCTCCAGTGCTTTCAGGTCCTGGAATGAACCGGGCGGAACGCTGCCTGCCGGCCAACTGACCAGCTGCAGCTGGCTGCCGTTGAGCGGTTGCCCCAGGTTCAGGTCGTTGGCGGCGACCACCACTTGCCTGACTGAGCTCGATGACTGCTGCACCAGCCATCGCGACGCCGACACCACTGCCGCCACGCCGGCGACCAGGGCAATCAGCAGCATCAGGATTGCGCGCATGTTTTTCATGATGACTCTCCCCAGAAATTCCGAATGGTGTCCGCGTTGGCTGCTACCGTTCAGCTCGCGGCGCGATGGTTGTCTGACCAGCGGCGGGCGCTACCTGCCTTTGGCATTCCTTCGGGCGAAGTGCGTAGCCCGTAGTAGCCCTGCCAGGCCGCCACCAGACCTTCCTCGGTAACTTGGGGCGCGGCGCCGTGGTAGTGCACGCCGGAGGCCACCAGGCGCAGCAGGTCTCGCGGGATGCAGGCGAACAGGGGCGTATCGCTGGCGTAGTGCAGGCTGTCGACAAGGAAGTCGAACACGGCTTCACTGCTGGCCAGTCCGTATTCGGCGGCCGTGCGCTGGTACACCTCGCGATAGTCGTCCACCGACAGCGCACCCACGTAGAGCTTGCTGCCGAGCCGGCGCAGGAAGGCATCGTCGCCGAGGGCCGCCGGTTCAAGGTTGCTCGAGAACACCGGCCAGACGTCGAACGGCACAGAGAAGCGCACGCCTGTCTGCAGCGTGAACATGTCGACGTTGCGGTCCAGCGGCACGATCCAGCGGTTCAGCAGGTCGGTGACGCCAACCAGCTGGCGGCCCAGGTCGTCGATGATGTAGATGCCGTTGTTCGCCTTCATGTGCGGCGGCGCCTGGTAGAAGCCGGCGACGGGGTCGTGGCGCAGGTCCAGCATGGACAGCGTCAGCTCTCCGCCGGACAGCACCACCGGGCGGTGGCAGAGGATCCAGCGGCGGTCCAGCGAACGGCGTGCCAGCGAGCCTTCGCTGTCATCGCAGGGAACATGGACCAGCGGGTCGAATACCTGGATGATTTCACCGGCCACGGTAATGGCATGCGGCACCGGCACCGCGCCCGGCAGCAGCATTCCCAGGCGCTGCGCCAGGTAGGTCTTGCCGCTGCCGGCGGGCCCGTAGATCATCAGGGCCCGGCAGGTATTCAGCGACATGCCGATGGCATCCAGCAGGTGGGCCGGGATCACCAGGTCATGGAAGGCCGCGGTGACGTCGGCCTTGGTCACCGATGCCTGGCCGACGGAGTGGCGCTTCACCGCCTGGACGTAAGCATCCAGCGTGACCGGCGCGGCGCCGACGTAGCTGCAGCGCGCCGAGGCTTCGGCCGCGCGGGCATAGCCGGCGTCCGTCAGCCGGAAGCGAACGTCCAGGTCGCTGGCGCCACGGTGGGCGATCTCCAGCAGTCGCTCGCGTACCGCAACGGCGGCGACCTCGTTGACCACGGTGCCCGGCAGTTTCAGCGTGTCAGTCAGCACAGCCAGCGTGACGGTGCGGTGCTGGTAAGCGGCCTTCATCAGCAGGCTCAGCAGCAATGCCACTTCCAGGCCGGTGTCGGCGATGGTGCGAGGCAGGACGTGCCAGGGGGACGGAGGCACCGTGCCGTGGTCGGGGGTATTCCTGGCTGTCGCGACGGGTTCGATGTGCCGCGTGGCGAGATCCGTGTCGTGGTACTCATTCATTGCCTTCCCCCCGTTTGCTGATCTGGTGTCCTGGCGCTTCAAGGCGCGTCGTGCTGCTGCGCTGTCGTATTGGTTTTCATGTGCCGGCAAAGAGCATTGCAAGCGTGCCAGCGGCGATGGCGACGCCGTAGGGTATCGAGCCAGCGGATGCTTCAGCTTCAGGCTGAACCGGCCTCGCACGGCGTTGGATCGCCACGCTGAGCATGTAGCTCACCCTTGAGAAGGTCACCAGCGTTTGTCTGGTGATGAGAAGCTGCACCAGCGCCCACACGCCACCTATCACGCAGGTCGCAAGTGCAACGTTAACGACCATGGCCGCGCCAAGCCAGGCGCCCACGGCTGCCAGCAGCTTGACGTCGCCGGCGGCCATGCCGCGCAGCAGGTAGAAGGGCAGAAACAGGGCCAGGCCCACCAGCCAGCCATACAGCCATGCGAGCGAGCCGGTGGTGAGGCCATGAATGGTCATCTGCACTGGCAGCGCGGCGATCCAGGCGCCGAACGTCAGCCAGTTGGGAATGCGGCGCCGGTCCAGGTCGATGGCCGCGGCGGTCAGCACGATGCCGATCGTGGCAGGGTCTACGAGGGAGGCGAGTGCGGTGGCGGCTTGCATGGCGTATCGGCTTGAAGGTTGGGGGCGAGTTGTCAGAGAATTGCTAGGCGAATGCCTCATGGCATGCTAGTGGCGATCAGCTCGTACATTTCTTTCACTGCGCCGCTGACCTTGAACACCGATCCGATGATGGCCACCGCAATCAGCATGCCGAGCAGTGCGTATTCGATAGAGGAGACGCCTTGGTCGTCTTGCAACAGGTCCTTTACGATCATGTTGAACTTCGAGGACATGGCGTCTCCTGTGTCACTGATGAGGTTCGTACCGCAAGGCGTACGCATGCCCGTAAAGACGGTTATGCGTACACCCGTTGCGTGCTTATCAGCCGTTGGCGGTCTGGAGTTCCGAGCCGATCTTGTCGAAGGTCTTGTCCAACTCCGAGCCGACGAGCTTGACTGCGGCGATGATGACGACCGCAATCAGGGCCGCGATCAGGCCGTATTCGATGGCCGTCACGCCTTCTTCGTCGCGGATAAATTGCTTGAACATGGTGGTCAGGTTTTGCATGATTCACTCCTCTGTTTTGTGAACGTTCACTGCAGGCTGCGGAAAATCGGTTCAAGGGTGGGGCCGGCCTGAGATCTCAGCGCCGGCAATTACGACAACACGGCGGCGCGCAGATAGCACATGCATGGAAGGGCCAGCGCCCGGGACCGCCGCACACGCCCTGCGGGCTGCGCGCCTCCAGCCGGCGTTCGGCCGAAGCGTGCATGCAACGCGCTACGTGATGCGCATGGCCTGCGCGGGTCAGGCAACGGAACGGCACGCTGCCGCCCATGCGGGCGGATGCGGCGTGACCAGCGTTCCAGTGCGTCAGCGCGAAATGGCGTGCGGCAGGCATGGCAAGATTCCCCGTATCGTTTTTTGGTTCTGATGCCGGCCAGTTGCTCCGGCATCTCGGCATTCGCCTTTGTGGCGGTGCCGGTGCCAGGACATAGGCAAGCGGCGGGCCAGCCAACGCGAAACCCTTGTGCCATAAGGCTTTCCGGGAAGCAGGGGTGATAAGGCGGCGGGCCGTCGGCACCGTATGCCGTGTTTTCACCGCGCTTCGTTGCCGGCGGGAAACGCAAGCCGCAAAGGCCATTTCGGATGAACCAACTAACGGATGAGGACGCAGGGCGCGCTGGCGGGCACCGCTTGTCAAATCAAAACAGCCGCTTCAACCAAAAGCATGATTTGGCAGGATTGGATGAGAGCGATACATACAGCGCTTGGCTGGGGCATTGCGGTGTTCGCCGACTGCGGCGCGGACGGCGCCGCCTGATGGATGAGGCAGCCAGACCGGCAGGCCAACGTTTCCGGATAGAAACGTCGACGCCTTCCGTGGCGTGCCTGGCATGTGTTGCAATGCCAGCCTGATCCCTTGCAACCCTTGTATTTACGCGGCTTACCGACCAGGTCGGCCGCATGATTCACGAAGGAAACGTTGCTCGCTCCGGCGCCGCCCGGGATGGCGATTCACGCGTTGCCGACGCTCGCGCCCCTTGCTTTCCGTTCGGTGCGCGACAAAACTGGGCCAGGAAGAATGGCTGCGCAACCCGCTATGCACAGCGGGGTGCCGCATGCACAAGACCAAAAAAAACAGGGGGAAGATGTCGCATCGACAGCCGGTGTGGTTGCACACGCGCACGCCCCCTGATGCAGGTGTTGCCAGCATCGGAGGATCCAGGTCATGTCCAACTATGAAACCCAGCTCCTGTCATTGGTGGTGCCGTTCCACAACAACGGCGCTGCCACAGATGGCTTCCTTGCGCGCGTGCTGCCGATCCTGGAATCCCTGCACGCCACGCATTTCGAGATTGTCTGCATCAACGACGGTAGCACGGACGACACGCTGTCCAGGCTGGTCGAAGCAGCGCGCCGTGATGGCCGGATTCGCGTGATCGAGCTGACGCGCTGCTTTGGCAAGCAGGCGGCCCTGACTGCCGGCATGGACGAGGCACTCGGGGACGCCGTGATTCCGTTCGATGCGGACCTGCGTGATCCGCCAGAACTGATCCCGACGCTGGTCCAGTGCTGGCGACAAGGCGCGGAGGTTGTGCTTGCCCAATGCACGGGTCCCGGCAATGGCTCGTACCTGAAGCGGTTTGCCGGAGCCGTTTGCGACCGCTTGCACAACGCACTGTCAGACCTGAATATTCCCAGCAATGTGGGTGAATTCCGTCTGATGGATCGTGCGGTAGTGAATGCCATCAAGCAGCTCCCCGAAAGGCACCGCTTCATGAAGGGCCTGTTCTCCTGGGTGGGCTTCCATACCGTGATCGTGCCGTATCAGCGTGAACAGTGCCGTGCAGGCTTATCGAACGAGCAGCGAAGCGGGCGACGGAGGGCGACGCTGGCCGACATCGCCAGCTTTGGCTCGGTGCCGCTGCGTGGCTGGACGTACCTTGGCTCGTGCATCGCGCTGGTCTCGATCTGCTACGGCCTGTACATCGCCGCATATAGTGCAATGGGCGATGGAGACGTGCCCGGCGTTGCGCCGGTGATCGCGCTGTTGCTGTTTTTCAGCGGCGTGCAGCTGATTGGCATTGGCCTGGTTGGCCAATACATCGGGCGCATCTACGAGGAATCAAAAGGCAGGCCGATTTACCTGGTCAAGCGCCGCTACCAAACGCGCCGTCCGCAGCGCCGCGCAGGTGGGGACGGCAAGATCATTTCACTGGTGGCCGGCAAGCGCAGCTGACAGGGCGACCGAGGCCTGCACAGGGTGCGGCCGCCCCGCTTCGCGGGCGGCTATTTTCGGCAGGCAAGCATGCCGGGCCCAGGCTGGCAACGCATGAATGGCACATTGCTGGGGGGATCGCAATCGACCCCGCCAGCAATGTCGAGAGGGATGAGTCGGGCGTGTGCGCGGAAGCTGATGATGCGATTGGCGCGGACGGTCTCCCGCCTCAGGTTCCCTGCACGCACACTATCCCCATATTCCCCTTCTTCACCTGCAGCTTGTAATCCCGCATCAGCCTGAACAACGTCACCCGCGAAATCCCCAGTTCAGCGGCCACATCGATCAGCCGCTCGTGATTGCGCTGCAGCGCCTCCACAATCGCATGCTGCTCGGCCTCCTCGCGGATCGCCGCAAGCGTCTTGGGCCGTTCTTCGGCAGGCGTTGCCAGCTCGAGGTCCGCCGGCTGGATCACGCCGTCCTCGCACATCGCCGCCGCATGGCGGATGCGGTTGATCAGTTCGCGCACGTTGCCGGGCCAGTTGTGCTGCTGGATCGCGCGCAGCGCGGTCGGCGAGAAGCCGCGGATGCGGGCCGGCGACTGCTTGCGCACGCTTTCGAGCACGTGCTCGGCGATCAGCATGATGTCGCTGCCGCGTTCGCGCAGCGGTGGCTGGCGTACGCGCAGCACGCACAGGCGGTGATAGAGGTCGCCGCGGAAGCGTTCGGCGGCGATGGCGGCGTCGAGGTCGACGTGGGTTGCAGAGATGATGCGTACGTCGACTTCGATCGATTCGGTGCCGCCGAGGCGCTCGATGCGGCCAGTCTCCAGGAAGCGCAGCAGGCTGGTCTGGCTTTCCAGCGGCATGTCGCCGATTTCATCGAGGAACAGCGTGCCGCCCTGCGCCATCTCGATGCGGCCGGGCTTGCGCTTGGTGGCGCCGGTGAAGGCGCCGCGCTCGTAGCCGAACAGTTCGGACATCAGCAGCGTGGGCGGGATGGCGGCGCAGTTGACGGCGACGAAGGGCTTTTGTGCGCGTTCGCTGGCACGGTGGATGGCCTGCGCGGCCAGTTCCTTGCCGGTGCCGGATTCGCCCGAGATCAGCACCGGGGTGTCCCAGCGCGAGACCTTCTCGATGCCGCGGAACAGCGTCTGCATGGCGGCACAGGTGCCGATCATGCCGTCCGGGCGCGAGCTGGCCGCCGCCCCCCGCACGGCGGGCCGTATCTGCGCCATGCCCTGGGCATGGCCGAGCGAGTGGGCCAGGTCGGCGGACTCGAACGGGGAGGTGTAGTAGTCGATGAAGTAGAGCCCGAGCAGGCGCCGTGCCGCTTCGCTCAGCGCGTCGCGGCTGGCGACGATGCCGATCCAGCCGAATTGCGGCTGGGCCAGCCACGGTTCGAACGATTCCAGCTCGGCATCGCTGAAGCCGCTGTGCACGTCGAGCAACGCGGCGGCTGGCTGGCCGCTGTGGGCGAGCGCGAGCAGTTCCTGCAGGCTCGACGCGAAGCTGATCTTCCAGCCCCGTTGCGACAGGACCCTGCACAGCATGGCGTCGTGATGCTGCGAAAGATACAGCAGCGGGCGGTTGGCATACGCGCTCATACGATTTCCCCGGATTTCTTCTTATCTGACGAAGCCGGACGTGGCAGTTGCCACATACCGGATTCGGTGGCCCTGAGGCCTGCCGTCGATGCATCATGGATGCCTCGCACCGGCGTGTTCCCCGAATTCTGTTCTTGCCGTCCCGCCGTTGCGCCGCGTAGTTGGCCGCTGCCGCGCCGATGTCGATGGCATCGGTCACGGCAGCGGCGTTTCTCCGCGCCTGCATGGCAGGCCGGTCAGCACCCCATTCTTCCAGACGCGCCGGCAAGCCGTGCGTCCGCGATCCCGTTTCGCCGCCCGGTGGGCCGGGCTGGCATGGGTTCTTCCGGGTTCCACGGGCCACGCGCAAGCGCGCGGCCCGTGTCCCGAAAGACCTCCTCTAATCTTGTCGGCGGCTTCTGTAACGACCCGCCGATGCGGGCCAGTTCCTGCTGCGTGGCCCAACGCTTACAGCACCAGCCCGACGCCCCGCCCTGGGATGCGAGGGTCGTTCTGAAACTGACCTTCGGCGAACGCATGCCAGTATGTTTGCCGCTTCCGTTTCAGACTTCCCCTGTGTCGGGCTTCTGTTCGCGGGGACATAAGTGCGACGAACGTGCCAGTGCGTCATAAATCGTTGATTCAAAAAGAGAATCGAAAAAAACGAGAGTTTCTGTCGCCGCCGTGCTGTGAGAAAACGTTCCGATCCTGATACATCGCAGGCCTTGTTCATGTTGCAATGCAACATGAGTGCGCTTTTCCGTGCCAGGCAGACATCACAGTTTTATGAGCCTGAGTGCCGAAAAGGCTACCTGAACGCATCTGGGGCCATCCGAAAGAGGGGAGGCGGTAAACCGGACGTTCGGGCGCCATGGCTCCGATGCTGCACGCAGCAACCCGTTCACCGGAGTTGCATTTTCTTTACACCGGCCCGGAGCTTTTTCAAGCGGCGCAGGTCTGCCAGGCCTCGACTGCCTCAGCCTTTTAGCGCTTTACAGCCGGGCGTAACCGTGCTGGAAGGCTACGGTTACGGCCGTTGACACGCATTTGCACGGTTCCGCGCATGACGCTGCCGGCCCGGCCTCATCTTTTTGGATGGGTGGCGCAGGAGATCCATGCGTGCTGGCATGGGGGGCAAAATGGTTGCATCGATGAAACTCGGGGCGGTTTCCGATGCAATCGAAGGGCTCGTTCATAGACACCACGCCGGCGTTGCGATCGCCAGTCAGTCGTTGAAATGCCTGGAGTTATCGAAAATGATTCGTATTGCCAACATCGGCGTACGAAACAATTTCATGAATGAAACTGCTGGGGTAGCCCGACGACGGTGGGATGCGATTGCGTGGCCTCGCCGCGCACTTGTTCCTGAAGCCAGGCGTGGAAGGCATGGATCGCCTTTTCGCGCGGGTTGCCTTCGCGCCAGGTGACCCAGTAGTGCAGGCTGGATGGAATGCGGGTCGAGCCGATCTGCACGAGCTGGCCGCTGGACAGGTAATCGTGCGCCAGCTGCAAGCGTGCGGTGGCCAGGCCCAGGCCGGCCACGGCTGATTGCAGCATCAGTCCCGCGTCCTGGAAGATCGGTCCGCGCTCGGGCTCGTCGCCCGGCAGGCCGGCCGCTTCCAGCCAGTCGCGCCACGGGCGCAGCGCAAAGCGCAGCATCGGCAGGCGTGGCACGTCGGCCAGCGTGAAGCCGGGGTAGCGCGCCAGCAGCGTCGGGCTGGCTACGGCGATGACGTGGTCCTCGATCAGGTTGTGGCACTCGAAGCCGGGCAGGTCCACGCGCTGATGCCAGATGCCCACGTCGACACTGTACGGGTCGGGCGGGGTGATCTCGGCGTGCAGCCGCAAGTGCAGGTCCAGTGACGGCACCTGGGTGTGCAGGCTGGGCAGCCGCCGGATCAGCCAGGCATTGGCCAGGTCCTCCATCACGCTGACCTGCAGCCGCACCACCGGCGGCGCGGCGCTGTTGCCGGCCTCGCGCAGCGCGCTTTCGATGCTGTCGAGCGCGGCGCGCACCTGTTCGGCCAGCCGCGCGCCCGCGCTGGTCGGCGTCATCTGGCTGCCGGTGCGCTGGAACAGCTTGCTGCCCAGGCTGGCTTCCAGCCCGCGGATATGGTGGCTGATGGCGCTGTGCGTAAGCGCCAGTTCCTCGGCCGCGCGCGAGAAGCTGCGGTGGCGCGTGGCCGCCTCCAGCGCACGCAACGCTTGCAGCGGGGGCAGGTGGACGGGGTGATCGGCGGGTTTGCCGGGGGATCTGGCCATGGCCGTCAAATTCTACTCACAATCGCCGCGGGTATGTTTCGTTGGCCTAGCACTGGAATGGGGACGACAATGCGGGCCATGACGACAACCTCTTCCACTTCTCCTGCTCTGTCTTCCGCCCCCGCGCCGACGCAGCAAGCCGGCGCTCGCTGGCGCGTGCTGGCCGTGTTTTCGCTGGGCTTCCTGGTGTCCTATGTGTTCCGCGGTGTCAACCTGGGCTTCGCGCCGCACCTGACGCGCGAACTGGGGCTCAATGCCGGTGACCTGGGCTTGCTCACCAGCTTCTATTTCCTGGGCTTTGCCTGTGCCCAGCTGCCCGCCGGCATCCTGCTGGACCGTTACGGCCCGCGCCGCACCGAGGCGGCGATGCTGCTGGCGGCGGTTGCCGGCTCGCTGGTGTTCGCGCTGGCGCCGGGCATGGCGGGGCTGGCCGCCGGCCGGCTGCTGATCGGCGTGGGCGTGTCGGTGTGCCTGGGCGCCGCCATCCAGGCGCTGTCGATGTGGTTCCCGCTGTCGCGCATGCCGTTGCTCAACGGCGTGGTGATGGCGATCGGCGGGTTCGGCGCGGTGCTGGTTGGCACCCCGCTGTCGTGGCTGCTGTCGCTGACGGACTGGCGCATGGTCAGCGCCGGGCTGGCCGGAGTATCGCTGGCGATGGCGGCGCTGTTGTGGTTCGGCGTGCCCGACAAGCCGCGCGCCGGCAAGAAAAGCCTGCGCGAGCAACTGCGCGGCACGCGCCAGATCCTGGCCAGCGAGCGCTTCTGGCGCGTGGTACCGCTGACGCTGCTGAACCAGGGAGTATTCCTGGCCGTGCAGACGCTGTGGGTCGGTGCCTTCCTGCGCGATGTGCCGGGCTTCGATCCGGCCACCAGTGCGCGGCTGGTTTCGGTGATCGGCTTCGCGATGATGGCGGGCTGCGTGGGCTCGGGCTGGGCGGCGCGGCACCTCGAACGCCTCGGCGTCAGCCTATATGCCTTTGCGGGCATCGGCATGACCGGGTTTATCGTGGTGCAGGCGCTGTTGATGGCGCAGGTGCCGCTGCCGCCGGTGCTGCTGTGGGCGGCCTATGGCGTGTTCGGCTCCAGCGGCATCCTGACCTACGCGGTGCTGGCGCGCAGCTTCCCCGACGCGCTGATCGGGCGGGCCACCACGGCGCTGACGCTGACGGTGTTTCTGGCGACCTTTGCGTGCCAGGTCGGGGTGGGGTTCGTGCTGGACCTGTGGCCGTCCAGCGGTGGCCATTACCCCAAGGCGGCGCACATGACGGCGTGGGGCGGGCTGGTGGCGCTGCAGGTGCTGGCGGCGGTGTGGTATCTGATGGGCGCGCGGCGCGCGCCTGCCCGCTAGATCACGACCGGCCGGTCGTCCAGCTCATTGGGGTTGTGCCCGCCGTCCGACGGAAAATGGTTGGCCAGCAGCTCGTGGATGCGCGCCACCGTGACCAGCACCGGCGCCACCGACAGGTCCTGCTTCAGCCCGTGCGCCAGTTCGTCGCACAGTTCGCGCCAGACCGCCGGCCCCACGCTGGCGTCGATGCCGCGGTCGGCCAGCAGCTCGACGGCGTGGTCGGCCAGGTTGATATAGAGCAGCACGCCGGTATGGTCGGCGGTGTTCCAGACTTCCAGCGCGCCGAACAGGAAGCGGGCGCGCTCGCGCGGGGTCACGCCGGCCCAGGCGTGGCCCAGCGGCAGGCTGGCTTCGATGACCACGCGGATTTCGCCGCGATGGCGCGACTCGCCGGCATGCACGGCCGCGTGGAGCTGCTGCTGGGCCTCGGCCGGGAAGTGCTTGCGCGCGGTGCCGGCGGTGGTGGCGAAATGGTGCAGGGCACGTCGGAGATGGGGCATGGTCGTCACTCCTTCTGTCACCAGTTGCCGGACGCGCCGCCGCCATCGAAGCCGCCGCCGCCGCCGCTGAAGCCGCCACCGCCTCCACCGCCGCCGCCGAAACCGCCACCGAAGCCACCGCCGCGCCGTCCCCAGTCCTGCCCCATGCCGTAGCCGCCCAATCCGCCCAGGCCGCCGGCGATCACGTCGCGGCCGCGCCGGGTGGTGACGATCTGCGGCCCGCGCGACCGCAGCATGGCGCCGACAAAGAAAAACAGGATGATCGCCAGCGGGAACAGCACCGGCAGCCAGTCGGCCAGCCCGGAGGATTGTTGCGCCTTGCGCGGCTGCGGTCCGGCCAGGCCTTCCTTGTCAATGGTGGCCTGGATGGCGGAGATGCCGGCCGCCAGCCCGCCATAGAAATCGTTCTGGCGGAAGTGTGGCGCCATCACATCCTGCAGGATGCGTTTGGACATGGCATCGGTCAGCGACCCCTGCACGCCGCGCCCAACCTCGAGCCGCATCTTGCGCAAGCCCGGCGGATTGTTCTTGGCGATCAGCACGATCACGCCGTCGTCGATGCCCTTGCGCCCGGCGCGCCAGGCGTCGGCCACGCGGATGCTGTAGGCGTCGATGGGCTCGGGCTCGGTGGTCGGCACCATCAGCACGAAGATCTGGCTGCCGCGCTGCTGCTCGTATTCAGCGAGCACGTTTTCCAGCGCGGTGCGCTGCTGGGCGCTCAGCGTGCCGGTCAGGTCGGTGACGCGCTGGGTCAGCGGCGGCACCGGGACGAAGCCCTCGGCCGCCAGCGCCGGCGCGCACAGCCATGCCGCCAGCCACAGCAGCAGCGCTGCCAGGCCGGTGCGCCAGGAAGACGGCTGCTGCGAACGGCCGACGGTCAGGCCCATGGCCGCTGCCTCAGAACTTGACCGCCGGGGGCGTCGAGATGGCCTTCTCGTTGTCCACCGTGAACGACGGCTTGACCGGGTACTTGAAGATCATCGCGGTCAGGTTGGTGGGGAAGCTGCGCGCCAGGATGTTGAAGTCCTGCACCGCGGCGATATAGCGCTGGCGCGCCACGGTGATGCGGTTCTCGGTGCCTTCCAGCTGCGACTGCAGGTCGCGGAAGGAGGCATCGGCCTTCAGTTGCGGATAGTTCTCGGACACCGCCAGCAGCCGCGACAGCGCGCTGGACAGCTCACCCTGCGCCTGCTGGAAGCGCTTGAATGCTTCCGGGTCGTTCAGGGTCTCGGGCGAGACCTGGATGCTGGTGGCGGCGGCGCGTGCCTTGGTCACCGCTTCGAGCGTCTCGCGCTCATGCGTGGCGTAGCCCTTGACGGTGTTGACCAGGTTGGGGATCAGGTCGGCGCGGCGCTGGTACTGGTTGATGACCTCGCCCCAGGCCGCCTTGACCGCCTCGTCCTTGGCCTGGAAGTCGTTGTAGCCGCAGGCGCTCAGCAGGCTGGCCATGGCCGCCAGCAGCAGCCAGCGCAGCACGGACAGGGGCGAGCGCATCGGCGAGGTCGGGGAGGAAGAGGCACGCATCTTGAGACTCCGCAGGTAGGCATCGTGGCCATGGATAAACGATTCCCAAGTGTAGCGCACCGCGCATCAGCCAGGCGACGACGGCAGGCTTCGCCCCCCGCGCGTCGCCCGCCGGCGAAGCCTCAGGCTGCCGCGAACGCCTTGCGCGCGGCGTCGAAGGTGGCCTCAAGGATGGCGTCGTCGTGCTGCGCCGAGACAAAGCCAGCCTCGAACGCCGACGGCGCCAGGTAGACGCCGTTGTCCAGCATGGCATGGAAGAAGCGATTGAAGCGCGCGGTGTTGCTCTTGGTCACCTCGGCAAAGCTGCCGGGCACGCCTTCACGGAAATACAGGCCGAACATGCCGCCGATGGCGTCCGCGGCAAACGGCACGCCGGCCGCGCGCGCGGCGTCGGCCAGGCCGTCGGCCAGCTTGCGGGTCTGCGCGGCCAGCTTGTCATAGAAGCCGGGCGCCTGGATCAGCTTGAGCGTGGTCAGGCCGGCGGCCACCGCCAGCGGATTGCCCGACAGCGTGCCGGCCTGGTAGACGCCGCCCAGCGGCGCCAGCTTGGCCATGATGTCGCGCCGCCCGCCGAAGGCCGCCGCCGGCATGCCGCCGCCGATGACCTTGCCCAGGCAGGTCATGTCCGGGCGGATGCCGTAGTGGGCCTGGGCACCGCCCAGCGCCACGCGGAAGCCGGTCATCACTTCATCGAAGATCAGCACCGCGCCGTCGCGGCTGCACAGCTCTCGCATGGCCTTCAGGAAGGCGTCGCTGGCGCGCACCAGGTTCATGTTGCCGGCCACCGGCTCGACGATCACCGCGGCGATCTCGCCGGCGTGCCTGGCGAAGGCCTGCTCCAGCTGCTCGACGTTGTTGTACTCCAGCACCATGGTGTGACGCGTCACGTCGGCCGGCACGCCGGCCGAGGAGGGCGCGTTCTGGGTGGTGTCGGCAAAGGTCAGCAGGCCCGAGCCGGCCTTGACCAGCAGGCTGTCGGCATGGCCGTGGTAGCAGCCCTCGAACTTGATGATCAGGTCGCGGCCGGTAAAGCCGCGCGCCAGGCGCAGCGCGCTCATGGTGGCCTCGGTGCCCGAAGACACCAGCCGCACCTGCTCGATCGACGGCACCAGCTTGCAGATCTCTTCGGCCATGGTGATCTCGGCCTCGGTCGGCGCGCCGAACGAGAAGCTATGGGCCGCGGTCTCCTGTACCGCACGCACCACCTCGGGGTGGGCGTGGCCGACGATCATCGGGCCCCAGGAGCCGATGTAGTCGATATAGCGCTGGCCATCGGCATCCCACATATAGGCTCCTTCGGCGCGCGTGATGAAGCGCGGCGTGCCACCCACCGAGCGGAAGGCACGCACGGGGGAGTTCACGCCGCCAGGAATGGTCTGCTGGGCGCGGTCGAAGAGCTGCTGGTTACGGGACATGGGCGTTGATTGGGATCAAGGACTGCTGGGAACGTGGGCGGCTCGGCCGGAGTGTCATCGACATGCAGGCAATACCGCGCAACTACACGGCAATTGACTGCCAATCCGGCGCTAACATGCGCGAACACGGCGGAACTGGCACGATTCTGGCGGTCGCCGGCTGGCGCGGGCGGCACGGTTTCGGTACCATCTGCGCTGGATTTTAATGGAGAGTGGCCAGAGCCTGTTATGGAATACAAGACTTGGATGTGCCTGATCTGCGGCTGGATCTACGACGAAGCCGCAGGCGCGCCGGAAGACGGCATCGCACCGGGGACCCGGTGGGAAGACGTGCCCATCAACTGGACCTGCCCGGAGTGCGGCGCGCGCAAGGAAGATTTTGAGATGGTGGCCATCTGACGCTGGCCGCCATCGGGCACGACGCCAGCTTGCGCGCCATCGAGGCTTCATAGAAAGCCGCCAGACTGGCAGCGCGCGTCGCGCCGATACGACAGAACGCCGGCAAGGGCCCGCCATCCCGGATTGACGGCCCACCGGCGTCTTGTCACACTCTGTTGCAAATTATGTGGCCGTCCATCCGCCATTGGTGGGGAAGACGGCAGGCAGGTGCGGGTTCCACGCACCGCCGCTGCCGGGTCCGGCCCGGCCTTGAAGGGAAGCAGAATCATTTTTCGGGGGTCCGTCGGGGCGCGCATGGGTCGCGCTGCTCCGCACGGGTGTTCTCTAGTGCTTGCCGGCGCGCCGCATGGCGTGGCCGGTCGCGGGAACAACATGCGGGTCGCTCAAACAGAAGAAATCCAGCGGGTCAATGCCGCCGGCGCCAGCGTTGCGGCGCCTGGCGCAGCAATGCCGGACACCCGGGCGCGCGCGCGCCGCAAGGTGCTGGTCATCGACGATTCCAGCACCATCCGCCGCACCGCGGAGATCTTCCTGGCGCAGGCGGGCTACCAGGTATTGCTGGCCGAGGACGGCTTCGAGGCGCTGGCCAAGGTCGGCGAGCTGCATCCGGACCTGGTCTTCTGCGACATCCTGATGCCCCGGCTGGACGGCTACCAGACCTGCTCCCTGATTAAAAAAAGCCCGCGCTTCCACGCCATCCCCGTGATCATGCTGTCCTCGCGCGACGGCGTGTTCGACCGCTCGCGCGGCCGCCTGGTGGGGGCGCATGACCATCTGGCCAAGCCATTCACCCGCGAAGCGCTGCTGCAGGCCGTGCAGGCCTGCCTGCCGGTCCCCGCTGACGTGGCGGAACGGGCTTTGCCGGCCTGAACGAACCGAAGGAAACCCCATGACTGCCATCAACAAGATCCTGATCGTCGACGATTCCCCGACCGAAGCGCTGTTCATGTCCGACCTGCTCGGCAAGCGCGGCTTCAAGGTCTCGGTCGCCGGCAACAGCGACCAGGCCTTCGCGCGCCTGGAGTCGGAAAGCTTCGACCTGATCCTCATGGACGTGGTGATGCCCGGCCAGAACGGCTACCAGGCCACCCGCGCGATCAAGCGCGACGACCGCTTCAAGGACATCCCCGTGATCATGTGCACCAGCAAGGGCCTGGACACCGACCGCATCTGGGGCATGCGCCAGGGCGCGTCGGATTACATTGTCAAGCCGGTCGACGGCGAGGAGCTGCTGGGCAAGATCGCCGCGCTGGCGCACTGAGCCGCCAGCGCCGGCCGTACGGGATGCCACCACCAGTACCGGGGACTGCCACATGAACGCGCCACGCCAAGACCTACGCGCCCGCCACACCCGCCTGCAGGACTACCAGGCCATGCTGGCCCGGCGCCTGCGCGAGGCGCGCAGCCTGCCCGCCGCAGACAGCTACCTGGCGCTGCAGATCGGCGCGCGCCACTGGCTGCTGCCGCTGGCCGAGACCGGCGAGGTGCTCGATATGCGCCAGCCCAGCCGCGTGCCGCTGACGCAGCCGTGGTACAGCGGCCTGGTCAATGCGCGCGGCAGCCTGCTCGGCGTGATCGATTTCAGCCAGTTCTGCGGCGGTGCGCCCACCCCGGTGCAGCCCGGCAGCAAGCTGGTGGTGCTGTCGCGCCAGGTGGAGCGCGCCTGCGCGATCCTGGCCACGCGCGTGGCGGGATTGCGCCATGCGGCGGACCTGGGCCTGCCGCACGGGGAGGCGGCGCCAGGACACGATGAGGCGCCGGCCTGGGAGGGCCAGCGCTTCGCCGACCGCGACGGGCGCGACTGGCAGGTGCTCAACGTGCGCGCGCTGCTGGACGCGCCGGCGTTCCTGCAGGTGGGCCGCGGCGCGGCCTGAGGCCGGCGCGCGCACCACGCCGCGGGCGGGCAAAGGACACGCGCTGGCTCCGGGCCGGCGCACCCGGCACGAGCCGCCGGGCACAACGACGAATAACACGGAAGAGGGTGCCATGGGTTTCAAGAAATTCAGCCTGGGCCGGCGTACGCCGGCAGCCGACGCCGCCGCTGCGGCCGCCGGGACCGGACTTGGCGGCGCGCCGGAAATGGCCTATGCCGGTGGCTCCCACGCCCAGCCGGCAGAATCCGCCACGTCCGCCGCGTCCGCCGAGTCCGCAGCAACCGCCGGGCTTGGCGCCACGCCGATTGAGCACGTGTCGGCATGGCTGGGCCGCGTGCCGTTCTCGTCGCAGCAGCGGGTGCTGACCGTGGGCGTGGTGGTGTCGCTGGTGGCGCTGCTGGGCTCGGTGTACCTCGACAACCGCATCGCCAACAATGCGGCGGCGCAGATCGAGATTGCGGGCGACATGCTGATGCACTCGCAGCGCCTGGGCAAGGCGGTGCCGGTGGCGCTGCTGGGCAATGCGCAGGCCTTCACGCAGCTGCGCGAGTCCAAGGAGACGCTGGCGACGGACCTGAAGGCGCTGCAGGACGGCAGCGACGAGAAACGCGTGCGCGCCACCACGGGCGAGGCCGCGCCGCTGCTGGAAACCGCCATGACGTCGTGGAAGCGCTCCGAGAAGAGCGCGGCCGACGTGCTGGCCCAGCAGCCTGTGCTGACCACCATCGGCCGGACCCTGCAGGTCTTCAACGCCTCGAACCCCGAACTGCTGGAAGCCGCCGAGCAGGTGGCCGCGATCAAGCTGCAGTCCGGCGCCAATGCCCGTGAGGTGGCGGCCTCCGCGCAACTGGTGATGCTGACGCAGCGCCTGGGCAAGAACCTGAACGAGTTCCTGGCCGGAGAAGGCGTCAACCCCGAGACCGCGTTCCTGCTCGGCAAGGACACCAACACCTTCCGCGAGACGCTGGACGGGCTGATGAACGGCAGCGAAGCGCTGCGCCTCTCCGCGGCCACCGACGAAGAGACGCGCGGCTACCTGAAGCAGCTGTCGGATCGTTTCGACGCGGTGCAGAAGACCACCCAGACCATCCTGCAGAACCTGCCCGGCCTGATTGCCGCCAAGCGCGCGCAGCAGCAGATCTTCAACGACAACGAGGCGCTGCGCGGCGAGCTGTCGGCGTTGCAGCGCGCCTACGCCGAGTCGGCGCGCCTGCGCCCTGTGACGCTGGGCGCTACCGTGGTGTCGTCGCTGCTGACGCTGCTGTGCCTGGTGGGGTTGGCCGCGCTGTACCTGCGCGATTCGCGCATGCGCGCGCTGGAAGCCGAGGCGCGCGAACGCGAGGCCGAAGCGCGCCGCCTCGATGAAAAGCGCAACAACGACAACACCCAGAAGGCCATTCTGCAGCTGATGAACGAGCTGCAGGACATCGCCGACGGCGACCTGACGCGCCAGGCCACGGTGACCGAGGACATCACCGGCGCCATTGCCGACTCGGTCAACTACACCGTGGAAGAACTGCGCGAGCTGGTCGGCCGGGTGCAGCAGACCGCCGGCGAGGTGACGCAGGCTTCGGGGCAGGTGCAGGCCACCTCGACCCAGCTGGTGTCGACCACCGAAGAGCAGTCGCGCCAGATCCGCCAGACCGGCGAATCGGTGGTGGAGATGGCCGACCGCATCACGCAGGTATCGCGCGGCGCGGCCGAGTCGGCCAACGTCGCGCGCGCCTCGCTGTCGGCCGCCGAGCAGGGCCAGCAGGCGGTGCAGAACGCCATCACCGGCATGAACGACATCCGCGAGCAGATCCAGGAGACCTCCAAGCGGATCAAGCGCCTGGGCGAGTCGTCGCAGGAGATCGGTGAAATCGTCGAACTGATTTCGGACATTACCGAGCAGACCAACGTGCTGGCACTGAACGCCGCCATCCAGGCCGCATCGGCCGGCGAAGCCGGGCGCGGCTTCTCGGTGGTGGCCGAAGAAGTGCAGCGCCTGGCCGAACGCTCCGGCGAGGCCACCAAGCAGATCGGCGCGCTGATCCGCACCATCCAGACCGATACCCAGGACGCCGTGCACGCCATGGAGCGCAGCACGCAGGGCGTGGTCGAGGGCGCGCGCCTGTCCGACAATGCCGGCGCGGCGCTGGTCGAGATCGGCCGCGTGTCGCGCCAGCTGGCGGAGCTGATCGAGCAGATCTCGCAGTCCACCTCGCACGAGGCCGACCTTGCCACCACCGTGGCGCGCCATATCGAACGCATCCTGCAGGTAACCGAGCAGACCACCAGCGGCACGCGCCAGACCGCGCAATCCGTGCGCCAGCTGACGCTGCTGACTGAGGAGCTGCGCAACTCGGTGTCGCGCTTCAAGATCGCCTGAGTGGCCGGATGACGCCTGCGACCGCTTCCGCGCAGCGCGGTAACTGGCACAACCGCCGCCACCGCTACCTTCGCGCCTGCCATCAAGCCAACCCAGCGCCTGCCTGCCGCCGCGGCGGGCCGCCCGCGGCCGCCCTGGCGGCGCCGCACTGGAAGCCGTCATGTCCATGAATTTTCCCATTCCGTGCGAAGCGGCCGATGCCAACGCATCGCTGCCGGCGCCCGCCATGCCCGAGCCGGAAGCGGCGCCGCTGCCCGCATCTGCCACCACCGCCGTGCCGGCCGACGCCGGCGGCGCGGCGCGCGACCTGTCCGGGCTGGCGTGGCTCGCGCCGAGCCTGCGCGCCGCGCTCGAAGACGCGGCCGCGGAGCTGGGCCACTACGTCGATGAAATCCGCCAGGCGCCCGAGGCGCTGGGCGCGCGCGATACCACCTCGCTGCGGCTCGCCGGCCAGCACCTGCACCAGGCCGCCGGCGCGGTGCATATCGTCGGGCTGCGCGGCACCGACCCGTACTGCCAGGCGCTGCGCCGCCTGCTCGAGGCCATCGATGCCGGCCAGCTCGCCGCCGACGCGCAGGCGCTGGCGGTGTTCCGCGCCGGCGTGCAGGCGCTGGCCGAGTATGTCGACGACCTGATGGCCGGCGATGACGAAGCCCCGCTGCGGCTGTTCCAGCCCTACGCCGGCGTGCTGGCGCAACTGCGCGAGGAGCGCGTGCATCCGGCTGACCTGTGGCTCGACGAGCTGCAGATGCTGCCCGGCATGCTGCTGCCGGCGCGCAGCCCCGCCGCCGTCACGCGCGCGCGCCAGCAATTCGAGGCCACCCTGCTGAAGGCCATGCGCCTGCCCGCCGCGTGCCAGGACGCGGCCCTGCTGCGCGAGGCCTGGCTGCCGCTGCATGCGGCGCTGGACGAAGTGCGCGCCAACGAGCAGGAGCCGCGCCGCGCCGCCGACCACCCGGACCGTGACGTCTGGCATGTGCTGGGGCTGGTGTTCCGCGCGCTCGGGCATGGACTGCTGCCGTCCGACCTGCTGGCCAAGCGTTTTGCCGGGCGTGCCAACCTGCTGCTGCGCCAGTACCAGCAAGGGCATGTGCGCGTGCCGCAGGCGCTGCTGAACGATGCCGTGTTCCTGCTGGTGTGCACGGGGCTGGCGAAAACGGTGGCCGGCGACGCGGCCCAGGCGGATGGCGCCGCTGCCGTGCGCAGCGACATCGTCCGTACGCTGGCGGCCTTCCGTCTCGACGCCGCGCACGCGGTGGCCGATGCCGACTTCCGGCTGCGCTATTACGGCTGGCTCGACCCGATCGATACGCGCAACCTGCAGCAGGCCGCCGCGGGGCTGGAGCAGGCCGCGGCCGGCGACCAGGCCGGCTGGGAAACCGCGCTGGCCGCGCTTGCCGAAGCCGCGCAGCCGCTGGCACAGCCACCGCTGCAGCGCTGCCTGGCGCAGGCGGCGATGTCGACGATGGCGGCCGCGGGGCCCGGCTGGGAGCTCAGCCGGGCCGGAGCGCTGGGCGCCACCGGCATCGCGCTGTTCCTGGCGCGTGCGCTGGCCTTGCCGTGGCGCGTGCACGGACAATCCGCCCATCCCGCCGCGGCGCGCTTTGCCGCGCAGTGCGAGGCGCTGGCCGATTGCCTGCACCAGTCGGCCTCGGATCCGGGCGTGGGCGCGCCGGCGTGGCTGGCCAGCATGGTTGACGATGCGCGCGCGCAGGCACTGCGCGGCGAGGCCGTGTCGCAGCTGCGTGCGCAGATCGACAGCGGCGAATCGTGGCTGGACAGCTATGACCGCAACGCCGCGCGTGCCGATGGCGCCGGCCACCTGCGCGATGCGCGCCAGGCGTTCGCGGCGCTGGCCAATACGCTGGAGCGGCTGCAAGCGTCGCCGGCGCTGCCGGCCCTGCTGGCCGGGGACGCGGGCAGGGCCATGGCTGCGGTGCAGGCCGTCAATGAGCGGCTGGCCGCGGTTGGCGATGCCTCCCATGCTTCCGATGCCGCCATGCGCACCGAACTGCTCGCCGCCGTGGCGGCCGAGCTGGGCACCGTCCATGCCTTTGCCGATGCGCTGGAATTCGGCCGCGCCCGCCGGCATGACATGCCCGCCGAAGCCGCAGCCATCGAGGATGCACGCGCTGTGCAGACTCCGCTTGCCGCTGCCCGCGACGCCGCGGCCGAAGCGTTCCAGGCCGGTCCCATGCTCGACGCGCCGCAGGTGCAGCGCCTGCGTGCCGCGCTGCAGGCGCTGGCGGACCAGGCCGCGATCGACGACAACGCGCCGCTGCGGCGCCGCGCCGCCGATGCCACCACGCAATGCAATGCCTGGCTGGCCGGCAGCGATGATGCCGCCGGTCGCCTGATGCTGGCGCTGGCCGATGCCGCGGGCGAGCCTGAACCGGCTCCGCTGCCTGCTGCAGCTGCAGCCGCCGCCGCGCCGACCCGGCCCGCTGCCGATGACAGCGCCGCGGTCGACGCCGAGCTGCTCGACATCTTCCTCAATGAAGCCGACGAGGTGCTGGACGGCATTGCCAGCGACCTCGACGGGGGCGTCGATCCCTTGCGTGATGCCGACACGCTCAGCCGCATGCGGCGTGCCTTCCATACGCTCAAGGGCTCGAGCCGCATGGTCGGCCTGCATCGCTACGGCGAAGCCGCGTGGGCGGTGGAGCAGGTGATGAACCTGTGGATCGCCGAGTCCCGCGCGCCGGTGCCGGCGCTGCTGTCGCTGCTGCGCCGCGCGCACGCCGAGCTGTCGGCGTGGGTGGCTCAGTTGCACCGCGACGCGGGTGCGGGGCACGATATCGCTGCCCTGGTGGCAACTGCCGAGGCGGTGCGCGACGGCCTCCAGGCGAATGAAGGGGAGGCTGCGGGCAAGCCGTCCACCCCGGAGGCCGCTCCACCAGTGCCTTCCGCGGACGACAGGCAGCCGGGAGCGGCGGCACCGCAGGACACGCCCGGCGAGGACGACAACGTCATCCCGTTCCGCCTGGCCGGCGGCCTGTCCAGCGAGGAGGACAACTACAAGGTCATCGGCCCGGTCCGAATCGGCCTGGCGCTCTACAACGTCTACCTGCAGGAGGCCGACGACCTGCTGCGCCAGTTCGCCACTGATATCTCCGAATGGCGCCACGAGGGGCATCCGTGCCCGAGCGAGCTGGCGCTGCGCGTGGCGCACACGCTGCAGGGCAGTGCCTCGACCGTGGGGCTGGAGCCGGTGCGCGAGATCGCCGAAGCGCTGGAAGGACTGCTGCTGCAGCTGGGCTCGCACCCGGTGGCAATGCATCCGGGCGACTTCCGCCTGCTGGAGCAGGCGGTGGAGCGGCTGCGCGGCATGCTGCACCAGTTTGCCGCCGGCGTCTGGCCGCAGGCCGACGCAGGCCTGCACCGCAGCCTGGTGGAATTCGGCGAGCGCGCCTTGCTGCGCCCACGCGTGGCCGTGGTGGTGCCCGACGCGCCGGACAGCTCGATGGCGCAGCTGTATGGCCAGCCGCTGCCCGAGGATGACGAAGCACCGTCAGCGCCAGCGCCGGCCGAGCCCACGCCGCCCGCGCTCCCTGCGCAGCATGATGCCGTCGTGATTGCGCTGCCGACCTCGCACCGGCCGCCGGTCGCGGCGGAGGCCGGTGACGCCGCGTCCGACCCCGCGCCCGACCCCGCGCTGGTCCAGATCTTCCTCGAGGAAGCCCAGGGCACGCTGCCCGAACTCGGCAAGCTGGTGCGCACCTGGGAAGCGGCGCCGGCGGACGCGCGCCACGGCGGACTGGTGCTGCGCGCGCTGCATACGCTCAAGGGCAGTGCGCGCATGGCCGGCGCAATGGCGCTGGGCCAAGCCGCGCACGAGATGGAAACGCTGCTCGATGCCAGCCTGCGCGTGCAGGCCGGGCCGGGAGCCGGCCCGCAGTTGTTCGAGCGCCTCTACGCCTGGTACGACCGCATTCTCGCGCACGCCGAAGCGCTCCAGGCCGGCCGCCTGCTGCCCCCCGACGACCCGGATGTGATCAACGGTCTGGGCGGGGCGCCGCAGGATGAGGCGGAGCCCGCCGCCGAAGCGCACCCTGAAGCGGCCCCAAATCCTGCCGCAGATGTTGCCGGTGCGGTCTCCATGCTGCCGGTCATGCCCGGGCCCGCGGACGTGATGGTGCCGATGCCTCCCACCGCGTCCATCCCGGCGGCCGAGCCGCAGCGTGCGCTGGTGCGTGTGCAGGCGCGTGCGCTCGACACGCTGATCAACGAGGCCGGCGAAGTCGGCGCGACGCGCGCGCGGCTCGACAGCGAACTCGATGCGATGCGCACCTACCTGGGCGAACTCAACGACAACGTCGCGCGCCTGCGCGGCCAGTTGCGCGAGATCGAGATCCAGGCCGAATCGCAGATGGCGTCCCGCATCGCCGATGCGCAGCACAAGCAGGAGTTCGACCCGCTCGAGTTCGACCGCTTTACCCGCTTCCAGGAACTGACGCGGATGATGGCCGAATCGGTCAACGACGTGGCCACCGTCGAGCAGAACCTGCAGCGCGGCTTCGACCGCGCCGCCGGCGACCTGGCTGCGCAGGCGCGGCTGACGCGCGGGCTGCAGCGCAGCCTGATGCAGGCGCGCATGGTGCAGTTCGACGCGCTGGCCGAACGCCTGTACCGCGTGGCGCGCCAGGCCGCCGCCGAGACCGGCAAGGAAGTGCGGCTGCTGATCAAGGGCGGCACGGTCGAGATCGACCGCTCCGTGCTGGACCGCATGGCTGGCCCGATCGAACACCTGATCCGCAATGCGGTGGTGCACGGGATCGAGCCCGCGCCGCAACGCCGCGCCGCCGGCAAGCCCGCCACGGGCGCGCTGACGCTGGAGGTGCAGCAGGAAGGCAATGAAGTGGTGCTGCACTTCGTCGACGACGGCAACGGGCTGGACCTGGCGCGCATCCGCGCGCGCGCGGTCGAGCGCCGCCTGCTTGCGCCGGACGACGACGCCGGCGAGGCGCGCCTGACCGAGATGATCTTCACCCCCGGCTTCTCCACGGCCGATGCAGTCTCCGAGCTGGCCGGGCGCGGCGTCGGCATGGACGTGGTGCGCGCCGAGACCGTGGCGCTGGGCGGCCGCATCACGCTGGCTTCGAAGGCCGGGCAGGGCACCACCTTTACCGTGCACCTGCCGCTGACCACGGCCATCACGCAGGTGCTGGTGTTCTCGCTGGGCGCGCGGCGCTATGCGGTGCCCAGCGGCATGATCGACCAGGTGCAGCAGCTGCGCGCGCCGGCGCTGGTGGAGGCCTACAACCAGGGACGCTTCGCGGTGGCCGGCGCCGACGTGCCGTTCTTCTACTTCGGCGCCCTGCTGGAAGAGGGCAACTCCGTGACGGCCGGCCGCAAGTACTCGCCGGTGGTGCTGGTGCGCAGCGGCGCCGAACGTGTCGCCGTGCACGTTGACGAGGTGGTCGGCAACCGCGAAGTGGTGGTCAAGCACATCGGGCCGCAGCTGGCGCGGCTGGAAGGCATTGCCGGCGCAACCACGCTCGGCGACGGCGAGATCGTGCTGATCTACAACCCCGTGGTGCTGGCCCAGCGGCTGCTGCGCGAGCGCGGCCAGCCCGCGCCGCAGCAGATGGTCCCTGCGCCGTCCGCACCGGAGTCCGCGCCGCAGTTGGCGCAGCCGGTGGCCGGGCCGCTGGGCGCGGTCGCCGAACTGGCCGGTGACGGCAGCGCCGCGCCGGTGCGCGGCCTGGCGCTGCAGCCCACGGTGATGGTGGTCGATGATTCGCTGACCGTGCGCAAGGCGACCCAGCGCCTGCTCGGCCGCGCCGGCTACCAGGTGGTGCTGGCGCGTGACGGCGTGGATGCGCTCAAGCAGCTGCAGGAAGTGATGCCGGATGCGATGCTGGTGGATATCGAGATGCCGAACATGGACGGCTTCGACCTGACCCGCAACGTGCGTTCCGACTCGCGCACGGCGCATATGCCGCTGGTGATGATCACCTCGCGCACGGCGGACAAGCATCGCCGCTACGCGGAGGAAATCGGCGTCAACGTCTACCTCGGCAAGCCGTATAACGAGGACCAGCTGCTGGCCACGCTGCAGCGCCTGCTGGGCGAGCGCGCGGCGGGAACGGCGGCATCGGTGGCGCAGATGCTGGGCGAGGGGCCGGGGGCCTGAGCGTTTCAAACGCTATCGGTTCGCTCCCCTCTCTCGCTTGCGGGAGAGGGAGACCACCGTCAGTTGACGTGAGGCATTCGGCCAAAAGAAAAAGCGCGGCATCGCGACACGCCGCGCCCCTTCCTCTCCTCCGGCAACGCCGCGTAGCGGCGCTGCCATCCTCGACCTACCAGCGCATCTGGTTGTTGCGGCCGCCGGTGCTCACCGTGGCCGTCCTGGTCCGGCCCTGGTAAGTCGCCCGCACGTTGTACGTGCCGCTCGGCGCCTTCAGCAGGCAGCGCGGCCCGTCGGCGACAAAGCTCGCCACTTCCTTGTTGCCGCGCATCAGCTTGACGTCGACATCCGACAGGTACTCGCCGCGCGCGCCCTGCGTAAAGAGCAGGCTCATGTTGAAGTTGCGTGCCAGCTGCTGCAGTGCGACCTGTTCGTCCTCGGCAACGCCGCCGCAGATGTAGGTTACCGCCCCCGCGGTACGCTGCACCATTGCATCACGCGGCGGCGGAGGCTGCGGCGTGGTCAGCGGCGGGCGTGGCTGGGCCGCGGTGGCCGGCGGAGCGGGCACGGCAGGTGAGGCACCGCCCGGTGCCGGGGCAGGCGATGCCGTTGGCGGCGGCGCTGCAGTACCCGGTGCCGGTGCAGGCTGGGCAACCGGCGGCGGCATGGTGGTGGGCGGCTGCGTCGCGGGCGCGGTCACGCCCGGGGTTGGGGCGATGGCGCCGGCCGGAGCTGGGGCGGTCGCTGCTGGCGACGTCGCTGCCGGAGCAGTCGGTGCCGGAGCAGTCGCTGCCGGAGCCGGCGCGGGCATGGCGGGCGCGGGCGCCGGTGTGGCTTCGACCACGGGTGCCTGGGCATGGCTGGCAGCTGGCACAAGGGCCAGCAGCGCGACCACGCCGGCGCTGAGCGCGATGACAAGGCGCTTGACGCGCGTGCGGCGTGCGAGCCGCGCTTCGACGCGCTTCAGTGACTGGGTGGGGGCAAACGGGGGCAGGTGCGGCATCGTGGCCTCCTTGGCAATCTTCAGGATTCACATGCCCGGAGGACCCCGTGTGGATCACTCCGGGTGTCTTCCTTTCCATGCTAGGGCGCAAGCCGGGGCCGCAATGCCGGGTTTGGTCCTACACCGGCGTCAGCGGATGGCGCGTCGTCGCCGCGCGAGCGCCGCGCCAGGCACTTGCGCAGATCCCATGAAAAACGGCGCTTTCCTTGCCGGAAAGCGCCGTTGCGGGCCACCCGCGAAGCGCTTGCCTACCTGCGGCTCACCAGCCGGGCCGGGACCGACAGCGTCAACGCCGCGCCGACCACCAGGCACGCGGCCAGCAGGTACATGCCGGAGTCCGTGCTCCTGGTCAGGTCCTTGAGCCAGCCTACCGCATACGGGCTGAGAAAGCCGGCGAGGTTGCCCAGCGAGTTGATCAGGGCAATGCCGGCTGCCGCGCCGGTGCCGGCCAGGAACGACGTGGGCAGGCTCCAGAACAGCGGCAACGTGGTCAGGATGCCGATGGTGGCCAGCGTCAGCGCGCACATGGCCAGCGTGGTATTGGTGGCCCATTGCACCGACAGCAGCAGGCCGAACGAGCCGAGCAGCGCCGGGATCGCGATATGCCAGCGCCGTTCGCCGCTGCGGTCGGCACTGTGCGCCACCAGCACCATGCCGATCACCGCGCAGCCATACGGGATCGCGGTCAGCAGGCCGATGTCGAGCGCGCTCTTCACGCCGGTCTGCTTGATGATGGTCGGCAGCCAGAAGCTGACGCCGTACAGGCCCATGACGAAGCAGAAGTAGATCGCGCTCATCAGCCAGACGCGCGGGCTGAACATCACGGTGCGGATTGGCGGGTCTTCCTTGTGCGCGTCTTCGGCGGCGATATTGCGCTCTAGCAGCGCCTTTTCCCCGGCCGTGAGCCACCTGGCGTGCGCGATGCGGTCATCCAGGTAGGCCAGCACCCACAGCCCCACCAGGATCGAGGGCACCCCTTCCAGCAGGAACATCCACTGCCAGCCCGCCCAGCCGCTATGGCCGTCGAACGACTGCATGATCCACCCCGACAGCGGCCCGCCGATCACGCCCGACAGCGCGATCGCGGTCATGAAGAAGGTGGTGGTGCGCCCGCGCCGGTTGGCCGGGTACCAGTAGGTCAGGTACAGGATGATGCCCGGAAAGAAGCCGGCTTCGGCAATGCCCAGCAGGAAGCGCAGCACGTAGAACATGGTCGGCGTGGTGACGAACATCATCGCCGCCGAGATCGCGCCCCAGGTGATCATGATGCGCGCGATCCAGATGCGCGCGCCCACCTTGTGCAGGATCACGTTGCTCGGCACTTCGAACAGGAAGTAGCCGATGAAGAAGATGCCGGCGCCCAGTCCGTAGACGGTCTCGCTGAACTGCAGGTCGTTGAGCATCTGCAGCTTGGCAAAGCCCACATTGACGCGGTCCAGGTAGGCGACCACGTAGCACATCAGCAGGAAGGGCACCAGGCGCCAGCTCACCTTGCGGTAGGTGGCGTCTTCAAAGGCGGCGTCGCTGACGCCGGGGGTTACTGCGGTCGTTGTCATGCTGTCTCCTGAGGATGTTTGCGTTCTCGACGACGCGGTACAGCGGTGTTACGACAAGGAAATGCCGGGGAAGCAGGGCTCAGACGCAGCGCCCGCCGTCGACTTCGATGCAGGTGCCGGTGATGAAGGCGGCTTCGTCGGAAGCCAGGTAAAGGCAGGCATTGGCCACGTCCTGCGGCGTCGACATGCGCCCCATCGGGATAGTGGCGAGGAACTTCGCGCGGTTCTCGGGCGTGTCGGGCATGCCCATGAACTCTTCGAGCAGCGCGGTGGCGCCGATCACCGGGTTGACGCAGTTGACGCGGATATTGTCCTTGCCCAGTTCGGCCGCCATGGCCTTGCTGGCGGTGATCACAGCGCCCTTGCTGCCGTTGTACCAGACCAGTCCGGGACGCGGGCGGATGCCGGCGGTGGAGGCAATGTTGACGAACGCGCCGCCGCCGCGCTGGCGGAAGTGCGGGATGAAGGCACGCGCCGACCAGTAGATGCTCTTGACGTTGACCGCGTAGACGCGGTCGAACTCATCCTCGGTGATGTCGAGGATGGGTTTGTTGCGATGCGTGGTGCCGGCGTTGTTGACGACGATATGCACGTCGCCGAAGGCGGCCAGCGCGGCCTCGCGCATGGCTTCGGTATCGTCGCCGCGCGAGACGTCGGCGCGCACCGCGCGCGCCTGTCCGCCGGCCTCGCGGATCGCCGCGGCAACGCGCTCGGCGGCGTCTTCGCGCAGGTCGGCCACCAGCACGCTGGCGCCCTCGCGCGCGAAGGTGTGGGCGATGCCCTCGCCGAAGCCGGAACCGCCGCCGGTGACGATCGCTACCTTGTTGGCCAGTCTCATTGGTTGTCTCCTGGTGTTGTTGTGGTTTGGGTGATCGCTACAGGTTTTCAATGTCCGCCTGTGTGCTCCCCTCTCCCGCCGGCGGGAGAGGGGAGCGTCTGCAACGGGCGTCGGCCCGCTCAGGCGCCATCGATGATCGCGCCTCGTTCGCTCAATGCGAGAACGGCCCCTGCCCGCGCAACGCATTCGCGACCATCATCACCGCCAGCAAGAACGGCAGCGCCACATACAGGCACCAGTGCACGCGGTCTCCCACCACATCGCCCCACTTGCGCTTGAACACCTGCAGCCGCGGCATGCCGGAGGGATTGGTGGCGCGCTTGTTCCGCACATGCCACGCCATCCAGAAAAAGAAAATGGCAAAAGCGATGGAAAGGAAATTGATGTTACCCATGTTGGATGGCGATGGTTTTCAGTGTGGTGAACCCGTACAGGGCCTCGAAGCCCTTCTCGCGGCCGTAGCCGGACTGGCCGCTGCCGCCGAAGGGCAGCTCCACGCCGCCGCCGGCTCCGTAGTTGTTGATAAAGACCTGGCCCGCGCGCAGCTTGTGCGCCAGGCGCAGCTGGCGTCCGCCATCACGGGTCCAGACGCCGGCGACCAGGCCATAGGGCGTGCCGTTGGCCAGCGCGACGGCCTCGGCCTCGGTGTCGAAGGGCATGGCCGCCAGCAGCGGGCCGAACACTTCTTCCTGCGCCAGCCGGTGCGCGGGCGGGACATCGCGGAACAGCATCGGCACCTGGTAGTAGCCGGCCTCGGGCGCCTCGGCCACGATCTGGCCCTGCGCCATGACCGCCACGCCGGCGTGCTGCGCGTCGGAGACGAAGTCCCACACGCGCTGCTGCTGCTTGCGGCTGATCAGCGGGCCGCATTCCAGGTCGAGTTCGGACGGGCCCACGCGCAGCGACTCGAATACCGATGCCAGCCGGTCGAGCAGCGCGTTGTAGACCGGGCGCTCCACCAGCAGGCGGCTGCCGGCCGAGCAGGTCTGGCCGGCGTTCTGCACGATGCTGTTGACCACCACCGGCACCAGCGCGTCGATGTCGGCATCGGCAAACACGATCTGTGGTGACTTGCCGCCCAGTTCCAGCGTGACCGGCACATGGTTCTCGGCGGCCAGCTGCGACACCAGCTTGCCCGTCTGCGGCGAGCCGGTGAACGAGATGTGGTTGATGCCGGGATGGCGCGCCAGCGCGGCGCCGGCCTCGTGGCCGTAGCCGGTGATGATATTGAGCGCGCCTTCGGGCAGGCCGGCCTCGGCGGCGATCTCGGCCACGCGCAGCAGCGACAGGCAGGCGTCCTCGGCCGGCTTGACCACGCAGGCATTGCCAGCGGCCAGCGCCGCGCCCACGCTGCGCCCGAAGATCTGCAGCGGGTAGTTCCACGGGATGATGTGGCCGGTCACGCCGTGCGGCTCGCGCACCGTCAGCACGGTGTAGCCGGGGTTGTAGGGGATGGTCTGGCCGTGCAGCTTGTCGACCGCGCCGGCGTAGAACTCGAAGTAGCGCGCCACGGCGCGGGCATCGGCGCGGGCCTGGCGCAGCGGCTTGCCGGTATCGCGCGCTTCCAGCGCGGCCAGCTCTTCTTCATGGGCGATCAGCGCCACGGCAACGCGGTTGAGCAGGCGCACACGCTCGGCCGGGGCCATCTGGCCCCAGGCGCCGTCGGCGGCCTGGCGCGCGGCGTGGACTGCGACATTGATGTCGGTGGCGTTGCCGCGGGCGATCTCGGCAAAGGGCTCGCCGTTGGACGGGTCGAACACCTTGATGCGCAGGCCGTTGTCCGGCGCGATCAGGCGGTTGGCGACAAAGTGCTGGGCATGCATGGGTGGCTCCGGGGCAGCACGAAGGCTGCGGCTATTCAGTGTCGGCTGAAGAATGCGCCATTATCGCCCACGCGCGCGTGGCTGCAACGCGTTGCAGCGGGCCGGGAGGTCAGAAAGGGCGATGGCTTGTCAGCAACCGGTCAGGCGCGAGCCGTTATAATGCCCGCCATCCGACAACACAGCGCAGGCATCTGGAGAACCGCATGAGCTTCAACCTCGTCACCCCGGGCAAGGACATCCCCAACGATTTCAACGTCATCATCGAGATCTCGGCCCAGAGCGATCCGGTGAAGTACGAAGCCGACAAGGAAACCGGCCTGCTGTTCGTGGACCGCTTCATCGGCACCGGCATGCGCTATCCGGCCAACTACGGCTACATCCCGCAGACGCTGTCGGGCGACGGCGACCCGGTGGACGTGCTGGTGCTGTCCCCGTTCCCGATCCTGGCTGGCGCCGTGGTGCGCTGCCGTGCACTCGGCATGCTGAAGATGACCGACGAGTCGGGCGTGGACGCCAAGCTGGTCGCCGTGCCGGTGGACAAGCTGTCACCCGCTACCGCCTACATGAAGGGCCTGTCGGACGTGCCGCAGAACCTGCTGGACCAGATCAAGCATTTCTTTGAGCACTACAAGGCACTGGAAGCCGGCAAGTGGGTCAAGGTCGAAGGCTGGGCCGGCATCGAGGAAGCCCACAAGGAAATCACCGACGGCGTGGCCAACTACAAGAAGTAAGCTGAACCGACGCTGAAGAAACCCCGCCGCGGCGGGGTTTTTTGTTGCCCGCCGCTTGATGGCGGTTAGGACCTGTCCGCGCGGCTTGCGCTACGCTGGGTCCGTGTCGAAAGAGAAGGAGAACCGCCATGAACCGGGCTACACAGAGCATCAAACCGATGCAGAGCCTGCCGGAAGTGTTGTCGCCATCGCGCCGCTATGACGGGCTTGCGGTGTGCTTTCATTGGGCGGTGTTCGTGCTGGTGGCGCTGGCGTATGCGGCCATCGAGCTGAAGGGCAATTTCGACAAGGGCACGCCGGCGCGCGTGATGGCCATGGATGTCCATGAATGGGCCGGGGCGCTGGTCGTAGGGCTGGCAGTGCCGCGGCTGCTGTGGCGGCTGGTGCGCGGCGCACCTGCGCCGGAGCCCGGCCCGCGCTGGATGCATCTGGCGGGCGCAGCCATGCACTGGGTGCTGTACCTGTTTATCCTGGCGCAGCCGCTGCTGGGGCTGCTGGCGATGAATGCCGGCGGGCACCTGCTGGCGCTGCCGTCGCTGGGGATCGAAGTGCCCGCGCTGGTGGCGGCGGATCCCGCGCTGAAGGTCACAGTCAAGGCCATCCACGAAACGCTGGGAACCGCGTTCTACCTGGTCATCGGGCTGCATGCGATGGCTTCGCTGTTCCACCACTACATGCTGGGCGACAACACGCTGCGGCGCATGTGGCGCTGAGCGCCTCGGCGGCTCAGGAACGCGCGAAGGGATTGCGTTCGCCCAGTTCGTCGAGGTAGGCGTCGATGCCGTGGCGCTCGCGCGCGAGGAAGCGCTCCACGGCATCGGCAAAGTCGGGATGCGCCAGCCAGTGCGCCGAGCGCGTGGCCACCGGCAGGAAGCCCCGCGCCATCTTGTGCTCACCCTGCGCGCCGCCTTCGAAGGTGCGGATGCCGTGGGCGATGCAGAACTCCAGCGGCTGGTAATACGCGGTCT
Organism: Cupriavidus phytohabitans; assembly: GCF_000426345.1. Classification (GTDB taxonomy): domain Bacteria; phylum Pseudomonadota; class Gammaproteobacteria; order Burkholderiales; family Burkholderiaceae; genus Cupriavidus. Next base: position 177,056 of record NZ_AUFE01000006.1, on the reverse strand, counting down.
CGAAGTGCAGGCAGGGGTGGTATTCCAGCGCGCCCCAATAGCGGCCGTACAGCGTGCTGACCTGCGGCGCATCGTCGTAGACCAGCAGCGACGAGGCGATCGGCTGGCCTGCGCGCTCGGCCACCACCAGCAGCAGGTGCTGCGGCATCGCCGCGCCGATGCGCCGGAAGAAATCCAGATTCAGGTAGGGCGTGGAATGGTGCTCGCGATAGGTCTGGCGGTAGCAGCGGTTGAAGAAGCGCCAGGCCTCGTCGTCGATCCCGCTGCCGCGCAGGTGGCGGAAGGTGATGCCGGCCTGCGCCACCTGGCGCCGCTCGGCGCGGATATTCTTGCGCTTCTTCTGCGATAGCGTGGCCAGGAAGTCCTCGAAATCGGCGTACCGTGTGCTGCCACCTTCGCCCCCATTGGTCCAGTGGAACTGCACGCCGTGCCGCATCAGCATGCCTGCCTGCTGCATCAGCCCGGCTTCGGCCTCGTCAGGAAAGAGGACATGCAGCGACGACATGCCGCTTTCCGCCGCCAGCGCCAGCGCTACCTTCAGCAGCAGCCGGCGCGCTTGCGGATCTTCGGCGATCAGCCGCGCGCCGCGCACCGGCGTGAACGGAATCGCCGACAGCCACTTGGGGTAGTACTCGATGTTGTGCCGCGCATAGGCATCGGCCCAGGCCCAGTCGAACACGTACTCGCCGTACGAATGCGCCTTGGCATAGAGCGGCATCGCCGCGGCCAGCCGGTCGCCGGCCCACAACGTCAGGAAGCGCGGATGCCAGCCGGTCTCGGCGCATGCGCTGCCGCTGGCATGCAAGGCATGCAGGAAGGCGTGGCGCAGGAAGGGCGTCGGTTCGGGCTGGCGCGCCAGCAGCGCGTCCCACGCGGCCGGTTCGATCTCGGCCAGGTCGGAGACGATGCGCGTCTGGTAGTCCGGAGTGTCCGCTTGGCTGGCTTTCTGGTCGTCTGCGCGGCTGCCTGTGGCCGCCGTATCGCCGGAATCCGACTGCATGGGCTGTCGCTGAAGAGATGGGAACGGGAGCGCCCCGCGCGGGCGCAGGGCGGCTCGAGTCTACCGGAAATGGCGTGGCGACGCTGCGGCACGGCAGCGGCGGCGCGGCCCCGGGTAGCGACGTAGAATGGCGTATATGCGTCACCCCCCAGGTTCAGGCGCGGATGATCCGCCCCATGCCTGCCATACCCCAGGGCCCGATATGAAGACTCCGTTTTTCAACCTCTATTCCCACGGCTTTGCCCGCGTGGCCGTCGGCGTGCCGGTCTGCCGCGTTGCCGACCCCGCCTTCAACGCGCGCGAGACGCTGGCGCTGGCCACGCAGGCCGCGCAGCGCGGCGCGGTGTTGGCCGCTTTCCCGGAGCTGGGCCTGTCGGCCTATACCTGCGACGACCTGTTCCACCAGCGCACGCTGCTCGATGCGTGCGAAGCCGCGCTCGGCACCATCGTCGAAGCTTCGCGCAAGCTGCCGCTGGCGATGGTGGTGGGCATGCCGCTGCGCGTGCAGCACCAGCTGTTCAATTGCGCCGTGGTGGTGGCCGCGGGCCGTGTGCAGGGCGTGGTGCCCAAATCGTTCCTGCCCAACTACTGGGAATTCTATGAAGGGCGCCAGTTCAGCGCGGCAGACTGCGCCACGGTCGACAGCGTGCGATTGCTGGGCCAGGACGTGCCGTTCGGCGCGGGGCTGCTGTTCGATATCGAAGGGCTGCCGTTCTTCCGCTTCCATACCGAGATCTGCGAGGACGTGTGGGTGCCGGTGCCGCCGTCGTCGTTCGCCGCGATGGCCGGCGCGACCGTGCTGGTGAACCTGTCGGCATCGAACATCGTCATCGGCAAATCGGGCTACCGGCACCAGCTGGTGTCGCAGCAGTCGGCGCGCTGCCTGGCGGCGTACCTGTACACCTCGGCCGGCAAGGGCGAATCGTCGACCGACCTGGCCTGGGACGGGCAGGCGCTGATCTACGAGAACGGCGAAATGCTGGCCGAATCCGAGCGTTTCTCCGACGACTCGCACCTGCTGTTCGCCGATGTCGATGTCGAACGCCTGTCGCGCGAGCGCATGCACCAGGTCACCTTCGGCCATTCGGTGCGCCGGCACAAGGCCGAGGTCGAAGCGTTCCGCGTGGTCACCTTCGCGCTCGACCTGCCGCGCGAGAAGTCGCTGCCGCTGGCACGCAACGTGGCGCGCTTCCCGTACGTGCCGGCCGACCCGCGCCAGCGCGACGAGCGCTGCATGGAGGTCTACAACATCCAGGTGCAGGCGCTGGTGCAGCGGCTCTCTGCCAGCAAGATCAGCAAGGTGGTGATCGGCGTTTCGGGCGGGCTTGACTCCACACACGCGCTGCTGGTCTGCGCCAAGGCGATGGACCGCCTGGGGCTGCCGCGCGCCAATATCCTCGCCTACACCATGCCCGGCTTCGCCACCAGCGACCGCACGCTGGACCAGGCGCGCAAGCTGATGCAGGTGGTGGGCTGCAGTGCCACCGAGATCGACATCCGACCCAGCTGCCTGGCGATGCTGAAGGACCTGGGGCACCCGTACGCCGCCGGCGAGAAGGTCTATGACGTGACCTTCGAAAACGTGCAGGCTGGCGAGCGCACCAATCACCTGTTCCGGCTCGCGAATTTCCACGGCGCCATCGTGATCGGCACCGGCGACCTGAGCGAGCTGGCGCTGGGCTGGTGCACCTATGGCGTGGGCGACCACATGTCGCACTACAACGTCAACGCCAGCGTGCCCAAGACGCTGATCTCGCACCTGGTGCGCTGGGTCGCCGAGACCGGGCAGATCGGCGAGGGCGGGGCGGACGTGCTGCTGGCGGTGCTCGGCACCGACATCAGCCCCGAGCTGGTGCCCGGCGACAGCAACCATGGGCCGGAGCAGAAAACCGAAAGCACCATCGGGCCGTACGAGCTGCAGGATTTCAATCTCTACCACACGCTGCGCTTCGGCTTCACGCCGTCCAAGATCGCTTTCCTGGCCCAGCACGCCTGGGGCGACCGCGAGCGCGGCGTGTGGCCGTACGGGCCGGAGGTGGCACGCAACCAGTATGGGCTGCCGGAGATCAAGCGCAATCTCGCGATCTTCCTGGACCGATTCTTCAGGACCAGCCAGTTCAAGCGTTCGTGCATCCCGAATGCGCCCAAGGTGGGCTCGGGCGGTTCGCTGTCGCCGCGCGGCGACTGGCGCGCGCCGAGCGATTCGGAGTCGGCGGTGTGGCTGGCGGACCTGGAGAAGGTACCGGACTGATGCGCCGGTGTCGCTGAGCAGTGAAAAAATGGCCCGCACTGTGCGGGCCATTTTCCTGCGGGAGCGCCGTCAGGCGGCCGGGCCCGAGACCAGCTTGAGACCCACCACGCCACACAGGATCAGCGCGATGCAGCCCGCGCGCGCCAGCGATGCCGGCTCGCCCAGCCACAGCATGCCGAGCATCGCGGTGCCGGCCGCGCCGATGCCGGTCCATACCGCATAAGCCGTTCCCACCGGCAGCGCGCGCAGCGACAGCGTCAGCAGGACGATGCTGGACAGCCCGGTCGCCACCGCATAGACGCTGGGCCAGAACCGGCTGAAGCCGGCCGACCATTTCATGCCGAAGGCGAAGGCGATCTCCAGCACGCCGGCCACGACCAACAGGATCCACGGCATCGTTCAGCCGGCCAGCAGGCGATGCGTGAACAGGCTGTGCAGCGTGCGCACGGACAGCACCGCGATCGCCACCGTCCCGCACTGCTGCTGCTGTGCTGCGTGGGCCTCGCGGAATGCGTACCAGTTCGAGATCATCGCGCCGGGGCCGGGGATGCTCACGGCCTCCAACGGCATGCGCATCGAACCGGACGCAACGCTGGAGACCGCCAGTGACGATATCGACACGCTGCTGGTCGCGGGCGGCCCCGCGCTATGGAAGCAGGCGCAGGATGAAACCATCGGCGCATGGCTGTCCCGGCAGGCACGCACGGTGCGGAGGATCGGGTCGGTCTGCTCCGGCGCGATGATGCTTGCACATGCGGGCTTGCTGGACGGACGCAGCGCCACCACGCACTGGAACACAACCGACCGCCTGGCGCGCATGTTTCCGGGCGTCCAGGTGGAGCCGGACCGCATATACGTCAAGGATGGCAACGTCTACACCTCCGCCGGCGTGACCGCGGGGCTGGACCTGGCGCTGGCGCTTGTCGAGGAGGATTTCGGCCGCGTGGTGGCGCTACGGGTGGCGCGCGAACTGGTGATGTTCCTCAAGCGGCCAGGCGGACAGTCGCAGTTCAGCGCCCACCTTGCGGCGCAGACGGCGGAGCGCAATGCCATCCGGGAGGTGCAGGGGTGGATTGTCGAGAACCTTGCCGGCGACCTGTCGGTCGACGCGCTGGCCGCACGTGCCGGCATGAGCACGCGCAACTTTGCCCGCGTCTTCCGCCAGGAATGCCAGGTGACGCCGGCCGATTTCGTCGAGGCCGCGCGCATCGACGCCGCGCGCCGGCTGCTGGAAGGTTCGCGCCATCCGCTCAAGCGCGTGGCCGCGCTGGCCGGCTTTGGCGATCCCAACAACCTGCGGCGCGCCTTTCTGCGGCGTGTCGGAGTGGCGCCTTCGGACTATCGGCGCCGCTTCCTCAACATGGCGTGACCGGGTGATGTGCACAGGGTTTGCACAGGCTCTGCACAGGATTTCCCGGGGGCTGTCCACAGGGTTGTCCACAGGCTCGAACGGCATCGCGCCGCCCTGCGATGCGGGTTGTCGAACGTTCCGGCCGCGCCGGGCGCGGGATTGCGGGGAATGCATGGCGCCAATGGCTGTTAAAATGCCAGCCGGAGAGCGCCGCGCCCGCGGCGGTGCGCCGCCAGGCGCGTGAACAAACGATAACCAGGGGCCAGTCATGAAGCAGATTACCGCCATCATCAAACCGTTCAAGCTCGACGAGGTGCGTGAAGCCCTCGCTGATGTCGGCGTGACCGGGCTGACGGTGACCGAGGTGAAGGGATTTGGCCGGCAGAAAGGGCATACCGAGCTCTACCGTGGCGCCGAATACGTCGTCGACTTCCTCCCCAAGATCAAGATCGAGGTGGTGGTGGCTGAGAACCAGCTGGACACCGTGCTGGACGCCATCGTCAAGGCCGCGCATACGGGCAAGATCGGCGACGGCAAGATCTTCGTGACCGAGATCGAGCGCGTGATCCGCATTCGTACCGGCGAGCAGGACGAAGCCGCGGTCTGAGCCGCCGCCTGTCAATGCAGGAACGCCGCCCAACCGGGCGGCGTTTTTTGTTTCTGGATTTGTCCTGCGGCGATGCAGGCTCAGCTCGGCAGCTTCCAGCCGTAGCGCACCGACACCAGCCGCATCGCGATGATCGCCAGCGCGCCGGTCATCAGCGCCGCCTCCTGCTGCACCTCCAGCCAGGTCAGGCCGATGTAGATCCAGCAGCCGACAAAGGAGCAGGTCGCGTAGGGCGAGCGGTCGCGCAGGATCATTGGCACTTCATTGCACAGCACGTCGCGCACCACGCCGCCGAACACCGACGAGATGATGCCCATCATCACCGCCACGGTCGGCGTCATCTGCGCCACCAGCGCCAGCGAGGCGCCGGTGACCGAGAACAGCCCGAGCCCGATCGCGTCGGCGACGATCATGGCCCGGTCCGAGGCCACGCGGCTGACCACGCGCAGCACGAACGACGCGCCGAACGACATCGCGAAGATCAGCAGCACGTAGCCTTCATGGTCGACCCAGTAGAACGGGCGCCGGTCCAGCAGCACGTCGCGCAGCGTGCCGCCGCCGAAGGCCGTGGCGAAGGCGACCACGAAGGTGCCGACCACGTCGAGCCGCTGCTTGCGCGCATCGACCACGCCCGACACCGCGAAGGCGAGCACGCCGATGACCTCCATGATATGGAGGATCAGGGGCAGCCGCCCCATCAGCAATTCGAGCGGGAGATGCATCCGCGGCGCGGTTCAGGCCCGGTGCGTCAGGGCTTCGGCTGGCGCAGCAGCACCATCAGCGCGCCGGCGCCGCCTTCGGCCTCGCGCGCCTGCACGAAGGCGAGCACTTCCTCCTTCTGCACCAGCCAGCTGCGCACCTTGCCCTTGAGCACCGGCAGCTTGTCGGGCGAGCCCAGGCCCTTGCCGTGGATCACGCGCACGCAGCGCACGCCGTTGCGCACCGAGCGGCGCAGGAATTCGGCCAGCGCCTCGCGCGCCTCGTCGCTGCGCAGGCCGTGCAGGTCAACCTTGTCCTGGGGCACCCATTCGCCGCGCCGCAGCTTGCGGATTACGTCCATGCCGATGCCGGGGCGGCGGAACGACAGGGTCTCGTCGGTCTCCAGCAGGCTTTCGACATCGAAGTCATCGGACAGCGAGGCTTGCAATACCGCCTGGTCGTTGCGCTGCGATTGCACCGGGACGGGCGCGGGCTTGCTGGCGGGGTGGTGGGCGCGGTTGCGGTCGCGCAGCTGGCTGACCTGGCCCACGCTGGCACGGAACACGTCGGCCTCTTCGCGGGCACGCTGCGCCGCCTGCTCGGCGGCCAGGCGCTCGGCTTCGCGCCGCTCGGCATCGGCCTTGAGGTTGTCGCGCAGGCGGGACAGGTCGTTCAGGCCGAAGCGTTGGGTCGGGCGGTCGGGTTTGCGGGCGCCTTGCGTCATGAATAATCTCCGGGGGCTCGCCGGAATTATATCGACTGGGGCAGGGCAGCCGGGGAGGGCGAGTGGAGATGAACCGGCCACGGCAGGCCGGTCCAGGAGGGCTTGCGCTTACTTCAGGGCTTCGACAAAACGCTGCGCATCCAGCGCGGCCATGCAGCCGGTGCCGGCGCTGGTGATCGCCTGGCGGTAGACGTGGTCCTGCACATCGCCGGCGGCGAACACGCCCGGCACGCTGGTGGCGGTGGCGTCGCCCTGCAGGCCCGACTTGGTCACCAGGTAGCCGTTCTTCATCTCCAGCTGGCCGGCGAACAGGTCGGTATTGGGCTTGTGGCCAATGGCGATGAACACGCCCGCCAGCTTCAGCTCTTCGGTCTGGCTGGTCTTGGCGTTGCGGATGCGGATGCCGGTGACGCCGGAATCGTCGCCCAGCACTTCATCCAGCACGTTGTCGTAGCGGATTTCAATGCGGCCTTCCTGTTCGCGCTGGAGCAGGCGGTCGACCAGGATCGGCTCGGCGCGGAAGCTGTCGCGGCGGTGGATCACGGTGACCTTGCTGGCGATGTGCGACAGGTACAGCGCTTCTTCCACGGCGGTGTTGCCGCCGCCGACCACGGCGACTTCCTGGTTCTTGTAGAAGAAGCCGTCGCAGGTGGCGCAGGCCGACACGCCGCGGCCCATGAAGGACTCTTCCGACGGCAGGCCCAGGTATTGGGCCGAAGCGCCGGTGGCGATGACGAGGGCGTCGCAGGTGTACTCGCCGGCGTCGCCGATCAGCGTGAAGGGGCGGGCCGGCTTGCCGTTCTCGTCCACCAGCCTGGCGGTGTGGATGTGATCGAAGATGATTTCGGTCTTGAACTCTTCTGCATGCGCCAGCAGGCGCTGCATCAGTTCGGGACCCTGGACGCCCTTGGCATCGCCCGGCCAGTTCTCGACGTCCGTGGTGGTCATCAGCTGTCCGCCCTGGGCCAGGCCGGTGATCAGCACCGGCTGCAGGTTGGCGCGGGCCGCGTAGACCGCGGCGGTATAGCCGGCGGGACCGGAACCGAGAATCAGCACTTTTGCGTGTTTTGCCATGATGCGTTCCTATGGCCGGTGCGGCATGATGCCCACCGGCATTGCTCGAAAGCGACATTATAAGAGGAGCGGCATTTGCCCACTGTTGCAAATTCCAATGGGTGCGATAGTCGTCGCCCACGTTAAAATGGCCGCCACGATGCCCGTCAGTCACCTCGTCAGTCAGCGCTGACATAGTCCGACGGCGGCGCCAAACGCATCCGGAATCACCTTAAAGAGTCCTATCCAGGCATGGCCCGAGCTACCACGACCACCCGCACCGATCCGTCAGCCTTGCCTTCCCGCATCGGCAAACTGCTGGGCGAGGTGCGCTGGTTCCTGCTGCTGGCCGTCACGCTGGGCTTCCTGTGCGTGCTGGCCAGCTACAGCAAGACCGACCCCGGCTGGTCGCATGCCAACCAGGTCGCCGACATCCATAACCTGGGCGGCCGTGTCGGCGCCTGGGTAGCCGACGTGCTGTTCTTTATCTTCGGCTTCTCGGCCTATTGGTGGGCGGTGCTGCTGGTGCGGCGCTGCTGGCGCGGCTGGCGTACGCTGACGGCCGAGCTGCCCGAGCGCGAGGACCATCGCCAGGGCGTGACGGTAAGCTGGATCGGCTTCGTGCTGACGCTGCTGTCCAGCATGGGGCTGGAGGCAATCCGCATGTACCCGCTGCGTGCCGCGCTGCCGCGTGCGCCGGGCGGGGTGCTGGGCGACACGCTGGGCGGCTGGATGCAGGTGGCGCTGGGCTTCACCGGGGCGACGCTGCTGCTGCTGTTGCTGTTCGCGATCGGGCTGTCGCTGTTTTTCCACTTCTCGTGGCTGTCGGTAGCCGAGCATATCGGCGGTTTCGTCGAAACCATGTTCCTGGGCTTCAAGGCGCGCCGCGAGAGCAAGCAGGACCGCATCATCGGCGAGGCCGCCAAGGTCGAGCGCAAGGAAACCGTCGAGGTACAGCGCGTGCGCATCGAGGAGGCGCCGCCGGTGCAGATCGTGCGGCCGCAGGCGGTGCCCAAGCATGAACGCGTGGAACGCGAGAAGCAGCAGCCGCTGTTCGCCGACATCCAGGATTCGGACCTGCCGCCGCTGTCGCTGCTCGATCCGATCCCGCCGCACCAGGAGACGGTCAGCGCCGAGACGCTGGAATTCACCTCGCGCCTGATCGAGAAGAAGCTCAAGGACTTCGGCGTCGAGGTCAAGGTGGTGGCGGCCTACCCGGGGCCGGTCATCACGCGCTACGAGATCGAGCCGGCCACCGGCGTCAAGGGCAGCCAGGTGGTCAACCTGGCGCGCGACCTGGCGCGCTCGCTGTCGCTGGTGTCGATCCGCGTGGTCGAGACCATTCCCGGCAAGAACTACATGGGGCTGGAGCTGCCCAATCCGAAGCGCCAGACCGTGCGGCTGTCGGAGATCCTGGGCTCGCAAATCTACAACGAGAGCGCTTCCAGCCTGACCATGGCGCTGGGCAAGGACATCGCCGGCAAGCCGATGGTGGCGGACCTGGCCAAGATGCCGCATTGCATGGTCGCGGGCACCACGGGCTCGGGCAAGTCGGTGGGCATCAACGCGATGATCCTGTCGCTGCTGTACAAGGCCAAGCCGGACAACGTCCGCCTGATCCTGATCGATCCCAAGATGCTCGAAATGAGCGTCTACGAGGGCATCCCGCACCTGCTGTGCCCGGTGGTGACCGACATGCGCCAGGCCGGCAACGCGCTGAACTGGGCGGTCGGCGAGATGGAGCGGCGCTACAAGCTGATGAGCAAGCTTGGCGTGCGCAACCTGGCCGGCTACAACAAGAAGATCGACGAGGCCGCGGCCAGGGAAGAGAAGATCCCGAACCCGTTCAGCCTGACCCCGGACGCGCCGGAGCCGTTGGACAAGCTGCCCACCATCGTCATCGTCATCGACGAGCTGGCCGACCTGATGATGGTGGTCGGCAAGAAGGTGGAAGAGCTGATCGCCCGCATCGCGCAGAAGGCGCGCGCCGCCGGCCTGCACCTGGTGCTGGCCACGCAGCGCCCGTCGGTGGACGTGATCACCGGCCTGATCAAGGCCAACGTGCCGACCCGCATCGCCTTCCAGGTCAGCAGCAAGATCGACTCGCGCACCATCCTCGACCAGCAGGGCGCCGAAGCGCTGCTGGGCATGGGCGACATGCTCTACCTGGCGCCGGGCACGGGCCTGCCGGTGCGCGTGCATGGCGCCTTTGTCTCTGACGATGAAGTCCACCGCGTGGTGGAGAAGCTGAAGGAAGGCGGGGACGCCAACTACATCGAAGGCATCCTCGAAGGCGGCCTCACGGACGACGGTGGCGGCGATGGCCTTGGCGGCGGCGCCGGTATCGGCGGTGGCGGCGGCGAGGCCGATCCGCTGTATGACCAGGCCGTGGAAGTGGTGCTGAAGAACCGACGCGCGTCGATCTCGCTGGTACAGCGCCACCTGCGCATCGGCTACAACCGCGCCGCGCGACTGCTGGAAGATATGGAGAAGGCCGGGCTGGTGTCGGCGATGTCGGGTAATGGCAATCGCGACATCCTGGTACAGGGCGGTGGCGCGGCTGCGCGGGATGATGATTAAAGCGCAGGCGGGTATCCCGGCTGGCCGCGGATTGGCCCAGCGTAATATCCGGTTACCCGTGTAGCACGGGCAGCACGGAATCCTGTACCAACTGCCGGCTCTAACCAGGCACGTTGACGGTGCGGCCGGCTGCCGGAGCAGGTGCCGCACTACGGCAACGCATTCGATAACAACCAGGATCCAGAATCATGCGCAACCGCATCCTTGTGTCGGCCTGCGCCGCGCTGGCGATGTTTGCCATCCAGGCGCCGGCCCATGCCGCAGCCACCGACCAGCTGCAGAGCTTTGTCACCGGTGTGAAGAGCGCGCGCGGCGAATTCACGCAGCGCCAGGTCAAGGGCCAGGGCGCCAGTGTCAAGGTGACCGGCAACTCCAGTGGCACCTTCGTGTTCTCGCGCCCGGGCAAGTTCACCTGGCGCTATACCAAGCCCTACGAGCAGTTGCTGCAGGCTGATGGCCAGACCCTGTACATCTATGACAAGGACCTGAACCAGGTCACCGAGCGCAAGCTCGATGCCGCGCTCGGTTCCAGCCCGGCGGCGATCCTGTTCGGCAGCAACGACCTGGAAAAGAACTTCGCCATCAAGAACGGCCCGACCCGCGATGGCGTGGAATGGCTGGAACTGACGCCCAAGGCCAAGGACACGCAGTTCGAGCGCATCGGCATCGGCTTCAAGGGCGGCAACCTTGAAGCCATGGAGTTGCGCGACGCCTTCGGCAACACCACCTTGCTGACCTTCACGAACATGCAGAAGAACCCGCCGCTGGCGGCCGATGCGTTCCGGTTCACGGTGCCCAAGGGCGCCGATGTGATGAAGCAATGAGGCCCGCCATGATTGCGAACTCAGCCATGGCCGCTCGCATCGTCGCTGCCCGCGGACGCTACGGTGCAGCGATCCTGGCCGGTGCCGGCGCGCTGGCGCTGGCGGCTTGCACCAGTACCGGCGGCGGTGCCAGCAAGTTCGATGTCGAATCCTTCCTGCGCGCGCCGGACACGGCGTTGCCTGAAGTGCTCGGCAACGCGGCATTCCTGAAATCCACGCGCGTGCCGGTATCGGAATGCGCGGTCATGCTGCAGTCCGCCAACACCGGCGTGCTGGAAGACCTGCCGCCGAGCAGCAACGCGCGCGGCCCCGCCTGGCTGCTGCATCCCACGGGCAAGCCCGAGCAGGTCTGGCTCGTCGTCAGCGAGTCAGGCGGTGAACGGACGTGTCACGGCCCGTTGCCGGCCGATGCGATGAAGACGCTGGCCGACCGCGCAAAAGGCTGATCTCGCCGGCTTCAGCGCTTTCTGGCGACCGGAACGCCCCTCGCGGTCATGTGTCCAAGCATCCTCATCCATGCAAAGGAACATGACATGACCGCCATCCGAACGACTTCCCGCGGACTGCTGTGGCTGGCCGCCGGCGCGGCCTTGCTGGCAGGTTGCGCGGCGCAACCCGGCGAGCCGGCACCGATGCCCGGCCCGCAAGGCGCACGCGGCACGCCGGCCGGCTGTGCCGCCGACAAGGTTGCCGACGACACCCTGGTAGGCAAGAGCGAGGCCGAGGCCATCGGTCTGCTGCAAGGCTGCGCGTGGCGGCTGGGCGAACGCGACGGGCAGCAGTTCCCGGGCACCATGGACTACAACCCTCAGCGCCGGACCCTCGGCATCAAGGCTGGCAAGGTTACGTGGGTGAGGCGCGGCTGAAGTGATGTGAAAGCGCGTCGGTGTATCGAGTTGCAAATATTGATCTCTCAACGGGCCGCCAACATGACAAAAATGTAATTTGACCGGCTGAACAAGAATCAATATTGTTTTTGGCTGTCCGGAATCCAATAACCGGGCAGTCCCGGGTGTCCCGGATGCTGGCGACTGCCCAACCAAGCTGGGGAGCCATCCGCGTGAAGACCACTATCCGAACCTTGCTGCCGCGTGTCGCGGCGCTGGCCCTGCTGACGCTGCCGCTCGCGGCGGCGGCGCAGGAAAAGGTGCTGAACCTCTATACCGCCCGCCACTACCAGACGGACGAGGCGCTGTACGCCAACTTCACCAAGCAGACCGGCATCAAGATCAACCGCATCGAAGGCCAGGAAGACCCGCTGCTGGAGCGCATCCGCAATGAAGGCGCCAACAGCCCGGCCGACGTCTTCATCACCGTCGATATCGGCCGGCTGTGGCGGGCCCAGCAGGCCGGCGTGTTCGCGCCGGTCAAGTCCAAGGTGCTGGATTCGCGCATTCCCGCCAAGTACCGCGACCCGAACGGGGAGTGGTTCGGCTTCTCGGCGCGCGGCCGCGTGATCGCGTACAACAAGACCGCGCTCAAGGCTGGCGACATCGCCACCTACGAGGACCTGGCCGACCCCAAGTGGAAGGGCAAGGTTTGCACGCGTTCCAGCGGGCACGTCTACAACCTGTCGCTGGTGTCCAGCCTGATCGCGCACGACGGCGAGGCGCGCACCGAGCAGTGGGCGCGCGGCGTGGCAGCCAACCTGGCGCGCGCGCCCAAGGGCGGCGATACCGACCAGCTCAAGGCCGTGGCCGCGGGCGAGTGCGACGTGGCGATCTCCAACACCTACTACATCGCGCGCCTGCTGAAGTCGACCAAGCCGGAAGACAAGGCCGTGGCCGACAAGCTGGGCGTGGTGTGGCCCAACCAGAAAAGCCAGGGCGTGCACATGAACATCTCTGGCGGCGGCATGCTGAAGCACGCGCCGAACAAGGAGGCGGCGGTCAAGTTCCTGGAGTACCTCGCCAGCGACGAGGCGCAGCGCTACTTTGCCGACGGCAACAACGAATGGCCGGTGGTGCAGGGCGTGAAGGTCAGCAATCCGGCGCTCGATGCGCTGGGCGAGTTCAAGGCCGACAGCATCAACGTGGCCGAGCTGGGCAAGTACCAGCCGCAGGCGCAGAAGCTGCTGGACCGCGCGGGCTTCAAGTAAGCCGCCGGGCCGGGCCGGCCGTCCCTGCACGAGGGGTGGCCGGCCGGTTCCGCATCAGGTTCCACATCAAGGCAGGAACCGCTTGTTCCCCTTCACCTCGGCCGGCTCGACCTTGCGGAACGTCAGCTTGACGCTGCTGTCGAGCCGCCGCCCGGCCTGGCGCCGGATCAGCGCGCGGCGCAGCAGGCCCTTGTGGCCGACCGTGCCTTCCGCATAGGGCTGGTCCCCGATCGTTCCCAGCGCCATGGCGGCCAGCGCCTGGTTGCGCTCCGCCGCACTCTTTTCCAGCAGCCTGTCCAGCGCCATGCGGGCGCGCACCTGCGCGGCCAGCGCCGTGTCGCCGGGATTGGCGCGGGCACGCTCGGCGTCCCATGGCAACCGCACCTTGCCCGCCAGCCGGCGCAGTGCCGCGCGCAGTTCGGCGCCGTCCATGCGCGTTTCCTGCACGATCCACACCGCATCATGGCGCACTGCCGCTTCGGCATCCGCCATGCGGCGTACCAGCGCGGGCTGCAGGCCGGGTGAGGTGAACTGGCGAGCGCGGCGGATCGCGTTGAGCGCGATGCGGCGCACCTGCGGGTTGGCGTGGTCGGCAAGGTCGTCGATGATGCGGGCCGCGGTAGCGGCGGATTCGATCATCTCGGCCAGTTGGCCGGCCAGCGAGATTTCTTCCACGCCGCTCAGCGTGTTGCGGTTGACCAGCCGGTTCAGCTTGAACAACAGGATGTGGTATCGCAGCATACGCCCCCCTCATGCGTTCCGGCGGCAGGCGCCGAAAGGCCCGGCGTGCCGCTGTTCTTGTCCCCGGGCGAGCGCCGGGCCATGAAACGCTATCGGCGCGGCGGGGCGGGACTTTAGCGGGTTGGCGGGCGGCTCAGCGTTGCGCCTCGCGCCGGATCGTGCGCGATAGCAAGATTACCGGCAGCAGGCCGACGGCGACGATCACCAGCGACGCCGTCGCGGCTTCGGTCAGGCGTTCGTCGGCGGCGAGGTTGTAGGCCTGCACGGCCAGCGTATCGAAGTTGAATGGCCGCATCACGAAGGTGGCCGGCAGTTCCTTCATCACATCGACGAAGACGATCAGCGCTGCCGTCAGCAGGCTGCCGCGCAGCATCGGGAAATGCACGCGCCGCAGCGTGGCGCCGGGGCCGTGGCCGAGGCTGCGCGCGGCGGCGTCCATGCTGGGCGTGATCTTGCCCAGCCCGGCGTTGACCGTCTGCAGCGCCACGCCCAGGAAACGCACCAGCAGCGCATAGACCAGCGCCGCGATGCCGCCGGTCAGCAGCAATCCGACCGACAGCCCGAACTGCTGCTGCAGCCACGCCGACAAGGCATTGTCGAAGCGCGCCACCGGCACCAGCACGCCCACGGCGATGACCGAGCCGGGCAGCGCATAGCCCATGCCGCAAAGCCGCGTCAGCCCGCGCACCAGCCAGCCGCGCCGGCCGTTCGCGGCGCGGCCGGCGTAGCCGATCGCCAGCGCCACCAGCACCGCCGCCAGTGCCGTCGCGCTGGCCAGCAGGAAGCTGTTGCGCACCAGCCCGACAAAGCGCGGGCCGAACTGGGCGTCGCCGTCGGTAAAGGCCATGCGGCACAGCATCAGCGCGGGCACCAGGAAGCCCAGCAGCACCGGCACGGCGCAGGCCGCCAGCGCGAGCCAGCCGCGCGTGCCGCCGAGCGTCCATGCCGCGGCGCGGCGCTGGTTGCCGTAGACCTGCGCACGGCCGCGGCTGGCGCGTTCCATCAGCAGGATCGCCGCGACGAACAGCAACATGCATGCCGACAGTTGCGCCGCCGCATTCTTGTCGCCGAGCGAGAACCACGCCCGGTAGATGCCGGTGGAAAACGTGGGGATGGCAAAGTACGCCACGGTGCCGAAGTCGGCCAGCGTCTCCATCATCGCCAGCGCGGTGCCGGCGACGATGCCGGGCCGTGCCAGCGGCAACACCACGCGCCAGAGCCGGCTCCAGGTACCGTGGCCGAGCAGGCGCGCGGCTTCGATTGTGTTCTGTGTCTGCTGCAGGAAGGCGGCGCGCGCCGTCAGGTAGACGTAGGGATACAGCACCAGCGAGAACAATGCGATGGCGCCGCCCATCGAGCGGATGTCCGGGAACCAGTAGTCGCGCGCCTTCCAGCCGGTCAGCTCGCGCAGCCAGCCTTGCACCGGCCCGGCGAACTGCAGCGCATCGGTGTAGGCGTAGGCGATCACGTAGGCCGGCATCGCCATCGGCAGGACCAGCGCCCATTCCATCACGGCATGGCCGGGGAAGCGGTAAGTCGAGACCAGCCATGCCGTGGTCACGCCGAGCAGCAGCACGCCCGCGGCCACGCCCAGCAGCAGCCAGATGGTGTTGAAGACGTACTCTGCCAGCACCGTGTCGATCAGGTGGCGCCAGGTCTCGCCAGCGGGCAGCAGCACGGCAGAGGCGACCACCAGCACCGGCACGGCGATCAGCAGCGCCATCACGAGCGTGGCCAGGGTCAGGGGGTGGAAGCGGCGGCGGCTGGGCAGGAGCATGCGGTGGATTCGATGGAAGCGCGCCCGGGCAATGTGGTGCCGGCGCGGCGCGGGCTGCCGCATTCTAGCAATGCCGCGCACGAGATGGCCCGCGGCGCGGCCCCACATCCCTATAATGCGCACATGCGAACCGATTCCTATTCCCGATTACCCGCATCCCCGGCGCGTACGCGGCCGATGACGCGCAGCGGCACCCGCGAGGCTGCCGCCGGCGCCGCCGTCATCGAGGTCGACCGGATCCGGCATGCCTTTGGCCGGCACGCGGTGGTCAAGGGCCTGTCGTTTGCGCTGGCGCGCGGCAATATCGCGTGCCTGCTGGGTCCCAGCGGCTGCGGCAAGACCACGGTGCTGCGTGCCATCGCCGGCTTCGAGCCGTTGCAGGACGGCCGCGTCGTGCTGGACGGACAGACCGTGTCGTCGTCGGACGCGCTGGTGCCGCCGGAGCAGCGCCGCATCGGCATGGTGTTCCAGGACTATGCGCTGTTCCCGCACCTGGATGTGGCCGCCAACGTCGGTTTCGGGCTAACCCGTGCCGGCCGCGCCGAGCGAGCGGCGCGGGTGGAAGAGGTGCTGGAACTGGTGGGACTTGCCGGCTCGGGGAGCAAGTATCCGCACGAGCTGTCCGGCGGCCAGCAGCAGCGCGTGGCGCTGGCGCGCGCACTGGCGCCGCGGCCCGAGCTGTTGCTGCTGGACGAGCCGTTCTCCAACCTCGATGTCGATTTGCGCGAGCGCCTGAGCCTGGAAGTGCGCGCGATCCTGAAGGCACAAGGCACCACCGCCATCCTGGTCACGCACGACCAGTACGAGGCCTTTGCCATGGCCGACGAGATCGGCGTGATGCATGACGGCGTGATCGAGCAGTGGGGCAGTGCGCATGAGCTGTACCACCGCCCCAAGTCGCGCTTCGTCGCCGGCTTTATCGGCCAGGGCGTGCTGATGCCGGGGCACCTGCGCGGCGATGCGCGGATCGAAGTGGAGCTGGGCATGCTGCAACCGGCCGTGCCCCTGCAGTTGCCCGCGGATTCCGCCGTCGACGTGCTGGTGCGCCCTGACGACATCGTCCACGACGACGCCAGCCCGATGCAGGCGGAAGTGGTGCACAAGGCCTTCCGGGGCGCCGAGATCCTGTACACGCTGCGGCTGGCCAGCGGCGGCCGGGTGCTGGCGCTGGTGCCCTCGCACCACAACCACGCGGTGGGCGAGCGCATCGGCATCCGCGTCGAGATCGAGGACGTGGTCGCCTTTGCCGCCTAGTCCGACGCGCAGGCCCGGCACCTGAGCGCGGGGCGCCGATGGTCTACACTGTGGCGTTCTGCAATCGCAAGGTTTGATGACGTGGCGGACTCGCTGTTCTCCGATACCCCTGACCGTTCCCGCCAACCGCTGGCCGAGCGCCTGCGGCCGCGCACCATCGACGAGGTGATCGGGCAGCAGCACCTGCTGGGCCCGGGCAAGCCGCTGCGCGTGGCGTTCGAGTCTGGCGAGCCGCATTCGATGATCCTGTGGGGCCCGCCCGGCGTGGGCAAGACCACCCTGGCGCGGCTGATGGCCGATGCCTTCGACGCCGAGTTCATCGCGCTGTCGGCGGTGCTGTCGGGCGTCAAGGACATCCGCGAGGCGGTGGAGCGCGCCGAGCAGTTCCGCGCGCACGGGCGGCGCACGCTGGTGTTCGTCGACGAGGTGCACCGCTTCAACAAGAGCCAGCAGGATGCCTTCCTGCCGCACGTCGAGAGCGGGCTGTTCACCTTCATCGGCGCGACCACCGAGAATCCATCCTTCGAGGTCAACGGCGCACTGCTGTCGCGCGCGGCGGTCTATGTGCTCAAGAGCCTGGACGATGCCGAGCTGACCCAGCTGGCCCTGCGCGCCTCCGAAGAACTGGGAGGCATCAGCTGGCAGGACGAGGCCCTTGCGCTGATCGTGGCATCGGCCGACGGCGACGGGCGCAAGTTGCTGAACAACATAGAGATCGTGGCGCGCGCCGCGCGTACCGCCGGCGCCGCGCAGATCGATACCGCGCTGCTGGGCAGCGCGCTGTCGGAAAACCTGCGCCGCTTCGACAAGGGCGGCGATGCCTTCTACGACCAGATCAGCGCGCTGCACAAATCGGTGCGGGGCTCGGACCCCGATGCCGCGCTGTACTGGTTCTGCCGCATGATCGATGGCGGCGCCGATCCGCGCTACCTCGCGCGGCGCATCGTGCGCATGGCGTGGGAAGACATCGGGCTGGCCGATCCGCGCGCCGCGCGCATCACGCTGGATGCGGCGGAGACCTACGAGCGGCTGGGTTCGCCCGAAGGGGAGCTGGCGCTGGGCCAGGCGCTGATCTACCTGGCCGTCGCGCCCAAGTCCAATGCCGGCTACAACGCGTACAACGCGGCGCGCGCCTTCGTCGGCAAGGACAAGTCGCGCGCGGTGCCGGTGCACTTGCGCAATGCGCCGACCAGGCTGATGAAGGAGCTTGGCTACGGCCATGCTTACCGCTACGCGCACGACGAGCCCGAAGCCTACGCCGCCGGGGAGCATTACTTTCCGGACGACCTGAAGGCGCAGGGCTGGTACCAGCCGGTGCCGCGCGGGCTGGAAGGCAAGATCGCCGAGAAGCTGCGCCACTTGCGCGAACTGGACGATGCCTGGCATCGCGAGCAGCGTGCCGCGAAGCCGAAGGACCACGGCAAGGGCGGCAAGACCAGCGAATAGGTTTGCCTGTTTGCCAACGTGTGTGCAGTAAAATGGCGGGTCCGCCGGCATGTCGCTGGCCCTGCACTTCAAACAAGCAACATGCTCGACATCCAGCTGTTCCGCAAAGACATCGACGCCGTGGCGCAACGCCTTGCCACGCGCGGCTTCCAACTCGACGTGGCGGCGTTCCAGGCACTCGAGGCCGAACGCAAGCAACTGCAGACCCAGACCGAGGAACTGCAGGCGCGCCGCAACAGCCTGTCCAAGCAGATCGGCATGCTCAAGGGCAAGGGCGAGGACGCCTCGGCGGTGATGGCGGAAGTGGGCGGCATCGGCGACACGCTCAAGGCGGCGGCCGCGCGGCTCGACGAGATCCAGGCGCATCTGTCTGATCTGATGCTGTCGATCCCCAACCTGCCGCACGAAAGCGTGCCGGTGGGTAACGACGAGACCCAGAACGTCGAGGTGCGCCGCGTGGGCGAGCCGCGCCGGTTCGACTTTGAAGTGCGCGACCACGTCGACGTGGGCGAGAAGCTGGGCCTGGACTTCGACACCGCGGTCAAGGTGACCGGCTCGCGCTTCTCGATGCTGCGCGGCGGCGTGGCGCGCATGAACCGCGCGCTGGTGCAGCTGATGCTCGATACCCATACGCAGGAGCACGGCTATACCGAGATGTACGTGCCGTATATCGTCAACGCGGCATCGATGCGCGGCACCGGCCAGCTGCCCAAGTTCGAGGAAGACCTGTTCAAGGTGCCGCGCAAGGTGGGTAGCGAGGAAGGGGAGCGCATCGAGAACTTCTACCTGATCCCGACCGCCGAGGTGCCGCTGACCAATATCGTGCGCGACGCCATCGTCGCCGGCGAGAAGCTGCCGCTGCGCTTCGTCGCGCATACGCCGTGCTTCCGCTCGGAAGCGGGTTCGTACGGCAAGGACACGCGCGGCATGATCCGCCAGCACCAGTTCGACAAGGTCGAGCTGGTGCAGGTCGTTCCGGCCGCGCAATCGTTCGACGCGCTGGAAGAGCTGACGAGCCACGCCGAGGCGATCCTGAAGAAGCTGGAACTGCCGTTCCGCACCATCGTGCTGTGCACGGGCGACATGGGCTTCGGCAGCACCAAGACCTATGACCTCGAAGTGTGGATCCCGGCGCAGAACACCTACCGCGAGATCAGCTCGTGCTCGAACATGGGCGACTTCCAGGCGCGCCGCATGCAGGCGCGCATGCGCGCGGGGCAGGGCAAGCCGGAACTGGTGCACACGCTGAACGGCTCGGGCCTGGCCGTGGGCCGCACGCTGGTGGCAATCCTCGAGAACTACCAGAACGCCGACGGCTCGGTCACGGTGCCGTCCGCGTTGCAGCCCTACATGGGCGGCGTCACTCGCCTGGAACCGGAGCTGTAAAAAATCTGTTGCCGGCCTCTTGCACTGGCCGGCACGGTGTGGCTATAATCTCGGTTTCGCCACACGGCAAAGCAGTTACCGGAGAGGTGGCAGAGTGGTCGAATGTACCTGACTCGAAATCAGGCGTACCGGCGACGGTACCGTGGGTTCGAATCCCACCCTCTCCGCCAGACAAGAAGCTGCCCGGTCTCGACCGCCGGACAGGCAACAACAGTGTAGTAAAACTCAGGCCGACGCCCACGCAAGTGAGCGTCGGTTTTGTTTTTTTGCGGTCGGTTTCATTGCAGCCAGCGCCTGGCGGTGCACTATCATGGCGATCCAGCGGACTGCCATGAACGAGGCCACCGATGACACTGCCACCCGCCACGCCTGCCGAATTCCACGGCGACCCCGCCGAACTGCCCGACGACCCTGACCTCATTGCCGGCATGCCGTACCGCCACCATAAGGGCGGTGCCTATGCCGTCGTGGGTATCGGTCGCCTTGAGGCCGACCTTGCGCCGGCTGTCGTCTATCGCGCGATGCGCGATCCCGCCTTGCTCTGGGTGCGCCGCGCCGACGTATTCACCGAACCCGTGACGACGCCGCAGGGCGAGGTGCCGCGCTTTGCCCCGGACTGGCCCGCGGCGCTGGCCTGCCTCGACTTCCTGCCACGCAAGACGGTGCTGGATGTGCTGGCGCTGTATGACTCGGCATACCGGCACTACCACGGGCGCCGCCATGTCCTCGAGATGTTCGAAGTCGCCCACGCGCGCGGCGTCGCGCTGGATCCGGCGCAGGCGCTGGCGGTGCTGTGCCACGACGCGGTCTATGTGCCGGGTTGCGAGCACAACGAGTCGGCTTCGGCTGCCCTGGTGGAGACCATTGCGCCGGAGGTGGACCGTACCGACCTCGGCCGTGCCGCGCAGATCGTGCGCGACACCCGCACGCATACGCCCACCATCGACGGCGCGGACACCGTGCTCGATCTCGACCTGTTCCGGCTGGCCGCGCCGCCCGGCATATTCGATGCCCACAGCGCCGATGTCTTCGCCGAGAACCGCGCCATGCTGGCCGCGCGCACCGGTTTGCACGGCGATGCACTGCTGGCGGAGTTCGGGCGCCACCGTGCCGCCTTCCTCGGCGAACTGGCGCAGCGGCCGCGCCTGTTCCTGACGCCGGCCTTTGCCGACTGCGAGGCGCCGGCGCGCGGCAATATCGCGCGCATCGGCGGCACCGGCGTGTCGCGTGCCTGAACTGCCGGCGCGCGTGGGCGCGATCGCCGATGCATGGCTGACGCCCGGCACGGCGCTGGGATTGCTCGGGTTGTTCACGCTTGCCACTGTGTTGCTGCTGTGCCTGGTGGCGCTGTTGCGCCCGCTGGTGCGCTGGCTCGACGGCATGCGCGTCTGGGGCGCCGGTGCCTTGTCGACGCGCGTGGCCGCACAGCACCGGCCGCGCCGGTTGAGCACGCTGACGCTGCGCGTGCTGGAACGCGATATCGCCGAACTGCTGCTGGTGCTCGTGGCCGGCGCCGCGCTGCTGGCTTGCGGAGCAGCGCTGTTCTGGCTCGCCGCCGAAATCGCGCAGGGCGAGGAAGTGGTCCGTCTCGACCAGCTGGTGTTCGCGCAGCTGCGCGCATGGCGTCGCGGCTGGCTCGATATCGCCATGGTCGCGGTGACCGAGCTGGGCGGTGCGCGCATCTCGGTGGCGGTCGGCGTGGCGGTGTTCGCGTGGCTGTGGTGGCGGCGCGCGTGGGTTACGGCGCTGTACTGGGCCGCGGCGCTGCTCGGCGCGCGCGCCTGCGTGATGGCGCTCAAGTTCGGCATGGCGCGGGTGCGGCCGGCCAGCATCTATAGCGGGCTGGAGTCGTATTCCTTTCCCAGCGGCCACGCCACCAGCAGCATGGTGACGTACGGCTTCCTGGCGTTCCTGCTGTGCCTGCGCCAGCCATGGCGCGTGCGCATCCCGGTGCTGGCGCTGACCGTGGTGGCGGTGGTGGCGATCGGAGTGTCGCGGCTGTACCTGGGCATGCACTGGCTGTCCGACGTGGCAGCGGGCTATGCGCTGGGGCTGGCGTGGATCGCGTTGCTCGGCACCGCCTACCGCACGCTGCACGTGCCGGCGCCACGGGATGTGGTGGCGCCGTGGCGGCTCGGCGCGGTGGCCGCGGCCGCGGTGGTGGTGGCGTTCAGCTACGTGGCGTGGTTCCGCATGCCGGATACGCTGGAGCGTTATCGGCAGGCAGGATCGGCTACGGCTGCCGCGCAGCAGGCTCTTCTGGCGCGGGCAGGCGCGATACCAGCAGCTGGTCGATCTTGTGATGGTCGATGTCCAGCACTTCAAAGCGATAGCCCGCCACGGTAATTGACTCGGATTTCTTCGGGATGCGCTTGAGCGCGTAGATCACCAGCCCGCCGGCGGTGTCGACATAGTCCTCCCCGGGCAGGGCATCGAGTTCCAGCGCTTTCTTCAGGTCCACCAGCGGCGTCAGGCCGTCGACCAGCCACGAGCTGTCGTCGCGGCGCACGATCTGCTCGTCTTCGCTGGAGTAGAGGATGTCGCCCATCAGCGCGCCGACGATATCGTCGAGCGTGACGATGCCCACCACCAGCCCGTACTCGTTCATGACCACGGCAAAGTTCTGGTGCATCTCGCGGAAGCGCGTCAGCCCCTCGGACAGCGTCAGCGTGTCGGGGATCACCAGCACGTTCTTGTCGTGGTGGCGGCCGATATTGCCGATCACCGCGGCGGTCTCGTCGGCCAGCAGCAGCTGCAGGATGTCCTTGGAATCGATATAGCCCTGCACGTCATCCAGGTCGTGCCCGCACACCGGGTATTGCGCATGCGGCTGGTTGACCAGCTTGCGCCGAACGCTGTCGGCTGGCTCGTCCAGGCTCAGCCAGACCACGTCGTCGCGTGGCGTCATGATCGCGGTGATGCCCTTGAAGCCGAGCTCGAACACATTCTCGATCAGGTGCAGCTCATGCTTGTGCAGCACGCCCGCCTCGGCCCCGGCATCGACCATGGCGGCGATGTCCTCGGTGGTGATCTGGTCGACCGGCTTGGTCGGCAGTCGCAGCAGCCGCAGCGCGGCATCGGCGGCGGCGTTGAAGACCCACACCAGCGGCTTGAGCACGCGCAGCAGCGTCAGCATGGGGGCGATCACGGCCAGCGCGCACGCTTCCGGGAATGTCATTGCGATGCGCTTGGGGATCAGGTCGGCAAACTGGATGAACAGCAGCGTCACGATCAGGAACGAGCCGATATTGGCCACGCGCTGCGCGTGGACCACCTGCATATACGGCGACAGCGTTTCCAGCAGCAGGTCGGACACGTGCTTCTCGCAGAGGATACCGGCGAGGATGGCCACGCTGTTGACGCCGATCTGCACGATGGTGAAGAAATTCCCTGGCTCTTCCTTGAGCAGCAGTACGCGCGTGGCGCGGCCATCGCCGCGATCGGACAAGACCTGGAGCTTGGTGCGGCGTGCGGCGGTCAGCGCGATCTCGGAGATGGAGAAGAAGGCGCTGACCAGGACAAGGGCGATCAGGGTCAGGACGAACATAGGCGGTCTGGCGCTTGCGGCCAGCGAGTGCAGGCGTCCTGAATGATGGTGCACCGCCTGTAACGCTGTCAAATCGGCGCCGGCGCGGCTGTCACTCCAGTATCGCCGTGCGCACCCTGGCGCCGCCCGGCAGCGCGCCGTCCAGGCTGACCACCGGCGTTTCCAGCCGCTGCGGCAGCGTGGCCGCCAGTTCCTGTGCGGCCTGCGCGAACTGCACGCGCAGGTCGTCGGCCAGGCTGGAGCCGGCGCGGTGGCTGGCGCGCAGCATCTGGATCTCGAACGGCAGTTCCGGCGCCACGTCATGCAGCGCCACATGGGCGGGGTTGGCGCTGAGCGCGGTGTACTGGTCCAGCAGCGTCAGGCCGAGTCCGGCATCGACCAGCGCCAGCGCCAGCGAGTAGGTCTGCACCTCCAGCGTCGAGCGCGGCTCGAGCGCGTGCCGCGCCAAGGTCTGGCGCACCAGCAGGCCGAGTGAGCTGTTGTCGTCATAGCCGATGAAGGGGCGGTCCATCAGCCGCTGCATCGGCACCTGGCGGCGGCGCCCTGCGGCGGGCAGCGGCTGGCCGCGCGGCACCGCCAGCAACATGCGGCCGCTGGCCACCGGTTCGCTTGAAATGGCCTCGTGGCGCGGCGGCGAGAAGGCGAAACCCAGGTCGATCTGGTTGGCCAGCAGCGCGCCGACGATCTCATCGGTATGGTGGGTCAGCACCTGCACCTGGGTGTCGGGGTGGCGCGCGCAGAAGCGCCGCACCGCCGGCACCAGCAGCGGGTTGGCCAGGCTCGGCGTGGCCGCCACGCGCAGGCGCCCGGCGCCCTTGTGGCGCAGGCTTTCCGAGACGCGCCGCACCCGCTCGATCTCGCCGTATAGCCTTTCGACATCGCCATACAAGGCGTTTGCCTCAGGCGTCGGCTGCAGCCGCCCGCGCACGCGTTCGAACAGGCGAAAGCCGAGCGAGGCCTCGGCATGCTGCAGCACGCGCGTGACCACGGGCTGGGACACATGCAGCAGGCGCGCGGCTTCGCTGACGGTGCCGGTCAGCATCACGGCGCGGAAGACTTCGATCTGGCGCAGGCGCATGGGATTTGGGGCGTCTGGAACGATAGGCACAGGCCATCCATAGCCTGAAGACATATTCTGGCACGTATTCGCATTGGGCAAGCCGGCCCCGCTGTTTTACGCTCTGGCATCGGTCTTTTGATGCGGCAAGGAAGTCAATGCGGGTAGTGATCGTGGGCGCCGGCGTGGTCGGCATGACAACGGCGTGGCGCCTGGCCCAGGACGGGCACGAGGTGACGGTGCTGGAACGGCACCAGGGTCCGGGCGAGGAAACCAGCTTTGCCAATGGCGGGCAGCTCAGCTACAGCTACGTGGCGCCGCTGGCCGGACCGGGCGTGATGGGCAAGGTGCCGGGCTGGCTGCTGCGGCGCGATTCGCCGATGCGCTTCCGCCCTGTAGCCGATCCCGCGCAATGGCGCTGGCTGGCCGCCTTCATGGGCGCCTGCAATGCCAGCACCAGCGAGGCCACCACGCGCAAGCTGCTGCGCCTGGGTTTCTACTCGCGCGACCAGCTCCAGGCGTTCGTGGCGCAGCACGAGCATGAGGACAGCGGTTTCGGCTTCGACTTTGCGCGGCGCGGCAAGCTGGTGGTGCATCGCGATGAAGCGGCGTTCGCCTCGGCCTGCCGGCTGCTGGACTACCAGGCCAGCCTGGGCTGCGAGCAGCAGGCGATGGACCGTGATGCCTGCGTCGCGCTGGAGCCTGCGCTGGCCGGCATCCGCAACGAGATCGCCGGCGCCATCTACACGCCGAGCGAGGAGGTGGGCGATTGCCACCGCTTCTGCGTGTCGCTGGCACGGTTGGTGCAACACGGCGGCGGCACTGGCGTGTCGCTGCGCTTCGGCACCGTGGTGCAGGGGCTGGTGCAGCAGGGCGGGCGCGTGACCGGCGTGCGCACCGACACCGGCGAGGTGCCGGCCGACGTGGTCGTGGTCGCGGGCGGCATCGGCAGCGTGCCGCTGCTGCGCCCGCTGGGCGTGCGGCCGATGCTGTGGCCGCTCAAGGGCTACAGCATCACGGTGCCGCTGGCCAGCGGCGCACGCGCGCCACATATCAGCGTAACGGATTTCGCCAACAAGATCGTTTACGCGCGGATCGGCAATACACTGCGGGTGGCGGGCATGGCCGACCTGGTGCGCGGCGGCACCCGCATCGACCCGGAGCGGGTCGGCACTCTGGTGGCGCAGACACGCGCACTGTTCGACGGCATCGTGCCTGACCTGCCGCTGGCGCAATTGCAGCCGTGGGCGGGGCTGCGCCCGGCCACGCCGGACGGGCTGCCGCTGATCGGGCCATCGCGCGTGTCGGGC
This sequence comes from Cupriavidus phytohabitans, assembly GCF_000426345.1. GTDB lineage: Bacteria > Pseudomonadota > Gammaproteobacteria > Burkholderiales > Burkholderiaceae > Cupriavidus. Next base: position 151,351 of record NZ_AUFE01000006.1, on the reverse strand, counting down.
TTGTGGCTGAACCTCGGCCACGGCGCGCTGGGCTTCACGCTGGCGATGGGCAGCGCCGGTTTGCTGGCCGACCGGCTGGCGGGGCGTCGCCCGGCCCTCGACGCCGCGGATTTCGATGCCGCGCGCGCTTAGCGCAGCGCCATGCAGCAATGGTTCCTGCAGTACCCGTGAGTTCGCATTACCTCGAGAAAACGAGCCTCAATGACCAAGCCCCACTACAAGGAGCGCGACATGAAACCACTGCACACCCGCCCAGCCACCCGTCCTGTCACCCGCCATATTCTCGCGGCCGCCGCGCTGCTGCTCGCTGCCGGCGCGGCCCAGGCTGCCGACGGCGACACGCTGAAGAAGATCAAGGACAGCGGCGTGATCTCGCTGGGCTACCGCGAATCGTCGATCCCGTTCTCGTACACCGACGGCAAGGAGGTGATGGGCTACTCGCACGAGATCCTGCTGCAGATCGTCGACAAGGTGAAGAGCGAGCTGAAGATGCCGAACCTGCAGGTGCGGCTGACGCCGATCACCTCGCAGAACCGCATCCCGCTGGTGCAGAACGGCACCATCGACATCGAATGCGGCAGCACCACCAATAACCTGGAGCGCCAGAAGCAGGTGGCATTCTCCAACAGCCTGTTCGTCTACGGCATCAAGATGCTGACCAAGAAGGACTCCGGCGTGAAGGAGTTCACTGACCTGAAGGACCGCAACGTGGTCACCACCGCTGGCACCACCGGCGAGCGCCTGCTGGTCAAGATGAACGGCGAGAAAGCGATGAACATGAACCTGATCAGCACCAAGGACCATGGCCAGTCCTTCCTGATCCTGGAAAGCGGCCGCGCCGCTGCCTTCGTCATGGACGAGCCGCTGCTGTATGGCGAGCGCACCAAGGCCAAGAGTGCGGGTGATTGGGTGGTGGTCGGCGCTCCGCTGCAGACCGAGAACTATGCCTGCATGTTCCGCAAGGACGATCCTTCGTTCAAGAAGCTGGCTGACGGGGTGATCGCCGACCTGCAGACCAGCGGCCGCGCGGAGAAGCTCTACAACAAGTGGTTCATGTCGCCGATCCCGCCGCGCAACATCAACATGAACTACCCGCTGTCGGCAGACATGAAGGCGCTGTTCGCGGCACCCAACGACAAGGCCTACCAGTAACGGGGGAGGGGGCATGGCCGCCGTGGCGCATGGATCGCCCCGGCGGTTATATAGCCATGATGAATCGTTATTTCGCCTTCGATAGCGTTTGCGGTAGTGTAGAGCCCGATATAGGCTCATAGCAGCACAACCGGCCGGCAGCCTGCCACGAGAGGCCAGCCGGTGTTGCCTGCCCACTTGCTGCCTCATTGCCGTCTATGCGCATTCACTGGAGAACATATGCGATCGATTCGTACTGGCTGGTTCAAGTCGCTGCTGGCGGCCTCGCTGATGGCCGGGGCCGGCCTGGCGGCCACCGCGGCCCATGCCGCTGACCTGCTCGATACCGTCAAGCAGGCTGGCGTGCTCAAGATCGGACTGGAGGGCACGTACCCGCCGTTCGGCTTCCGCGGCGCCAAGAACGAGCTGGAAGGGTTTGATGTCGACGTGGCGCGTGCGGTGGCGGGCAAGCTCGGGGTCAAGCCCGAGTTCGTCACCACGGAATGGAGCGGCATCATTGCCGGCCTGCAGGCGGGCAAGTTCGACGTGATCGTCAACCAGGTCAACGTCACGCCGCAGCGCCAGCAGGTGCTGGACTTTTCTACGCCCTACGTCTACTCCGATGCGCAACTGATCCAGCGCAAGGACGACAAGCGCCAGTTCAAGTCGCTGGAAGACCTGAAGGGCCACAAGCTCGGCGTCAGCCTGGGGAGCAATTACAACGAACTGGCGAAGTCGGTGGCGGGCATCGACGTCAAGACTTATCCCGGCGCGCCCGAGTACCTGCGCGACCTGGCGGCACAACGCGTCGACGCCGCGCTGAACGACCGGCTGATGGTCGCCTACCTGGTCAAGACCGCCAACCTGCCGCTGCGGCCTGGCGCGATCGTGGCGGGTGCCACCACGCAGGTGGCCATCCCGTTCCGCAAGGACAACCCCAAGTTCGCGCAGGCCATCAACCACGCGCTGGAAGACCTGGGCAAGGACGGCACGCTTGGCAAGCTGTCGGTGAAGTGGTTCGGTACCGACGTGACCAAGCCCGCCGGCAAGGCGGTCAAGTAAGCCGATCAAGTAAGCCGATCAAGTAAGCCGGCCAGCGAGCCGGGCGGTATCATGTCGCGGCGCGGCGGCCTGCATGGCTGCCGCGCCGCTTTGTTTTCTTACCTTTAGTCCGCCGTCACGCCCATGTCCGCTCTCCAGCTTGTCATCGATTCCCTGCCCGTGCTGCTGCAGGGTACGCTGCTGACCATCAAGTTCGCATTGTGGTCGATGCTGTTCGGGCTGGTGATCGGCACCGTGGTGGCGCTGATGGGCATCAGCCACAGCCGCCCGCTCAAGGCGGTGGCGCGCACCTATGTCAGCATCATGCGCGGCACGCCGCTGCTGGTGCAGATCTTTGTCGTGTACTACGGACTGCCGGGTGTCGGCATCGCGCTGGAGCCCACGCCGGCCGGCGTGCTGACGCTGAGCCTGAACGTGGGGGCGTACCTGTCGGAAAGCATGCGCGGCGCCATCCTGGGCGTGGCGCGCGGACAATGGCTGGCGGCGTACAGCCTGGGACTGACGCCGGCGCAGGCGCTGCGCTACGTGGTGGGCCCGCAGGCGCTGCGGCTGGCGGTGCCGAGTTTGTCGAACAGCCTGATCAGCCTGATCAAGGATACGTCGCTGGTGTCGGTGATCACGGTGACGGAACTGCTGCGCACCGCGCAGGAGGTCATCGCGGCGACGTACCAGCCCTTGCCGCTGTACCTGGCGGTGGCGGCGATCTACTGGGTGTTGAGCACGGGGTTGTCAGGGCTGCAGCATATGCTGGAGCGGCGGTTGTCGTTGCCGGCGAGGCATTGAGATCAGCCTTCCTACACGCAAAAAGGCCAGTTCTGCGGAACTGGCCTTTTTGTTGCTGAGGAAGCTCAGATTGCGCGTGTTTGCTCCCCTTTTATGGGAGAGGGGAGCAAACCACCGGCGGAATTGAATTAACCCTGCGCGATCCGCCCCGCAATATGCCCCAGCGCCTCTTCCACCTGGTCCACCAGGACCAGGCACAGGTCGCCCGGCTTCAGGTGCGACAACGCGGTGTCGATGGCCAGGAATTCGCCGCGGATTTCCTCGACCTGGCTCGTGCGCTGCGCCCCCTGCAGGCCTTCGCGCAGCAGCGCCAGCACCTCGCCGTCGGCACGCCCGCGCTGGCACTGGTCCTGGTACAGCACCACTTCGTCAAACACGCCGCCAAGGATCTGCGTCTGCCGGCGGATGTCCTCGTCGCGGCGGTCGCCGGCACCGCTGATCACGACCAGGCGGCGGCCGGCCGGCATGGTCTCGACCGCGTTGCACAATGCCTGGATCGCGTCCGGGTTGTGGCCATAGTCGGCGATCAGCATGGCGCCCTTGTAGTCGAACACGTTGAAGCGGCCGGGAGCCGTCGCGGCGTCATTGACGAAGGTAGCCAGGCCGCGGCGGATGATGGCCCAGTCGATGCCCAGCGCCCACGTGGCGGCGATCGACGACATCGCGTTCTCGACCTGGAAGCCGATGGTGCCGTTGCGCGTCAGCGGAATCTCCGCCAGCGCCAGGCGCACCTCGGTGTCGCCTTCGGCGGCCACGATCTCGGCACCGTCGACAAAGACCACGCGCTTGCCCTGAGCGCGGTGCGTGGCCATCGCCGGCTGGTTGGGGTCGTGCGCGAAGAAGGTCACGCCGCCGGGACAGGCATCGGCCATGCGCACCACCATCGGGTCGGCGGCATTGAGGACGGCCGTGCCGTGCGGCGCGACGTTCTGCACGATCACGCTCTTGAGCACCGCCAGGTCTTCCACCGAATTGATGTACGACAGGCCCAGGTGGTCGCCTTCGCCGACATTGGTCACCACGGCCACGTCGCAACGGTCGAAGGCCAGGCCTTCCCGCAGCAGGCCGCCTCGCGCGGTTTCAAAAACGGCCGCGTCGACATCGGGGTGCAGCAGCACGTTGCGGGCGCTGCGCGGGCCGCTGCAGTCGCCGGTGTCGATGCGCTCGCCCTGGATATAGACGCCGTCGGTGCCGGTCATGCCCATGCGCAGGCCGCTGGTGGCCATGATATGGGTGATCAGGCGCACGGTCGTGGTCTTGCCGTTGGTGCCGGACACGGCCACCACCGGGATGCGGCCATCGTCGCCATCGGAGAACATGGTCGAGATGATCGCCTCGCCCACCGCGCGGCCCTTGCCGTACGATGGCTGCAGGTGCATGCGCAGGCCCGGCGCGGCGTTGACCTCGACGATGCCGCCGGCCTGTTCCTCGAACGGCTTGAGCATGGTCTCGCACACCGCGTCGACGCCGGCGATGTCCAGGCCCACCATCTGCGCCGCGGCCACGGCGCGCGCGGCGATGTCCGGGTGGACGTCGTCGGTCACGTCGGTGGCGCTGCCGCCGGTGGACAGGTTGGCGTTGTTGCGCAGTACCACGCGCGTGCCCTTGGCCGGCACGGAATCGGCGGTCAGGTGCTGCTTGGCCAGCACCGCCAGCGCGATATCGTCGAAACGGATCTTGGTCAGGGAGGTGGCATGGCCCTCGCCGCGGCGCGGGTCGCGGTTCACTTCCTCGACCAGCTCGCGCACGGTGTGCACGCCGTCGCCGGTGACCTGGGGCGGGTCGCGGCGCGCGGCCGCCACCAGTTGCTTGCCCACCACCAGCAGGCGGAAGTCATGGCCCGGGATGTAGCGCTCGACGATCACGTCGGAGCTGATGTCCGCGGCAACCTCGTAGGCCGTCATCACCTCCTCGCGGGTGCGGATGCGCACCGCCACGCCCTTGCCCTGGTTGCCGTCGCGCGGCTTGACCACCACCGGGGCGTCGATCTCCTGCGCGGCGGCCCAGGCTTCCTCGGCGCTGCGCACCGAGCGGCCCAGCGGCACCGGCACGCCGGCGGCGTGCAGCAGGCTCTTGGTCAGTTCCTTGTCCTGCGCAATCGATTCAGCCACTGCGCTGGTGCGGTCGGTTTCGGCAGCCTGGATGCGGCGCTGCTTGCTGCCCCAGCCGAACTGCACCATCGAGCCCTGCGTCAGGCGCCGGTAGGGGATGCCGCGGGCCACGCCCGCGTAGACGATCGAGCCGGTGCTGGGGCCCAGGCGCACGTCCTCGTCCAGCTCGCGCAGGCGGTGCAGCGCGTCGGCCAGGTCGAAGGCGGTGTCGTCGCGCGCGGCCAGGCACAGGACCTCGGCCAGCTCGAATGCCAGCCGGCCGACTTCTTCCTCGCTGTACTGCACGATCACCTGGTAGGTGCCGGGCTCGATCGTCTGAGCGGTGCGGCTGAATGTGACCGGGCAGCCGGCGGCCGCCTGCAGGCGCAGCGCGGCGACTTCGAGGACGTGCGCGAGCGAGAGTTCGCCCGATTCCTCGTCCGGGCGCAGCGGCCCGATCTCGGGAAAGCGCGCGCGCAGCCGGTCTTCAAAGCCGGGCAGGTCCGACAGCATGTCGGCGGTGTCCTGGCAGGCCACGATCGCTTCAACGGCGGTGTGGCGGCACCACAGGTTCGGGCCCCGCAGGGCCCGGATACGGGAGACTTCCATGGAATGGTTCCGTGTCTTCAATGCGCTGTGTTCAGGCGCCGCTTCAGGCGCGGCGCGCAGGCTGGCCCATCCACTGGTGCACCAGGTCGACGGTGGCCGCGGTGGCGGCCTCGTCGCACTGCAGCACCAGCAGGTCGCCCGGCACCAGCTGGCCGAGTGCGGTCTCGATGGCTTGGGCACGTGCGCCTTCGTCGATGATCTTGGTCACGCGGCGGCCTTCGTACAGCCCTTGCTTGAGCAGCGCGCGCGCCTCGGCATCGGCAAGGTCGCGCTTGACGCTGCGGTCTTCGCACAGGAAGACGCGGTCGAAATGCTGGCCCAGCACCTTGCCCTGACGCACCAGGTCTTCATCGAGGCGTTGCACGCCGGCACCGTAAACCACCATGCGGCGTTCGGACGGGAAACGGTCCAGCGCGACCGCCAGCGCTTCCAGCGCGGGCGCGTTGTGGGCGTCGTCGACGACCACGGTGGCGCCGTTGCGCTCGAACAGCGTGAAGCGGCCCGGCACGTCGACCTGGCCGACGTCGAAGGTCACCACGCCGGCGCGGATCAGGTCGTTGGAGATGCCCAGCGCCCAGCCCGCGGCCACGGCCGCCAGCACGTTCTCGACCTGGAATGCTACGCGGCCGGCGTAGGTCAGCGGCACCGCGGCCACGTCGACGAGCGGCGTTTCCTTGCTGCCGGTGGCCAGCACGATCTTGCCTTCGCGCACATACACTGCGCGCTTGCCTGCGGCGCGGTGCGACATGATCGCGGGCAGCTCCGGCGTCAGGCCGAAGAAGATCACGTCGCCGTCGCACAGCTCGGCCATCTCGACCAGGCGCTCGTCGCGCGCGTTCAGCACGGCGGCGCCGTCCTTGAGCACAACGTCCACCTGCGTGCGCAGCACGTTGTACATGCGGTCCTCGTCCTCGACGTAGTAGTCGCCGAGGTGGTCGGGCTGGTCGAAGTTGGTGACCACGCCGACCTGGCAGCGGTCATAGACCAGGCCTTCGGACAGGATGCTGCCGCTGTCGTTCTCGAACACGGCGGCCTCGACCGCGCGGTTCATCAGGATGCGGTGGCCGGCGTCCCAGTTGGCGCGGTCGCCGCCCTGCACCAGGCGGCGGTCCAGGAACAGGCCGTCGCTGCAGGCCAGGCCGGTATGCTTGCCAGACAGCTGCAGCAGGCGCGCGACCAGGCGCGCCACCACGGTCTTGCCGTTGGTGCCGGTCACGCCGACGACCGGGATGCGGCCGCAGTCGTCCTGCTCGGACTCGGGGAACAGGTGGTTGACGATGGCGCGGCCCACCGGACGCGGCGTGCCTTCGGCCGGCTTGATGTGCATCAGCAGGCCCGGACCGGCGTTGACCTCGACGATGGCGCCGCGCTGTTCAGCCAGCGGGCGCGAGATGTCCTCGGCCACGAGATCCACGCCGGCGATGTCCAGCCCAACCACGCGCGCGGCCAGCGACGCATGCGCGGCCACGCTCGGGTGGACGCGGTCGGTCACGTCGAAGGCAACGTTGCCGTTGCGCTGGATCAGCACGGTGCGGCCTTCCGCCGGCACCGAGCTGCCGTCCATGCCCTGGCGCTTCAGCTCCAGGCGCGCGGCGGAATCCAGGCGCACGCGGTTCAGCGGATGGTCTTCGGTGCTGCCCCGGCGCGGATCGGAATTGATCTGCAGCTCGATCAGCTCGTCGATGGTGGACTTGCCGTCGCCGACCACGCAGGCAGTCTCGCCCATCGCGGCGGCAACCATGCGGCCGCCCACCACCAGCAGGCGGTGTTCGTTACCGGGAATGAAGCGCTCGACGATGACGCCGCTGCCTTCGTCCAGCGCCACCGCGTAGGCGGTCTCGACCTCCTCGCGGGTGACCAGGTTGGTAAAGACGCCGCGGCCGTGGTTGCCGTCATAGGGCTTCACCACCACCGGCACGCCGATGTCTTCGGCGGCGTCCCAGGCGTCTTGCGGCGAGTCGACCATGCGGCCTTCCGGCACCGGCACGCCGCACGACTCGAGCAAGCTCTTGGTCAGGTCTTTGTCGCGCGAGATGCTTTCGCCGATGGCGCTGGTCCGGTCGGTCTCGGCCGTCCAGATGCGGCGCTGGCGTGCGCCATAGCCCAGCTGGACCAGGTTGCCGTCCGACAGGCGGATGGCGGGGATGTCCCGGTCGTCGGCCGCATCGACGATGCACGCGGTGCTGGGGCCGAGGCAGTGCTCGTCGACCAGGCGGCGCAGGTGGTCCACGGCGGCGGCGACGTCGAAGGGACGGTCCTCGATCGCGGCCATGACCAGATCGCGCGCGCTGAACAGGGCGGCGCGGGTGACTTCCTCGTGCCAGGCACGGACGATCACCTTGTAGACGCCGCGCACCGGGGTCTCGCGCGCCTTGCCGAAGCCGCCGGGCATGCCCGCCAGGTTCTGCAGCTCAAGCGTCACATGTTCCAGGATATGGCCGGGCCAGGTGCCTTCTTTCAGCCGCTGCAGGAAGCCGCCGCGCTCGCCGATACTGCAGCGATGCTCGATCAGCGAGGGCAGCCATGCCGCCAGGCGCTCGTAGAACCCCGGAATCGTGTTGGAGGGAAAGTCCTCCAGTTCCCCGATATCGACCCACGCCTCCAGCACGGGCCGATATGTCCACATATTCGGGCCGCGCAGCGACATGACATCGAAAATCTCAATGTCCTTCTTTTTCATTGAATTTGCTTGAGGCAGTGGGCGGAACGCCCGAGAAATGGAAGCCTAACCTTTCAATAACGTTACAGCTTAGTACAGGTTGACTTTCTTCGATTAAAAGTGTTTGTGCAGTGCATCAGGACGACCCGCGGTTCGCTGTTATTTACGCTGTTATGTATACTGCGGGCGAATTCACGGGCAGCCAGTCCGCGCCCGGCCTAAATTTGTTTCAAGTTATGTCCTTTCCCCCTGGACGCTGCACGCTGCGCCATCCATGACCCAGTCCTCCCTGCCTGCCCTCAACACACCCACCTCCGACGAGCCCTGGCGTGCCGGATCCGGAACGTGGCTCCGTCCCGGTGAGAACGTCCTGGCCGGACTGGTGCTGGACCTCGACGCGAGGCTGCATTTTACCCAAGGGTGGCTGGTTGTGACGGACCAGCGCATCGTCGCCCGCGCGTCCGGTGAAAAAAATGTGCGGGAATGGAACATCTCGCCCGAACTGCGCCTTTCCCATACTGATCATGCGGGGGTCGGGGCCCTCGAACTGGCTGGGCCGGGCGGGCGGCTGGCCAGTTGGCGATATACGCTTGGTTACAATCCTGCCGCGCTGCGGCTGGCCGACCAGTTCGAAACGCGGCGCGACGCAGCTTCCGCGGTCGGGGCGGGCGAGTCAGGCGGAGTGGTCTGCCCGACCTGCAAGGCGCCGCTGCCGCCGGATGATGAGGAGTGCCCGCAGTGCAACCGTGAGCTGGAAACACCGCCGTCGACCTGGGCGCTGCTGCGCCTGTGGCGCTTTGCGCAGCCTTACCGCTGGCAACTGCTGGCCGGTTTCATGCTGACGCTGCTGTCCACCGGCGCCACGCTGGTACCGCCGTACCTGACCATGCCGCTGATGGACAAGGTGCTGATTCCGTATCAGAACGGGGTGCCGATCGACTACGACCTGGTGCGCATGTACCTTAGCGGCCTGCTCGGCGCCGCGCTGGTGGCATGGAGCCTGGGATGGGCGCGCACCTATCTGCTGGCGCGCGTATCCGAGCGCATCGGTGCCGATTTGCGCACAACAACCTACGAACATCTGCTTAAGTTGTCGCTCGAATATTTCGGCGGCAAGCGTACCGGTGACCTGATGGCCCGCATCGGCTCGGAAAGTGACCGCATCTGCGTGTTTCTGTCGCTGCACCTGCTGGACTTTGCCACCGACGTGCTGATGATCGTGATGACGGCGGTGATCCTGGTTTCGATCAACCCCTGGCTGGCGCTGGTGACGCTGGTGCCGCTGCCGTTCATCGCCTGGATGATCCATCTGGTGCGCGACCGCTTGCGGCACGGCTTCGAGAAGATTGACCGCATCTGGTCGGAGATCACCAATGTGCTGGCCGACACCATCCCCGGCATCCGCGTGGTCAAGGCCTTTGCGCAGGAAAAGCGCGAAGTGACACGCTTCCGCGAGGCCAACAAGCATAACCTCGCCATCAACGACCGCGTCAACGCGGTATGGTCGCTGTTCACGCCGACCGTGACGCTGCTGACCGAGATCGGGTTGCTGATCGTGTGGGTGTTCGGCATCTGGCAGGTCTCGCACAGCGCCATCACGGTAGGCGTGCTGGTAGCCTTCCTGACCTATATCAGCCGCTTCTATACGCGCCTCGATTCGATGAGCCGCATCGTTTCCGTCACGCAGAAGGCCGCGGCGGGTGCCAAGCGGATCTTCGACATCCTTGACCATGTCTCGAGCGTGCCCGAGCCGGTGCGTCCGGCGAAGCTCGACAAGGTCGAAGGCGCCATCGACATGCGTGACCTCGGCTTCCGCTATGGCAACCGGGCGGTGATCTGCGGGCTGGACCTGTCGATCGCCCCGGGCGAGATGATCGGGCTCGTCGGGCACAGCGGCTCGGGCAAGAGCACGCTGGTCAACCTGATCTGCCGCTTCTACGATGTGTCGGAAGGGGCGATCCGTGTCGACGGCGTCGATATCCGCTCGCTGCCGGTGTCCGAGTATCGCCGTCATATCGGCCTGGTCCTGCAGGAGCCGTTCCTGTTCTTCGGCACCATTGCCGACAACATCGCCTATGGCAAGCCCGATGCGACGCGCGAGGAGATCATCGCCGCCGCGCGCGCCGCGCACGCGCACGAGTTCATCCTGCGCCTGCCGCACGGCTATGACTCGCTGGTAGGAGAACGCGGCCAGGCCCTGTCGGGCGGCGAGCGCCAGCGCATCTCGATCGCGCGTGCGCTGCTGATCAACCCGCGCATCCTGATCATGGACGAGGCCACGTCGTCGGTGGACACGCAGACCGAGAAGGAAATCCAGAAGGCGCTAGACAACCTGGTGCAGGGCCGTACCACCATCGCCATCGCGCACCGGCTGTCGACACTGCGCAAGGCCGACCGCCTGGTGGTGATGGACCGCGGCAAGATTGTCGAAGTCGGCAGCCACGATGAGTTGCTGTTGCGCGAGGGCGCTTACTTCAAGCTGTACCAGGCGCAGGCGCGCAATGTCGATACCGAAGACGAGGACCGGGAAGAAGCCGTGACCCAAATGCCGGAGGTGGCAAATGTCCACTGACACGAAATTGGCGGACATCTATGCAGCAGCCAGCGCGACCTTCACGCTGTCGCGCAATCCGTTCGGCCGCCTGACGTTGATCCATGGCGACGGCACTGTCCACGAAGGGGTGGTGCCGGTGCGGGCCTTTCCGATCTCCGCACCGCAGGGCGGCATTGGCATGATGAGCGCAGACGGGCATGAGGTGGTATGGATTCCACGGCTCGAGAGCCTGCCTGCGGCGGAGCGCAGCATGATCGAAGAAGAACTCGCGTCGCGCGAGTTCATGCCGGAGATCGAGCACATCGTCGAGGTCTCGACATTTGCCACGCCGAGCGTGTGGACCGTGCAGACCGATCGCGGCCGCACGTCACTGGTGCTGCGTGGGGAAGAGGCGATCCGCCGCCTGTCCGGCAATACGCTGATGGTCTCGGACAGCCACGGCATCCATTACCTGATCCGCGACCTGATGGCGCTGGACAAGCGCAGCCGCAAGCTGCTGGACCGGTTCCTCTGATAGCCGGCACGAAGGCGGCGCAAGCCGCAGCAGCGGCGCCTGACGGCGCCGCGTTTCTACTGGTAATCCAGCGTAAATATCATGGCACTCGACACCGTACCAGGCGACGGTGTGCCGCCCAGGGCGACATAGCGCGCGCCAAAGCCGTAGGTGGAAGGCACGTTGGCGGCAATGTTGCCCATGGCATTGCGTACTTGAAGCGGCACGGGCGCGCTGCCACTGGCGTTGACGATCTGCACCCCCGCACCGCTGGCCCTGCCGCTTGTCCCCGCATTGGCGATTCCAAGTATGCCGTTGGGCGCTGATTGCACCGGGGTTCCGCCCGCGCCGTCCAATGTCAGGCCGACGATGGCATTTCCGCTGCAGGTCAGCTGGATCGAGAAGGGCGTATTGCCGGCGGCACCCTGGGTCGCCAGCGTACTGGCGCTGACGTTGGGCAATGTCACCACGGCGGGGTAGTTGACATTGCAGGCAATCTCTCGCGGCGAGGCACTGCCTGAGAAGCCGATGTAGTTGACGTAGCCGCCGCCGAGCGCTCCTGCCGTCGAGCCCTTGTAGACGCCAAAGCCGAAGCGTGTCTGCGTGGGATCGAGATCGCCGGTGGAAATGACCCCGGTCTTCACGAATTCCACCGAAACCGATACGGAATAGGTCATGTCCGCATTGACCGTGCCGAGGTTGGCGGCGCGTGTATCGCAATTGACCCCCCAGGCATTGGTCATCGGCTGTCCCGAGGCGTTGCGCAGCCGGATGCCAACGCCGGCGACGCCGGTGGAATAGACGCCCGGCATGACTTCGCTGCCCGAACCGTAGTAGCAGGAAATGATCGGCGCGCCGGCAACCACGTATGGCGGGGTCACCGTGCATTGGCCAGTGAAGGTGTAGTAGCGGACGGTACCCGGAATTGCGCTGCCGACGGGCAGGTTCACAGCCACCGCCATATTGTTCATGGTCTGCAGATAGGGCATGGCGGGCGTGGCGGTACAGTCGGCATGGGCGAGATGCGGGGCTGTCAGGCACGCGAGCACCAGAAGCCAGCGTTTGAGCGCGCCGAGCAGGCGGGTACCGGTGGGTAGAGCGTTGTGCATAGGTCTCAGCGATTGCGGGAGGCTGGCGGCGGCCTTGCCTGCCAGTTCGCGTTGGCTGGAGTTGGCGCCGCCTTGCCGGTTGGAGGACGAGCCAACTGTAGTCGCACTGCTCAGCGCCTAAGGTCGGAAAATTCCCGATGCACCGGGAAAATTTCGGCAGTTGCGGCGCTCATGCCGAAACCGGCGCTGCTGATCGGAGCGTCGCTGAAGTACGCCTAGTGCAGTACGTCCGAGCCGTCTTCGTCTTCGTCCCAGTCCTCGTGCATCACCGGCAGCTCCGGCACCATGTCGAACACCATCGAGTGGAAGCGCACGCTGAACCACGCCCGGAACATAGGCAGCGACAGCGTTTCCGGCCAGGCCGAATCGTCGAACCACTCGCCCAGCATGAATTCGAAGAACGCCTGCCAGCGCTTCTCCACCCAGCGCACGGCGTTGTCATGCGAGTCGGCAAGCTCGTCGGGCAGCAGGAACACGCTCTGGTCCTCGCGCACCTGCTCGAGCGTGAGGTTGGGCACGGGCTGCGGATCGACGGCCTGGATCCAGTCCAGGAACGGCTGTTCCGGCACCAGGGCGACCATGGAGCGGTTGACGAGGAAGCGGGGGTGATCTGACATGGCGAGACGCGAGGCGGGGAGAACTTCACACAAGAAACGGGCCAGATGGCCCGTTCAGGATCCTGCGCTGCTGTCGCAGCGAGGATGGTGCGGTGTACTGGTGGAGCCGGCGGGAATCGAACCCGCGTCCGCAAGCCCTCCACAGAGAGTTCTACATACTTAGTTCTGTCATTTGATTTAACCGGCGCATCGCGGACGAACACGCTCTACGACGGCGAGTCACTAGGTTTTCGTCCCCGGACCCGTGACACTTCCGGAGCTTATCTGACGTAAATGACCTCGCGTGGTCTTGCGACCCTAGCCCGTCAGCGAGCCAGTGCGAGGACGGCGGCCCTTAGGCTGCCAGTGCGTAACGTTCGTCGTTAGCAGTTATTGCATTCCCATTGATTAACGAGGTGACGGGTCCTCGGTATGCCCTCCACTGCTTTGTAACCCACGTCGAAACCAGGTCGGCCCCAGTGAGAAGAAGCTGGATTGTACCCGGTTGGATGGAAAGTGTCTCGGGTAGTTCCATACCGGCCACCCGTGCGTCGGCCGCCACATCGCTAGCTGACGGCTGCGGGCACCAGCAGGGGAATCAGTTCGGACGGATGGCGCACCAGGTGGTCGGCGCCCCAGGCCTCCGGCGGCTCGCCATCGCCGCAGTAGCCATAGGCTGCCGTGACCGTGATCATGCCGGCGGCCTTGCCTGCCTGGATGTCGCGCAGGTCGTCGCCGACGTACACGCAGCGGCACGGATCGACGCCTGCGCTCGCCGCGGCGTGCAGCAGCGGGGCAGGGTGGGGCTTGGCATGGGCCGTGGTGTCGCCGCTGACCACGGCACTGGCGCGCGGCGCGAGCCCGATGGCGGCGACCAGCGGCACCGTGAAGCGCGCGATCTTGTTGGTGACGATGCCCCAGGGGATGCCGGCCGCTTCCAGTGCCGACAGGACCTGCGGCATGCCGTCGAACAGGCGCGTGTGGACGGCGATGTCGGCTTCGTAGTAGTCGAGAAAGATATCCCGCAGCGCCGGAAACTCCACGTCTTCCGGCGCCAGCCCGAAAGCCGCGCCGAGCAGGCCGCGCGCGCCATGCGAGGCGACCGGGCGCAGCTTCTCATACGCCACAGGCGGGCGGCCGCGCTCGATCACGAGCCGGTTGGCCGCGGCGGCCAGGTCGGGGGCCGTGTCCGCCAGCGTTCCGTCCAGGTCAAAGAAGACGCCCGCGATGCCCCCGCTCATGCGGCCACCCGGCGGAACGCCATCATGTAATTCACATCCGTATCGCGGCCCAGCGCATAGACCTGCGACAGCGGGTTGTAGGTCATGCCGCGCATCTCTATCAGATCCAGCCCGGCATTGCGCGCAAAGCGCGCCAGCTCGGATGGCGTGATGAACTTGTCATAGTCGTGCGTGCCGCGCGGCAGCATGTTCAATACATACTCCGCACCCACGATGGCCAGCAGGTATGCCTTCAGGTTGCGGTTGATGGTCGAGAAGAAGACGTGGCCACCCGGCTTCACCAGCGTCGCGCAGGCTTGCACGATGGAGGCCGGGTCCGGTACGTGTTCCAGCATCTCCATGCAGGTTACGATATCCACACTGGCGGGCTCGCGCGCCGCCAGCGCTTCTGCCGCGATCTCCTCATAGGTCACGGCAACGCCGGACTCCAGGCTGTGCAGGTCCGCGACCTTCAGCGCCTTGCTGGAGAGATCGATGCCGCGCACGGTCGCGCCAAGGCGTGCCATGCTCTCGGACAGGATGCCGCCGCCGCAACCCACGTCGACCACGCGCTTGCCGGCCAGGCCGGCGAGCCCGTCGATCCAGCCCAGGCGCAGCGGATTGAGTTCGTGCAATGGCTTGAACTCGCTCTCGGGATCCCACCAGTGGTGGGCCAGCTCGCTGAACTTGTCGATTTCCTTGGGGTCGGCGTTCCGGCGCAGCGGATCGGGATGGGCGGACAGGGTCTGGGAAGGCAACGTCATCGTATGCGGGCCGGCGGCAACTGCCCACGCCGGCGGAGGAGGTGTGTGGGCAACTGTATCAAAAAAAAAGCCCAGCTTGCGCTGGGCTTTCTTGATCGGAAAGGATCCGATTAACGTGCGCTGCGGGTGCCGACCACTTCGACTTCCACGCGGCGGTTCGGCTGCTGGCAGGCGATCTGGGCCTTGCGGTTGCCCTTGCACGACTTCGGATCGACCTTCAGCTGGCGCTTGCCCTTGCCTTCGGTGTAGACGCGGTTGGCTTCAACGCCCTTGCTCACCAGGTAAGCCTTGACCGATTCAGCACGGCGGATCGACAGGCGATCGTTGTACTTGTCCGAACCGAACGAGTCGGTGTGGCCAACGGCGATGATGACTTCCAGGGTGATGCCTTGCAGCTTCGAGACCAGGTCGTCCAGCTTGGCCTTGCCTTCGGGCTTCAGCACGGCCTTGTCGAAGTCGAACAGGGTGTCAGCAGCGAAAGTGACCTTCTCGCTCGAGACGACCGGCGGAGCCACCGGAGCCGGTGCCGGGGCCGGTGCTGCGGGAGCCAGGGCGCCGTCGCACAGGGCGTTGGCGGTGGCCGGAGTCCAGGAGCTGTCGCGCCAGCAGAGCTCGTTCGTGCCATTCTTCCACACGTACTCGCTCGTACCGTTGCCCCAGTTATCGTTCACTGCCTTCTTTTCGTAGGGGACGGACTGGGCTTGAGCGGATGCAGCCATTACTGCGGTAGCTGCAACGAGCGCGAGCTTGGCAAATTTTTTCATATTTCTCCTCTCAGGATGAGATCACCGCAGGGTTACTGCGAGCAAATGGACGAAAACAAGTCATACATTCTTCGGAGTATAACATTCTCGATGTGGTGTATGCTCCACTTCGAACAATGTCTGGCTCTTCGCTGGGGAATTGTGCCACAAGGGTCGTTTCCTAAGAAGTAAATATATTCGATTCGCCCCACGGGTTTTGGGCCTGTGGTGTTTGTGCAACATGGGTCTTGTGTCGCCCGCAAAGCCTTGTGGCATCAGGGTTTCCGGGATTCGGGCAGAGCCGCCGGCCGGCTCCGGGAGGGCTGTCCGGGCGCCGTAAGCCGGGGGTGCCGGCATGTTAGAATGCCACGTTGCCCAGCCGTCAGGCGCCTGCCCGCGCCACGTGAAAAAGGGCCTGTCATTCGCTTAAACCTGCCGCATAAAACACGCCGCAATGGATCCATTCGCAAAAGAAACCCTTCCGGTCTCCCTCGAAGAGGAAATGCGCCGCTCCTATCTCGACTACGCCATGAGCGTGATCGTGGGGCGCGCGCTTCCCGATGTGCGGGACGGCCTGAAACCGGTGCACCGGCGCGTGCTGTATGCGATGCACGAGCTCAACAACGATTGGAACCGTCCGTACAAGAAGTCGGCCCGTATCGTCGGGGATGTGATCGGTAAGTATCACCCTCACGGCGACACTGCTGTATACGACACCATTGTCCGCATGGCGCAGGACTTTTCCCTGCGTTACATGCTGGTGGACGGGCAGGGCAATTTCGGATCGGTCGATGGCGATAACGCCGCGGCCATGCGTTATACCGAAATCCGCCTGTCGAAAATCGCCCACGAGATGCTGCACGATATCGACAAGGAAACCGTCGATTTCGACAGCAACTATGACGGCTCTGAAAAAGAGCCTTCTATTCTCCCGGCCCGTATTCCCAATCTGCTAATCAACGGTTCCTCGGGTATTGCAGTGGGTATGGCCACCAATATCCCGCCGCATAACCTGAATGAAATCGTCGACGGCTGCCTGCATCTGCTGCGCAATCCGCAGGCGACGGTGGATGAACTGATTGAATTGATTCCGGCGCCGGATTTTCCCACCGCCGGCATTATCTATGGCATCCAGGGCGTGCGCGAGGGCTATCGCACCGGCCGCGGCCGCGTGGTCATGCGCGCCAAGACGCACTTCGAGGACATCGACCGGGGCCAGCGCCAGGCAATCATCGTCGACGAGCTGCCCTACCAGGTGAACAAGCGCACTCTGCTGGAGCGCATCGCCGAGCTGGTCACTGAGAAGAAGATCGAGGGCATCTCGGATATCCGCGACGAATCCGACAAGTCCGGCATGCGCGTGGTGATCGAACTCAAGCGCAACGAGGTTCCCGAGGTCGTCCTCAACAACCTATATAAGAACACCCAGCTGCAGGACACCTTCGGCATGAACATGGTGGCGCTGGTCGACCGCCAGCCGCGCCTGCTGAACCTGAAGCAGATGCTGGAATACTTCCTCGCGCACCGCCGCGAGGTCGTGACCCGCCGCACCGTGTTCGAACTGCGCAAGGCGCGCGAGCGCGGCCATGTGCTCGAAGGCCTGGCCGTGGCGCTGGCGAACATCGACGAGTTCATCGCCATCATCAAGGCCGCGCCGACGCCGCCGATCGCCAAGCAGGAACTGATGTCCAAGGCCTGGGATTCCAGCCTGGTCCGCGAGATGCTGGCACGGGCCGAAGGCGAAACCCCGGGCGGCCGTGCATCGTACCGGCCGGACGGCCTGCCGGCGGTATTCGGCATGCAGGCTGACGGCCTGTACAAGCTGTCCGACAGCCAGGCGCAGGAAATCCTGCAAATGCGCCTGCAACGCCTCACCGGGCTGGAACAGGACAAGATCGTCCAGGAATACCGCGACATCATGGCGGAAATCGCCGACCTGCTCGATATCCTGGCGCGTCCGGAACGCATTACCGCGATCATCACCGACGAACTGACTGCCATTCGCGCCGAATTCGGCGATGACCGCCGTTCGCAGATCGAACTGAACGCGACCGAGCTCGACACCGAGGACCTGATCACGCCGCAGGACATGGTGGTCACCCTGTCCCACAGCGGCTATATGAAGAGCCAGCCGATCTCCGAGTACCGCGCGCAAAAACGCGGTGGTCGCGGCAAGCAGGCGGCGGCAACCAAGGAAGACGACTGGATCGATACCCTGTTCGTGGCCAACACCCACGACTACATCCTGTGCTTCTCGAACCGCGGCCGGCTGTACTGGCTGAAGGTCTATGAGGTGCCGCAGGGCTCGCGCAACTCGCGCGGCCGTCCGATCGTCAATATGTTCCCGCTGTCGGACGGCGAAAAGATCAATGTGATCCTGCCGGTGCGCCAGTTCGACGCCGAGCACTTTATCTTCATGACCACTGCCCGCGGCACGGTCAAGAAGACCGCGCTGACCGAGTTCTCCAACCCGCGCAAGGCCGGCATCATCGCGGTCGACCTGGATGACGGCGACTACCTGATCGGTGCTGCCGTGACCGACGGCCAGCACGACGTGATGCTGTTCTCCGATGCCGGCAAGGCGGTGCGTTTCGATGAGAACGACGTTCGCCCCATGGGGCGGCAGGCCCGTGGCGTGCGCGGCATGAATCTCGAAGACGGCCAGGCTGTGATCGCCATGCTGGTGGCGCCGGCGGAAACCGCCGAGGAAGCCGAGACGGGCGGCCGCGGCAGCGTGCTGACCGCGACCGAGAACGGCTACGGCAAGCGCACACCGATCGCCGAGTACACTCGACACGGCCGCGGCACCAAGGGCATGATCGCGATCCAGACCAGCGAGCGTAACGGCCGCGTGGTGGCGGCGGCGCTGGTTTCGCCGGAAGACGAAATCATGCTGATCACCACCGGGGGCGTGCTGATCCGCACCCGTGTTGGTGAAATCCGCGAGATGGGCCGCGCCACACAGGGCGTCACGCTGATCAACGTCGACGAGGGCACCAAGCTGTCCGGCCTGCAGCGCATTGTCGAGAGCGACGCCGACAATGGCGCCAGCCCTGAAGAGACGGAAGAGGCGGGCGGTAATGCCGATGCCGACGCCAATTCGTAACCAAATGGCCCCACCACGCGTTAAAACGTAAATTGTTGCAACAACAGGACGTCAGCCGGAACTCGACTTGCGGCTGTCCGGACTAAAACGGACGTATTTACCAGGGAGTCACAATGCTCAAAACCTATCGACGTATCGCTGTTCTGGCCGCTTTCGTTCCGACCTTCATGGTGGCGCAGCATGCCCATGCACAGGACGCGGAAAAGACGGCAGCCATCAAGGAACTGCTTTCCGTCATGCAGGCTGACCAGGCCGTCAAGGGCCAGGCAGAAAACTGGCAGCAAGGTGCCAAGCAGGAAGCCCCGCTGGTGCTGGAGCAGGTTCTGGTCGAGAACAAGACCCTGAGCGACAAGCAGAAGCAGGCCGCGGTTGAAAAGCTGAAGAAGAACGGCGCGGTCCAGCGCATGGTCGATGGCGCCGGCACGGCATTCAATACCGACGGTTTCCGCAAGGATGCCATCCAGGCCCACTATGACGCCTTCGGCAAGTACTACTCCACGCAGGAACTGAAGGACCTGACCACGTTCCTGAAGTCGCCGACCGGCCAGAAGTTCATGGCCAACCAGGGCAAGGCGACCCAGGAGATCTGGGGCTCGATGATGCAGAAGTACGGCCCGCAGGTCGGCAAGTCGATGCGCGACGCCGCCGAGAAGGAAATCACCGCCGCGTCGAAGTGATCTTCGCCGCCGGGCCGGACTGAGGCAATGCGCCGCAGTGCGCCGTTCTGGCCGCCTCGCGCGGGCCGGTGCGGCGCCGGGGTCCGGCCCCGGGCGCCCAACCGGGCGCAGGTTTGAGGGATAATGGCTGCTTGGGTAACTCCGGCAGCCATTTTTCCTTTTCCCGTCTCATGAACGATCCCCAGAATCCCGCACTTGCCGGCATGATGCAGCGTGCATTGGCCGAACGCGTCTACAACTTCTCCCCGGGCCCGGCCATGTTGCCGGCCGAAGTGCTGCAGCAGGCTGCCGAGGAAATGCTGTCATGGCGCGGGACGGGGGTTTCCGTGATGGAAATGAGCCATCGCAGCCGTGAGTTCGAGGGCATCCACAACGAGGCCATCGCCGATCTGCGCGAGCTGCTGCATATCCCCGACAATTTCCGCGTGCTGTTCCTGCAGGGCGGGGCCATCGGCGAAAACGGCATCGTGCCGCTGAACCTGATGCGGCTGCGCAATGCAGAGCAGCCCAAGGCCGATTTCGTCGTCACCGGCACCTGGTCGATCAAGACCGAGCAGGAAGCGCGCCGCTTCGGCGCGGTCAATATCGCCGCGTCCAACGAGGCGGAAAAATTCCACCGAATTCCCGCTGTTGCCGACTGGAAGCTGTCGGATGACGCCGCGTACGTGCACCTGTGCACCAACGAGACCATCGTTGGCGTGGAGTTCCAGGACATTCCCGATATCGGCCAGGTCAAGGGCAAGCGCGTGGTGGTGGCCGATGCCTCCAGCCATATCCTGTCGCGCCCGATCGACTGGTCGCGCGTGCAGGTGGTCTACGGCGGCGCGCAGAAGAACATCGGCCCGGCCGGGGTCACCATCGTGATCGTGCGCGAGGACCTGCTTGGCCATGCGCATCCGCTGTGCCCGTCGGCATTCAACTGGCGCCAGGTGGCGGAGCACAACTCGATGTACAACACGCCGCCAACTTACGCCATCTACATCGCCGGGCTGGTCTTCAAATGGCTCAAGCGCCAGGGCGGCGTTCCGGCAATCGAGCAGCGCAACATCGCCAAGGCTACCGCGCTGTACGATTTTCTGGACCAGAGCGACTTCTACCGCAACGAGATCGATCCGAGCTGCCGTTCGCGCATGAACGTGCCGTTCTTCCTCGGCGACGAATCGCGCAACGATGCTTTCCTGGCGCAGGCACGCGCCAATGGCCTGGTACAGCTCAAGGGACACAAGACCGTGGGCGGCATGCGCGCCAGCATCTACAACGCGATGCCGCTGGAAGGCGTGACGGCGCTGATCGATTTCATGCGCGAGTTCGAACGCACCTCGGCCTGAGGTGCGTAGCTGCGACACAGCCTGCGCGCCATTGCGCGCGGCGGCTGTCGCGGACAGGTTTTTCCCCGGCCGCCGCGCCCCGGCGGCCCACCGGATTCATACAATGACAAGTCAAGACAGCACCCCTGCGCACGAGGAGACGCAGCCCAACGGCAATCACCAGAGCGAGGCCGAACGCAACCTGTCGGTCGAGCTGGCGCCGCTGCGCGAGCAGATCGACACGGTGGACCGCGAACTGCTGGCCATGCTGAACCAGCGCGCCAGGCTCGCGCTCGAGGTCGGCGAGGTCAAGAAAAAGTATGGCGCGCCGGTGTTCCGCCCCGAGCGCGAACTTCAGGTCATCCGCAAGGTGCAGGGCGCCAACCCGGGTCCGCTGCTGGGCGAGAGCGTGGCAGCGATCTGGCGCGAGGTGATGTCCGCCTGCCGCGGGCTGGAGAAGCCGCTGGAGGTCGCTTTCCTGGGCCCGGCCGGCACCTTCTCCGAGCAGGCGCTGTTTGCGCACTTCGGCCATGAAGTGAGCGGCGTGCCTTGCCCCAGCATCGACGAAGTGTTCCGCGCGGTGGAGGCGGGTACTGTCGAGTACGGCGTGGTGCCGGTGGAAAATTCGACCGAGGGCGCCGTGTCGCGCACGCTCGATCTGTTCCTGCAGACGTCGCTGAAGATCAGCGGCGAGATCGCGCTGAAGGTTCACCACAACCTGATGGCATCCACGCCCGACATGAAGGGCGTGACCGTGGTGCGCGCGCACGCGCAGGCGCTGGCGCAGTGCCAGCACTGGCTGACCGCCAACTATCCGCACCTGGAGCGCCAGGCGGTATCGAGCAATGCCGAAGCGGCGCGCATGGCCAGCGAGGATCCGACCGTCGCGGCGATCGCCGGCGAATCCGCCGCCAACCGCTACCACCTGCACCTGGTGCGCACGCATATCCAGGACGATCCGCACAACCGCACGCGTTTTGCCGTGATCGGCCGCTACGAGACCGAGCCATCGGGCAGCGACCAGACCTCATTGATCCTGTCGGTGCCGAACAAGGCCGGCGCGGTGTACCAGCTGCTCGCGCCGCTGGCCGAGAACGGCGTGTCGATGTGCCGCTTCGAATCGCGTCCGGCGCGCAGCGGTGCCTGGGAGTACTACTTCTACGTCGACGTCGAAGGGCACCAAAATGAGCCGGCGGTGGCGCGTGCCATCGACGAACTGCGCCGCAACGCGGCCTATCTGAAGGTGCTGGGCTCGTATCCGTCGAGCAAGTAAGGTGAACAAGTAAGGTCAGCGCAACCGTAGCAAGGAGACGAGATGGCGGAGCAGGGTAAGCAGGGCGGCACGGTGTTCGGGCCGGACTATGTGCGGGCGATCTCGCCGTATGTGGCCGGCAAGCCGATTTCGGAAGTCGCGCGCGAGTTCGGGCTGGACGAGGCCGGCATTATCAAGCTTGCCTCCAACGAGAACCCGCTGGGCATGCCGGCCTCCGCGCAGCGCGCCGTCGCTGCCGCTGTGGCTGAGCTGGGACGCTACCCCGATTCGAACTGCTTTGCGCTGAAGGCCGCGTTGTCGGCGCGTTTCGGCGTGCCGGACGACTGGCTCACGCTCGGCAACGGCAGCAACGATATTCTGGAGCTGGCGGCGCATGCGCTGGTCGAGCCCGGCCAGTCGATCGTCTATGCCGAGTACTCGTTCGCGGTCTATGCGCTGGCGACACAGGAGATCGGCGCACGGGCCATTGAAGTCCCTGCGCGCGCCTATGGCCACGATCTCGATGCCATGGGTGCTGCGATCGCGCCGGATACGCGGCTGGTCTTTATCGCCAACCCCAACAACCCCACCGGCACCTTCCTGCCGGCTGCGCAGATCGAAGCCTTCCTGCGGGTGGTGCCTCCAAACGTGGTGGTCGTGCTGGACGAGGCCTACAACGAATACCTGGATGCCGATCAGCAATACGATTCGATCGAGTGGGTGCGCCGCTATCCCAACCTGATGGTCTCGCGCACCTTCTCCAAGGCGTATGGCCTGGCGGGACTGCGCATCGGCTATGCGGTGGCGCAGCCGGCATTGACCGATCTGCTCAACCGCATCCGCCAGCCGTTCAATGTCAACAGCGTGGCGCAGGCAGCGGCGATTGCCGCGCTGGGCGATGCCGAGTTCCTGCGCCGCAGCGCGGAGCTGAACCGCGCGGGCAAGGCGCAGCTGGTCGAGGCCTGCGATCGTCTCGGGCTGGAATACGTGCCATCGTCGGGCAACTTCGTGCTGGTCCGCGTCGGCGATGACGACGGTGCCGGTGCGCGCGTCAACCTGGCCTTGCTGAAGCAGGGCGTGATCGTGCGCCCGGTGGGTAACTACAACCTGCCGCGCTGGCTGCGCGTGACCATCGGCCTGCCCGAGGAAAACGCTGCCTTCATTGCGGCACTGGAGCGGGCGCTGGCTTAGAACCCGTTTCATAATGAAAAAGGGGACGCGTTCAGGCCAGGCGCGGCGCAGGCTAGGCGTGGGCCGCCGGCCTTGGTTATTCCAAGGTCAAGGCCCGCAACAACGCATGCGCCGCGCCTGGCCTGAACCCGAAGGGAAGGCTGCTGCCGGGCCGCATGGCGTTGTTGTGGCCTCCTTGCGTGGAATAACCACGCCGCGTCGGCCACGCCTAGCCCTGCGGCCCGGCAGCAGCCTTCGCGCCTCTTTTTCATTATGAAACGGGTTCTTGAGCCCCGCTACAATCGCGGCGTTTCGCGCCGGGCCGGTGTGCCCGGCGCCGTGCCTTTTTGCTATCGCTCGGCCCGGCCGAGCCACTGCCCGTCGGGCCTGAAATCGTGAGTGCTTTGCATTTTTCCCGTGTTGTCATTGTCGGCGTCGGCCTGATCGGCGGCTCGCTCGCGCTGGCGCTCAAGCGCGCCGGCGTGGCGGGCACGGTGGTCGGCGTGGGCCGGTCGCCCGCGTCGTTGCAGAAGGCGCTGGACCTTGGCGTGATCGACGAAGCGGCGACGCTGGCCGATGCTGCTCGTGGCGCCAGCGTGATCGTGCTGTGCACGCCAGTGGCGCAGAATTTCGCACTGCTGCATGCGCTCGAGCCGCACCTGCAGCCCGGCACCATCGTCACCGACGCGGGCAGCACCAAGTCCGACGTGATCATGGCGGCCAAGACCGCGCTTGGCGACAAGGCCGCGCAGTTCGTGCCGGCACACCCCATCGCCGGGCGCGAACTCAACGGCGTGGAAGCGGCGCTCCCCGACCTCTACGTCGGCAAGAAAACCGTGCTGTGCCCATTGCAGGAGAATTCTCGCGATGATGTCGCTGCCGTCCGCGCGATGTGGGAAAGCGCCGGCGCGCAATGCCACGTGATGTCGGCGGTGCAGCACGACGCGGTGTTCGCGTCGGTCAGCCACTTGCCGCACGTGCTGTCGTACGCGCTGGTGGCGCAGGTGGCCAATGCCGAAGACGCCGAGTTGAAACTGGATTTCGCCGGTGGCGGCTTTCGCGATTTCACGCGCATCGCGGCGTCGTCGCCGGAAATGTGGCGCGACATCTGCGTGGCCAACCGTGATGCGTTGTTGCGCGAACTCAATACCTACCAGTCGGTGCTCGCGCACCTGAAGACACAGATCGAGAAGGGCGACGGCGACGCGCTCGAACGCATCTTCACGCGCGCCAGCAAGACCCGGCTGGCCTGGGGCGCAGAACGCGCCGCGGGCAACAACCATATCGAACCGTAGAACCGTAGTATCGAACCACAAGACAGCGCGGGCGCGGCACGCTGCCGCGCCGCGACTGAATCGCTGAATTTGCCTTACCGCGGCGCCCCGGCGCCCTCCGAGACCATGGAACACCTGACGCTAGGCCCCCTGACCCGCGCCACCGGCACCGTGCGGCTGCCGGGCTCGAAGAGCATCTCCAACCGCGTGCTGCTGCTGGCCGCGCTGGCCAGCGGCGAAACCCGCGTGCGCGACCTGCTCGATTCCGACGACACCCGCGTGATGCTGCAGGCGCTGCGCACGCTGGGCGTGGTATGGCGGCAGGACGGCGCCGACTACATCGTCACCGGCGCCGGCGGGAACTTCCCGAACAAATCGGCCGAGCTGTTCATGGGCAATGCCGGCACGGCGATCCGCCCGCTGACGGCAGCGCTGGCGCTGCAGGGAGGCAGCTACAAGCTGTCGGGCGTGCCGCGCATGCACGAGCGCCCGATCGGCGACCTGGTCGACGGCCTCCGCCAGATCGGCGCGGTGATCGACTACCTCGGCAACGAAGGCTTCCCGCCGCTGCATATCCAGCCGGCCGGCATCCGCATCGACGCGCCGATCCGCGTGCGCGGCGATGTGTCGAGCCAGTTCCTGACCGCGTTGCTGATGAGCCTTCCGATGGCGCAAAGCAACAGCGGCCGGATCGAGATCGAGGTGGTGGGCGAGCTGATCTCCAAGCCCTATATCGAGATCACGCTGAACCTGCTGGCGCGCTTCGGCATCCAGGTCGAGCGGCAGGGCTGGGAGCGCTTCGTGCTACCGGCGGGCGCGGCCTACATGTCGCCCGGCGAGATTTATGTGGAGGGCGATGCCTCCTCGGCATCGTATTTCCTGGCGGCCGGCGCAATCGGCGGCGGGCCGGTGCGGGTGGAGGGCGTGGGCATGTCCAGCATCCAGGGCGACGTGCGCTTTGCCGATGCGCTCAACCGCATGGGCGCTAACATCATGGCCGGCGACAACTGGATCGAAGTGCGCGGTACGGAACGCGAAGACGGCCGCCTGCACGGCATCGAGCTGGACTGCAACCACATCCCGGATGCGGCAATGACGCTGGCGGTGGCGGCGCTGTTTGCCGAAGGCACCACGACACTGACCAATATCGCCAGCTGGCGCGTCAAGGAAACCGACCGGATCGCCGCGATGGCAACGGAACTGCGCAAGCTGGGCGCAGTCGTGGAAGAAGGGGCGGACTATCTGCGTGTGACGCCGCCGCCCGCCTGGCAGACCCCG
This sequence comes from Cupriavidus phytohabitans, assembly GCF_000426345.1. Taxonomy (GTDB): domain Bacteria; phylum Pseudomonadota; class Gammaproteobacteria; order Burkholderiales; family Burkholderiaceae; genus Cupriavidus. Next base: position 125,474 of record NZ_AUFE01000006.1, on the reverse strand, counting down.
GCCGACGGCATTGGCACCTATGATGACCATCGCATGGCGATGTGTTTCTCGCTGGCCGCATTCGGACCGCTGCCAGTGCGGATCAACGACCCAGGCTGCGTGGCAAAGACGTTCCCGGACTACTTCAGCGTCTTTGCCGGCGTTACGCGCTGACCAGATCTCCGGGCGTTGCCGGGGTGCTGGTTGCTGCAGGGACGGCGGCCGCATGGCGGCGCTCGCGCCGTTCCCAGTAGCGATCGAAGAAGTAGTGGGCCACGGTATTGACGGCCGGTTCGATGAACGTGACGGCGCCGCTGATGGCAATGCTGCCGGTCAGCGCATACGTCACGCTGAAAGCGATGCCGAGGTGCATGATGCCGAACGTCAGGGTTTTTGCCATGGTAGATTGCCTCGCGATCGAAAACTGGAGGGTGCGCACCGCAATGCGGCAAAGCACCGTGAATCAAATAATAATGATTCTCAGTTGCCTTAACAATAAATCGTTTCTTTGAGTGTCATAACCAATGACTATTGTCAACGTCATCGCCATTGACGGGCCGACCGCTTCCGGCAAGGGTACGGTTGCACACAAGGTCGCCGATGCGGTGGGCTTCCATCTGCTCGACAGCGGGGCCCTGTACCGGCTGGTGGCGTTGGCAAGCGATCGCGCCGGCGTTGACCTGGCCGACGTGGACACCCTTGCAAAGGTCGCTTCCCGCCTCGAAGTGAAGTTCGGCCCTGACCGGGTCTGGCTGCAGGGCGAGGAAGTCAGCCTGGCGATCCGGGCCGAGGCCATCGGCAACCGCGCCTCGGCCATTGCCGTGCACCAGCCGGTGCGCGACGCGCTGACCCAGTTGCAGCGCGATTTCCGCAAGCTGCCCGGGCTGGTCGCCGATGGCCGCGACATGGGCACCGTGATCTTCCCGGACGCCCAACTGAAAGTGTTCCTGACGGCAAGTGTCGAGGCGCGTGCTCGCAGGCGCTATAAACAATTGATTGATAAGGGAATTTCTGCTAATATCGAAGACCTTTTGCGTGACCTCGAGGCGCGCGACGCGCGGGATCGCAACCGCGCGGCCGCACCGCTGCGTCCCGCCGAGGATGCAAAGCTGCTCGATACCTCCGACATGACGGTGGATCAGGCAGTGGCGCAGGTGCTGGAGTGGTTTGCCGCTGTGCGGTCCGATGCATGAATGCATCGGACGCATGACAAGTGAACGGACCTCGCCCGCACCGGCTGGCGCCAGCCCGGACATGCCTGATCGGCCCGGCGCTGGCTTTTGTGAAACCTGACCCCGCTGCACTGGCAGACTGAGCGCGATAGTCGCGCCGGCCAGCGTACTGCGGATTTCACCTTACGTTTATGTCCGACCTGCAAACTAACGAATCCTTTGCCGCACTGTTCGAGGAATCGATCGCCCGCTCCAATATGAAGGCTGGCGAAGTGATCTCCGCTGAAGTCGTGCGCATCGACCACAACTTCGTGGTCGTCAACGCCGGCCTCAAGTCCGAGGCATTTGTGCCGGTGGAGGAGTTCCTGAACGACCAGGGCGAACTCGAAGTGCAGGCCGGCGACTACGTCTCCGTGGCCATCGACGCACTCGAGAACGGCTATGGCGACACCATCCTGTCCCGCGACAAGGCCAAGCGCCTGGCATCGTGGCTGAACCTCGAGAAGGCGCTGGAAGACGGCGAGATCATCTCGGGTACCGTGACCGGCAAGGTCAAGGGCGGCCTGACCGTCATGGTCAACGGCATCCGCGCGTTCCTGCCGGGCTCGCTGGTTGACGTGCGTCCGATCAAGGACACCACCCCGTACGAAGGCAAGACCCTGGAATTCAAGGTCATCAAGCTGGACCGCAAGCGCAACAACGTTGTGCTGTCGCGCCGTGCCGTGGTCGAAGCCACGCTGGGCGAAGAGCGCCAGAAGCTGATGGAAACCCTGAAGGAAGGCGCCATCGTCAACGGTATCGTCAAGAACATCACCGACTACGGTGCGTTCGTTGACCTGGGCGGCATCGACGGCCTGCTGCACATCACCGACCTGGCCTGGCGCCGTGTCCGCCACCCGAGCGAAGTGCTCTCGGTTGGCCAGGAAATCACCGCCAAGATCCTCAAGTTCGACCAGGAAAAGAACCGCGTCTCGCTGGGCGTGAAGCAGCTGGGCGAAGATCCGTGGGTCGGCATCTCGCGCCGCTACCCGCAAGGCACCCGCCTGTTCGGCAAGGTGACCAACCTGACCGACTACGGCGCGTTCGTCGAGATCGAAGCCGGCATCGAAGGCCTGGTGCACGTGTCGGAAATGGACTGGACCAACAAGAACGTTGCCCCGTCCAAGGTTGTCCAGCTGGGCGACGAAGTGGAAGTCATGGTCCTGGATATCGACGAAGACAAGCGTCGTATCAGCCTGGGCATGAAGCAGTGCAAGGCCAACCCGTGGGACGATTTCTCGCGTAACCAGAAGAAGGGCGACAAGCTGAGCGGCCAGATCAAGTCGATCACCGACTTCGGCGTGTTCATCGGCCTGCCTGGTGGCATCGACGGCCTGGTGCACCTGTCCGACCTGTCCTGGCAAGAGTCCGGCGAAGAGGCCGTGCGCAAGTACAAGAAGGGCGACGAAGTCGAAGCCGTGGTTCTGGGCATCGACGTCGACAAGGAGCGCATCTCGCTGGGCATCAAGCAGCTGTCGGGCGATCCGTTCAACAACTTCATCTCGGCCAACGACAAGGGCTCGCTCGTTACCGGCACTATCAAGGCCGTTGACGCCAAGGGCGCCGTGGTCCAGCTGGCTGACGACGTGGAAGGCTACCTGCGTGCATCGGAAATCTCCGCTGACCGCGTGGAAGATGCCCGCAACGTGCTGAAGGAAGGCGAGCAGATCACCGCCCTGGTGGTGAACGTCGACCGCAAGTCGCGCAACATCAACCTGTCGATCAAGGCCAAGGACAGCGCAGAGCAGCAGGAAGCGATGCAGAAGTTCCAGGCTGACACCGGCACGGCTGGCACGACCAACCTCGGCGCCCTGCTGAAGGCCAAGCTCGGCCAGGACAACCAGTAATCGCAGGCCCCCGCGCTTGCGCGAATGCCCATGACCAAGTCGGAGCTCGTCGAAAAACTGGCTGCCCGCTTCCCCCAGCTGCTGCTGCGGGATGCGGACATCTCGGTCAAAACGATACTCGACGCGATGTCCGATGCGCTGGCCGATGGCCATCGCATCGAGATCCGCGGATTCGGCAGTTTTGGTCTGAACAAGCGTCCGCCTCGCGTGGGGCGCAATCCCAAGTCCGGCGAACGGGTGCTGGTACCTGAGAAACGGGTACCGCACTTCAAGGCGGGCAAGGAGTTGCGCGAACGGGTTGACCGCAGCCAGCCGGCGCCTGCGGGCGTCAATGGCAACGGCCATTCCGTCGGCACGGCCCAGGCCGTGCCGGGCAAGGCAGGCCCTGGCGCCGCTCCGGCGGCGCTGCACGAGGGTGGACTGAACCTGGTCCGCTCCTGACCATCGCCTGCCTGCCCAGTTGACTGGTAAGTCAAGAAAAGCGCCCTTCGGGGCGCTTTTTTTGTTCTGCGCTTGCTGGCCCGCGTTGCTGGGGGCCGGCGAGGCATCGCCGCACAATACGTGTCAGCGCCCGCAGCGCTGCGCGCGTTAGCCTCCCGTAACCGCCGCGTTACCGAATCGACGAAGTGATTCCGTTACAATGCCGGGGTCATTGCCGGCCCGCGCACATGCGCCGGCGCCGCCTAAACGTCACGCTGCCAAGCTGCCTACCTGCATGAAACTGTTCGCCTGGATCGTCCGTATCGTCGTATTCGTGCTGCTGTTCGTGCTGGCGCTGCGCAATACCGCTGACGCTTCGCTGCAGCTGTTTTTCAACGCCGTCTGGCACGCCCCGCTAATCCTTATCCTGTTCGCCGCCTTCGTGCTTGGCGCGGTCGCGGCGCTGGCCTCGGCGGCACCTGGCCTGATGCGCCAGCGGATGGAGGTCGCCAGGCTGCGCCGCGCGCTGACGCAAGCGCAGGCGGCCGCCGCATCCGCATCGCCGCAACCGGCGGCTGCAAGCACGGCCACGCCGCGCGACGCCAAGCCGGTCCCTTACAACGTAGTCGGCCCGAAAGTCTGATCCATGATGTTTGAAACCTGGTGGTTGCTGGCGCTGCCACTTGTCTTTGGCCTTGGCTGGATGGCGGCGCGCTTCGACGTGCGGCAACTCATCAGCGAGCAGGGCGCGCTGCCGCGTTCTTATTTCAAGGGCCTCAATTTCCTGCTCAACGAGCAACCCGACAAGGCCATCGACGCCTTTATCGAGGTGGCCCGCCTTGATCCCGAAACCACCGAACTCCACTTTGCCCTCGGCGCGCTGTTCCGCCGCCGCGGCGAAACCGAGCGCGCCATCCGCGTGCACCAGAACCTGGCGACCCGTCCCGACCTGCCCGAGCCGGAGCGCGAACATGCGCTCTACGAGCTTGGCCAGGACTTCCTGCGCGCCGGCCTGCTGGACCGCGCCGAGGAGTCGCTGCGCCGGCTGATGTCCGGCCCGTATGCAGCCTCGGCCAAGCGCGTGCTGCTTGAGCTGTACGAGGTCGAGAAGGAGTGGCAAAAGGCCATCGACGCCGCGCGCGAGCTGCAGACGCTGGAGCAGAAGAGCTACAGCCTGCAGATCGCCCAGTTCTGCTGCGAACTGGCGCAGGACGCGCTGCAGCGCAAGCGTCCCGAGGATGCGGTGAAATGGCTGAACCAGGCCATCGCGGAAAATCCGGCCAATGTGCGTGCCCCTATCCTGCTGGGTGACGTGGCGGCGGCCTCCGGCGATGCACGCGCGGCGCTCGGCCACTGGCTGGGCATCGAACGACAGGACGCCTCCTACCTGCCGCTGGTCGCCGATCGCGTGGTCAAGGCCTATGCCAGCCTGCAGCAGGAAGGCACGGCGCTGGAGTGGCTGCACGGCCTGCTCAAGGGCAAGCTCGCACCGGAACTGCTCGACACTGCATACAAGTCCGAGCTTGAAACGAACGGCCCCGAAGCCGCGGCGCGCCTGATGCGCGAGCAATTGCGGCGCCAGCCCACGCTGCTGGCGCTGACAAAGTACTTCGAGGCGCAGGCCGCCGTGACCTCGGCCGAAGTGCCGGCCGGTGCCGATGTCCCCGCCGAGGACGGCGCCGGCGACCGCGATCAGGAAACCGGCGCGATCCGCGACCTGCTGCAGGCGCGCACGCGCAACCTGGCGCGCTACACCTGCCGTGAATGCGGTTTCCGCGCCCGCCTGTTTTACTGGCAATGCCCGGGCTGCAATCGCTGGGAAACCTACGCGCCGCGGCGTTCCGAGACGCTGGGCTGAGCCCGGCGCGCAGCACTACAGAATCTGATCTGAAGCCATGAAAGTTACCATTATCGGCAGCGGCTATGTCGGCCTCGTCACCGGCGCTTGCCTGGCGGAGCTGGGCAACGATGTGTTCTGCCTCGACCTGGACGAAAAGAAGATCGCGCTGCTCAACGCGGGCGGCGTGCCGATCTACGAGCCGGGCCTGCAGGAACTGATCCAGCGCAACCGCGCCGCCGGCCGCCTGGTCTTTTCGACCGACGTCGCCGCCAGCGTGGAGCATGCCGACGTGCAGTTCATCGCGGTCGGGACGCCGCCGGACGAAGACGGCTCGGCCGACCTGAAGTACGTGCTGGCCGCGGCGCACAACATCGGCCGGCACATGACCGGCTTCAAGGTCGTGGTCGACAAATCCACCGTGCCGGTGGGCACGGGCGACCGCGTCACTGCCGCGATCCGCGAGGAACTGGCCGCGCGCGGGCTGGAAGACCTGCAGTTCTCGGTGGTTTCGAACCCCGAGTTCCTGAAGGAGGGCGCCGCCGTCGAGGACTTCATGCGCCCCGACCGCATCGTGCTGGGCTGCAACCCGGACGCTGCCGGCCGCCATGCGCAAGCCACCATGCGCACGCTGTACGCGCCGTTCAACCGGCACCATGAGCGTACGTTCTACATGGACGTGCGCTCTGCCGAGTTCACCAAGTACGCGGCCAATTCGATGCTGGCCACGCGTATCTCATTCATGAACGAACTGGCCAACCTGGCCGACGAGGTCGGCGCCGATATCGAACTCGTGCGCATGGGTATCGGCTCCGATCCGCGTATCGGCTACAGTTTCCTGTATGCCGGCGCGGGATACGGCGGTTCGTGCTTTCCCAAGGACGTGCAGGCGCTGATGCGCACCGCGGCCGACCATGGCAAGCCGATGCGCGTGCTCGAGGCGGTGGAGGCCGTCAATGGCGCGCAGAAGCGCGTGCTGGGCGAGAAGATCGTGCGCCGCTTCGGCGATGACCTTGCCGGCCGCTCCTTTGCTATCTGGGGGCTGGCATTCAAGCCCAATACCGACGATATGCGCGAGGCGCCGTCGCGGATCCTGGCGCGGGAACTGGTGTCACGCGGCGCGTCACTGCGCGTGCACGATCCGGTATCGATGGCGGAAGCACGCCGCGCGCTGGAGTCTGACCTGTCCGACCTGCCTGAGGCCATGGCGCGCGTCAGCTTCCACGACAACCAGATGGATGCGCTGGACGGCGCCGATGCGCTGGTCATCGTGACCGAATGGAAGGTATTCCGCAGTCCTGACTTCGGCCAGATCAAGCGGCGGCTGAAGACGCCGGTGATCTTCGACGGGCGCAACCTGTATGAGCCCCAGGCCATGGCCGAGAGCGGCGTCGAGTACCACGCCATCGGCCGCCCGGCCCGGCCCGGACAACAGGCGGCGCACGACTCCGCGAACAAATAGAGCGTGCACGGGTCAACGACTGATCAACTGACATGCTGACGAGGCGGCGCTGGCTGCCTCGCAATCGCCAAGGATCTTCATGAACAAGACCATCCCGCAGGAACAGATCCGGCAGTCTCATATCCTGGTGGTCGGCGACATGATGCTGGACCGCTACTGGTTCGGCGACGTCGAACGCATTTCGCCGGAAGCCCCGGTGCCGGTGGTGCAGGTCAAGCGCAGCGACGAGCGCCTGGGCGGCGCCGCCAACGTGGCGCGCAACGCCGCCGCGCTGGGCGCGCGCGTGGGCATGCTGGGCGTGGTCGGCGACGACGAGCCGGCGCGCACGCTGGAGGCGCTGCTGGCCGAGAGCCGCGTCGAGCCCTACCTGCACCGCGATCCCAAGCTGAACACCACCATCAAGCTGCGCGTGGTCGCCCACCAGCAGCAGTTGCTGCGCGTGGACTTCGAGAACGCCCCGGCGCACGAAGTGCTGGCCGCGGTACAGGACCGGTTCCAGGGCCTGATCAACGACTACCAGGTGCTGGTGCTGTCCGACTACGGCAAGGGCGGCCTGACGCACGTCTCCCGCATGATCGACGCCGGCCGCGCGGCCGGCCGCAAGGTGCTGATCGACCCCAAGGGCGACGACTACTCGCGTTACCGCGGCGCCACGCTGATCACTCCCAACCGCTCCGAGATGCGTGCCGTGGTCGGCGCCTGGAAGACCGAGGCCGACCTCACCATCCGCGCCCAGAACCTGCGCCGCGAGCTGCAGCTCGAAGCGCTGCTGCTGACGCGCTCGGAAGAGGGCATGACGCTCTACACGGAAGCCGAAGTGCTGCACGTGTCGGCCCAGGCGCGCGAGGTCTATGATGTATCGGGTGCCGGCGATACCGTGATCGCCACGCTGGCCACCATGCTCGGCGCCGGCGTGCCGCTCAAGGAAGCCGTCCAGCATGCCAACCGCGCCGGCGGCATCGTGGTCGGCAAGCTCGGCACCGCCGTCGTCACCTACCCCGAATTGTTCGGCGCCGCCCCGTGACGCGCGGCGCCCATTACTGAAGCGACCATGACCATCATCGTGACCGGCGCCGCCGGCTTTATCGGCAGCAACCTTGTCAAGGGCCTGAACGACCGGGGCGAGACCAATGTCATCGCCGTCGACAACCTGACCCGCGCCGACAAGTTCCACAACCTCGTCGACTGCGAGATCTCCGACTACCTGGACAAGGAGGACTTCCTCGAGCGCTTTGCCAAGGGGCAGTTCGGCAAGGTCCGCGCGGTGTTCCACGAAGGCGCCTGCTCCGACACCATGGAGAGCGACGGGCGCTACATGATGGAGAACAATTACCGCTACACGCTGTCGCTGATGGAAGGCTGCCTGGAGCAGGGCGCGCAATTCCTCTATGCCTCATCGGCCGCGACCTACGGCGCCTCGCAGGTGTTCCGCGAGGACCGCGAGTTCGAGCGTCCGCTGAACGTGTACGGCTACTCCAAGTTCCTGTTCGACCAGATCGTGCGGCGCAGGCTGCCGTCGGCGCTGTCGCAGGTCGTGGGCTTCCGCTATTTCAACGTGTATGGTCCGCGCGAGAACCACAAGGGCCGCATGGCCTCGGTGGCCTTCCACAATTTCAACCAGTTCCGCGCCGACGGCACCGTGAAGCTGTTCGGCGAGTACGGCGGCTACGGTCCCGGGATGCAAAGCCGCGACTTCATCTCGGTCGAGGACGTGGTCAAGGTCAACCTGTACTTTCTGGACCATCCGGAGAAGTCCGGCATCTTCAACCTGGGCACCGGCCGGGCACAGCCGTTCAACGACATCGCCGTTACCGTGGTCAACACGCTGCGCGAGGCGGAAGGCAAGCCGCGGCTGTCGCTGGAAGAGCTGGCGCAGGAAGGCCTGGTCGAGTACGTCAAGTTCCCGGACGCGCTGCGCGGCAAATACCAGTGCTTTACGCAGTCCGATGTGTCGAAGCTGCGCGGCGCCGGCTACAACGAGCGGTTCCTGACGGTCGAGGAAGGCGTGGCGCGCTACTGCCGCTGGCTGATCGAGCGCAACGGCTGACGCTGGCACCCGTAATACTGCGATTCCAATGACCGGCCGACACGTTTTCGTGCGGCCGGTGTCAATTTGTGTTGCCGTACGCGCTGCCGTGGCGCGCTGAACCTATCCTGAGCTGGCCTCGCCGCAGTGGCGGGGTGGTACTTCACACCATCCACAGCAAAGGAGCTTTCATGTTCAAGCATTGGGTCTGGCAACTCGTCCGTCGTTTTTTCCTGCTGGCTGCGATGTGCCTGTGCGCGGGCGGCGCGGCGCATGCCGCCATCGACGTCAATACGGCCGACGAGGCCGCGCTGACTTCGGTCAAGGGCGTTGGCCCCGCCACCGCACGCAATATCGTCGATGAGCGCAACAAGCGCGGCCCGTACAAGGATGCCGCCGATCTTGCCGAGCGCGTCAGCGGGGTGGGCCCGAAGTCCGTGGCCAGGTTGCAGGAAGGGGGGATGGTGTTCGGCGCCGCCGCCGCCGCTGCGCCGGCCACTGCGGCCCCCGCGGCCCCCGCGGCCCCCGCGGCCACCGCGGCCAAGCCCGGCAAGGCGGCAGCCTCACCGCCAGCCGCAGCCGCCAAGGCAGCTCGCTGAAGCATCAGGCGGAGCCTGTCGCCCTGTGCCTGGTCCGGATGCGCCCGGGCTCGTCCTTGCTGGTACGTCTCGTGCTACACCTGTGCAGCTTCGCAGCCATCTGGCTGCGGAGTATCATGCGGACGCCGCGCCGGCAGGATGTGCCGCGCGCGCGCCCCGACCGGCAATATGCAGCCGGTTGGCGGCGATCACCAACCACAATCGCGGCGGCCGCTGACGCAGCGGCCCGCCCCGGACACAGGGAGTACAACACATGGCGAATGGCGAGGACGCGGGTTTCCTGCCGAAATGGCGGCTCAAGACCGAAGGGGTAATCGGGCCCGACGAACGGCTGCCGGCCGGGCAGACGCTGCTGGCCGGCATCCAGCACGTGGTGGCGATGTTCGGCTCGACCGCCATCGCGCCGATCCTGATGGGCTTCAATCCCAATATCGCCATCCTGTTTTCCGGTATCGGCACGCTGATCTTCTTTCTGTGCGTGCGCGGCCGGGTGCCCAGCTACCTTGGTTCGAGCTTTGCCTTCATCGCCGTGGTGATCGCTGCCACAGGCTATGCCGGCAGCGGCCCCAACCTCAATATCCCGGTGGCACTGGGCGGCATCATTGCAGCGGGCGCTCTCTACACGCTGATCGGCGTGGTGGTGCAGGCCGTGGGCTACGCCTGGGTGGAAAAGCTGATGCCGCCGGTGGTCACCGGCGCGATCGTCGCGGCCATCGGACTGAACCTGGCCCCGGTCGCGGTCAAGGCGGTCAGCGGCTCTTCGCTTGACACCTGGGTGGGCCTGCTGACGGTGCTGGCCGTGGGCCTGGTCGCAGTGCGCGCGCCAGGCATGCTCGGACGCCTGCCGGTGCTGATCGGCGGACTGGTGGGGTACGTTGCCTACTACGTGGGCACCAACGTGATGGGACTGGGCAAGCCGATCGACTTCTCCAGCGTTGCCGCGGCCAGCTGGTTCGGCCTGCCTGCGTTCACCGCACCGGCGTTCGAGGTCAGCGCCATGCTGCTGATCGCCCCGGTGGCGATCGTGCTGGTGGCAGAGAACCTCGGCCACATCAAGGCCATTGGCGTGATGACGGGCCGTAACCTCGATCCGTATATCGGCCGCGCGTTTATCGGCGACGGCATCGCGACCATGCTGTCGGCCAGTGGCGGCGGCACCGGCGTGACCACCTATGCCGAAAACATGGGTGTGATGGCGGTCACCAAGATCTACTCCACGCTGATCTTCGTGGTGGCGGCGGCGGTGGCCATCGTGCTGGGCTTTTCGCCCAAGTTCGGCGCGCTGATCCTGACCATCCCGGGACCGGTGATCGGCGGCCTGACCATCGTGGTGTTCGGCCTGATTGCCGCGACCGCGGGCCGGATCTGGGTGCAGAATAAGGTGGATTTCTCCAGTTCGCGCAACCTGATCACGGTCGGCGCCACCCTGACGGTGGCCGCGGGCGACCTGACGCTGAAGCTGGGCGGCATGACGCTGGGTGGCATCGGCACCGCCACCTTTGGCTGCATCCTGCTGTACCACCTGCTGGGCGAAGGCAACCACGAGGCCGACTGAGTCGCGCGGGGAATCGGGGAATCGGGGAATCGGGGAATCGGGAAGTGGGGATGCGGGGTCGGGCGCATTGGTGCAAATCCCGCCTCCGGCGAGGGAAAGGGGACTGGATTACAATGGCCGGCGAACCTGACCTACCCTCGCCACCCCCTCCCCCATGGCTTACAAGACTATTGAAGACACCATCGGCAATACGCCGCTGGTCAGATTGCAGCGCATTCCCGGTGCCGCCAACGACGCGCGCGGCAATGTGATTCTCGGCAAGCTGGAAGGCAACAACCCCGCCGGTTCGGTCAAGGACCGCCCGGCGGTATCGATGATTGCCCGTGCCGAGGCGCGTGGCCGCATCAAGCCGGGTGACACGCTGATCGAGGCGACGTCGGGCAATACCGGCATCGCGCTGGCCATGGCGGCCGCCATCCGCGGCTACAAGATGGTGCTGATCATGCCGGAGGATCTGAGCCTGGAGCGCCGGCAGAGCATGGCGGCCTACGGTGCCGAAATCGTCCTGACCCCGGTTAAGGGCGGCATGGAATACGCCCGCGACCTGGCGGACGCGATGGAGCGCGAAGGCAAGGGCGTCATCCTCGACCAGTTCGCCAACCCGGACAACCCGCAAGCGCACTATGAAGGCACTGGCCCCGAGATCTGGCGCGATACCGAAGGCCGTGTCACCCATTTTGTTTCGGCAATGGGCACCACCGGCACCATCACCGGCGTGTCGCGCTATTTGAAAGAGCAGAACCCGGCGATCCAGGTCATCGGCGCCCAGCCGGCCGAAGGCTCTCGCATCCCGGGCATCCGCAAGTGGCCGGAAGCCTACCTGCCCAAGATCTATGACCCCGCGCATATCGACCGCACCGAGCCCGTGAGCCAGGCCGATGCCGAGCACATGGCGCGGCGCATGGCGGCTGAAGAGGGCATCTTCTGCGGCATCTCGGCGGCCGGCGCATTGTGCGTTGCGCTGCGGATTGCCGAGGAAGTGGAGAACGCCACCATCGTCTTCGTGGTGTGCGATCGCGGCGACCGCTACCTGTCGACCGGAGTGTTCCCGGCCTGATTCGGGAGGCGATGCCAGACAGAAAAGCCTCGCGCAAGCGAGGCTTTTTTGCGTCCGGGTGTCAGGTTTGGCTCAGCCCATCGCCGCCTTGACCGCTTCGCCCAGCTGGTACACCGCCAGCGCGTAGAAGAAGCTGCGGTTATAGCGCGTCAGCACATAGAAGTTGCGCAGGCCCAGCAGGTACTCGGTAGGCTGGTCCGGCGTGGGCAGGTCGACCACCAGCACGCCGGTCTCGCCTTCGCGTGCCGTGTCGATGGGCTCGTCCACGCGCAGGCCCGCGCGGGTGAGCTGGTTGAGCGTGCGTGTCGGCCACGGCTCGCCATCCGCCGCAGCGGTGGCGACGCCGAGGCTGCCGCTGTCGCCGGCAATGCGCCATGCCACCGGCCGGCCCGGTTCCCAGCCGTGCAGCTGCAGAAAGCGCGCCACACTGCCGATCGCATCAGTCGGGCTGTTGCGCAGGTCGATACGGCCGTTGTTATCGTAGTCGATCGCATATTCGCGCAGGCTGGTCGGCATGAACTGCGGGATGCCGATCGCGCCGGCGTATGAGCCCAGCACCGAGTACACATCGGTGCGCGTATCGCGGCACCACAGCAGGTAGTCGGCCAACTGGTTGCGGAACAGCGTGGAGCGCGCGGCGCGGTTCGGCGTGTCGGGGTAGTCGAAGGCCAGCGTCGACAGCGAATCGAGCACGCGGAACGTGCCCATGTCGCGGCCATAGATGGTTTCCACTCCAATGATGCCAACGATCACCGAGGCCGGCACGCCGAATTCGGCCTCGGCGCGGCGCAGCGTGTCGCGGTTATCCTGCCAGAAGCGCACGCCGGCATTGATGCGGATCGGCTCGATAAAGCGCGAGCGGTAGGCGCGCCAGCTTTTGCGCCCGACGGTGGCGGGCGGCATGATCAGGCGCACCACGGTCGAGGAATAGACCGCCTGGCCGAACCAGTCCTGCAGCGCGCCGCGGTCGAAGCCATGGCGCGCCACCATTTCATCGATAAAGGCGCGGGTTTGCGGGTTGTCGCGGTAGCGGCCGGGTTCGATTTCTTCTTCACGCACGCTGACGCGGCGCTTGCCTGCGGCGAGAAGGCTGGGGGAGAGGCCGCAGAGTCCGAGTGCGGCAGCGGAAAGCGCGGCGCCCAGCAGGGGGCGTCGCAGTGAGCGCTGGGTGTCGGTCATGGTGTCCTTTGCAAGTCGCTCCGAGTATAGCGGATGCCACTGCAGCGGCCCGGCGCGAACCCGGCACGTGCCCGCGGGAATCGGCTCAACCGCGCGCCTGCCGAGAGGACGCGCATTGGGTGGCTGGGTCCGCGCTGTGCTAACGTAGCGAATGGAGACAACCGAGCGACGACAAGAGATGCCGACCGGCTATTACACGCACCCCGAGTTCCAGCGGCACGAGATGGGGCATTTCCATCCCGAGTGTCCGGAACGCCTGCAGGCGATCGAGGATCACCTGATTTCGCACGGCCTGGACGGGCTGCTGGAACGCCGCGAGCCCACGCCGGCCACACGCGAGCAGATCGAGCGCGTGCACCGGGCCGACTATGTCGATTCGCTGGAAAGCGCCAGCCCGGCCAGCGGCTACTATCCGATCGACCCGGATACGTCGATGAACGCCCACACCCTGAGCGCGGCCACGCTGGCCGCCGGCGCCGCGGTGGCGGCGACCGATGCGGTGATCGCGGGCGAGTTCGAGAACGCCTTCTGCTGCGTGCGCCCGCCCGGCCACCATGCCGAGCCGGACCGCGCCATGGGCTTCTGCTTTTTCAACAACGTGGCCATTGCCGCACGCCACGCGCTGCAGGCGCATGGGCTGGAACGCGTCGCCATCATCGATTTCGATGTCCACCACGGCAACGGCACCGAGGCGGCCTTCCGCGGCGACGAGCATGTGCTGATGTGCAGTTTCTTCCAGCACCCGTTCTACCCGTACAGCGGCACCGAGCACCTGGCGGCCAATATGGCAAACATCCCGCTGCCGGCCTACACCAACGGCATGGTCGTGCGCGAGGTGGTCGAGACCATCTGGCTGCCGCGCCTGCATGAGTTCCGCCCGCAGATGCTGTTCATCTCGGCCGGCTTCGACGCGCACCGCGAGGACGACCTGGGGCAGATGGGCCTGGTGGAACAGGACTATGCGTGGATCACCGGCCAGCTTGTCGACGTGGCGCGCACGCACGCGCAGGGACGCATCGTCAGCTGCCTGGAAGGCGGCTACAACCTGAGCGCGCTCGGGCGCAGCGTGCTGGCGCACCTGAAAGTCCTGCTGGAACGATAGGAGGCATCCGCCATGGCAGAAAACGATGCGCGCCTGGACGCGCCGCTGCTGACCGAAACGCGCGATGCCGCGGGCGTGGCGCGCGTGACCATGAACCGACCGCAGGCCTTCAACGCCTTGTCCGAGGGCCTGCTGGACGCGCTGGCCGAGACCTTCGGGCGCCTAGCCGCCGACGACGCCGTGCGCGTGGTGGTGCTGGCCGGTGCCGGCAAGGCCTTCTGCGCCGGCCATGACCTGCGCGAGATGCGCGCCACGCCGTCGCACGACTATTACCGGCGCCTGTTCGACCGCTGCACGCGCGTGATGATGGCGATCCAGAAGATGCCGCAGCCCGTGATCGCGCGGGTACAAGGCATCGCCACCGCGGCCGGCTGCCAGCTGGTGGCGATGTGCGACCTCGCGGTAGCCGCCGATGATGCGCGCTTTGCGGTGTCCGGCGTCAACCTCGGCCTGTTCTGCGCGACACCGGGCGTGGCGCTGTCGCGCAACCTGCACCGCAAGCAGGCAATGGAAATGCTGCTGACCGGCGACATGATCGATGCCGCCACCGCGCGCGAGCGCGGGCTGGTCAACCGCGTGGTGCCGGTCGCCGCACTGGACGACGAGGTGGCGCGGCTGGCCGCCAGCATCTGCGCCAAGCCGGCCGCGGCCGTCGCTGCCGGCAAGGGGCTGTTCTACCGCCAGCTTGAAATGGGTATCGAGGCCGCCTACCAGCTGGCGGGCCAGACCATGGCCTGCAACATGATGGATGACTCCGCGCTGGAAGGCGTGCAGGCCTTCCTCGACAAGCGTGCGCCCTCGTGGCGTGGCGAATAATAGACATTTCCGCGTTCTTTATGCTGGGTGCGCATAAAGACATCGGTAAAAATTCGTTTATGGTATGAAGTGAATCGCATAAAATACCCGCTTTACAAAAATAAGTGCGGCAACAGCGCTCGAGACAACCTCGCCTGTTGCCGTTTTCTTTTGGTCACCTTTACATGATCGAACTGCAAGGACTGTCGCAGCGCTTCCCGGGCGCGTCTGGCGACGTGCATGCATTGCGGGACGTCAGCCTGTCGATTGCAGCGGGCGAAGTCTTCGGCATCATCGGCCGCAGCGGCGCCGGCAAGAGCACGCTGGTTCGCGCCATCAACCTGCTGAACCGGCCCACCAGTGGCCGCGTCATCGTCGGCGGCCAGGACCTGACCGCGCTGGATAACGGCGCACTGCGCCTGGCGCGGCGCGAGATCGGCATGATCTTCCAGCATTTCAACCTGCTGTCGTCGCGCACCGTCTATGACAACGTGGCGCTTCCGCTCGAGCTGGCCGGCAAGCCCAAGGCGGAGATTGCCACTACGGTGCTGCCGCTGCTGGACCTGGTCGGCCTGTCCGCGCTGAAGGACCGCTACCCGGCGCAGATCAGCGGCGGGCAGAAGCAGCGCGTGGGCATTGCGCGCGCGCTGGCGAGCAAGCCCAAGGTGCTGCTGTCGGATGAAGCCACTTCGGCGCTGGACCCGGAAACCACCCGCTCCATCCTGGAACTGCTCAAGCAAATCAACCGCGACCTGGGCCTGACCGTCGTGATGATCACGCACCAGATGGAGGTCATCAAGCAGGTGTGCGACCGCGTCGCCGTGCTCGAGGCCGGCCAGGTGGTCGAGCAGGGCCGCGTGATCGACGTGTTCCTGCGTCCGCAGCACGACGTCACCCGCGCCATGATCGGCGATGTCATTGCGCAGGAGCTGCCCGCAAGCGTGCTCAAGCGCGTCGAAAGCCGGCTTGGCAACGGCCGCGATCATGTCTACCGGCTCGCGTTCACCGGCGAGGGCGTCGACCAGCCGGTGCTGGCGCAGGCGATCCGCCGCTACGGGCTGGACTTCAACATCCTGCACGGCCATATCGACGAGATCCAGGGCCAGGCCTTCGGCTCGCTGGCGATCATGGCCACCGGGGAGCTGGCCGACGTGAAGGCAGCGATGGAATACCTGCAGGCGCAAGGCGTCGTGGTGGAGGAGTTCGAGCATGTGGTCTGAGATGTCTGACCTGTTCCTGACCTCGTTCAACGAGACGCTGCTGATGGTGGCGATCTCGGGCGTGGTCGGCTCGCTGCTGGGCGTGCCGCTGGGCGTGCTGCTGCACCTGACCAATCGCGGCGGCGTGCTGTCGCACCCGCTGTTCAACCGCACCATCGGCGTGGTGGTCAATGCGGTGCGTTCGATCCCCTTCATCATCCTGCTGGTGGTGGTGATTCCGTTCACGCGCTTTATCGTGGGTTCGTCGATCGGCACCACCGCGGCGATCGTGCCGCTGACCATCGCGGCGATTCCCTTTATTGCCCGCCTGGTCGAAAGCGCGCTGCGCGAGGTCGACAAGGGCCTGGTCGAGGCCGCCCAGTCGATGGGCGCGACGACCGGCCAGATCGTGTGGAAGGTGCTGTTGCCCGAGGCCATGCCCGGCATCGTCGCCGGGCTGACCATCACCTTCGTCAGCCTGGTCGGCTACTCTGCCATGGCCGGCGCGATCGGCGGTGGCGGCCTGGGCGACCTGGGCATCCGCTATGGCTACCAGCGCTACATCACCGAGGTGATGGTGGCGGTGGTGGTGATCCTGATCATCTTCGTGCAGGCGGTGCAGAGCTTCGGCGACTGGCTCGTCCGGCGCATCAGCCACCGCTGAACCAAACGACTCTTAGAGATAGGTACGTACATCATGCAACGTCGCAACCTGCTGCAATGGATTCTCGGCGCCGCGCTCGGCGCCTCGCTGGCCACCGGCGCGATCGCCCAGGAAAAGCCGATCAAGATCGGCGTGACCGGCGGACCGCACGCCCAGATCATGGAACAGGTGAAGAAGGTCGCCGCCAAGGACGGCCTGAATATCCAGGTGGTCGAGTTCAGCGACTACATCCAGCCCAACGCCGCGCTGGCCGCCGGCGACCTGGATGCCAACAGCTACCAGCACCTGCCTTACCTGGAAGCCCAGATCAAGGACCGCGGCTACAAGTTCGCGCACATCGCCTACACCGTGACCTTCCCGATGGGCGTCTACTCCAAGAAGATCAAGTCGCTCGACCAGCTCAAGCAGGGCGCGCGCGTGGGCGTGCCCAACGATCCGACCAACGGCGGCCGCGGCCTGCTGCTGCTGCAGAGCAAGGGCGTGATCAAGCTCAAGCCCAACGCCGGCCTGAAGGCGACCCCGCTGGACATCGCCGAGAACCCGAAGAAGATCCGCATCGTCGAGCTGGACGCCGCGCAGCTGCCGCGCTCGCTGGATGACCTGGATGCGGCCGCGATCAACGGCAACTACGCGGAATCGGCCGGCCTGTCGCCGACCAAGGATGCGATCGCCATGGAAGGCCCGAAAGGCCCGTACGCCAACCTGATCGCGATCCGCGAGGCCGACAAGAGCAAGCCGTGGGTGGCCAAGCTGGTGAAGGCGTACCACTCGCCGGAAATCAAGCAATACGTCACTTCGACGTTCAAGGAATCGGTCATCACGGCCTGGTAAGCGTTGTAAAGCCTTGGTCACTTTGCGGGGTTCATCCAATCAGACGATCCCCGCAGGCCTGGGTTTGCGGCACAATCTCCGGACGGCTGGTGATTGCCGGGCTATGCCCGGCATCATTTTGCCGATAAAATAGTACGATCGTTCGAAAAACAGGAGAGCCGCCAACCCGGTGGTTATAATGACGAGCGAACAAAATTTCTGACTATCAGCTATCAGTGGAGTGAGCGCATGAAAGTACTCGTCGCAGTCAAGCGGGTGGTGGATTACAACGTCAAGGTCCGCGTCAAGGCGGATGGCACGGGCGTCGATCTGGCCAACGTCAAGATGAGCATGAACCCGTTCGACGAAATCGCCGTGGAAGAGGCCGTGCGCCTGAAGGAAGCCGGCGTCGTCACCGAAGTCGTGGCCGTCTCGTGCGGTGTCACGCAGTGCCAGGAAACCCTGCGCACCGCGATGGCCATTGGTGCCGACCGCGGCATCCTGGTGGAGTCGAACGAAGACCTGCAACCGCTGGCCGTGGCCAAGCTGCTGAAGGCGCTGATCGACAAGGAGCAGCCGCAGCTGGTGATCCTGGGCAAGCAGGCCATCGACGATGACTCGAACCAGACCGGCCAGATGGTGGCCGCGCTGGCCGGCCTGCCGCAAGCCACGTTCGCCTCGAAGGTGGTGGTGGCCGATGGCAAGGCATCGGTGACCCGTGAAGTCGACGGCGGCCTGGAAACGCTGTCGCTGAAGCTGCCGGCCGTGGTGACGACCGACCTGCGCCTGAACGAGCCGCGCTACGTCACGCTGCCGAACATCATGAAGGCCAAGAAGAAGCCGCTGGATACCGTCAAGCCGGAAGACCTCGGCGTCGACGTGAAGCCGCGCCTGTCGACCCTGAAGGTGGTCGAGCCTGCCAAGCGCAGCGCCGGTGTGATGGTGCCGGACGTCGCGACGCTGGTGCAGAAGCTGAAGAACGAAGCCAAGGTTATCTGAGCGCGGGGGAGATAGAACATGACTGCACTCGTCATTGCTGAACACGACAATCAATCGATCAAGGGCGCCACGCTGAACACCGTGACCGCCGCAGCCCAATGCGGCGGCGACGTGCACGTGCTGGTGGCCGGTTCCAACGCCAAGGCCGCGGCCGACGCCGCCGCCAAGATCGCCGGCGTGACCAAGGTCCTGCTGGCCGACGCCGCCTACTTTGGCGACGGCCTGGCCGAGAACGTGGCCGAGCAGGCGCTGGCCATCGCCAACGATTACTCGCACATCCTGGCCCCGGCCACCCCGTACGGCAAGAACATCCTGCCGCGCGTGGCCGCCAAGCTGGACGTGGCCCAGATCTCGGAAATCTCCAAGGTCGACGCCCCGGACACCTTCGAGCGCCCGATCTACGCCGGCAACGCCATCGCCACGGTCAAGTCGGAAGACAAGATCAAGGTGATCACCGTGCGCGGCACCGCGTTTGACGCCGCCGCCGCCGAAGGTGGCTCGGCCGCCGTCGAAACCCTGCCGGCCGTGGCCGATGCGGGCGTTTCGCAATTCGTTTCGCGCGAAGTGGCCAAGAGCGACCGTCCGGAACTGACCGCTGCCAAGATCATCGTCTCGGGTGGCCGTGGCGTGGGTTCGGGCGAGAACTACACCAAGGTGCTGACGCCGCTGGCTGACAAGCTGGGCGCCGCGCTGGGTGCTTCGCGCGCCGCAGTGGACGCAGGCTTCGTGCCGAACGACTACCAGGTCGGCCAGACCGGCAAGATTGTCGCGCCGCAGCTGTACATCGCCGTCGGTATCTCCGGCGCGATCCAGCACCTGGCCGGCATGAAGGACTCCAAGGTGATCGTCGCGATCAACAAGGATGCCGAAGCCCCGATCTTCTCCGTGGCCGACTATGGCCTGGTGGGTGACCTGAACACCGTGGTGCCGGAGCTGGTGGCCGCGCTGGGCTGATGCCATCAGCTTGCCGGGGCTGTGACGCCCGGCAATGTTCGCAAAAGGAGCCGTTCCCGGGGTTTCCCGCGAACGGCTTTTTTGCGTCTGGCCACCGCTGTGGAGGTCCGTGATCTCGGCCAAACAAAAAGGGCGGCCTGCGGGGCCGCCCTTGCGTTGCCTACGTGCCGGCGTTGTCAGGCATGCGCTGGCCGCGGCGCCACGTGATGGCGCGTGGGCTTGAAATAGCGGCCCACCGACAGGTCATCGGCACGGATCGCCGGCGAAGTCCCGGAAACCAGGTCCGACAGCAGCTTGCCGGAGCCGCAGGCCATGGTCCAGCCCAGCGTGCCGTGCCCGGTGTTCAGCCACAGGCCGCGTACCTGCGTCGGGCCGACGATCGGCGTGCCGTCCGGCGTCATCGGGCGCAGGCCGGTCCAGAAGGTGGCCTGGCTGACATCGCCGGCGCCGGGGAACAGGTCGGTGACCACGTGTTCGAGCGTGCGTCGCTTGGCCGGATCGAGGCCGCTGTCATAACCAACGATCTGCGCCATGCCGCCGACGCGGATGCGATCGTCGAAGCGGGTGATGGCGACCTTGTAGGTTTCATCGAGCACCGTCGACACCGGGCTGCGCGAGGCGTCGCTGAGCGGCACCGTGATCGAGAATCCCTTGAGCGGGTACACCGGCAGGTTGGACATGCCCGACAGGAACGGCTTCACCAGCTGCGTCGACCAGCTGCCCAGCGCCACCACCACCAGGTCGGCGGGGATCGGCTCGCCGTTGACCATGGCGCCGGTGACGGCATCGCCCTGCGTCATCAGGCTGTCGATCGAGCGGTTGTAGAGGAACCTGACGCCAAGCATCTCGGCCATCTGCGAAAGCCGTGTCGTGAACAACTGGCAGTCGCCGGTTTCATCATTGGGAAGGCGCAGGCCGCCGCTCAGCTTGTGGCTGACGGCGGCCAGCGCCGGTTCGCTCGCGGCGAGTTCTTCGCGCGAAAGCAACTGGTAGGGCACGCCGGCTTCTTCCAGTACGGCGATGTCCTTGGCCGCGCTTTGCAGCTGCTCGTCGGTGCGGAACACCTGCAGCGTGCCTTGCTGGCGGCCTTCATATGCGATCCCGGTTTCCGCACGCAACGCGCGGATGCAGTTGCGGCTGTACTCGGCCAGCCGCACCATGCGCTCCTTGTTCACGGCATAGCGCTCGGCGCTGCAGTTCAGCAGCATCTGCCACATCCACTGCAGCTGGAACAGCGTGCCGTCCGGACGGATGGACAGCGGAGCGTGCTCCTGGAACATCCACTTGATCGCCTTCAGCGGGACGCCGGGCGCCGCCCACGGCGACGCATAGCCCGGGGAGATCTGCCCCGCATTGGCAAAGCTGGTGCCAAGCGCGGGTCCCGCCTCGCGATCGACAACGGTCACTTCGTGACCGGCCTTGGCCAGGTACCACGCACTGGTGACGCCAATTACGCCACTGCCAAGTACGAGAACGCGCATTTCGGGGGCTCCCAACTACGATGTCAAGTTGATGAAGGATTTGTCTCTATACTATTGAATACAATCCAGTCATAGTTACCGAATTTCTCAGTAAAACAGGAAAAACTCATGAGAACGAGTCGCCAGCCCGTACGCAGCCTTGACCGGCTCGACCGCAGGATCCTGACGTTGCTGCAGGCCGACGGCAGGATCTCGATGAAAGATCTGGCGGAAGCGGTCGGCCTGACCATCACGCCCTGCATCGAGCGGGTCAAGCGCCTGGAGCGCGATGGTGTCATCATGGGTTACTACGCGCGCTTGAACCCGACCTTGCTGGGCAGTGCGCTGCTGGTGTTCGTGGAGATTTCGCTCGGCAATAAGTCGGGCAATATGTTCGAGCAGTTCCGGCGCGAGGTGCTGCGCATCCCGGAAGTGCTGGAATGTCACCTCGTGTCGGGCGATTTCGACTACCTGATCAAGGCGCGCATCCGCGAGATCGGGGAATACCGGCGGCTGCTGGGCGACATCCTGTTGCAGCTCCCCGGCGCCGCGCAGTCGAAAAGCTATGTCGTAATGGAAGAAATCAAGGAAACCCTGGCAATCCCGGTCGAGGACAGGAGCCAGCCGACCTGACCACAGAGGCCAGGCGAACCATGCCGGCAACTATGAAGCGCCCCACCAATTCTCCCAAAGACACGGCCACCGGCGCCGATACGCAGGCGGGCCCGCGGCCGCCCGTCGCACGCAAGGGACGCGGGGCGGTCAGCAACCTGCAGGGGCGTTTCGAGCGAGACCAGCGCGAGGCCTTCGACGACGGTTGGGGTGCTCCGGCCCTGGACGAGCCATCCGCCGCGCCGGCGCCGGAAGCGCCATTGCCGCCGCTGCGCACGCAGGTGCGCATTGAACGTGCGCGTTCGATCCTGACGCGCAACGCGTCGCCGGATATCCCGTTCGACGTCTCGCTGAACCCGTATCGCGGCTGCGAGCACGGCTGCATCTACTGTTTTGCGCGGCCCACGCACGCCTATCTTGACCTGTCGCCGGGGCTCGACTTCGAAACCCGGCTGTTCGCCAAGGCCAACGCGGCCGAGAAGCTGCGCGAGGCCCTGGCTCGCCCTTCATACCGCTGCGAGACCATTGCACTGGGCGTCAACACCGACGCCTACCAGCCGATCGAGCGCGAGCAGCGCATCACCCGCGGCATCCTCGAGATGCTGAGCGAGCACGACCATCCGGTCGCGCTGATCACCAAGTCTTCACTGATCGAGCGGGATATCGACCTGCTGGCGCCGATGGCCGCCAAACGGCTCGCGGTGGCTGCCGTGACCATTACCACGCTGGACTCGGACATCGCGCGCACGCTCGAGCCGCGTGCTGCCACGCCGTCACGGCGCCTGCGTACGATCCGTACGCTGACCGACGCCGGCATCCCGGTGGGCGTGAGCATTGCCCCGGTGATCCCGTTCGTTACCGAGCCTGACCTTGAGCGTGTGCTGGAAGCGGCGCGCGAGGCGGGCGCCGTTTATGCGAACTACATCGTGCTGCGGCTGCCATGGGAGGTGCGGCCACTGTTTGAGGAGTGGCTGCTGGCGCATTTCCCCGACCGCGCCGAACGGGTCATGAACCGCGTTCGCGACATGCGCGAAGGCAAAGCCTACGATGCCAGCTTTGCCACGCGCATGCGGGGCACGGGCGTGTGGGCGGACTTGTTGCGCCAGCGCTTCTACAAGGCCGCCGACCGGCTCGGCTTCCGCTATAACCGGTTCGAACTGGATACTTCGCGGTTCCGGCCACCCGCGGGCCCACGCGGCAAGGACGATCCGCAAGGCTCCTTGTTCTGAGCGGCTTCTGTGGCCTGCTGGTCGCCGATCATGCGGCTGGCCAGGTCCAGCGCGGCCTTCGCGCTCGATGGCGGCAGTCCAGAGGACAGCGCCAGCCTGACGGCAATGGCAGCCAGGCGTCCTTCGTCATACGTTGGCATGTCGATTGGTGCTCCTTTGCGCCGCCAGAGCCACGCTCCACCGCGCATGTCGCCGCCAGGATCGGACGGTGTTTCCAGTATGGGCGATTTGCGAGAAAGGGGAATTGCCGATTGCGCCCGCATTGACCTCGCGCAAATGCCGGCTGCGCTTAGCGCTTGCGTCGATGCTTGTGCCAACCCCAATAGCGCGGCATGACGCCGCCGCCGCGGCTATTGCGACAGCTCGCGCGCCGCCTCGACCTGCGATTCGAAGAAGGTCTGGAAACTGATTGCCAGCCCCGCCATCAGCAGGCCGGTACCGATCAGCAGCGACAGGATCACCAGGATCACGACCGGCCAGCCGGAGCGCGTGGGCCGGCCATGGGGGTTGAAGCGCGCATCCCACTTGTCGTCCGGGCGCAGGCCATAGACGATCGCGGACAGGAAGGCGCTGATGACCGAAACCCCGCCGGCAACGGCGAACGTCCAGTTGAGCGCGGGTGTCCCGGCGTCAGCCGCCATCGAGGCAATACCGATGGCGCCGGCCAGCAACCCCAGCAGGTGAGCCCAGCCGTACACGTCGCGTAGACCGCCCAGGTAAAAGCGGTGCGCCCCAAGGCTGCCGAGCAGGAACGCCAGCGCGACGGTCAGCAGCTTGGACTTGCCGCGAAGCGGGGCGGCGGTGCGAGTGGTTGCGGGACTGGCTGGCGTGGCGGCAGGCATGGCGTTGGGGGCGTGCGTGGCAGTTCAGGTAAAACGGCGGCACGCGCGTGCCAGCCGGCAGTCATTGTACGCCGACGGTCACGGCCAGGGAGGTGAGAGGTGCATCAGCCGACGCGTGGAGCGACGCTAATGCCAGCCGCCCGCGAGCAGGCTCTTGATAAAGGTGGCGGCGCGTTCGCTGATATGCGTTTCGCCGTAAAGGACCAGGGTAAGGATACCCATGAACAGGATAGACAGCGATAACTGGCCAACGTGTTCGGCCAGGTCGCTAAGCAGGGGTGACATGACAAACCTCACAGAATTATTGTCATTCTGGAGGCTGCGCCCGAGCTGTCGTGATCGGGTCCGACAGGAGGTGTCGGGCAGAGGCAGGTCAGTTCGATTGCCGTCTGCACTGGACGGCACGCTGTGAGCCCCGGGCAGCGCCGGGCGGCAGCCTGTGTGCGGCACCCGGAAAGCGGGGCACACACTCAGATACAGACAGTCGGAGCGCGAGGCGAGTTCCGCAGCGAGTTCCACAGGGTGCCGGCGTTGCACGAACGCCGGCCACAAGGCGAATCAGCGTGCGCCGTTGTCGCGGCCGCGTGCCTGCCAGCCGGGGCCCACGTTGCCGGGGCGCGAGTCGTTGCGGGCGTCGGGAGCGTTGCCGCGCTGATCCTGGGCACGCGCGCGGTTGTCGTCGCGAGCGCCTTGCATGGCGGCGGCGGCGCGGCGGCCGTTCAGGCGGTCGTCGGCGCGGGCACGGGCTTCCATGCGGTCGATTTGGGCCTGTACGTGATCGCGGCTTTCGGCGCGCACGCTGGCGACCTGCCAGCCGTCGCCGGCCTGCAGCCGCACCGGCCGGGCATCAGCACGGCTTTGTTGCCAGAATGCGACCTGGGCATGACTGGCGGCTACCGCGCCGACCAGGCCCGAGGCCACCAGGATGCCAGCCACCAGGTCGCGCAGGAGAGAGCGGGTGAGCATGCGGATTCCCAGGTTCCTGTCGCGCTAAGTTGCTGTTGGAAGATGGGTTCATGGTACGCATGGGCCATCGGGTCGCGCTATGCCAAGCGCGTTACCGGTGTAACGGATTGTTTCGGACGCACAGCCCTTGCCGTTCCTCGTGTTTCCGCGGCTTTGCGGGCCTTGCTCGGGTCGTCTCCAGCCTACGGCGCGTAGCGGATCCGGTAGATCGCGCCGGCCAGGTCGTCACTGACCAGCAGCGAGCCGTCAGGGGCGACCAGCACGTCGGCCGGGCGTCCCCAGGGCCTGCCGCGCAGCCATCCCTGGGCAAACACTTCCTGCCGGACTGCCTTGCCGGACTCGTCCAGCACCACGCGCACTACGCGGTAGCCGGACGGCTCGCTGCGGTCCCAGCTGCCGTGTTCGGCGATGAACACGTTGTTGCGGTAAGCCGGCGGGAACTGGTTGCCGGTGTAGAAGCGCATGCCGAGCGCGGCCACATGCGCCCCCAGCCGTGCCACCGGGCCGACGAACTCCGAACACTTGCGCTGGCTGCCGTACTCGGGGTCGGCGACGTTGCCGGCATGGCAGTACGGATATCCGAAATGCTGGTTGGCGGCGGTGGCGCGGTTCAGCTCGTCGTCCGGCACGTCGTCGCCCATGCGGTCGCGGCCGTTGTCGGTGAACCACAGCTCGCGCGTGGCCGGGTGCCAGTCGAAGCCGACGGTATTGCGCACGCCCCGGGCTACCACCTGCAGGTCGCTGCCGTCGGGCTTCATCTTCATGATGTTGGCGTAGCGGTTCTCGTCCTTCGCGCAGATGTTGCAGGGCGCGCCGACCGGGACATACAGGTATCCGTCCGGCCCGAAGGCGATGAATTTCCAGCCATGGTGCGTGTCGGTGGGAAAGCGGTCGCTTACCACCACCGGTTCTGGCGGGTTGTCCAGGCGGGCTTCGATGTTGTCGAGGCGCACGATCCTGGACACCGACGAGGCATACAGGCTGCCATCGCGCAAGGCCACCCCCGCCGGCATGCGCAGGCCGCTGGCGACGGTCCGCACGCGCGGTTTGGCGCCGAGCGCGTCGGTCACCGCATAGACTTTGCCCTCCCGGAGCGTGCCGACGTACAGTGTGCCCGCCGGTGACAGCGTCATGGCGCGTGCACCCGGCACGTCCTGCGTCAACACGTCGATGCGGAAACCAGCGGGCAGCTTGATCTGCTCGAGCGGCAGGGCCGCCGCCGCGCTGCCCGCCAGCAGGACCATGCCAAGCAGGGCGGATTGCCGTATGGTACGAAGCAAGAAGTGCAGGTGCGGGCGCATGTCGGGCCTCCTGTCGCGTTTTTTGCCACGATGCCCGCACGGCCCCGGCACGTCAATCACCTAAGTGTTTGTTTGGCCTCGGAAACTGGGCTATACTCTTGTGTTTCGTGTTCGTTTGAACACCCGGACACCCGTTTTCTGAGGAATCATCCCATGGTCGTTATCCGTCTGGCTCGCGGCGGCAGCAAGAAGCGCCCGTTCTTCAACATCGTCGCTACCGACTCGCGCAACCGTCGCGATGGCCGTTTCATCGAGCGCGTTGGCTTCTACAACCCGCTGGCATCGGAAGGCGAAGAAGGCCTGCGCCTGGCGCAAGACCGCCTGGCCTACTGGCAAGGCGTTGGCGCCCAGCTGTCGCCGACCGTTGCCCGCCTGGTCAAGCAAGGCGCCAAGGCTGCTGCCTGATTGCCGCTGGTCCATCGGACTGAGCGAACACTATAGCGTGCCCGCAAGGGCACGTTCTTCGTTGCGCACGTGACTGAACGCAAGCAGCGGCCGCTGAACCGGCCGCAGGGCCAGCAGGGTGAGGCCCCCAAGGCCCTCAAGATGCCCGCGGCGCTGCTGTATGCCGACGCCCTGCCGGAAGACCTGGTGGAAGTCGGCTATGTCGGCGCGGCCTACGGTATCCGTGGCTGGATCAAGGTCCAGCCGCATGCCAATGACGCGTCCGCCCTGCTGCATGCGCGTCGCTGGTGGTTGCTGGCGCCGCCGCAGGCGGGGCTGGTGGCGGCCGGTGCGCAGCATGCCCAGCCGGTCTGCGTGAAGATCGCGCAGTCGCGCGAGCACAGCGGCACGGTGGTGGCGAATGCTGCCGGCGTGGCCGACCGCAATCTTGCGGAAGCGCTCCGGGGCCGTCGCGTGTGGATCCGGCGCGCGGATTTTCCGGCGCCGGAAGACGATGAGTTTTACTGGGTCGACCTGATCGGCTGCAGCGTCAGCAACGAGCAAGGCGAGTTGCTGGGCGAAGTGTCCGGCCTGATCGACAACGGTGCCCACCAGATCCTGCAGGTCGCGTACGCGCTGCCTGACGGCAAGGCCGGTGAACGGCTGATCCCGTTTGTCGATGCGTTCCTGCGCACGGTCGATACGGCCGGCAAGCGCATCGTGGTGGACTGGGGGCTCGATTACTGACCCTGGCACCGAGCCCGGCTTGTGCCCAGGAGGGGGAGAGCGGATGCAGTTCGATGTGATCACGCTGTTTCCCGAGATGTTTCGTGCGCTGACCGACTGGGGCATTACCAGCCGGGCAGCCAAGCAACAGCGGTATGCGTTGCGCAGCTGGAATCCACGCGATTTCACGGTGGACAACTACCGCACCATCGACGATCGCCCCTATGGCGGTGGCCCTGGCATGGTGATGCTGGCCAAGCCGCTGGACGATGCGATCGATGCCGCGGTGGCAGCGCAGGCGCAGGCCGGCGTGCCGCGGCCGCACGTGGTGCTGATGTCGCCGCAAGGCAAGGCGCTGTCGCACGCCAAGGTGATGGAGTTGGCAGAACGGCCTGGCCTGGTCCTGCTGTGCGGCCGCTATGAGGCCATCGACCAGCGGCTGATCGACCGCCGCGTGGACGAGGAAATCAGCCTCGGCGACTTCGTGCTGTCAGGCGGCGAACTGCCGGCGATGGCGCTGATCGACGCGGTGGTGCGCCACCTGCCCGGCGTGCTGGGCGACGCGCAGTCCGCGGTGCAGGACAGCTTCGTCAACGGCCTGCTGGATTGTCCGCACTACACGCGGCCGGAAGAATATGAAGGCGTGCGGGTGCCCGAGATCCTGCTCGGGGGCCATCACGCCGAGATCGAGAAATGGCGGCGCCAGCAGGCGCTGGCCAATACCGCGAGAAAGCGTCCCGATTTGATCGAGGCGGCTCGCGAACAAGGTTTGCTGTCCCGCGCCGACGAGAAATTCTTGTTGGAATGGGCGGCGAAGGAAGGGCGGTAGGCAACTCCCGCCAGGTAAAACCCCATCCTCTGCCGGGGCCCGGGACATCCTGGGGCATACAACGCCGGCACGATGGTTACGGAGAAAAAACGATGAACCTCATCGAGCAGATCGAGAAGGAAGAGATCGCGCGTCTGACCGCGAACAAGACCATCCCCGCATTCGCACCCGGCGACACCGTGATCGTCAGCGTGAACGTGGTGGAAGGTACCCGCAAGCGCGTGCAGGCCTACGAAGGCGTGGTGATCGCCAAGCGTAACCGCGGCCTGAACTCGTCCTTTATCGTGCGCAAGATCTCGTCGGGTGAAGGCGTGGAGCGTACGTTCCAGCTGTACTCGCCGCTGATCGCTGCCATCGAAGTGAAGCGTCGCGGCGACGTGCGTCGCGCGAAGCTGTACTACCTGCGCCAGCGTTCGGGCAAGTCCGCACGTATCAAGGAAAAGCTGGTGTCGAAGGCTTCCGCCGCTGCCAAGGCTGCGGAGTAAGCCGGACCCGCCGGTCGGGGCGACCCGGCCAGCGTTTCCTCAGGAAGGGCACCTCATGGGTGCCCTTTTTGCATTGGCGTACGGGCAACGGCCCGATTTTGCTGCGGCGCCGAATTGCGAGCTTCTGTCATACTTGCACTTGTTATGCGTCCCGCCTTCGATCCCGAATCCCTTCCCGTCGTCGACACCGACTTGCGCAATGCGCCATTGACCGAGCCGCGCTTGCAGGTCGACTTCATCCGGCACCGCTTCGAGTTGCCGCCCGCCTGGGCGCCGGAGCTGACCGACGAATCGCGCGTCTACGACCGCAGCCGCGGACTGCGCGATGCCGCCGTGCTGGTGCCGCTGGTGGAGCGTCGCGACGGCCTGACCGTGCTGCTGACCGAGCGCAACGCCAACCTGAGTGCGCATGCGGGGCAGATCAGCTTCCCCGGCGGCAGGCAAGAGCAGTGGGACACGAACCGCATCGATACGGCGCTACGCGAAACGGAAGAGGAGGTGGGCCTGGCGCGCGACTACGTGGAAGTGCTGGGCGCGCTGCCTGACTACATTACCGGCACGGGATTTCACGTCAGCCCGGTGGTCGGCCTGGTGCGCGATGGTTTCACGCTGCGTCCGGATGCCTCGGAAGTGGCCGATGTCTTCGAGGTGCCGCTTGCCTTCCTGATGAACCCGTCACACCATGAGCGGCGCCTGTTCCGCTGGGTCGATGGTGAGCGCCTGTTCTACGCCATGCCTTATCCGCGCGATGACGGCGGCCACCGCTTTATCTGGGGCGCCACCGCGGGCATGCTGCGTAATCTCTACCACCTGCTGGCGGCCTGAGCTGCCGCCTTGGACCTCTCTCAGGCTGCCGCCTGCTTTGTCTCGATGCAGTGCGGGCAGCTCTTGCCAATCACGTAGTGCGGGCTCTGTTGTTCTTCCGGCGTGACCACGGCACGGCAGGCAAAGCACTGCTTGGGCCCGGCGGGCTCCAGGTTCGGGTTCAGCGCGGTGCGGTAGTCGAAGACGAAGCAATCACCGCGATAGTGGCTGCCGCCCACTTCCTCGAAGTACTTGAGGATGCCACCCTCGAGCTGGTAGACGCGCTCGACACCGACTTCCTGCATGTGGATCGCCGCCTTCTCGCAGCGGATGCCGCCGGTGCAGAACGACACCACGGTCTTGCCTTCCAGCTCCGCCTTGTGCGCGGCGACAGCCTCGGGAAATTCGCTGAACTTGGCGATGTCGTACTCGACGGCGTCTTCGAACGTGCCGACCGCCACTTCGAAGTCATTGCGCGTATCGAGCATCACCACCGGGCGGCCTTCATCGTCATGCCCCTGGTCCAGCCAGCGCTTCACGTCCACCGGCCGCACCGACGGTGCGCGGCCATTTTCGGGGCGGATCAGCGGCATCTTCATGGTGATGATTTCCTTCTTGGCGCGCACCAGCATGCGCTTGAAGGGCTGGTTCTCCGACAGGCTTTCCTTGGGCGCGATATCGGCGAAGCGCGCATCGGCATGCAGCCACGCCATGAAGCCGTCGATGGCTGCGCGCGGGCCGGCGAGGAACATGTTGATGCCCTCGGGCGCGAGCAGAATCGTGCCTTTCAGGCCGGCCGCCTCACAGCGCTCGCGCATGGCCGGGCGCAGGGTCTCGATGTCGTCCAGCGAGACGAATTTGTAAGCGGAGATATTGACGATCTGCATGGGGGACGGCGCCTGCACGTCCGCGCCCGGAAGGGCGGGAAGGGCTTGGCGGCTTGCGATAACTGCCTGATAGGAAAGGCGAAATTATAACGCGCGCAGGCGCTTCTGCCGCGCATTCCCAAGCACCCCGATCAGCTTTGCGCAGCGGCCGGCACGCATCGCCTGCACGCGATATTGGAGGCCGGCAGGCGAGCCGAGCCGGTACAATGTCGCCCATGTCCGCACCCCGCTTCGTCCACCTCCGCCTGCATTCCGAATACTCCGTCGTGGACGGC
Organism: Cupriavidus phytohabitans; assembly: GCF_000426345.1. Classification (GTDB taxonomy): domain Bacteria; phylum Pseudomonadota; class Gammaproteobacteria; order Burkholderiales; family Burkholderiaceae; genus Cupriavidus. The sequence goes on along the minus strand of NZ_AUFE01000006.1, from coordinate 94,979 downwards.
ATCGTCCGCCTCGACGACGCCGTCAAGGCCGCCGCCGCCGATGGCATGGGTGCGCTCGCCCTGACGGATCTTGCCAACGCCTTCGGGCTGATCCGCTATTACAAGGAAGCGCGCGGCAAGGGCGTGAAGCCGGTGGTCGGGGCCGATGTCTGGCTGACCAATGCCGAAGACCGCGACAAGCCCGCGCGCCTGCTGCTGCTGGTGCAGGACCGGCGCGGCTACCTGAACCTGTGCATGCTGCTGTCGCGCGCGTGGCTGGGCAACCAGTACCGCGGCCGCGCCGAGATCGATCCGTCGTGGTTCCTGGAGCCGGGCGAAGACGACATGCCGCTGGCCACCGGCCTGATCGCGCTGTCCGGCGCGATGGGCGGCGATATCGGCATGGCGCTGGCCAACGGCAATGCCGACGGCGCGCGCCGTGCCGCGCAGCACTGGGCATCGGTGTTCCCGCAGCGCTTCTATGTCGAACTGCAGCGCGCCGGCCATGCCGGCACGGATGCCTACGTGCAGCAGGCCGTGCAACTGGCGGCCGAGCTGCAGTTGCCGGTGGTCGCCACGCATCCGGTGCAGTTCATGACGCCGGACGACTACACCGCGCACGAGGCGCGCGTGTGCATCGCCGAGGGCGAGCTGCTGGCCAACCCGCGCCGCACGCGGCGCTTCACCACCGACCAGTACTTCAAGACACAGGACGAGATGTGCGCGCTGTTCGCGGATATCCCCTCGGCGCTGGAGAACGCGGTCGAGATCGCGCGCCGCTGCAACCTGACGCTGGAGCTGGGCAAGCCGCGCCTGCCGCTGTTCCCGACGCCGGACGGCATGTCGCTGGACGACTACCTCGTCTTCATGGCCAAGGACGGCCTGGAGAAGCGCCTGGCGGTGCTGTTCCCGGACGATGCGGTGCGCGAAGCGAAGCGCGCGGAATACTACGCGCGGCTGGAGTTCGAGACCGGCACCATCATCAAGATGGGCTTCCCCGGCTACTTCCTGATCGTGGCGGACTTTATCAACTGGGCCAAGAACAACGGCGTGCCGGTCGGGCCGGGTCGCGGTTCGGGCGCCGGTTCGCTGGTCGCGTATGCGCTGGGCATTACCGACCTCGATCCGCTCAAGTACGCACTGCTGTTCGAGCGTTTCCTGAACCCGGAGCGGGTCTCGATGCCCGACTTCGATATCGACTTCTGCCAGCACGGCCGCGATCGCGTGATCACGTACGTGAAGGAGAAGTACGGCAAGGACGCGGTGTCGCAGATCGCCACCTTCGGCACCATGGCGGCGAAGGCCGCGGTGCGCGACGTCGGCCGCGTGCTTGACCTTGGCTATGGCTTTGTCGACGGCATCGCCAAGCTGATCCCGTTCAAACCCGGCAAGCTGGTCACCATCGAGGAAGCGAAGAAAGAAGAGCCGCTGCTGACCGAGCGCGAGAACAACGAGGAAGAAGTGCGCCAGCTGCTGGAGCTGGCGCAGCGCGTCGAAGGCATGACCCGCAACGTCGGCATGCACGCCGGCGGTGTGCTGATCGCGCCCGGCAGGCTGACCGATTTCTGCCCGCTGTACACGCAAGGCGCGCAGAACGACGGCATGAGCGGCGTCGTCAGCCAGTACGACAAGGACGACGTCGAGGCCGCCGGCCTGGTCAAGTTCGACTTCCTGGGCCTGACCACGCTCACCATCCTGGACTGGGCCGAGCGCTATATCCGCCGCCTGGACCCAAGCAAGGCCGACTGGAACTGCAGCCATATCCCGCTCGACGACGGCCCCGCCTTCGACATCCTCAAGACCGCCAATACGGTCGCCGTGTTCCAGCTGGAAAGCCGCGGCATGCAGGGCATGCTGAAGGACGCCAAGCCTGACCGCTTCGAGGACATCATCGCGCTGGTGGCGCTCTACCGCCCGGGCCCGATGGACCTGATCCCCAGCTTCTGCGCGCGCAAGCACGGCCGCGAGAAGGTGGAGTATCCCGATCCGCGCGTCGAACCCGTCCTGAAAGAGACCTACGGCATCATGGTCTACCAGGAGCAGGTGATGCAGATGGCGCAGATCATCGGCGGCTACTCGCTCGGCGGCGCCGACCTGCTGCGCCGCGCGATGGGCAAGAAAAAGCCCGAGGAAATGGCGCAGCACCGCGTCATGTTCCGCGAAGGCGCCGACAAGAACGGCCTCTCCTCGCAGCAGGCCGACGACATCTTCGACCTGATGGAGAAGTTCGCGGGCTACGGCTTCAACAAGTCGCACGCGGCCGCCTATGCGCTGCTGGCGTACTACACCGCCTGGCTCAAGGCCCACCATCCGGCCGAATTCATGGCAGCCAACATGTCGCTGGCCATGGACGATACTGACAAGGTCAAGATCCTCTACGAGGACTGCAAGCTCAACAAGATCGCGGTGCTGCCGCCGGACGTCAACGCGAGCGAATACCGCTTCGCGCCGACCGACCCCAAGACCATCCGCTATGGCCTGGGCGGCATCAAGGGCAGCGGGCAGGGCGCGATCGAAGACATCCTGCGCGCGCGCGAAGAGGGTGGGGCGTTCAAGGACCTGTTCGACTTCTGCGAGCGCGTCGACCGCCGCCAGGTCAACCGCCGCACCATGGAGGCCCTGATCCGCGCCGGCGCCTTCGACAGCCTGAACGACAACCGCGCCCAGCTACTGGCTTCGGTGCCGATCGCAATGGAAGCCGCCGAGCAGAAGGCCGAGTCCGCCAACCAGGTCTCGCTGTTCGACCTGATGGGCGATGCCGGCGAAGCGCACCGCCCAGAACTGCTCGACGAACCGCGCTGGAGTCCCAAGCGCACGCTGCAGGAAGAAAAGCAGGCGCTCGGCTACTACTTCTCCGGCCACCTGTTCGACGCCTACCGCGATGAGGTGCGCCGCTTCAACAAGGGCACGCTGGCCTCGCTGGAAAAGGAAGTGCAGGGCAACGGTGGCGGCTTCGGCCGCGACGTGCGCGGCAAGACCATCGCCGGCGTGATCTCGGGCGTCCGCACCCAGATGACCCAGCGCGGCAAGATGCTGATCGTGACGCTGGACGACGGCACCGGGCTGGTCGAGATGACGGTATTCAACGAGGTCTTCGACGCCAACCGTCAGATGTTCCGCGAGGACGAGCTGCTGATCGCTACCGGCAATGCGCGGCACGATACCTTCACTGGTGGCGTGCGCTTTACCGCGGAATCGGTGATGGACCTGACCGCGGCACGCATCCGGTTTGCGACGGCCGTGCGTCTGGCGATGAACGGCAATTCTTCGACCGGGATGCTGCGCGAACTGCTGATGCCGCACCTGGCGCGCGCCACCGGCGCGCAGGGATTGCCAGTGCGGATCGGCTACCAGGCCCGGACCGCGTTGTGCGAAGCCGTGCTGGGGCAGGAGTGGCAGGTGGTACCGTCCGACGAAGCGCTGGGCGCGCTGCGGCAGGCGCTGTCACCAGAGAGCGTGAATACGCTCTATGAATAACGCCGCACCGGCGGCGTGCTCAGGCGCGCCGCGCGGCCATCGCCTGCCCCGCCAGTGCCAGCAGGCTATCGACGTGGCTGCCGATGCGCGGATCGTAGTCCAGCATGGACATCGGCTGCGCCAGCCTCGCCTGGCCGGACTGCGCGGCCTGCACGGCGGCGCGGATGGCCTGGTCGAGCGTATCGGCGCGCTCGCGAGCGAACGCATGGACGGCCTGCGGCCGGATCACTTCCAGGCAGGCGATATTGTCGGCAAACACCAGCGGTGTGCCGCACAGCACGGATTCCACGCCAACCAGTCCGAACGGTTCATAGCCCGATGCCAGGATGGTGAAGTCCGCGGCGCGGTAGAGCGCGTCAATACGGCTGCTGTAGCCTAGCTCGCGCACGCGCGGGATGGTGCGCCCGACCGGGCGGCCCGCCACTGCCAGCGTAATCGGCAGGCTGGATTTCGAGAAGTAATCGGCCAGCAGGTCGAATCCCTTGCGGGCATGCCCCGACGACGGAAACAGGAACACGACCTCATCGTCGCCAAAACCGAACTCGCTGCGCAGTGACGCGCGCGTGGCGTCGTCGACCGGCGAAAAGCGCTTCGTGTCGACCGGCGGGTAGAGCAAGTGCACCCGGTCTTCCGGTATCCCGTACAGCTCGACCACTTCGCGCCGCATCAGCGCCGAGTGCGCCACCACGCAATGCGCGCCGGCGTACTGCGCGCTTTCGAGATCGATCTGCCAGCGATCGGAGCGGCGCGGCGGCGTGCCGCGCGCGGCCAGGTAGCCGCGCGCGGCCAGGTAGCCGCGATGGGTGCCGCCGCAGATGGCGATGTCGGATCCCCGCACGCGATTGCAGCCGATCAGCACCGCATCGGCGGGCAGGCGTGCCTGCAGGCGCCAGGAGAAATAGCGGTCGCGCAACTTGCCCGGCAGCCACGAGACCACGATCCGGTGCGGCTCGATGCCGGACGCTTCCGCCACCCCGGCATCGAAGCGGCGCGCGTAGACCGACACCTCGGTGCCCGCGTGGCTGGCCATGGCCTGGCTGATGTCGAGCGCATAGCGCTCCAGGCCGCCGCCGGCGCCGAAGCGGTTGCAGGAAATGCCAATTTTCATCGGTGGATGCAGTGAGAGGGTGGGGCGTCAGGCTTCACCGCGTACCCGGGCGCTGTCCGCGGCGTGCAGCAGCGCGAGCTTCGCGTACTTGTAGTAGCTCGCCTGCGCGTTCATCAGCGCGACGCCGAAACCCGCGCTGCCATCGAGGAAGCCGCGCTTGAACACGTAGGTGCGGATGAACGCCCACAGACCGTGGCCCGCGGCCGAAGCCACCGAGCTGCGCTTGCCGCGCGCGAAGGCCTGCTGCGCACCGGCGCTGGAGTAGCTGTCGATCTTGCGCAGCACGTCCGACAACGAACGGTAGCTGTAGTGGATCAGCGGCTCGCGCAAGCGGGTCACAGGATCGTCCACCTTCAGGTGTTCATGGACCAGGTCTTCGGTGAAGCGGCCGCGGCCGTTGCGGAACACGCGCGTGACATAGTCCGGATACCAGCCGGCATGGCGCACGAAGGTGCCGCAGAACGCGGACAGGCGCGGCAGGGCCAGGGCCTGGGCATCGGGCCGGGCGATATGCCGCAGGATTTCATCGCGCAGCGCAGGCGTGACGCGCTCGTCGGCATCCAGACTGAGAATCCAGTCGCCCTTGGCGGAATTGACCGCGCGGTTCTTTTGCGGGCCGAATCCCGGCCAGTCGTCGGTCTGGATCACAGTGGCGCCGGCAGCACGCGCAATGGCCACCGTGTCATCCGAGCTTGCCCAATCCACTATAATCGCCTCTTCGCACCAGGATACGCTGTCGAGGCAAGCCCCGATATTGTGAGCTTCATTCCTGGTAATGATGACGGCCGAGACTTTCATGGAGTATGGGCGGCACCCCTGTCGGGCATACCGACGAGCCGCCGGCGTCGCCAACAGCCGGCGCTGATGGAAGATCGCGTATTCTACCGCACCGGCGCAGTGGTCCCGGCGCCGCCTGAGGGTTGCCGCAGGCCAGCCAGCCTTGCCCCGGCGCCGTTTTCTCCAATCGCGAACTTGATGATAAGAGCACATTTGTCCCGATTTACAGGGATGGAAAAAGTCTTCTCCCTGGTGGCATGTGCCGCACTGATCTCCTTTCCCATCCTGCTGCTGACCTATCCTTCGGCGGCCAATGCCGGTTTCAGCTTCCTGCTGCTGTGGTGCGTGTTGGCGCTGGCCGTGCAGCCCCGCGCCAGCCTGTGCGCCTGGGGGACGATGCTGCGCGAGCATTGGGCGGTGGCGGCGGCGATGGCGGCCTTGCCGGCGGCCTTCCTGCTGCGCCAGGTAGTCAGCGGCGATGGCATGGACCTGCCCTATCTCTACCTGCGCTTCGCCTTGTTCGGGCTGCTGGCCTGGGGCCTCGCACTGCTCGACCGGCGTGCGCTGCAGGCCGTGCAATGGGGACTGGTGGTGGGTGCCATCGTTTCGGCGATCTGGATATACACGGCAACCGCCGGCGGCCGGCCGGACCATGTCGGCATCAACAACATCATTCCCTTTTCCAATCTGTCTCTGCTGATGGGGATGCTGGCCATGATTTCGATTGGATGGGACCGGCGCGGCCAATGGCTTTCGATGGCTCCCAAATTGCTGGCCGGCGCGGCCGGGGTCTATACGTCGTATGCCAGTGCGACACGTGGCGGCTGGCTCGCCATCCCCGTGCTGCTGCTGATCGCGATCACCATCATGCGCAAATGGACCATCCGCGCCCGCGCCGCTTTGCTGGCGGTCCTGGTGGGAGGCATGGCGGTAGCCGGATACTGCAGCGATGTCGTCCGCAAGCGTGTGAATGAGGCGGTCGCCAATCTCAATGCCGCGGTCTCGTCACCGGGCATCGATGCGGCCGTAGTGACGCACCGCGGGCTGGATACGTCGGAGGGCTGGCGCCTGCAGCTGTGGAAGGCCTCGCTGCGCATGCTGGAAACGCACCCGATGACTGGCGTGGGACCGGACGCATTCGAGGCCAACCTCAAGGCCATGGCAGCAAGCGGATTCATCACGCCTGCAACCACCCAGTTCGCGCACTCGCACAACGATGTGCTGTACATCGCGGCAACGCAGGGGATTCCCGGGGTGCTTGCGGTACTTGCGCTATACCTCGTGCCGGCAGGCTTTTTCCTGCGCCATCTGCGCAGCCGCGACATGGTCACACGCACCGCTGCCACCATGGGGCTCGCCATCAGCATCGGCTTCCTGCTGTTCGGGCTGACCGAAGCGATGTTCTTCATCGCCATGACCAATGCCTTCTACACGCTGATGATCGCGACCTGCTTCGCCATCGTGGTCGCGCAGCGCGAGGCACCGGAGCTGCCGGCACGGCCGGGCGCACGGGCGGTGGCGGCATGATCGGCGCCTACGTCATCAACCTGGCGAGCGCGGGCTCGCGCCGGCAACGCATCTCCGCGCAGCTTGAACGCCTTGGAGTGCCGTTCCAGGTTTTTGCTGCCGTGGACGGGCGCGCGCTTCCTGAACACGACGTGGCGCGCCGCTACGATGCGGCCGCGGCAGCGGTGCGGTACCGGCCCATGAGCCGCGGCGAAGTCGGGTGCGCGCTGAGCCACCTGGGCGTATGCCGCCAGATGCTGGAGGACGGCGCGGCATTTGCGCTGGTGCTGGAGGACGACGCCTTGCTTGGCGATGACCTGCCGGCGGTACTCGCCGACCTCGAGGCCCGCCTCGACCCGGACCGTGCGGAAGTGGTACTGCTGTCCCACGTTGACAAGTACACCCGCTGGGGCACGCGGCCGCTTGGCCACGGGCGCAAGCTGGTGCGGCGCTACGGCGAATGGTGGCGGGCGCATGGCTATGTGGTGACGCGGGCCGCGGCCGAGCGCCTGCTGGCGGGGCTGCAGCCGGTCTGGTGTGCTGCCGACTACTGGTCTGCCTTCGAGAAGCAGGGCATGGTGACGGTACGTGCCGTGGTCCCGTATTGCATCGGGCTGACCGAACTGGCGCAGGACTCCGCGCTGGAAGGCCATCGTGCCGATCTCGATGCCAGCGACAAGGCGCGGCGCAGCATCGGCTATTATCTGCGCCGCTACGTCTACCAGCGATTCCTGTTCCAGGTCTTCGTCCGGCCTTTCCTGCGCGTAGCGCGGCAGAAGCGGCCGGGATAGAGGCCTGGCCAGACGCCGGACAAGCCCCGACGCTGCACTCATACAGAAAGACATTCAGTGACCACATCCAAACCGCCCATCTCGCCCGGCGCCACCGTGCCCTCCAGCATGGCCAGCCGGCTCTGGTCTTACCTGCGTCCCGAGCTGCGCGTCTTTGTCGGCGCCATCATCGCCATGGCGGTGGTCGCGGCCAGTGAAGGGGTGATCCCCAAGGTCGTCAACGATTTGCTCGACAAGGGTTTCGGTGGCGACTACGCCGGCACGCTGTGGCATGTGCCTGCCATCCTGACCGGCGTGGCGCTGATCCGGGGTGTGGCGCAGTTCGCTTCCGGCTATCTGCTGAACCTGATCTCGAACCGCGTGCTGCTGAAGATGCGCATGCAGATGTTCGAGCGCCTGCTGCATGCGCCGGCGGGGTTCTTCCACCGCAACACGGCGGCATCGCTGATCAATGCGGTAATCTTCGAGGTCAACCAGGTGCTGCAGATCCTGACCAGTGTGTTCATCACGCTGGTGCGCGATTCCCTGACGGTCGTGGCGCTGCTGATTTACCTCTTCTATACCAACTGGCGCCTGACGCTGATCGTGGCGGTGATCCTGCCGGTGATCGGCTATCTGATGTCGAAGATCAACCGCCGGCTGCGCAAGCTCAACCGCGACCACCAGACCTACACCAACAACGCGGCCTATGTGGTGGAAGAGGCTGTTGGCGGCTACAAGGTGGTCAAGCTGCATGGCGGCGAGCAGTACGAGCTGTCGCGCTTCCGCACCGTTGCCGAGCGGCTGAAGAATTACTCGATGCGCATGGCGGTGGCCGGCGGCTTGAACCAGCCGGTCACTGCGTTCCTGGCTGCGCTGGCACTGTCGGTGATCATTACCATTGCAATGGTGCAGGCCCAGGGCAACCAGACCACCGTGGGCGGCTTTACCGGCTTCGTGATGGCAATGCTGCTGCTGATCTCGCCGCTGAAGCACCTGACTGACATCAACCAGCCGCTGACGCGCGGTATTACCGCCGCCGAGATGATCTTCCGGCTGATCGATGAGCCGATCGAGCCGCAGGATGGTGGCAAGGCTATCGGCCGCGCGCGCGGCGAACTGGCCTTCGAGGGCGTCGGCTTCCGCTATGGCGAGGCACAGCGGCCCGCGCTGCAGCAGATCGACCTGCGCGTGAGCCCGGGCGAGGTGGTGGCGCTGGTGGGGCCGTCGGGAAGCGGCAAGACCACGCTTGTTAACCTGGTGCCGCGTTTCTTCGACCCGACCGAGGGGCGCATCCTGCTGGATGGCGCGCCGCTCGGCGATCTGGCATTGAAGGACCTGCGCAACCAGATCGCCTTTGTCAGCCAGGACGTGGTGCTGTTCAACGATACGGTCGCCGCTAACGTGGCGTATGGCGCGCATGGCGAAACCGAGATCGACATCGCGCGCGTGGAGCGTGCGCTGGCGGCGGCGTACCTGACCGAGACCGTCAAGGGGTTGCCTGACGGGCTCAACACCAATATCGGCGACAACGGCATGAAGCTGTCCGGTGGCCAGCGCCAGCGCCTGGCAATCGCCCGGGCGCTTTACAAGAATGCTCCGATCCTGATCCTGGACGAGGCCACCTCCGCGCTGGATTCGGAATCGGAACGCCAGGTGCAGGCGGCGCTGGAAGAGCTGATGAAGGGCCGGACCACGCTGGTGATCGCGCACCGGCTGTCGACCATCGAGAATGCCGACCGTATCGCCGTGCTCGACCACGGCCGCGTCGCGGAGCAGGGTACCCACGCCGAACTGCTGGCGGCCAACGGCCTCTACGCCGGTTTGCACCGGATCCAGTTCGCGACCCAGTAAGGGACGGCGGCGCGGCGATCCTGCCGCGGCCATGACGAAAAAGGGGCCGGCACGTCGGGTATCGTGCCGGCCCCCTTTTTTGGTTTCGCTGCTTGCAGCCGCTCAGCTGCGCGACGCCACCGGCGGCTGCTGCGCCATCACTTCGTCGATGGCCGCGAGCACCTGCTCGCGCGTCGGCACCACGCCATGCCCGCCCATCGAGACCGCGCGGCCCGGCGTGTTGACGCCATACAACTCGCGCGAGGTCGTCGTGAAAAGCAGCACGGTCGGGCGGCGCATCGCATCCGCGATATGCACGAAGCCCGTGTCCATGCCAACCACCAGGGACGACCTGCCCACCACCTGGGCCAGCCCGGTGATGCTGAGGCGCGGCATCACTTCCGCACCGGGCACGCTCGCCGCGATAGTCTCGGCTTCCTTGCGTTCGGCATCGTTGCCCCACGGCACCAGCACGCGCAGGCCGCGTGCGGAGATTGCGCTGCCCACGGCAATCCAGTCAGCGATCGGCCATTTCTTCTCTTCGCTCGAGGTGGCGTGGAACAGCATCGCGTATTGGCCCTTCGCCGCGAAGGCGGGCGTATCCCCGGACATCTCCAGTCCGTAGTGCATTTCCTTTGTGAGCTCATAGCCGAAAGCGCGGCTGACCGCGCGGCGCATGCGCTGCCTGGCGCAATCCTCTTCGATCACGGGCTGGAACACATGGTTATAGCCGAAGCGCGCACCACTTTCGCCCAACTCCGCCACCGGATAGCCCCACCGGTGTCGCGTGCGCGCCAGCCGCGTCACGATCGCGCTCTTGTACACGCCATGGACGTCCAGCACCGCATCGTACTTCTCGCGGCGCAATTCGCGCAGTGCGCGGAAGATCTCCCGCAACCCGGCCCAGCTGCGTGCCTTCTTGAAGTTGCGCAGCGGCGCAGCGATGACACGTTCGATACTGGGGTTCCAGCGGGGCACGTCGGCGCAGTAGGAATCTGCGATCCAGTCGATCTTGACCCCAGGGAATGCGCGCTGCAGGTCGGCGACCAGCGGCAGCGTGAACACCATGTCGCCCAGCGAGGTCAGCTTGACGATGAGAATACGTTTCATCGGGAAGGTATGGCGCATGCGGCCAAAGGGCGCTCGCCTTGTTCAGGAAGGGACGTAGTATGCCTTATCCAGTCGACATCTGGCTTTGAGATGCATGAGCAACATGTGCCCGGCCTTGGCCCTGCAATCCGGTAAACTTTGGAGCGCTAGATACAAAAATTAGGGTCGACGAAGTCGACGAGAACGTATCGCCAACAGGAGACAACCATGCCCGACACCGCTTTCCCCATCAGCCGCTACCCCGTTCCCGCCCTCAAGGACCTCCCCGACGACATCCGCGCCCGCATCCTGGAAGTCCAGGACAAAGCCGGCTTTGTCCCCAATGTCTTCCTGGCGCTGGCACACCGCCCCGACGAATTCCGCGCCTTCTTTGCCTATCACGACGCCCTGATGCTGAAGGAAGGCGGGCTGACCAAGGGCGACCGCGAGATGATCGTGGTGGCGACTTCCGGCGCCAACCAGTGCCTATATTGCGTGGTGGCGCATGGCGCGATCCTGCGGATCTACGAGAAGAAGCCGCTGGTGGCGGACCAGGTCGCGGTGAACTACCTGAAGGCCGATATCCCGCCACGCCAGCGGGCCATGCTCGATTTTGCGATGAAGGTGTGCGAGGCGTCGCATGAAGTCGGCGACGCGGATTTTGCCGCGCTGCGCGAACATGGGTTTTCTGACGAAGACGCGTGGGACATCGCCGCGATCACCGCGTTCTTCGGGCTGTCGAACCGGATGGCCAACACCATCAGCATGCGCCCGAACGACGAGTTCTACCTGATGGGCCGCGTGCCCAAGGGGAAGTAGGCCGCAATACAGGCGCAACTGGGCCGGGGAAGCTCAGCGCACCTCGGCGCAGTTTCCGCTCTTGGGGTCGAACAGTACCGGCCAGGCCTGTTCGTAGATGCCCGGCGTACAGTATTTTTCGCAGCGGTTATGCGCCAGTGTCACGCGGCGCGGATCCTGCCACACCAGCAGCTTGCACTGGCTGCCGTCGATGGCGTGCAGTTCGATGTGCGGCGTCGTGCGAACCTGGCGGAACTGCACCAGGTTGAACTCGCAGCTGCCGCGCCGCGACACCCACAGTTTCCATGTCAACGCCTCCACCTTGTTGGCGGTGACGTCCATCAGCGCGTCCTCGCGGAAGCCGTCTTCCTCGGTGCGCTTGCATGCGCCGGCAATGGTGATGGTCTTGTGGGCGATCGGCGCCGCGCGTGCCTTCGGGGGCGGCGCTTCGGCAACGGGCGCGGCGGGGGGCGGCGGGGGCGGCCGGCGCTGCGCGACCGGCAACGGCACGCAGGCGGCGGTGCCCAGCAGGACGGCCAGCAGACAGGCCCCATGTTTCGTGGCGTTCATGCCGGACTCCTTCTCGCAACCCTCAACCTTCGCTTAGTTATAGCGGATCGAAGTTGAAATAGGAGTAGGACCATCCCGCATCATGGGGTCAGGCCCGGCCTACATCAGGATAATGTCGTACTGTTCCTGGTGGAAGGTCGATTCCACCTGCAGGGAGATCGGCTTGCCGATGAAGTCGCCCAGCATCGCCAGGTGCTGGCTTTCCTCTTCCAGGAACAGGTCGATGACTTCCTGCGAGGCCAGGATGCGGAACTCGCGCGGATTGAACTGGCGCGATTCGCGCATGATCTCGCGCAGGATGTCGTAGCAGGCGGTGCGCGGCGTCTTCACCTGTCCCTTTCCCTGGCATACCGGACATTGCTCGCACAATACGTGCGCCAGCGACTCGCGCGTGCGCTTGCGTGTCATCTCCACCAGCCCGAGCTGCGAGAAGTTGTTGACCGTGATGCGGGTGCGGTCGCGCGACAGCGCGCGCTTGAGTTCGGAGAGCACCGCTTCGCGGTGCTCGACATTCTCCATATCGATGAAATCGATGATGATGATGCCGCCGAGGTTGCGCAGCCGCAGTTGCCGCGCGATGGTGTGGGCCGCCTCCAGGTTGGTCTTGAAGATGGTGTCGTCGAAGTTGCGCGCGCCGACATAACCGCCGGTGTTGACGTCGATCGTCGTCATCGCCTCGGTCTGGTCGATCATCAGGTAGCCGCCCGACTTCAGGTCGACCCGGCGCGACAGCGCCTTCTCGATTTCGGCATCGATATTGAACAGGTCGAAGATCGGGCGCTCGCCGGTGTAGTGCGACAGCCGTGACAGCACTGCCGGCGTGTACTCCTTGGCGAACTCCACCAGCATCTGGTAGTTCTCGCGCGAATCGATCTGGATTACGCCGGTGGCGTCGTTGATGAAGTCGCGCAGCACGCGCTGGGCCAGGTTCAGGTCCTGGTAGAGCAGCGCCGGCGCCGGCAGCGTGGTGGCGTTCTGGCGGATCGTGCCCCAGATCTTGCGCAGGTAGGCGATGTCGTTGCCAAGCTCCTCGTCGGTCGCTTCCTCCGCGATGGTGCGTACGATAAAGCCGCCGCGCTCATCGGCTGGCACCAGGCCCTGCACGCGGCTGCGCAGCGCTTCACGGTCCACTTCGCCTTCGATGCGCTGCGAAATGCCGATATGCGGATCCTGCGGCAGGTACACCAGCGTGCGCCCGGCGATGCTCACCTGCGTGGACAAGCGCGCGCCCTTGGTGCCGATCGGGTCCTTGATCACCTGCACCATCAGCGCCTGGCCCTCGAACAGGGTCTTCTCGATCGCCAGCTGCGGGGTGCCGCCGTTGCGGTCGTTGTCGCGCGGGTGCCAGATATCGGCCACGTGCAGGAACGCGGCGCGCTCCAGGCCGATGTCGATGAAGGCGGACTGCATGCCGGGCAGCACGCGCACTACCTTGCCCAGGTAGATATTGCCGACCAGCCCGCGCGTGAGCGTGCGTTCGACGTGCAGTTCCTGGACGGCAGCCTGCTGCACGATGGCAACGCGCGTCTCCTGGGGCGTGATGTTGACGAGGATGTCTTCAGTCATAGCGGTGAAACGCGGTCGCCGGTGGCCCGGCGGAATTGGGGTTGCCCGGCGCGGCCGGGTCTTGTCCTGGGCGGCGGCGTGGCCGGGGTTCAGAACTGCAGGCGGGCCTGGCGAAGTAACGCCGCCGTCTCAAACAAGGGCAAGCCCATGATACCTGAATAGCTGCCCGCGATCCGCTCGACGAATTCGGCCGCGCGGCCCTGGATCCCGTACGCGCCGGCCTTGCCGAGCGGCTCCCCGCTGGCGACATAGCGGCTGATCTCGTCCGGTTGCATCGGGCGGAAGGTCACTTCGGAGACCGACAGCGCGTGGTGCATGCCCAGGGTGGAAACCACCGTGACCGCCGTGAGCACGCGGTGCGTGCTGCCGGCCAGCGCGGCGAGCATGGCCTGCGCGTCGGCGGCATCATCGGGTTTGCCGAGAATGCGGCCGGCCAGGCAGACGGTGGTGTCGGAAGTCAGCACCGGCGCGTCGGGCAGGGCACGGCGCTCGCGGCGGCGCAGCGCGGCTTCGGCCTTCAGCGCGCAGACGCGCTGCACGTAGTCGTCGGGAGTTTCGCCGGGCAGGACGGCTTCCAGCGCTTCGGCGTCCTCGTCGTCATCGGCAAGCAGCAGCTCGTAGCGTACGCCCAGCTGGGCCAGCAGTTCGCGGCGGCGCGGGCTTTGGGAGGCGAGGTAGAGGTAGTCGTGCATCGCGGCAGGCGGGGGCGGGCGGTGTGGGCCTGCCGGCGACGGGCCGACAGTGGCGTGAATTGTAACGCCCGCGGGCGGCGCGGTTCCGTCTCAGGCGCGGTGGTAGGGATGGTTCTGCGTGACCGACCAGGCCCGGTACAACTGCTCGGCCAGCAGCACGCGCACCATGCCGTGCGGCAGCGTCAGGCTGGACAGGCGGATCAGCGTACCGGCGCGTGCCTTCAGTGCCGGGTCGAGCCCGTCTGCACCGCCGATCAGGAAGGCGACATCGCCGCCCTCGCGCTGCCAGCCGGTCAGCTGCGCAGCCAGTTGCACGGTGGTGAAGTCGCGGCCGCGTTCATCCAGCGCGACGATGCGGCACTGCTTCGACAGCGAGCCCAGCACGGCGTCGATGCGCGCGGCCTCGCGCTGCATCACGGTGGCGGCGTTGTTGCTGGACGAGCGGGCTTCCGGCTTGACCTCGCGCAGCTCGATGCGCAGCTCGGGCGGCATGCGCTTGGCATACTCGTTGAAGCCGGTTTCGATCCAGGCGGGCATCTTGTGGCCGACGGCCACGATCACCAGTTGCATGGGGGCGGATTTGCGGCGGTGCGGGGGGCAGGGCAGGCGACGCGGCCGTCAGGCGGCCGCGCGGGGCATCAGGCCGAGCGGGTGGTGCGCTTGCGCGCGGCCGGCTTGGCTGCCGCGGTCCTGGTGGACGTCTTGCTTGCCGTCTTGCCAGCGGTTTTCGTGGCCGTCTTGCTTGCGGTCTTGCGTGCCGTGGTACCGGCGGCGGTCTTGCGCGGGGCGGCGGCGCGTGTACCGGCGGTCCTGGTGGCTGCGGTCTGGGTCGCAGTCTTGGTGGCAGTCTTGCGCGCCGGCTTGCGCACGGTGGCGATGGCGTCCGGGTCGGTATCCTCGTGGCCCATCGGCGGCGACGGCTCCTTCATGCCTTCGGGCAGGCGGGCCAGTGCCGGACGCAGGCTGCTGGCGCGGCGCGTCCCGCGCGCGGCCGGGACCTCGTCCTCGTCCTCGTCCATCGGCTCGCTGGCCTTGGCCAGGCTGCGGGCACCGGTGGCCAGCTTCATGCGCACCGGCTTGTCGCCCCAGATCTCTTCCAGGTTGTAGTACAGGCGCAGCTGCGGCTGCAGGATGTGGACCACGGCGTCGCCGCAGTCGACCAGCACCCATTCGCCGGTCTCCAGGCCCTCGACCGCCACGATATGGCCGCCGGCTTCCTTCACCGTATCCCGCACCGACGCCGCCAGCGCCTTGGTCTGGCGGTTGGACGTCCCGCTGGCAATCACCACCCGGTCGAACAGTTCGGTCAGGTGGCTGGTGTCGTACACCTTGATGTCCTGCGCTTTGACATCCTCGAGGCCGTCGACGATGGCGCGTTGCAGTTTACGAATATCCATGGTGTCTTCTTGTTCAGCTGAGATCGGTTGGGTGGTGGGCGCCGGTTGCGGGCAACCGGGTCAGGCCCTGGCCGGGGCGTCGCGGTACAGCCCGTGGCTGGCGATGTAGTGTGCCACGCCCGGTGGCAGTTGGTCATCTGCGGGCTGGCCGGCCGCCAGGCGCTGGCGCAGGTGGGTGGAGGACAGGTCAACGGCGAGCGTCTGGTCGATCCACATCCGGCCGGAGGGCGTGCATTGTATCAGGGTCGTGTCGGCCTGGCGCTGTGACAGCGCTTCCAGCACCGGCCCTTCCAGCGCGGCCAGCTCGAAGCGCGGGCGGGTGGCGGTGCACAGGTGGACGTGCGCGAACAACTCCTGCCAGCCGTGCCAGGTGTGCAGGCGCAGCAACTGGTCGGCGCCCATCAGCCAGCACAGCGAGGCCTGGGGGCCGTATTCGTCGCGCAGCTGGCGCACGGTATCGATGGTGTAGCTGGGGCCGGCGCGCTCGACTTCCATGCGGCTGACGCGGACTCTGGCGCCGGTGTCGCCCAGGGCGGCGGCGGCCAGCTCGGTCATGGCCAGCCGGTCCGCGGCAGGCGTCACGTCGGTGCCCTTCTGCCACGACTGGCCGGTGGGGATCCACACCAGCTCGTCCAGGCCCAGGTGGTCGATGCACAGCCGCGCCAGCGCCAGGTGGCCGATATGGGGCGGGTCGAAGGTGCCGCCGAGGATACCCAGGCGGTAAGGTCGGGCGGGGAGGTCGCCCGCGTCGGCGGCGGGCGTGCGGTCTTGCGCAGGATTGGCCATATGTCTGCCGTCAGGCCCAGTCGCGTGCCGGCAGGAAGTCGGTGTACAGCGCCGCTTCGGCGCTGCCCGCTTCCGGTTGCCAGTCATAGCGCCACGTCACCAGCGGCGGCATCGACATCAGGATGGATTCGGCGCGTCCGCCCGACTGCAGGCCGAACAGCGTGCCGCGGTCGAACACCAGGTTGAATTCGACGTAGCGCCCGCGCCGGTAGGCCTGGAAGCCGCGCTCGCGCTCACCATAGGGCGTGTCCTTGCGCGCCTGCAGGATGGGCAGGTAGGCGTCCAGGAAGGCGTCGCCGACCGATTGCATCATCGCGAAGCTGCGCTCGAAGCCCAGCGCCGAGAAGTCGTCGAAGAAGATCCCGCCCACGCCGCGCGCCTCGTTGCGGTGCTTCAGGAAGAAATACTCGTCGCACCACTGCTTGAAGCGCGGGTAGAGCTCGTCGCCATAAGGCGCCAGCGCCTGCTTGCAGGTGCGGTGGAAATGGCTGCAGTCGTCAGCATTGCCGTAGTACGGCGTCAGGTCCATGCCGCCGCCGAACCACCAGACCGGCTCGGCGTCGGGTTTTACCGCCACGAAGCAGCGCACGTTCATGTGGACCGTGGGCACGTAGGGATTGCGCGGGTGGAACACCAGCGATACCCCCATCGCCTCGAAGCTGCGCCCGGCCAGTTCGGGCCGGTTGGCGCTGGCCGATGGCGGCAGGGTTTCGCCGCTGACGTGGGAAAAGCCCACGCCGGCGCGCTCCATCACCGCGCCGCCTTCCAGGATGCGGGTACGGCCGCTGCCGCGCAGGCGTTCGGTGGGCGGCTTCTCCCAGGCGTCGGTCAGGAATGGCTGGCCGTCGACGGCGCCGATGGCATCGGTGATGCGGTCTTGCAGGCCGAGCAGGTAGGCACGGACTGCCTGGGAATCGATCATGGTGGCTGAATCGGATAAACCGACGAATGGACCGGCCGGATGGCAGTCCGGCAGCCAGTCGGCTGCCGGGTACGTCACAGCATTGTCACGATTGTACCGGCTGGGGCGGCCTGTTGGACGCCCAGGGCCGCTGAGGCCCCGCCGGCGGCCAATCAGCGCTTGATGGCGCGGTAACCGATATCGGTCCGGTACTGCATGCCGTCGAACCGGATCTGCTCGACCGCGGCATAGGCGGCGCGCTGCGCGGCCTTGACGGTGTCGGCCAGCCCGACCACGCACAGCACGCGCCCGCCCGAGGTCAGCAGGGTGCCGTCCTTGAGCGTGGTGCCGGCGTGGAAGGTCACGCTGTCCTCGGTCTCGGCCGGGATGCCGGTGATGGCATCGCCCTTGCGCGGGTTGTCCGGGTAGTTGTGGGCGGCCACCACCACGCCCAGCGCGGTGCGGCGGTCCCAGTCCAGTTCGATCGCGTCGAGCTTGCCGTCGACGGCGTGCTCCATCACGTCGACCAGGTCGGTCTTCAGGCGCGTCAGGATCGGCTGGGTTTCCGGGTCGCCCATGCGGCAGTTGAATTCCAGCGTCTTGAGGTTGCCGTCCTTGTCGATCATCAGGCCGGCGTACAGGAAGCCGGTGTACGGGATGCCGTCCTTCTCCATGCCGCGCACGGTCGGCAGGATGATCTCGCGCAGCGCGCGCGCGTGCAGCGCGGGCGTGACCACCGGGGCGGGGGAATAGGCGCCCATGCCGCCCGTGTTGGGACCGGCGTCGGCGTCCAGCAGGCGCTTGTGATCCTGGCTGGTGGCCAGCGCCAGCACGTTCTTGCCGTCGACCAGCACAATGAAGCTGGCTTCCTCGCCCTCCAGGAATTCCTCGATCACCACGCGCGCGCCGGCATCGCCCAGCTTGTTGTCGGCCAGCATCATGTCCACCGCGGTGTGGGCCTCTTCCAGCGACATCGCCACGACCACGCCCTTGCCCGCGGCCAGGCCGTCGGCCTTGATCACGATCGGCGCGCCCTGCGCGTCGATATAGGCATGCGCCTGGGCGGCATCGGAGAAGGTCTGGTAGGCGGCGGTCGGGATGCCGTGGCGCTGCATGAACGCCTTGGCGAAGTCCTTGGACGATTCCAGCTGTGCGGCCGCCTTGCTCGGCCCGAAGATGCGCAGGCCTTTGGCGCGGAAGATATCGACAATGCCGGCCGCCAGCGGCGCCTCCGGCCCGACTACGGTAAAGGCCACGCCTTCGCGCTCGGCAAAGGCGGCGATGACCTCAGGATCGGTCAGCGGAACGTTCTGCAGGCGCTTGTCGAGCGCGGTCCCGCCGTTGCCCGGCGCCACGTACACCACCTGTACCCTGGGGGATTGGGCCAATTTCCAGGCCAGCGCGTGTTCACGTCCACCCGAGCCGACAACCAATACTTTCATGATCACTGCCAGAAAAGAAACAGATACTAAAAGGCGGCGGCCTGGTCTGAGTCCGGGTCGCCGCCATGGGGGGCTTGTTGCTTCAGCTTAGTCTTCGATCACCGCGTTGGTGAAGACTTCCTGCACGTCGTCGAGGTTTTCCAGGGCGTCGAGCAGCTTCTGCATCCTGGCCGCGTCGTCCCCGGCGAAGCTGACTTCGTTCTGTGGCTTCATTACCACGTCGGCCATTTCGGCCTTGAAGCCGGCGGCTTCCAGCGCGGCCTTGACCGCCGGGAAATCGTTGGGCGGGCAGGTCACTTCGATCGAGCCGTCGTCATTGGTGACGACGTCGTCGGCGCCGGCTTCCAGCGCGGCGTCCATCAGCTTGTCTTCCGGCGTGCCGGGGGCGAACAGGAACTGGCCGCAGTGGGTGAACATGAATGCCACCGAGCCTTCGGTGCCCATGTTGCCGCCATGCTTGGAGAACGCGTGGCGCACTTCGGCCACGGTACGGGTGCGGTTGTCGGTCAGGCAGTCGACGATGATGGCCGCGCCGGCCAGGCCGTAGCCTTCGTAGCGGATCTCTTCGTAGTTGGCGCCTTCCAGGCCGCCCACGCCGCGCTGGATCGCGCGCTGGATGTTGTCCTTGGGCATGTTCGCGTCCATGGCCTTGTCGATCGACAGGCGCAGGCGCGGGTTGGTGTCGGCATCGCCGCCGCCGAGCTTGGCGGCAACGGTGATTTCCTTGATCAGGCGGGTCCAGATCTTGCCGCGCTTGGCGTCAGCGGCGGCTTTCTTGTGTTTGATGTTGGCCCATTTCGAGTGACCGGCCATGATGCTCTCCGAGGCGGAAAAGGTGTTATGCGGTGATGGAATGCGGGATGCCAGGCGCGGGCGCCAGGTGACGTATATGCCTGGCGGCTGGCTATAATCAGCCGAGGATTTTATCACGCGGGCCTGCCCGCGCCGCTGCCGTGGCGAGTCCCGCGGCACTTGCTACCAGGAAGACCATGGCCGACCCCATCCTTATCGCCAAGAACGCCGAACACGAGCTGGTGCTGCTGCCGCAGATGGGCAACCGGCACGGCCTGATCACGGGCGCCACCGGCACCGGCAAGACCGTCACGCTGCAGACGCTGGCGCAGGGTTTTTCGCGTCTGGGCGTGCCGGTGTTCATGGCCGACGTCAAAGGTGACCTGACCGGCATTTCCCAATCCGGCCAGCTGTCGGACAAGCTCAGGCAGCGCCTGGCCGACCTTGGCCTGCCGGAGCCGGCATGGGGCGGGTGCCCGACCACGCTGTGGGACGTGTTCGGCCAGAAGGGCCACCCGGTGCGCGCCACGGTCTCGCACATGGGCCCGCTGCTGCTGTCGCGCATGCTGGAGCTCAACGACACCCAGCAGGGCGTGCTCAACCTCGTGTTCCGCATCGCCGACGCCAACGGCCTGCTGCTGCTCGACGCCAAGGACCTGCGCGCGATGCTGCAGTACGTGGGCGACAACGCGTCGCAGTTCACGACCGAGTACGGCAATATCTCCGCCGCCTCGGTCGGCGCGATCCAGCGGGGGCTGCTGGCGCTGGAGTCGCAGGGCGGCGATGTCTTCTTCGGCGAGCCGATGCTGAACCTGGAAGACTTCATCCAGACCGAGAAGGGCCAGGGCGTGGTCAATATCCTGGCCGCGGACAAGCTGATGAACTCGCCGCGGCTGTACGCGACCTTCCTGCTGTGGATGCTGTCCGAGCTGTTCGAGAAGCTGCCCGAGGCCGGCGATCTCGACAAGCCCAAGCTGGTGTTCTTCTTCGACGAGGCGCACCTGCTATTCAATGACGCGCCCAAGGCGCTGCTCGACAAGATCGAGCAGGTGGTGCGGCTGATCCGCTCCAAGGGCGTGGGTGTGTATTTCGTGACGCAGAACCCGGTCGACATTCCGGACACGGTGCTGGGCCAGCTGGGTAATCGCGTGCAGCATGCCCTGCGCGCATTCACGCCGCGCGACCAGAAGGCGGTCAAAGTGGCGGCCACCACCATGCGCGCCAACCCCAAGCTGGACCTGGAAACCGCGATCGGCGAACTGGGCGTGGGCGAGGCGCTGGTGTCGTTCCTGGACGCCAAGGGCACGCCGTGCGTGACCGAACGCGCCTGGGTGCTGCCGCCGGGCAGCCGCATCGGCCCGGCGACCGACGAGGAGCGCAGGCAGCTGATCGCAAACTCGCTGGTCGCGGGGACCTACGAAACGGCCGTGGATCGCGAATCGGCTTACGAAAAGCTGCGCGGCAGCGTGCCGACGGTTGCCAATGGCAAGGGCAAGCAGCCAGAAGCCAAACCGGAAGCCGAACAGGACAGCGGCTGGCTCGGCACTGCCGGGGATATTTTCGGCACGCTGACCAAGGGCACCGGCAAGAGCGGGCGCGGCGATTCGATCCTGGAGTCGATGGCCAAGTCGGCGGCGCGCACGGTGGGGTCGCAAGTAGGCCGCGAGTTGATTCGTGGCGTGCTGGGCAGCCTGCTCGGGAAGAAGAAGTAGAAGACCCGAAGGGAACGAACAAGGGCCGCGCAATGCGGCCCATTGTTTTCAGTGGCGCTGGGCGCCTTGCCGGGCTTTCGCGGCCTCCGCGTCCTCGCGCATCTTGCGCGCAAACATCCGCGAGAAGAACCAGCCCATGCCGATGATGAAGACGATCACGCCCAGGCTCATCAGGCCGGTGCTGGTGCTGAAGAGAATCTTGAAGGCTTCCATGGCGGGCTCCCTGGTTGGCGGCATTGGGTTGGTCGCATGTGCCGGCGGAAGAACCGCCAGCGACTGCCGCCAGTGTAGGGAGCCACGTGGCGCGGGCTATTGAGGCTGGTCAAGCCCGCGCGAGGCCAGCGCCTGTCAGTTCTTGGTGCCGAACAGCCGGTCGCCCGCGTCGCCCAGGCCCGGTACGATGTACGCATCCGCATCCAGGTGGCTGTCCAGCGAGGCCACGTACAGCTTGACGTTCGGATGCGCCTTCTGGAACACCTCCACGCCTTCCGGTGCCGCCACCAGCGCGACGAAGGTGATGGCCTCGTCCTTGACGCCGCGGCGCTTGAGCACTTCGACCGCATGCACGGCCGAGTAGCCGGTGGCCACCATCGGATCGCACAGGATAAAGCTGCGGTCTTCCAGGTCAGGCAGCCGCACCAGGTATTCGACCGGGCGGTGCTGCTCGTCGCGGTACACGCCGATATGGCCGATGCGCGCGGACGGGATCAGCTCCACCAGGCCATCGCTCATGCCCACGCCGGCGCGCAGCACCGGGACGATGGTCAGCTTCTTGCCGGCGATCACCGGGGCATCCAGTTCCACCAGCGGCGTGTCGATGCGGCGCGTGGTCAGCGGCAGGTTGCGCGTGATCTCGTAGCCCATCAGCAGCGTGATCTCGCGCAGCAGCTCGCGGAAGGTGCGCGTGGACGTTTCCTTGTCGCGCATGTGCGAGAGCTTGTGCTGGATCAGCGGGTGGTCGAGGATGAACAGGTTGGGAAAGCGCGGATCTTGTTTCATGGCTGGCGGCGAGGGCTCGGCGGGGATAGGGGCAAGCGGCTGGAGCGGGCGGCCGGGTCGGGTGGATCCAGCCGCCGCGCCGTTGTAGCCGGATTGTAATGGAAGCGGGCCGCAGCGCGCCTGCGGCCCGGTCCCCGGCAAGCTTGGCCCTACCCGGCGCGCGTCAGTCCAGCGCGCGGTCCTTGGATTCGATATCCACCATGAAGATGGCGAATGCCGCCACGGCCAGGAACGACGAAAGCAGCCCGAGCGCCAGCGTGAACTGAGTAGCCATGATTGGCGCAATGATCGAAGGGGCGAACAGGCCACCGAATCGTGCCATTGCACCGGCGGTACCCATCCCGCTGGCCCGCAGGTCCGTCGGATACACCTCCGGCGTGAAGGCGTAGAGCGCGCCCCAGGTGCCCAGCAGCGCGAAGCTCATCAGCAGGGTGGAGCCGACGATCAGCGCGGTGGATGTGCCCAGGCTGTACAGCATGCAACCTGCGGCGCTGAGCAGCAGGAAGCCGATCAGGGTCGGCTTGCGCCCCCAGCGCTCGACGCCGTGCGCGGCGAGCGCGAAGCCGGGCAGCTGGACCAGCGCGAGCAGGATCAGGAAGACCTGGCCACGCATGAAGCCAAGGCCCTGTCCGGCCAGCTTCACCGGCAGATAGACAAAGACACCGTAGTAGGCGATCGAGATCAGCATCCACGCGGCGAGCAGGCAGATGCTGCGGCGCCGGCATCCGGCCGCGAACAGCGCGAACACCGATTTGCGCTCCATCTTCTGCGGCTCCAGCGCCCCGATTTCCACCGATACCCGGTTGGCTTTGGCAACGCGCTGAAGCACCGCGCGCGCCTCTTCCGAGCGCCCCGATTTATTCAGGTAGAGCGGCGATTCGGGAACAAAGAACCGGACCACCACGCCGATCAGCGCGGGCAGGCCAGTGACGAGGAAGATCAGGCGCCAGGCATCATCGCCACGCGACAGCGCGACCAGCGCAAGGATGGCGAGCAGGATGGTGCCGACGGCCCAGAACGACTCAAGCAGCACCAGCCAGCGCCCGCGTCGGTCGGAGGGGAGAAATTCGGCCATCATGGTGTAGTCGACGGGCAGCGTGCCGCCCACCCCGATGCCGGTCAGGAAACGCAGCAGCAGGAGCCACTGGAAATCCGGGGCGAAGGCCGAGGCGACGCCGCAGATGGCGTCCAGGATCACCGCCATCATCAGCACCGGCCGGCGGCCGATCCTGTCCGCCAGCCGGCCGAACGCAAAGGCGCCGATCAGCATGCCGACGAAGAACATCGTCCCGGTCTGCAAGGCAGTCGGCACAGGGATGCCGAATGTCGTGGCAATGGAAGGCGCGGTGAAGCCGATCGACAGCACCTGCATCGCGTCGGCCAGCCAGACCAGGCCAAAGATGGCGAACAGCCGATACTGGAACCGGCCGACGCCGGCTGCGCGAATGCCTTGCTCGATCGTGATGGTTTGGGACGACGATGCCCGGACGCTTGGCTGCGGGGGCGCGCCGACCGTTGCCTGCGGGATTGTCGTTGCTGCCATTGAGGAAATTGATGACGACATGTTGTCTACCTTGTCTTTATAGGCTGGATCTTGAATTCGGAAGCCCACGCGCCGCGTTGCGGCGAAGCATGGTGGCTACCCCAATCTAGCGAGGCCAGAACTGACCAGGTAGTCCTCTCGCAACACCTTCCTGATACTGATACGACATAGTCACTCCTTGTTGTCTACCCTTGGTTGTCCGGGCCCGAATTCCCGGTCGGCACGGCGGTGGACTATGCAAGCCCCGGGCCAGCGCTTCCGGTGATGTAAAGGGCCAATCTTGTGGTCTTCTTGTCTTGTCTGCCGCTCGTCTGCGCGGTTCTTGCGCCGTCCTTGTGCCGTCCTTCTGCCGGGAGGCACCGCGGCGCGGCTTTTGGTACCGATGCCGGCACTCATGTAGTGCGCACTACATGATCGTTCAGCGTAAGCTACATGAAACTTGCGGGCAAGGCCGAACTGCGGTTTCTCTCCTCGGGGTTTTCCCGCGCCTGGCGCGCAGTGCGCCGATATGTCGGCGCAGGTCTCCCTGCCCGGTGGCAAAGCGCCTTGCCAGGCACGGCACGGATACTGTCAGCATGGATGCGGAAGGCGCGGCAAGCGGCCGCGCAGGCCTCCGCTGGTCTTCAGTGCGCAGGCGCCGCGCGCAGCCGCGCGACGGTGTTCTCCAGGTCCTGCCAGGCGGGTTGGTCCGGGGCAAAGCGCGCGCGCAGGTACTGCACCAGCTGCGCGATCTGCCGGTCGTCAAAGGTGTCGGCATAGGCCGGCATCGCGCCCAGCTCGCTGTTGGGCGGCGCGGGCATGCCTTGCAGCAGCACCTGGATGACGTTGTCAGCCAGCTTGCTGTGCAGGTTGGTGTTGAGCGCGAGCGACGGCTTCACGCCGAACTGTGCGATGCCTTGCTCCGACTGGTGGCACACCGCGCAGGCGCTCTGGTACAGCCGTTCACCGGGTCCGCCGAGCGTGCGCGCGGCCTGCGCGCTGCGTTGCTCGATCTGCGCCGCCTGCGCGGCCAGCACGGAAGGCGCGGCGGAAGCTGAGGGCGAGCCGAACGACGCGACGTAATGCGCGATCGCGCGCACATCCGCTTCGGGCAGCTGGGCGAGTTCTTCCACCACAGGCGCCATGGGCCCGGCGGCTGCGCCATGATGCGGCGCATAACCGCCGCGCAGATAGGTGAACAGCGCCGCCTCGGTCCACGGCACCGGCGCGTGCGACAGCGCGGTCAGCGGCGGCGCTTCCCAGTTTTCGGCACTGCCGCCGGTCAGGTACTTGCGACCTCCCTGCTCGGCGCCGAGGGCGTTGCGCGGCGAATGGCAGGCGCTGCAATGGCCCAGCCCTTCGGCGAGATACGCGCCTCGGTTCCACTGCGCGGAGCGCGCGGGATCGGGCTTGAAGGGTTCGTTGCGATGGAACAGCAGGTTCCAGCCGCCCAGCAGGGGGCGCACGTTGAACGGGAATGCGAGTCGGGTTTGAGGTACCTCTGACTTCACCGGCTCGGCCGACATCAGGTACGCATACAGCGCCTGCATGTCGGCATCGCTGACCTTGGCGAACGCGGTGTAGGGGAAGGCCGGATAGAGGCGCCGCCCGTCGCGGTGGATGCCCTCGCGCATCGCGCGCTCGAAGGCGGCGAACGACCAGTTGCCGATGCCGGTCTGCACGTCGGGCGTGATGTTGGTGCTGTAGACCGTGCCGAATGGCGTTTCCAGTGGCAGGCCGCCCGCGTTCTTCACGCCGCCGGGGGCGGTATGGCAAACCGCGCAGTCACCCGCCGCGGCCACCAGGCGGCCGCGCTCCAGCGTCGCCGCGGAATAGAAGCCGGGCCCGGGCGGTGCGACTGGTGAGATCGGCGCGCGCCACGGCATCAGCGTCGCGCACAGGCCGGCCGCGGTCGCGGCAGCGGCGGCGATCCAGCCGCGCTTGCTGCGCTTGCCGAAGCGCGTGTCCTCTGGCTTGTCTTCGCGCTCGGCCAGCGCCAGGCGGATGCGTTCGGCGCTGAAGGGCGGTGTGCGCAGGCGCACGCCGGTGGCATCGAAGATGGCATTGGCTACGGCGGCCGCGGCGGGCAGCGTATCGCCCGGGCCCGCGGCCAGCTGGTCGTGCCCGGTGAGCGCGCCGGCCAGGCGGACTTCCGGCAGCGCCGCGCTGGTAGCCACGGCGGGAAGCGATTGGCCGGCAGGCGCGTCCGTGGCGGGCCAGGTGTCGAAGGCCGGGCCGGCAGCGGTCAATCGCAGCGTGGCGTCGGCGACGGCCTGTTCCAGGGAGCGCGCAGCAGGTGCGGCTTGCGCGGGCGCCAGCGATTCGCTGTCATGCCCCACCGTCACGCGCGTGACCGCCAGTTCGCCGGTGGTGCCGTCGACTTCAACTTCGGCGACCCATGCCGACCAGGTCTGGCCGGCATCGTGGTCGACGGTGTGCGCATAGGCAAAGCCGCGACCGCGCCGCACGTTGCCGGCCGACGTGGTGGCATGCGGGGCGGATGGGATCCAGCCGGCGCGCTCGCTGACTTGCCTCACGAGGGCCGAGCCGCGCGCGTCGTCGAGGTGCGAGAGCCGCAGCGCAACCGGATCGGTCCCGGATGCGGCGGCAATTTCATCGAGATGGGATTCGCGCGCAAAGACATGTGCGCGCGCCGCGGCAAGCGGTGCCGCATCAAAGGCGGCCACGGCGCCGGCGGTGCCGACATCGACATCGGGAATGCGATACGGCGGCATGACCGCGCTGCCGCTGTCGCCGGTATCCGTGACGGGCGAGGCCGTATGCGTCAGCCACAGTGCCAGCGGCACGGACGGTGCCGCCGTGCCGGCCAGCGTTGCGGCATAGGCGTCGATGGCATTGCCGCTTTGCGCGGTGTCGACGCGCACGGCGAGCTGCGCACCGGACAGGCCGATATCGTCGGCGCACAGCCGGCGCATCACGGGTTTGCCGGCGGCATGGGCCAGCAGTGCGGCGTCGGCGGCTGCGTGGTGAGCGAGCAGCGCCGGATCGCCGGCATCGGCGGGCGCCTGCCAGCCGGACAGCGCGACCTGTTGCGGCGCAATGCCCAGCAGCGCGGCCAGTTCTTCGCGCAGCGCACCCGGGCGCGGAGTTGGCAGCCACACGTGCAGCATGCCGTCGCGCCAGTCCGCGATCGCGGTGCAGAACGCTTCGGTCCGGGTGCCGGCCAGGGGCCACTGGTAGTGCTGCGCGTGGCGCGTGGCGGCGCTGGCAAGCGCGCGGGTGGCGTCGCCGCGCTGCGCAACGGCGTGGCGCGGCACGGGAGCGTCGTCCGCGCGAGGCGGCGCCGACCAGCGTGCCTGCAGGGCGCTGATGGCATTGGCCGCCAGCGCATTGCTTTCCGCGACCACGCCTGCAAACTGGTTGCGCACCACGACCGCGCGAACCCCGGGCAACGCCAGGGCGGCATTGCGGTCCGCGCCGAGCAGGCGCGGTGCCAGCGCCTTGCCGTCGATCCAGCGCAGCCCTGGCGGCGTCAGCACATGGGCAACGAGACACATGGAAGCCGGCGGTGGTGCGAATTCCGTCAAGGCGCCGGTTTCCACTGCCTGCCGTACGAGTTCCTGCTTCACGATGCCGCTCCCTCGCCGGCCTGCCGCATCAGCACCGCGGCGCGCTGCACCGCGCGCACGATTTCCACGTGCGTGCCGCAGCGGCACAGGTTGAAACGCAGCGCCTCGCGGATCTGCGCTTCATCGGGATCGGGATTTTGCGCGAGCAGCGCCTTGGCGGTCATGATCATGCCGTTCAGGCAATAGCCGCATTGCGCGGCCTGCTCGTCGATAAAGGCCTGCTGCACCGGGTCGGGATGCTCCGCCGTGCCCAGGCCTTCGAGCGTGGTGACCGCGTGGCCCACCGCCGCCCTGACCGGCAGCACGCACGAGCGCGCGGGCAGGCCGTCGACCAGCACCGTGCACGCGCCGCACTGGCCCAGCCCGCAACCGTACTTGGGGCCATTGCACGCCAGGTCGTTGCGCAGGATATAGAGCAGCGGCGTGTCAGGCGCCACGCTGAGCGTGTGCTCGGCGTGGTTGACTTGTAGCGTGAGGGGGCGAGGCGTGTTCATCGGGGGCGGCAGGTTGCAGATCACGCGGCGGGCACGCCGCGCCCCTTCGTGCGAGGGGCTGCAGCGTGCGGGTTCAGGTCAGGCCTAAGGTCTGGCGTTACGCCGCCGCGGACAGCGGCGCAGGCCCGGCCGACACCAGCGGCACGTTGAACACATCGTAGCCGAAACACCAGTCCGGGTTCTCGTTGCTGCGCAGCCACGTATTGTTGTGCGAGACCAGCTGGACCTTGCCGGCGCGTTCGGCGCGGTTGGCTTCATACAGCGCAAACGCGGCGGCGTAGTCGTCCAGGCCGGTTTCGGTGAAGCAGCGCGTCAGCATGGCGGCATCCTCGATTGCCATCGCGGCGCCCTGTGCCATGTGCGGCTTCATCGGGTGGCAGGCATCGCCCAGCAGCACCAGGCGGCCGCGGCTCCACAGCGGCAGCGGGTCGCGCTCCAGCAGCGGCCACTTGGTCACTTCGACCGTGCCTTCGATCAGCGACTGCACGCCCTCGTGCCAGCCGTCGAACGCGGCGCGCATTTCCTCGATGCTGCTCGGCACCCAGCTCTTGCTCATGTCCCACTCGGGCTCGGGCACGCCGGTGACGTAGTAGATCTCGTCCAGCTTGCTGGTGTCGAAGTACACCATCATGTGGCGGTCGTCGGTCCACCATTTGGTGCAGCGCTCGTGCGTGAAGCCCTTGACGCGCGAGATCGGGAACACCGCGCGGTGCGCCACGTAGCCGGTGTACTTGGGGGGCTCGGCACCCAGCAGGGTTTCGCGGATGCGGGAGTTGACGCCGTCGGCGCCGATCACGATATCCGCCTGGTCCACCGTGCCGTCGGTGAAGCGCAGTTCGACCACGTCGCCCTGGTCAGTGACGCTTTCCAGCTTCTTGTTGAAGAACAGCGTGCCCGGGGCCACGGCGTCGGTCAGCAGCTTGTGGAAGTCGCCGCGGTGCACGGTCAGGTAGCTGGCGCCATAGTGCCGCTCCGCGTAGTCGCCCAGCGGGATCTGCGCGATCACTTCGCCGGTCAGGCCGTCGCGGCTGTACCAGTAGTCGGGGTGGCAGCCCATGTCGTTGAGCGCGTCCTCGATGCCGATGCGCCGCATGATCTTCATGACGTTGGGCCCCACGTGGATGCCCGCGCCCAGGCGCGAGAACGCCGGTGCCTGTTCATACAGCCTGACTTGGAAGCCGGCTCGCTGCAGCAGGGCGGCCGCGGCCGTTCCTCCGAGTCCGGCGCCGACAACTGCGATTCGCGGTTTGCCTTGCACGTTATTTCTCCTGGCAATGACACATGGGGTCGATGGGGGCTTGGTCGACCGATCTTGGTTGACCGTTGAAAACGAGTGTACACACTCAAAATATCAACAGCAAGAAAGAAAGTACCGATCCTATGGAAAACCCTTACGACATCATGATTCGTCATGAACATTGCTTGAATGTGGCGAATTAGTGCGCTAAAACAGGGATTGATTAATTAAGTATGCACTGAACGAGTGAATCTCGCACGGCACAGATTCTATTTGCCTAGATAAAGTGTGTACACTACAATCGATCGCAGCATGCAAGGCCATCCGGGCAGGGCAGGCGGGTAGACAGACAAACAGATGACGGAGTCGACAGTGCAGAAAGTTTTCCGAATCGGCCAGATCGTGCCGAGCTCCAACACCACGATGGAAACCGAGATCCCGGCCATGCTGGCCGCGCGCCAGCTGGTGCGTCCGGAGCGCTTCACCTTCCACGGCAGCCGCATGCGGATGAAGAAGGTGGTCAAGGAGGAACTGGCGGCGATGGATGCCGAATCCGACCGCTGCGCGGTGGAGCTGAGCGATGCCCGCGTCGATGTGCTCGGCTATGCCTGCCTGGTCGCGATCATGGCGATGGGCCACGGCTACCACCGCGTGTCCGAGCAGCGCCTGCAGGCGCACACCGCCGAGAACGGCGGCGACGCGCCCGTGATCACCAGTGCCGGCGCGCTGGTCGATGCGCTCAAGGTGATGGGCGCGAAGCGCATCGCCGTGGTGGCGCCGTACATGAAGCCGCTGACCGAGCTGGTGGTCGACTACATCCGCAATGAAGGCTACGAGGTGGTCGACTACCGCGCGCTGGAGATCCCCGACAACCTCGAGGTCGGTCGCCACGACCCGTCGCGGCTGCCGGAGATCGTCGCGCAGATGGATTTCGCCGATGCCGATGTCATCGTGCTGTCGGCATGCGTGCAGATGCCGTCGCTGCCGGCGGTGGCCAAGGTGGAGGCGATGACCGGCAAGCCGGTGGTCACCGCCGCCATCGCCACGACTTATGCCATGCTCAAGCGGCTGGGCCTGGAGCCGGTGGTGCCGGGCGCGGGC
This sequence comes from Cupriavidus phytohabitans, assembly GCF_000426345.1. GTDB lineage: Bacteria > Pseudomonadota > Gammaproteobacteria > Burkholderiales > Burkholderiaceae > Cupriavidus. The sequence continues at coordinate 64,841 of NZ_AUFE01000006.1, read as the reverse complement.
GCGCTGCTGTCCGGCGCCTACTGAAGGAGCCGGACATGACGACCAGCACCTTCCCCGGTACCTTCCTCTACGGCGCCAACGTCCATGCCAACGGCATCCGCCAGCACTACCTGCGCTATGGCGGCCAGGACGGCGCGCGCGCGCAGCGCGATGCCGTCATCATCGTGCCCGGCATCACCAGCCCGGCGGTCACCTGGGGCTTCGTCGGCGAGCAGTTCGGGCGGCATTTCGATACCTATGTGCTCGACGTGCGCGGCCGCGGCCTGTCGCAGGCCGGCGCGGAACTGGACTACGGCCTCGGTGCGCAGGCGGCAGACGTGATTGCGCTTGCCGAAGCGCTCGGGCTGCAGCGCTATGCCATCGTCGGCCATTCGATGGGCGCGCGTATCGGCATCCGCGCCGCGCGCAGCAAGCCCGCTGGCCTGACGCGGCTGGTGCTGGTCGATCCGCCGGTATCGGGCCCGGGCCGCCGTGCCTATCCGGCACAACTGCCGTGGTACATCGATTCGATCCGGCTGGCGCAGCAGGGCATCGACGCGGAAGGCATGCGCCGTTTCTGCCCGACCTGGACCGAAGAGCAGCTGCGCCTGCGCGCGCAATGGCTGCATACCTGCGACGAGCGCGCGATCCTGGCCAGCTTCGATGGTTTCCATGAAGACGATATCCACGCCGACCTGCCGCGGATCGACGTGCCGGCCCTGCTGATGACCGCGGGCCGCGGCGACGTGATCCGCGAGGAAGACGTGCAGGAGATGCGCAAGCTGCTGCCCGCGCTGCTGGTCGCGCATGTCGCCAATGCCGGCCACATGATCCCGTGGGACGACGAGCCCGGCTTCTACCGCGCCTTCGGCGACTTCCTCGGCGCTGCGCTGACCTGATCAAGGAGGGAACATGCCCGTAAGCGATTACGACCTGACGGCGGCGTGGAAGCAGGTGCTGACGCTGTCGAAGCTGCAGCCGGGGCAGACCGTCACCGTGCTGACCGGCGCGGCCACGCATCCGCAGACGCTGCGCACGGCGCTGGTGGCGGCGCAGTCGATGGGCGCCATCGTCAACCGGCTCGACCTGCCGCCGGTCAACGGCGAGAAGGCGCTCAGCCGCGACGCGCTGGCCTATCTCGGCACGACGCCGCTGACCGGCAATCCGGCAGCGATTGCCGCGCTCAAGGCCAGCGACCTGGTGCTGGACCTGATGACGCTGCTGTTCTCGCCCGAGCAGCACGAGATCCTGTCCGGCGGCACCAGAATCCTGCTGGCGGTGGAGCCGCCCGAGGTGCTGGCACGGCTGGTACCGACCGAGGCCGACCGCACCCGCGTCAAGGCCGCGACCGAGCGGCTGGGCAAGGCGCGCGAGATGCATATCGTGTCCGATGCCGGCATGGACCTGCGTTGCCGCCTGGGTGAATTCCCCGCGATCAGCGAGTACGGCTTTGTCGACGAGCCCGGCCGCTGGGACCACTGGCCGAGCGGCTTCGTGCTGACCTGGCCGGACGAGGGCGGCACCCACGGCACCATCGTGCTCGACCGCGGCGACATCCTGCTGCCGATGAAATCCTATCTGCAGGCGCCGATCCGCATCACGGTCGAAGCGGGCTACGTGCGCCGCATCGAAGGCGGTGTCGATGCCGAGCTATTGGCCGACTACATGGCGTCGTTCAACGACCCCGAAGCGTATGCGATGTCGCATATCGGCTGGGGCCTGCAGCCGCGCGCAAGCTGGTCGGCGCTGGCGATGTACGACCGCGAGGCCACCATCGGCATGGACGCACGCGCCTACGAGGGCAATTTCCTGTGCTCGTTCGGCCCCAACAACGAAGCGGGCGGCAGCCGCACCACCGCCTGCCATATCGATATCCCGGTGCGCCACTGCACGGTCAGCCTCGACGGCGAGCCGGTGGTGGTGCGCGGCAAGGTGATGGACGGGCACCATGCTCCCGCCGCATCGCTCTACAAGGATTCGCGCCATGGATGACGCAGTGCAGACCTACCAGCGCCAGGGCTTCGGCGCGTCGATGGAACTCAAGGCGCCGTACGGCCTGCTGATCATCGATTTCGTCAACGGCTTTGCCGACCCGGCCGTATTCGGCGGCGGCAATATCCCCGAGGCCATCCGCAACACGCAGCCGCTGCTGCGCGCCGCGCGCGAGCAGGGCTGGCCGGTGGCGCACAGCCGCATCGTGTTTGCCGACGACGACAGCGACCACAACATCTTCACGCTGAAGGTGCCCGGCATGCTGACGCTGAAGGAAGATGGCCACAACAGCCAGATCGTGCCCGAGCTGGCGCCCGCGCCGGGCGAGCTGGTGGTGCGCAAGACGGTGCCGTCGGCGTTCTTCGGCACCTCGCTGGCGGCGTGGCTGACGCAGCGCGGCGTGCAGACGCTGCTGGTGGCCGGCTGCGTCACCAGCGGCTGCGTGCGCGCCAGCGTGGTCGACGCGATGTCGCTGGGCTTCCGCCCGCTGGTGGTGTCCGATTGCGTGGGGGACCGCGCCATCGGCCCGCACGATGCCAACCTGTTCGACATGGCGCAGAAGTACGCGACCGTGCTCACGCGCGACGCAGCGCTGGCGCAGGTTGCGGGTGAAGGCGTCCGCGCCGCCGCTTGAGGTTGGCGGCCCGGCGCTGCGTCTCAGGCTGCAGCCGCCCGCCTGTTTCGTGCGGCCTTGCGCGCCGGCGCAGCCGGCGGCACGCTGGCTTCCGGCACGGCCCCGGGCACCGTCACCGTGCGCAGCACTGTCTGCTGGATCACATCGCGCCAGTGCGCCAGCGCAGGCGGGCTCATCATGGCCTCGCCCAGGAAGGCGCCGAGCGTATGATGGTTGGAGTTGTAGAAGTAGCCGAGCGAAGCGATCACCATGTAGACATCGCGCGCGCCGATCTCGGGACGGAACAGCCCGGCGGACTTGCCGCGCGTGAGGATCCCGTCGAGTACCGACAGCGCGTAGCTGGAGATTTCCTTGAGCCGGACCGATTTCTTGGCGTGCTTGCCCTGGCTCATGTTCTCGCTGGACAGGATCGCGACGAACTCGGGGTGGTCGAGGTAATACTGCCAGATGAAGTCGATCAGCTGCGACAGCGCGCGCACGGGGTCGGCGGCGTCAAGTTCGTGCTCGAGCTGCTGCTCGGCTTCGTTGAGCTGCAGGTAGATGGTCTCCAGCACTTCGACGAACAGCTTCTCCTTGCTGCCGAAGTAGTAGTAGATCATCCGGTCATAGGTCTTGGCCAGCGAGGAAATGCGCTCGATGCGGCCACCGTCGTAGCCGCGCTGGGCAAAGACCTTGATCGCGGCTTTAAGGATGCGCTCGCGGCTGTCCTGCGCCTGCCTGGCCCGGGTGCCTGGGGCAGCTCGCTTGGCGGACGGTTTCGCCGCGGTGGAGTTCGTCATGATGGTTGGGTGGCTCTGACTCTGTTGGCTGGCAGTATAACGGTGCCCCGTTGAAGGAGATTGGAAGACGATGACGGCAACGACCCTGCAACCCGTGGCACAGGCCGATCCCGCCACGCCCCGCGCGCTGCGGCTGGCGCTGCTGCAGGCGGCCGGCGTGCTGCTGGTCACGCGCGCGCCGCAGGCGGCGGCGCGTCCCGCGCCCGGCCAGCCCGGCGCGGCGTCGGATTACGTACCGGCGCTGCCGGATATTTTCATCGCCGTGCGCGACAGTGGCGAGGTGCTCGCCTTCAATGGCCATGTCGACCTTGGCACGGGCATTCGCACGGCGCTGGCGCAGATCGTGGCGGAAGAGCTCGACGTGCCGCTGTCGCAGGTGCGCATGGTGCTGGGCCATACCGAAGCGACCCCCAACCAGGGTCCGACGATCGCCAGCGCATCGATCCAGATCTCCGCCATCCCGCTGCGCCGTGCCGCGGCGCAGGCGCGCGCGTGGCTACTGGCGCGTGCGGCACAGCAGCTTGGCGTGGCGCCCGATCAGCTCGAGGCGCAGGACGGCGAGTTCCGCGTCCGGGGAGCCGACGCCGCCATCGGCTATGGCACGCTGGTGCAAGGCGAGCATGTGGCGCTGCCGTTGGCCGAAGACGTGCCAATCAAACCGGTGGAGTCCTACCGCATCGTCGGCCGCTCCGCGGGCCGCGTCGATATCCCCGACAAGGCGCGCGGCGTGCTGACTTTCGTCCATGACGTGCGCGTGCCCGGCATGCTGCATGGGCGCGTGGTGCGGCCGCCTTACGCCGGCCGCGACAGCGGCGACTTTGTCGGCAACAGCCTGCTCGCGGTCGACCGCGAATCGGTGCGCGATGTGCCGGGACTGGTCGATGTGGTGGTACAGGGCGACTTTGTCGGCGTGGTGGCCGAGCGCGAAGAGCACGCGGTGCTTGCCGCGCGCAAGCTGCGGGTGCATTGGAAACCCGTGCCGCCGATGCCGCCGCTCGCCGACCCTGAACCCGCGCTGCGCGCCAACCCGGCGACGCGCCGCGAACTGCTCAACGACGGCGAGATGCCTTCGGCCGGCGCCGGCAAGACGCTGGAACGCCATTACGTCTGGCCATACCAGATGCATGGTTCGATCGGTCCGTCGTGCGCGGTCGCTGACTGGCATGAGGATGGGCTCACGGTATGGTCGGGCACGCAGAACCCGCACGTATTGCGCATCGACCTGGCACGCCTGTGCGGGCTGGGCGAGGACAGCATCGAGATCGTGCGCATGGAAGCCGCCGGCTGCTACGGCCGCAATTGCGCGGACGATGTCTGCGCCGATGCCGCGCTGCTGTCGCGTGCCGTCGGCCGCCCGGTGCGCGTGCAGCTGTCCCGCGAGCAGGAACACCTGTGGGAACCCAAGGGCGCGGCCCAGCTGATGGATGTCAGCGCAACGCTGGGCACCGACGGCGAACTGCTCGGCTATGACTTCACCAGCCGCTATCCGTCCAACGATGCGCCGACACTGGCGCTGGTGCTCGCCGGCGTCGTTCCCAACGCGCCGCGCACGCTGGAGATGGGCGACCGCACCGCTGTGCCGCCGTATGCCTACCGCGCGCGCCGCATCGGCTGCGACGACACGCCGGCCATCGTGCGGGCGTCATGGTTGCGGGGCGTGTCGGCGCTGCCGAATTCGTTCGCGCATGAATGCGTGATCGATGAACTGGCCGCCGAAGCCGGCGCCGATCCGATCGATTTCCGGCTGCGCCATCTGCCCGACACGCGCGCCGCCGAGCTGCTGCGCGCGGTGGCCGACGCGGCGGGCTGGCAGCGCGGCGCGCAGGGTTCGCGCGGCAAAGCTGGCGACGACGGCATGCTGCGCGGGCGCGGTGTTGCCTATGCGCGCTATATCCACAGCCGCTTCCCCGGATTCGGCGCGGCATGGGCGGCATGGGTGGTCGATGTGGCCGTGGAAGCGGCAACGGGCCGCATCGTCGTGGAGAAACTGGTGGTCGCGCAGGACACCGGCATGATGGTCAACCCCGATGGCGTGCGCCACCAGATCCACGGCAACGTGGTGCAGGCGTTGAGCCGGGTGTTGAAGGAGCAGGTGCGCTTCGACGCCGACGGTGTTGCCAGCCGCGAGTGGGGCAGCTATCCGTTGCTGACGTTCCCGGAAATCCCGCCGATCGAGGTGGTGCTGATGCCGCGGCAGGAAGAGCCGCCGATGGGGGCAGGGGAGTCGGCATCGCTGCCGGGAGCACCGGCGATCGCCAATGCGTTGTTCGATGCGCTCGGTGTGCGGCTGCGGCGGCCGCCGTTCGTGCCGGAGACGGTGCTGGCGGCGTTGCGGGGCTGAGGGGCTGAGGGCCTCAGCATACCGCTGTCTGGCTCCCTCTCCCGCTTGCGGGAGAGGGGAGCAAGCAATCGGGAATCCGAAGGAAAAAGGGCGCTCACGCGCCCCCATTCCCCTCATCGATCTCACTCATCTTCCGCAGCAGGTACGTCACCGCCACCCGCTCCGCGGGATTCAAACCGCCAAACGTCTGCTCCGAGATCTGCTTCGCAAACGGCACCGTCTCATCGATCAGCGCCAGCCCCCCGGGCGTTACCGTCACCACCACCTTGCGCCGGTCGTTCGGGTCATGCGACACCGCAACCAGCTTGCGCGCCTTCAGCCGCTCGATGATGCCGCGCACCGTCGCCTGGTCGATCGCCGTGGCGCGCACCACTTCGTTCAGCGAGCACGGCTGCCGGTCCCTGACCGCGCACAGCACCACGAATTGCGCCGCGGTGAGCTGCGAATCCGGGATGGTCTGCTGGAAGATCGCCACGTGGCGCTGGTAGGCGCGCCGCAGCAGGTGGCCGACCTGTTCGGTGAAATCGTAGTCGGGGGCGGTCTGGTCTGCTGACGGTGCGGAGGATGCGGAGGGGTTGGGCACGTCGACGTGATGCGTTGGATGAGCGTGCCCAGAGTATATCCGCTGCCTGCCGGTCCGCTAACTACTCCACAGTGATCGCTGCCGTCTTCGCCACCTTGCCGAAGCGCTCGTATTCCGACTGCGTCAGCGCCTGCAGTTCAGCCGCGCTGGACCCCTTGGGATTGAAGCCCGCCTGCACCAGCTTCTCGCGCACATCGGCACGTGCCAGCGCCTCGACGAAGGCGCTGTTCAGCGTCTGCACCACCGGTGGCGGCAGGTTGGCCGGCCCATAGACCCCGAACCATGGCTCGACCGCATAGCCTTGCAGCCCCGCTTCGGCCAGCGTCGGCACGTCGGGCAGCGACGGCGCGCGCTGCTTGCCGGCCACCGCCAGTGCGCGCAGCTTGCCCGCCTGGATATGCGGCAGCGATGCCGGCAGGTTGTCGAACATCACGCTGATATGGCCGCCCAGCATGTCGTTGATGGCCGGGCTGCTGCCCTTGTACGGCGCGTGCGTCAGGCTGGTCTGCGTCATCTGCGCGAACATCGCGCCGGCCAGGTGCATCGAGGTGCCGGTGCCGGCGGTCGCATAGGTCAGCCCCGGATTGGCCCTGGCGTAGGCCACCAGTTCCTTGACGGTCTTCACCGGCAGCGCCGGGCTGACCTCCAGCACGATGGTCGACGTGCCGAGCAGGCTGATCGCGGTGAAGTCCTTGCGCGGGTCGAACGGCACCTGCTTGTAGATATGCGGGTTGAGCGCATTGGTGGAGATCGCGCCGAAGCCGATGGTGTAGCCGTCCGGCGCGGCCTTGGCCACGGCGTCCATGCCGACATTGCCGCCGGCGCCGGGGCGGTTCTCGATGACCACCGGCTGCCCAAGCTTCTCGCCCACGCGCTGGCCGACCGTGCGCGCCACCAGGTCGGTGGTGCCGCCGGCGGCGTAGGGCACGACAAAGCGGATCGGACGGGACGGATAGCCGTCGCCGGGTGCGGCGGCGGCAACGAAGCTGGCGGCGAGCGCCGCGGCCCCGGTCAGCGCAGCGAGCAGCAGCGCGCGGCGGCCGGCGTGTGCGGGATGGGTTGGCATGGCGAGAAGTCTCCTGGGGTTGTTATTGTGGCGCCGGCCGTGACGCAGGCGACGCGCGGCCATTGTAGGGGATCGGCAGGACGCGCGGCAGGCCGGGGCGGCCGCCGATGCGGTTGCGTCTTTTCGAATACAATCGTCGGGTCGCTTCGCGGGGCCGACGCGGGGCCGGTATGCACCGGTCCCGCGGCCCGCTTTCCACGTATTCCCGTGCCCGCCTCCCAGAAGTCCCTCGCCGCGCCTGCCGCGCTGCCGTCGCCGCAGCGCGCGGGGCTTGCCATCGCCGCCGTCGGCGCGGTGCTGTTCTCCGCCAAGGCGATCGTCGCCAAGCTGATGTACCGCTACAACGTCGATGCCGTGATGGTGCTGACGCTGCGCATGCTGTTCGCCGTGCCGCTGTTCATGGCGATCGGCTGGTGGCAGTCGCGCCGCCTGGCGCCGCTGTCGTGGGCGGACCGGGGGCGCGTGGTGTTCCTCGGCTTCATCGGCTATTACCTGTCGAGCTTCCTCGATTTCATCGGCCTGCAATACATCACCGCAGGGCTGGAGCGGCTGATCCTGTTCCTGACGCCGTCGTTCGTGCTGCTGGCCACCGCGCTGGTGTTCCGGCGGCCGATCAGCTCGCGCCAGTGGCTGTCGCTGCTGCTGGCCTATGCAGGCATCGTGCTGGTCTTCGCCCATGACCTCGACGTCAGCGGCAGCCAGGTATGGCTGGGCGGCGCGCTGGTCCTGGGCAGTGCCATGACGTACGCTGTCTACCTGATCCTGAGCGGCGAGCTGGTGCGGCGCATCGGCTCGCTGCGGCTGGTGGCTTATGCGATGTGCGTGTCCACCGCCTGCTGCGCGATCCAGTATGTGGCGCTGGGCCGGCCTGTGGCCGAGCTGGCGCAGCCCGCGCCGGTGATGTGGCTGTCACTCATCAACGCGGTCTTCTGCACGGTGCTGCCTGTGTCGATGACCATGGTGGCGGTGGCGCGCATCGGTGCGCCGCTGGCGTCGCAGGCCGGCATGATCGGCCCGGTATCGACGCTGCTGCTCGGCTACTGGCTGCTGGGCGAGCCGATGAGCGGGGTGCAGCTGGCCGGCAGCGCCCTGGTGCTGGCCGGCATGTACCTGCTATCGACAAAGAAAACCTGATGCATTGGCCGGACCGGACAACCGAAGGCCGTACCAATACAACCGACAAAGGAGAAACTCATGGACCTGGGATTGCGCGGCAAGCATGCGCTGGTGTGCGGCGCCAGCAAGGGCCTTGGACTTGCCTGTGCCGACGCGCTCGCGGCCGAAGGCGTTGACGTGGTGATCGTGGCGCGCGGCGCCGAGGCGCTGGAGAAGGCCGCCGCCGACCTGCGCGCCCGCCATGGCCGCCGCGTGATCGCGGTGGCGACCGACATCACCACGCCCGAGGGCCGCAAGGCGGCGCTGGATGCCGCCGCCAGGCTGGGCGACCTCGACATCCTGGTCAACAATGCCGGCGGCCCGCCGCCGGGCAACTTCCGCGACTGGGAGCGCAGCGACTGGCTGGCCGCGCTCGACGCCAACATGCTGACCCCGATCGAGCTGATCAAGGCCACCGTCGACGGCATGATCGCGCGCAAGTGGGGCCGCATCATCAATATCACCAGCGGCGCGGTCAAGGCGCCGATCGACGTGCTGGGCCTATCCAACGGCGCGCGCTCCGGCCTGACCGGCTTTGTCGCGGGCGTGGCGCGCGAAGTGGCGCAGCATGGCGTCACCATCAACAACCTGCTGCCCGGGCCGTTCAATACCGACCGCCTGCGCAAGACCATGGAAGGCGGTGCCAAGAAGGCCGGCCTGAGCGTCGAGGAAGTGGCGCAGCGCCGTGCCGCGCAGAACCCGACGCGCCGCTTCGGCGAGCCGGCCGAGTTCGGCGCCGCCTGCGCCTTCCTGTGCAGCCGCAACGCCGCCTATATCACCGGGCAGAACCTGCTGATCGACGGCGGCGCCTACCCCGGCACGTTCTGATTTCCACCAGCCTGCTGCAGTCTGACCACCCACAACCAGGAATTACTGATGACACGCCCTCGCATCGCGCTGATCGCCCACGACCACAAGAAGGACGACATCGTCGCCTTCGCCACGCGCCACCGCGCGTTCCTCTCGCAATGCGAGCTGCTGGCCACCGGCACGACCGGCGGCCGCCTGATCGACGAGGTCGGACTGGAAGTGACGCGCATGCTGTCGGGCCCGTGGGGCGGCGACCTGCAGATCGGCTCGCAGCTGGCCGAAGGGCGCGTGCGCGCCGTCGTGTTCCTGCGCGACCCGATGACGCCGCAGCCACATGAACCGGACATCAACGCGCTGGTGCGCGCGTGCGACGTGCACAACGTGCCGTGCGCGACCAACGTGGCCACCGCCGAGCTGATGATCGCAGGCCTGGCCGACGAGGCCAACGTGGCCGATGGCGCGCAGGCAAGCTAAATTTCCCCGATCGATGCAGCACCACAACAAGGAGCGACGCAGATGAGCAAAGCCATCCGGATCGAGCAGACCGGCGGTCCTGAAGTCATGCAGTGGGTCGATGTGGAAGTGGGCGAGCCCGGGCCCGGCCAGGTGCGCGTGCGCCACGAGGCGGTGGGCCTGAACTACATCGACGTCTATTTCCGCACCGGCCTGTACAAGCAGCCGCTGCCCGGCGGCCTCGGCATGGAAGGCGCGGGCGTGGTCGAGGCGGTGGGCGAGGGCGTCGGCCACGTGAGCGTGGGCGACCGCGTCGCGTATGCCGGCCGCCCGACCGGCGCTTATGCGCAGGTGCGCGTCATGCCGGCCGATATCGTGGTGCGGCTGCCGGACGCGATCCCGTTCGACACCGCCGCGGCGATGATGCTGCAGGGCCTTACCGCGCAATACCTGATCCGCGACAGCTACAAGGTACAGCCGGGCGACACGGTGCTGCTGCACGCGGCCGCCGGCGGCGTGGGCCTGATCGTCAGCCAGTGGCTCAAGGCGCTTGGCGTGACCGTGATCGGTACCGTCGGCACCGACGAGAAGGCCGAGCTGGCCCGCGCCAACGGCTGCGCCCATACCATCGTCTATACGCGCGAGTCGTTCGTGGACCGCGTCAAGGAGATCACCAATGGCAAGGGCGTGCCGGCGGTCTATGACTCGATCGGCAAGGACACCTTCCAGGGCTCGCTCGACTGCCTGGCGCCACGTGGCACCATGGTGAGTTTCGGCAACGCCTCGGGCCCGGTACCGCCGTTCGATCTCTCGGTGCTGGGCAACAAGGGTTCGCTGCGGCTGACGCGCCCGACGCTGATGACCTATGTGGTGCACCGCGAGCTGCTCGAGCCAATGGTGGCCGACCTGTTCGATGCGGTCACGACCGGCAAGGTCAAGGTCGATATCCGCCAGCGCTATGCGCTGTCTGAAGTGGCGCAGGCGCACCGCGACCTGGAAGCGCGCAAGACCACCGGCTCGACCATCCTGCTGCCGCGCTGATCCGGTGCTGCGCAGGAATAAAAAATCCCCGGGGCAATCGCTGCCCCGGGGATTTTTTTGGCGCCTCAGTGGGGCCGGACAGTCGTGGCGGTGGCGCGCGCCTGCGCCTGGCGCAGGATATGCGGCGGCAGGCGCTTGAGGATCAGATGAACGGCCAGCGGGATCAGCACCACATCGTCGATGATGCCGAGGCCCGCGACCACGTCAGGCACGAGGTCGATCGGCGAAACCGCGTACAGCAACAGCCCGATCGCCGCGGGTTTCAGCCATGCCGGCGCATCAGGGTGGCGCAGCGCATACCAGAACAGCCGTCCATCACGGCGTACCAGCGTCCACAGGGCCGAAAATCGCTTCAACATGAGAGGCCTCCTTCACATGGCGGGCGCCTGGGATCGGCGCATACGCAGAGAGGTTGGGCCGGTGTGGGCGGGTTCAAGTTCCGCAGGGCCGATGTGATGGGAGAGGCAGTGGTATCGCGGCTTCAGGTGCCCGCGGTTTTCTCCCCTCTCCGGGTGTATAGACCGGGGCGGGGGTCAAAGGCTGAGGCGGTGCGTCTCGCTGTGGCCCGCCCCAGCGCCGTCGAGCGACCGATCAGCCCGGGATCTTCCCTTCCACGCCCTCGACGTAGAACTTCACGCCGTGCAGGAACTTGTCATCCGCGACCTGATCCTTTGCCAGCTGCTCCGTGCCGGTGTTGTCCTTGATCGGACCCTTCCAGATCGGCGCGCTGCCATCGGCAATGCCCTTCTTGCGCTCCTCGACCAGCTTCTTCACGTCCTCGGGCACGACCGCGTTGAACGACTTCAGGTCGATCATGCCTTCCTTCAGGCCCCACCACGTGGTGCCGTTCTTCCACTGGTTGTTCAGCACGTCTTCGACCACCTTGTTGTAGTAAACGCCCCACGAGATCACCGACGCGGCCAGGTGGGCCTTCTCACCGAACTTGGTCATGTCGCTGTCCCAGCCGAAGGCATGCACCCCCTTCTCCTGCGCGGTCTGCACCACGGCGGCGGAGTCGGTGTTCTGCATCAGCATGTCGACGCCCTGGCCGATCAGCGTGGTGGCGGCTTCGCGTTCCTTGCCCGGGTCGAACCACTTGTTGACCCACACCACCTTGACCGTGGCATTTGGGTTGACGCTGCGCGCGCCCAGCGTGAACGAGTCGATATTGCGGATCACCTCGGGGATGGGCACCGACGCGACCACGCCCATCTTGCCGGTCTTGCTCATCTTGCCGGCGACCACCCCCGCCAGGTATGCGCCTTCATAGGTGCGCACGTCGTACTGGGCCATGTTGTCGGCGGTCTTGAAGCCGGTGGCGTGCTCGAACTTCACGTCCGGGAATTCCCTGGCGACCTTGAGCATCGATTCCATGTAGCCGAAGGTGGTGCCGAAGATCAGCTTGTTGCCCTGGCTGGCCAGGTCGCGGAACACGCGCTCCGCATCGGCGGCGGATTCGGGCACGTTCTCGACGAAGGTGGTCTTGACCTTGCTGCCGAACTTTTCTTCCACGGCCTTGCGGCCGTTGTCATGCGCGTAGGTCCAGCCGGCATCGCCGACCGGGCCGATATAGACGAAGGCGACCTTGAGCGGCTCGGCCGCCTGCCCGGCAGCGGGCGCGGAAGCGGCGCCGGCGGTCTCGGCAGGCTTGTCGGCTTCCTTCTTGCCGCAGCCGGCCAGGGCCAGCACTGCGGTGGCGGCCAGGGCCGCCAGGGTCTTCCTGCGCGTGACGATCATGATTTCTCCTTGTGTGAATTGTTGGTAGCTCGGGGATTTCCGTCAGGTAAAGCGGTCAGACAATACCGATCAGGCATTGCCGGGCCGGAACGGCTTGCCCAGCGATGCCGGCATGTTCAGGCGTATCCACGCCGGGTTGCGCGAGATCAGCGCCAGCACCACGATGGTGGCCGCGTACGGCAGCATCGACAGGAACTGCGACGGCACCGATACGCCAATGCCCTGCAGGTAGAACTGCAGGATCGTCACGCCGCCGAACAGCCACGCGCCGATCAGCACGCGGCCGGGGCGCCAGGTAGCGAAGGTGGTCAGCGCCAGCGCGATCCAGCCGCGGCCGGCGACCAGGTTCTCGACCCACATCGGGGTGTAGACCAGCGACAGGTAGGCGCCCGCCAGCCCGCAGCAGGCGCCGCCGAACAGCAGCGCACCGAAGCGGATGGTGCGCACCGGATAGCCCAGCGCGTGCGCGGATTCCGGCGACTCGCCGATCGCGCGCAGCGTCAGGCCCGCGCGCGTGCGGAACAGGAACCACATGATGGCAAGGCACAGCAGCAGGCTGAAATACACCATCCAGTGATGCTGGAAGAACGCCGGGCCGACGAAGGGCAGGTCCGCCAGCCCGGGCACGGCCTTGGCCTGCGCCGGCATGGCAAAACCGACGAAGCGCTGGCCCATGAAGGCCGACAGCCCGGTGCCGAAGATCGACAGCGCCAGGCCGGTGGCGACCTGGTTGGTGGCGAGCACCAGCGCCAGCCATGAGAACAGCGTGGCCATCAGCATGCCGGCCAGCGCGCCGGCGGCAAAGCCGAGCAGCGGCGACTGGGTCTGGTAGCCGACCATGAAGCCGGCCACCGCGGCGACCAGCATCATGCCTTCGGCGCCCAGGTTGAGTACGCCCGAGCGCTCGTTGATCAGCAGACCGAGTGCCGCGAGCAGCAGCGGCGTGCCCGCGTTGATGGCGGTGGCGATGAGGGGAGCGAGTTGTTCCATGTTCTTTGTCTTGCTCCGCTCAGGCCGTGGCGGCGCGCCAGCGCAGGCGGTTTTCGATCAATGTGTCGCAGGCCAGCAGGAAGAACAGCAGCATGCCCTGGAACACCCAGCCGATGGCCGAAGGCAGGCCCAGGCGCGACTGCGCCATCTCGCCGCCGATATAGAACAGCGACATCATGATGCCGCCGAAGACGGTGCCGACCGGGTGCAGCCGGCCGATAAACGCGACGATGATCGCGGTGAAGCCGTAGCCCGGCGAGATCGACGGCAACAGCTGGCCGATCGGGCCGACCACTTCAAATGCGCCCGCCAGTCCTGCCGTGGCGCCGGAGATCAGCAGCGCGCTCCACAACGCGCTGCGTGCTGAAAAGCCCGCGTAGCGCGCCGCTGACGGCGCCGTGCCGCCCACTTGCAGGCGATACCCGGCAAAGCTGCGGAACACGAACACCGTCATCACTGCCACCAGCACCAGCATCACCGCAAAGCCGGCGTGCAGGCGCGAGCCCGACATCAGGTTGGGCAGCAGGAACTCGGACGAGAACACCTTGGACTGCGGGAAGTTCATGCCGTCGGGATCCTTCAGCGGCCCGTTGACCACCCACAGCAGAAGCTGCTGCGCGATATAGGTGAGCATCAGCGAGACCAGGATCTCGTTGGCGTTGAACCTGTCCTTTAGCAGCGCCGTGAGCGAAGCCCACGCCATGCCGCCGACGATGCCGGCGAGCGAGGCCAGCACCAGCACCACGGTGCCGTTCATCGTTTGCCCCGGCACGTCGAAATACAGCACCGCAGCGCCCGCGCAGATGCCGCCGGCGATCAGCTGTCCGTCGGCACCGATGTTCCACACATTGGCCCGGTAGCACACCGAAAGCCCCAGCGCGCACAGCACCAGCGGCACCGTCTTCAGCAAAACTTCCCCGATGGCGCGCTTGTCGCGCAGCGGATCGGCCAGGAACACCTTGAGCGCGGCCACCGGGTCCTTGCCGAGCACCAGGAACAGCAGCGCGCCGAACAACAGCGTCAGCGCCAGCGCGACCACCGGCGAGGCGTAGGCCATGGTGCGCGACGGCAGACCGCGCGGTGCCAGCGTGAGCGGGGAACGGGGGAAGAAGCGTCGCACATCAGCCATGGCTTGCCACCTCCGCATTGCCTGCCTTGGCGGGACCGCCTTCCCACAAGCCGCTCATCCACAGGCCGACCTGCTCGCGCGTGGCGGTTTCGGTCGGCACCGACGGCGACAGGTGCCCCTTGGCGATCACGTGCAGCCGGTCGCAGATCGCAAACAGCTCGTCGAGTTCTTCCGACACCACCAGGATGGCGCACCCGGTGGCCTTCAGCGCCAGGATCTCATTATGGATCTGCGCCGCGGCGCCCACGTCCACGCCCCACGTCGGTTGCGCCACGATCAGTACCTTCGGGCCGCTTTCGATCTCGCGGCCGACAATGAATTTCTGCAGGTTGCCGCCGGACAGGCTGCGCGCCAGCGCATCCGGCCCGCTGGTCTTGACGCGGAAGCGGTTGATCACCGCCACCGCGAGCCCGGTCGCCGCACGCGGCGAGATCATGCCTTGCCGTACATAGGGCGGCGTCTGGTGCGACAGCAGGATATTGGTGGCCAGGCTCATGCCCGGCACCGCGCCGCGGCCAAGGCGTTCTTCCGGCACGAATGCCAGCCCCGCGCGTCGGCGCTGGCGCGCATCGAGCTTGCCGACCGGCTTGCCGCCAAGCTGTACCGAGACATTCGACGCGCGCGTGTCTTCTCCTGACAGCGCGGCGAGCAATTCCTGCTGGCCATTGCCGGAAACGCCGGCGATGCCGACGATCTCGCCCGCATGCACGTCGAGCGATATCCGCTCGAGTTCGGTGGCAAAGGCATGCGAGCGCGGCAGCGACAGTTCCTGCACGCTCAGCCGCACCGGGCCGCGTTCGGCGGCGACGCGGGCCTCGCGCGGCGGTTCGCCGCCGATCATCAGCCGCGACAGCGACGCCGCGGTTTCCTGGCGCGGATCGCACACGCCGGTGACCTTGCCCATGCGCATCACGGTGGCGTGATGGCACAGCGCGCGGATCTCATCGAGCTTGTGGCTGATGTAGAGGATGCTGGTGCCTTCGTCGGCCAGCTGGCGCAGCGTGACGAAGAGCGTTTCCACTGCCTGCGGCGTCAGCACCGAAGTGGGCTCGTCCAGGATCAGCAGCTGCGGGTTGGCCAGCAGCGCGCGCACGATCTCCACGCGCTGGCGCTCGCCGACCGACAGCGTGTGCACGTGGCGGTTCGGTTCCAGCGGCAGGCCATAGCGCTCGGCGGTGGCGCGGATGCGCTCGGCCAGCTGCCTGATGTTGCCTTGGTTGCCCTGCTGGCTGGCCGGCAGGCCGAGCGCGATGTTTTCGGTCACGGTCAGCGTGTCGAACAGCGAGAAATGCTGGAACACCATGGCGATGCCCAGGTTGCGGGCATCGTGCGGGCTGTTGATCGTGACCGGCGCCCCGTTGAAGTGCATTTCGCCGGCATCGGGCCGGACGGCGCCGAAGATGATCTTCATCAGGGTGGACTTGCCGGCGCCGTTCTCGCCCAGTACGGCGTGGATCTCGCCGGGAGCGACGGTAAGGCTGACGTCGTCGTTGGCGACGACGCCCGGATAGCGCTTGCTGATATGGGCAAGCGCCAGCCTGGGAGGGGTCTGTGATGTCACTGAGGCGGCTCGGGTTGTTGTGAGGGCAGCAACGTCGGGATGAGTCAAAGCGCGGCAGTGCGTGGCGCAGGATCGCCGCGACGCATTGCAGCATTCATCATGAACTGGTGATGCTCGATATTGGTGACAAATTATATAAGTGCGCGGAGGCTGGAAGGTCCGAAACGGGCGAGTGTCCAGTCCCCGCAACGGTTGCAGGCAGGTTGCAAGTCGCATGCCGGCTGCGGCACGAAAAAAAGCCGCCGCCTCCTGGTGGAGGCGGCGGCTTGGTTGCCGACGACGCCGGAACTGCGAGGGTTTTCTCCCCTCTCCCATTTATGGCAGAAGGGTGGGGGTGAGGGCGGGCGTCACCACGAAGCCAATGCCCCTTGCAAGCGCCGGCCCTCCCCCCCGGCCCCTCTCCCGCTAGCGGGAGAGGGGAGCAAACCAGCCGAAGCACGGACGCCCCGGGCTCCGGCCAGCGTTACGCCCCAGAACCCGCCGCGATCGTCGCGAATCGCCCATCCCGGAAATCCGCCAGCGTCTGGTAGATCTGCTCCTGCGTGTTCATCACGAACGGGCCGTACTGCGCGATCGGCTCGTTCAGCGGCTTGCCGGCGATCAGCAGGAAGCGCGCGTCCGCATCGGCCCGCACCACCACGCCGTCGGCCGTGCCGGCATTGTCCAGCACGCCCATGCGCTGGGCCTCGACCACCGCGCTGTCGTCGCCATCGCCAATCGACACCTCGCCCTGGTACACATAGACAAAGGCGTTATGCCCGGCCGGCAGCGCCTGCGTGAACGCCTGTCCGGCCGGCAGGTGCACGTCGAGGTAGAGCGGCTCGGTCACCGGGCGCGTCACCGCACCGGCCACACCGTGGCTGGCGCCGGCCAGTACGCGGACCGTGCCGCCGCTCCCGTCGTCCCCCAGTGCTACCGTCGGAATCTCGGCCGACGGCATGTCGCGGTACCACGGCGCGGTCATCTTGTCCGCGGCCGGCAGGTTCAGCCACAGCTGGAAGCCTTCCATGCGGCCGTCTTCCTGCTCGGGCATTTCCGAGTGCACCACGCCGGCGCCGGCCACCATCCACTGGGCGCCGCCGTTCTGCAGCAGGCCTTCGTTGCCCGCGCTGTCGCGATGGCGCATGCGGCCGGCCAGCATGTAGGTGATGGTCTCGAAGCCGCGGTGCGGGTGATCGGGGAAGCCGCCGACGTAGTCGTCCTTGCTGTCGGTGCCGAAGGCATCGAGCATCAGGAACGGGTCCAGCCGGCGCTGCAGGTTCTGCGTCAGCACGCGGGTCAGCTTGACGCCGGCGCCGTCGGAGGTGGCGATTCCCCGCACGACGCGGTCCACGGAGCGCGAGCGTTGCACGCTTTCCGCGGCGGTGGCGGGAACGGTGGTGAAGGCGATACGGGTGTCCATGTCTTTCTCCTGTGGGCGGGAGGCGCTGCGATCGTGCCGCGCTGTCCCGTCGTTTCAGCTACCCAGTGAATTTAGTGGTTTGGCTGGGAAAGAGTAGAGGGCGGGAAGGCAACAGATTGTTCCATCCGTGAGTCGAGGCTCAGAACATCGCTATCGAAATTGGAACAGCGCGAGAGCCGATGCTGGCCTCGGCGACCGGTACCGCGAACGCCCCGTGGCAGCATAAAATTGCCGCAAATTGGGGGTAGGAAGGTGGGAAGATGACAAGATGGAAGAAGATCGCTATAATAGCGCTCTCTTTGTCATCCGTTGATGTGAATTGCAAGGTGGCCGAATCC
This sequence comes from Cupriavidus phytohabitans, assembly GCF_000426345.1. GTDB lineage: Bacteria > Pseudomonadota > Gammaproteobacteria > Burkholderiales > Burkholderiaceae > Cupriavidus. The sequence goes on along the minus strand of NZ_AUFE01000006.1, from coordinate 46,851 downwards.
GCGCCAGCCCTTGCCAGTCAACGGCCAATGGATCGGCGGCGCGTCGAAAAACCTCAATACCTGCGCTGCCACTGGCCAACTGGTCGTCACGCTTGCGCGTCGCCGGTTGCGCCGCATCAGGGAATGCCCGGCCGCATGTGCCGGCGTCCCGTCAATCGGGCTCCCCGCCAAGGCGGAAGGGTCCACAGACCGTCCGCCGGCAATCGTGCCGGTCATGGCGGCAATGCAATCTGAACCGGGCCGGTGGCGCCTCCATCTCCGCAACCACCAGCCCATATTGTTTTCCGCGATCGGGAAGTGGCGCCTTGCTCTCTTTTCGGCCCCGGAGAAGGGGAGAGTATGCCAAAGCAATCGGCCCGGTCTTTCGCCTGGGCAGGACTGACGCTTGCCGCGATCGCCGCATTGGTCGCATGGATTGGCGTGGATGTGATTCAGAAATATCAGGAGCGCCTGATTTACGACGTTGCCGACCACCTGCGCCTGGTCGCGATTTCGATGGCGCTGGCGCTGGCCACCGGCATCCCGGCCGGCATCGCGCTAAGCCGCCCGTGCATGCGCCGCTGGGCCGACCGGCTGATGCAGGTCTTCAACGTCGGCAACACGGTGCCGTCGCTGGCGGTGCTGGCACTCGCGCTGGCGGTGCTCGGCATCGGCGAGCGCCCGGCGATCCTGGCGCTGTGGCTGGCTTCGCTGCTGCCGATCGTGCGCAACACCTACGAGGGGCTGCGCAACGTCTCGCCCACGCTGCGCGAAGCGGCGCGCGGCATCGGCATGACGCCGGTGCAGCGGCTGGTGCGCGTGGAACTGCCGAACGCGCTGCCGGTGATGCTGGCCGGCATCCGCATCGCGCTGGTGATCAATGTCGGCACGGTGCCGCTGTCGTTCCTGATCGGCGCCAACAGCCTGGGCGAGCTGATCTTCCCGGGCATTTACCTGAACAACCAGTCGCTGCTGCTGCTGGGCGCGGCCGCCACCGCGCTGCTGGCACTGGCGCTGGACGCGCTGTTCGCCGCTGCCGGCCAGATGTACCTGCGCCGCCGCGGGCTGGCGCGCTGACGCGCTGACAGCGCTTACCAAGGGGGCCGACATGAAAGACCCGATGCAATTCATCCGCCGCCGCGCGCGGCGCGCCGCGATGCTGGTGGCAGCCGTCACCGCATTCGCGGCAGGACTGGCGTTGGCCACGGCGCCCGGGGCGCATGCCGCCGATGGCGCCAATACCGCCGCAACGCCGATCCGCGTGGGCGGCAAGAACTTCACCGAGCAGCTGCTGCTGTCGTCGATGACGTCGAAATACCTGCGTGCCAAGGGCTTCAGCACCGAGCTGACCGCCGGGCTGGGCAGCACGCTGATGCGCCAGGCCATGGAGAGCAACCAGCTCGACGTGGTCTGGGACTACACCGGCACCGCGCTGATCGTGTTCAACAAGGTCCAGGAAAAGCTGGGCGCGAAGGAAAGCTATGAGCGTGTCAGGCAGATGGACGGCGCGCGCGGGCTGGTGTGGCTGGATGCCTCGGGCATCAATAACACCTACGCGCTGGCGATGCCGAAGGAGCGCGCTGGCAAAGGCGTGACCACGCTGTCGGCGTTTGCCGAGCAGATGCGCAAGGCCGGCCCCGATGCCAGCCACCCGTTCGCGGTCGACATGGAATTCGCCGCGCGCCCGGACGGCCTGGAGCCGCTCAAGCAGCTGTACAAGCTGCCGTTCTCGCGCCGCGACGTGATCCAGCTCGACCCGGGCCTGGTCTACACCGCGCTGAAGAACAACCAGGTCGAGCTGGGCCTGGTCTACGCCACGGATGGCCGCGTCAAAGGCTTCGACCTCGTGCTGCTGGAAGACGACCTGCATTTCTTCCCGCCATACAACGCGGTGCCGGTGGTGCGCAAGCCGGTGCTCGACAAGCATCCGGAACTGGCGGGCCTGCTCAACGCGCTGGCGGCCAGGCTCGACAACCAGAGCATGACCGACATGAACTACAAGGTGGACATCGGCCAGCAGCCGGTGGACAAGGTCGCGGAGGACTTCCTGCGCAGCCACGGACTGATCTGAGGACTTGCGAATGGACCTATTTGCTTACCTGCAACACAGCTGGCCCACGCTGCTGAAAATGACCGGCGAGCATCTCGCGCTGGTCGGTTCGGCGGTGGGCCTGGCGATCCTGATCGGGGTGCCGCTGGGCATCGTGATCACGCGCTTCCGCGCGCTGGCCACGCCGCTGCTGGCGCTGGCCACCATCGTGCTGACGCTGCCGTCGATCGCGCTGTTCGGGCTGATGATCCCGATCTTCGCGCGCTTCGGCCACGCGCTCGGCTACGTGCCGGCGGTGACGGCGGTGTTCCTGTACTCGCTGCTGCCGATCATGCGCAACACCTACACCGCGCTGGCCAATGTCGACCCCGGCATCCAGGAAGCGGGCCGCGGCATCGGCATGACCACCTGGCAACGCATGCGGCTGGTCGACCTGCCGCTGGCCGTGCCGGTGATCCTCGGCGGCGTGCGTACCGCCGTGGTGATGAATATCGGGGTTGCCACCATTGCCGCCATCATCGGCGCGGGTGGCCTTGGGGTGCTGATCCTGCAGGCGATCAGCCAGAGCAACATGAGCAAGCTGGCCGTGGGCGCGGTCCTGGTCAGCCTGCTCGCCATCGTGGCGGACGCCTTCCTGCAGTGGTTGCAGCGGGTGCTGACGCCGAAGGGGATCCGTCTATGATCGAACTCGACCAACTCACCAAGTCCTTCCAGCAGAAAGACGGCACTGAAGTGCGCGCCGTCGACGCCGTGTCGCTGACGGTGCCGAACGGCGAGATCTGCGTCTTCCTGGGCCCGTCGGGCTGCGGCAAGACCACCACGCTGAAGATGATCAACCGCCTGATCGAGCCGACGTCGGGCACGGTGCGCATCGAGGGCGAGGACACGCGCGGCATCGACGGCGTGGCCCTGCGCCGCAAGATCGGCTACGTGATCCAGCAGATCGGCCTGTTTCCCAACATGACCATCGAAGAGAACATCATGGTCGTGCCGCGCCTGCTCGGCTGGGACAAGAAGCAATGCCGCGAGCGCGCGCGCGAACTGATGGCGATGGTGCAGCTCGATCCCAACCTGATGCTCGGCCGCTATCCGCGCGAACTGTCGGGTGGGCAGCAGCAGCGCATCGGCGTGATCCGCGCGCTGGCGGCCGATGCGCCGGTACTGCTGATGGACGAGCCCTTCGGCGCGGTCGATCCGATCAATCGCGAGAGCATCCAGAACGAGTTCCTGCAGATGCAGCGCCAGCTCGGCAAGACCGTGATCATGGTCTCGCACGATATCGACGAAGCCATCAAGCTGGCCGACAAGGTGGCGGTGTTCCGCAGCGGCAAGCTGGTGCAGTTCGACCACCCCGACGCGCTGCTGGCCCATCCGGCCGATGAGTTCGTGCAGGCCTTCGTCGGCCACGACAACACGCTCAAGCGCCTGCTGCTGGTGCGCGCCGGCGATGCCGCCACCATGCCGCCGAGCTGCCGCCCCGACATGCCGCTGGCCGAGGCGCTGGGCGTGATGGACGATGCCGACGTGCGCCACCTGCCGGTAGTGGACGACGCGCAGCGCGCGGTGGGCTATGTGACGCGCCGCGACGCCCGCTCCGGCAAGGGCGTGTGCAGCGAGGTGGTGCGCCCGTTCGCGGTGACCGCGGCGTCCGACGAGCACCTGCGCATCGTGCTGTCGCGCATGTACCAGCACAACACCAGCTGGCTGCCGGTGATGGGTGCGGATGGTGACTACCTGGGCGAAGTGACGCAGGAATCGATCGCGGGCTACCTCAGCTCGGGCCGTTCGCGCGGCCAGGCGGCGGTGGAGATGCCAACGGCTGCCGCGCCGGCGCCGCTGCGCGCGGCGGCCTGAGCGCAGCGCAAGGTAGGGCGAGGCAGAGCGCGAGCATCCGGGCTATGCTTGACGCATGCTCCGCTACTGCCGCTCCCCGCTCTGTCTGGTTGTCGAAACCCGCTGGCTGATCCCGCGCGGGTTTGACGGCTTTACGCCCGGTCCGCTGATCCTGCTGCGGCCCGGTGCCGATGAGGCGCTGATCGAACACGAAAAAGTCCATGTGCGCCAGTTCTGGCGCAGCTGGGGGCTGATGGGCGTGCTGTATCTCGCCAGCCGGCGCTGGCGGTTGCGCTATGAAGTGGAGGCGTACCGGGAGCAGTTGCGGTACTGCCACCCGGACTCGGCGCATGCCTTTGCGCGCGTGCTGGCCCAGAAGTACCGGCTGAAGATTTCTGAGGCGGAAGCCTACCGGTTGCTGACGCAGTGTCCGGAAGGCTCGCCCAAATAAAGACGGCCCGCACCGGTTGCCTGGTGCGGGCCGTCTTGCTGTCTGGCGGAAGCGGTGAGATTCGAACTCACGGATGGGTCACCCCATCGGCAGTTTTCAAGACTGCTGCCTTAAACCACTCGGCCACGCTTCCGGAAAGTGCGGGCATTGTAGCGCGAAAGGGCGGATCCTTCGGCGCCTTGTTGCCATCGATCTGACGGTCAGGCCGCGCATTATACAAGGCCTGCGTGGCAGCGGGTGGCGTTGCGCTGCGGTGAACGTGCATGCGTAAGCTTCCTGCCACACTGCCGCCTGCGGCTGTCGGCGTGTGTCTGACATTGCGGAACCTTCACATGTGGTCGTCGCTCATATTGGAGTGCTCGGGCGCGGTGTGTGTGCCGCAATCCCGGCTTCGACTGGCAACAGAGGAGAACTCAATATGCGAATGCAAAGCAAGAAATGGCTGTTCCTGCCGGCAGCTACCGCGGTGGCGGTGCTGGCTGGTTGTGCTGCGCCGTATAACGGCGGCTACAGCAATACCGGATACAACACGGCGCCGCCTCCGGGCTACCAGACCCCCAACACCACGCAGGCGCCTGCCGGCTCGGTGTACTACGGCCGCGTTGAATCGATCGAGCCGATCACTGCCACGCAAAACAGCTCGGGCCTGCTCGGCACGGTCATCGGCGGTGCCGCCGGCGGCCTGCTGGGCCACCAGATCGGCGGCGGGCGCGGGCAGACCGCGGCCACCATCGGCGGTGCCGTGGTCGGCGCGGTGGCGGGCAACCAGATCGAGAAGCGTGCGGGCAGCAATACGCAGAACGCGTATCGCGTCAACGTGCGCCTGGATGATGGCCGCGTGGCGACCGTGACGCAGTCGAGCCTGGGCAACCTGCAGGTCGGCATGCGTGCACGCGTAGCCAACGATATGGCGACGCCGTACTGACGCTGACCTCCCGTTCGGAACGGCAAAGGCCACGCGATTGCGTGGCCTTTGTCTTTTGTGACGCCTCTGCGTCCACAACTCAATCCTTCAGGAACATCTCCTGCAAGTCATTGAGAAAGCGCCGCCCCAGTTCCGTCGGCCGGATGGTCGTCAGGTCCGCTTCCAGCAGTCCCTTCTTCTCGGCTTCGGCGAGTTGCTTGCTGATGGTACGCAGCGGCAGCCCGGTGTAGTCCTGGAAGCTCGATGCCGGCACGCCCTCGGTGAGGCGCAGCGCATTGAGCATGAACTCGAACGGCAGCTCATCGGCGCTCACGTCGCGCGCTTCCTGCACGGCGTTGCCCGCGAGCGCTTGCGCCATGTAGGTGGCCGGATGCTTGTGCCGCATCTGGCGCACGATGCGGTGCGGGAACGACAGCTTGCCGTGCGCGCCCGCGCCGATGCCGAGGTAATCGCCGAAGCGCCAGTAGTTGAGATTGTGGCGCGCCTCGCGATGCGGCCTGGCATAGGCCGACGTCTCGTAGTGGCGATAGCCCGCCTCGCCGGTGCGTGCCTCGATCAGGTCCTGCATCTCGTACGCGCTGTCGTCGTCCGGCAGCGCGGGCGGGAATTTGGCGAACAGCGTGTTTGGCTCCAGCGTCAGGTGGTACAGCGACAGGTGCGTGGTGCCGTACGACAGCGCGGCCTCCAGATCCTGCCGGCATTCGTCCAGCGTCTGCCCGGGCAGGGCGTACATGACGTCGAGATTGATGTTGTCGAAGCTCGCCTGCGCGATATCGATCGCCTTGCGCGCCTCGGCGCCGCCATGGATGCGCCCAAGTGCCTCCAGGTGCCGGTCGTTGAAGCTCTGGATGCCGATCGACAGCCGGTTGATGCCGCTGGCGCGGTAACTGGCGAACTTGTCGGCCTCGAAGGTGCCGGGATTGGCCTCCATCGTGATCTCGGCGTCGGCATCGAGAGGCAGCAAGGCGCGGAGATCGGACAGCAGCCGGTCCATACCGGCGGCCGACAGCAGGCTGGGCGTGCCGCCGCCGATAAAGACGGTATGCACGGGACGGCCCCACACCAGCGGCAGCGACTGCTCCAGGTCCGCGCGCAGCGCGTCCAGGTAGAGCTCTTCCGGGATCTCATGGTTGTCGGCGCCCGGCGCCGCGTGCGAATTGAAATCGCAATACGGGCACTTGCGCACGCACCACGGGATATGCACGTACAGCGACAGCGGCGGCGAGCCGGGCAGGCTGATCTGCCCGGGTTTGAGCCACAGCTGCTTGCTGTCGGTGGGAGAAGCGGCGGACGGCGCGCTGCCGGCCGGTACGATCGGGATCATCGGCTGCTGCGCTGCGCGGCATCGGCCTGCAGCCTGGCCACCAGTGCACGCAGCGCCTGCGCGCGGTGGCTGACCGCGTTCTTCTCTTCTGCCGACAGCTCGGCGGCAGTCTTGCCCAGCCCCGGCAGCAGGAAATGCGGATCGTAGCCAAAGCCGCCCGCGCCGCGGGGCGCGTCGACGACCTCGCCATGCCACACGCCCTCGGCAATCAGCGGGCAGGGATCCTCGGCATGGCGCACCAACACCAGCACGCAGTAATAGTGCGCGTGGCGGTCCAGCTTGCCGGCCAGTTGCGACACCAGGTGCGCGTTGTTGGCCGCATCCGACCTGGGCTTGCCGGCCATCTGCGCGTAGCGCGCCGAATAGACGCCCGGTGCGCCGCCGAGCGCGCGCGCGCTGATGCCGGAATCATCGGCCAGCGCGGGCAGGCCGGACAGCCGGCTGGCGTGGCGCGCCTTGGTCAGCGCGTTCTCGACAAAGGTGACGAAGGGTTCTTCGGCCTCGGGAATGCCCAGGTCGCCCTGCGGCACCACATCGAAGCCGAGGGGGGCCAGCAGCGTGCCGAATTCGCGCAGCTTGCCGGGGTTGTTGGAGGCCAGTACCAGTCGTTGCATGGTCGGATCCTGTCAGGCCAGGCCGAGCGCTTCGCGCTGGTGCTGCACCAGGCGGGCAATGCCGGCTTCCGCCAGGCGCGTCATGGCGTCGAGGTCGGCGCGGCTGAAAGGCGCGCCTTCGGCAGTGCCCTGTACCTCGACAAAGCCGCCGCTGCCGGTCATGACCACGTTCATGTCGGTGTCGCAGCTGCTGTCCTCGGCGTAGTCCAGGTCGAGCACCGGCACGCCGTCGACCATGCCGACCGAGACCGCGGCCACGTGGTCGCGGATCGGGCTGGCGGCGATCAGGCCATCGCGCAGCATGGTGGCGACCGCGTCGTGCGCGGCGACAAAGGCGCCGGTGATGGCCGCGGTGCGGGTGCCGCCGTCGGCCTGCAGCACGTCGCAGTCGAGGTGGATGGTGTACTCGCCCAGCGCCGCGAGGTCGAACACCGAGCGCATGGCCCGGCCGATCAGGCGCTGGATTTCCTGCGTGCGCCCGGTCTGCTTGCCGCGCGCGGCCTCGCGGTCCGAGCGGGTGTGGGTGGCGCGGGGCAGCATGCCGTATTCGGCCGTAACCCAGCCCTCGCCGCTGCCTTTCTTGTGCGGCGGCACCTTGGCCAGCACGCTGGCGGTGCAGAGCACCTTGGTGTCGCCAAAGGCACAGAGGACGGAGCCCTCGGCGTGGCGGGTGTAGTGGCGGATAAGGCTGATGGAACGCAGCGCATCGGCTGCGCGGCCGCTGGGTCGCATGGGATGTTCGGGTCGGAATCGGGGAGAGACCGCGATTCTACCGCCGCCGGCCCGCGCGCGCTGCATACCGGCGCGCGACGAGCGACAAAGGCCGTGGGGGGGCAGGTCAGCGCATCAGGTTGCTGGTCTTGTCGATGGCCGCGCGGATCTCGGCGATCGAGCGCTCGATCTCTTCCTCGGACAGCAGGTCGCTGTCCGTGCCGGTGCGGTCCAGGATCGACGTGGTGAACGCGTTCAGCGGCAGCGTATCGGTCATCACCGAATCCGGCCCGGTGGCGTTGTTGTCGAGCTCCCACATCATGGCGATGCCGGTGGTGTTGTCGGCACCTTCGCCGGCGTTCTGCAGCGCCAGCTCGATCAGCGCCGGCACCGCCTGCACCACCGACAGCCGCGACAGCTTGTCGACCAGCGCCTGCTCGTCCAGTGGCCCCCACAGGCCGTCGGAGCAGAGCAAGGCGACATCGCCGGGCTCCAGCCGCACCGGGCCGCCCAGGTCGATCAGCGGCAGGTTGGGCGAACCCAGGCAGTTGTAGAGCTTGTTGCGCTCAGGGTGGTTGGCCACGTGCATCGGCAGCACGCGTTCCTGCTGCAGCAGGTTCTCGATCTTGGAATGGTCGCGCGTGCGCGTCAGCAGGCGGCCCTTGCGCAGCAGGTAATAGCGGGAGTCGCCGGCATGGGCCCAGTAGACCTGGCCGTGCTGGACCAGGCAGCAGACCACCGTGGTGCGCGGCACGTCGGCCATCCGGTTGGCTTCCGCGTAGCGGTGGATTTCGCGGTGCGCCAGCATGATCGTGTCCTGCAGGAACTCCGCGGGGTTTCGTATCGCCGGGCGCGCCTGGGTCTGGAACTGCCGCGCGAGCGTCTGCAGCGCCTGCTGCGCCGCGACTTCGCCGTGCGCGTGGCCGCCGAGCCCGTCGGCCAGCACCATCAGCAGCGCGTCGCGCGTGAAGCAATAGCCCATGCGGTCCTGGTTGACGCGGCGGCCGCCTTTCCTGCTTTCCTGGTAGACAGAGAATCGCATGTTGGCTTTGGAAATTCAGTAAGGTCAGCGCGCCACGGCGGACGCGATTTGTGATTTATTCTACGCTTGCGCCGGGGGCCGGCTCGTCGCGGCGGCGCAGCAGCGTGAGGAAGCGCGAAGCGGGGGCAGGGCGCTCGGCAGGGGCCGGCGGCGCGGCCGCCAGCAGCGCCTGCTCGCTCAGCGCGTTGGTCTGCTCGCGCAGCTCCTTCTGCAGCCGGAACACGCTCTGCGGCCGCTCCGACGGCGCCAGCCGCAGGCACCATTCGACCAGGTCGACCAGGCCGTTGGTGTAGCTGCTGCGCAGCCGCACCAGCGCCTCGCCCATGCGGTCGTCCTTCTCGCGCTGGTTGGCTTCCTGCGGCGGCATCCCGGCCATGCAGGCATAAAGCGTGGCGCCCAGGCTGTAGATATCGGTCCAGGGGCCCAGGTCGGAATGCTTGCCGTACAGCTCGGGCGCGGCGAAGCCGGGCGTGTACATTGGCTGGAAGCGTGCCGCTTCCATGGTCAGCGTCTGCCGCGCGGCGCCGAAATCCAGCAGGATGGGCGACTCGTCCTCGCGCAGGTAGATGTTGCCGGGCTTGATGTCCAGGTGCAGCAGCTTGTGGATATGCACTTCGCGCAGGCCGCTCATCAGGTCGTGGAAGACCTTGCGCATGAAATGCTCGCGCAGCACCTTGGCGCGGCCCTGCTGCCGGGCCGCCAGCACGTGCTCCTGCAGCGTCTTGCCCAGCTCGTAGTTCATCACCATGTAGACCGTGGCGTTCTCGCGGAAGAAGTTCACCACGCGCACCACGCTGGGATGGGAAATGCGGGCCAGCGAGCGGCCCTCTTCGAAGAAATACTTCAGGCCGAGCCGGAATGCCGCGGCGTTTTCCTCGGGCACCACGGGGATCAGCTCGCCCGGGTTGCGCCGCGCCAGCGACGACGGCAGGTACTCCTTGATCGCGACCGGCGCGCCGGTTTCATCGGTGGCCAGGTAGACGAAACTGAACCCCCCGCTGGCCAACTTCTTTACAATACGATAGTTGGACAACAGCGTGCCGACGGGCAGCGGTGCACTCTTCAGTTGTGTCGTGCCCTTGGACTCTGTCATGGGAATAGGGACCGGATTTGCCTCCGCGGATTTGCCAACGGATTGTCCGGGCTAATCGGTCACTTGTAAAGAACACAAATACGGGCATTGTTGCCCTCCTTTCAACGTTTTGAGAGCGCTCCCGGGATGCGGTTGCGGGAGGCTCGAGGAGGGTGCCTGCGGGCCGCCATCGCCCCAGGGCCGCCTCCACTCACGAGAACATCCAATGATCCACAGCATGACAGGCTATGGCCTGGCCACGCGCCAGGCGCCACTGACCAACGCACAGGGCGAGCCGAGCGGGCGCACCGCCTCCGTTTCGGTGGAATTCCGCACTGTCAATTCGCGTTTCCTCGACCTGTTGTTCCGGGCCCCGGAAGAGTGCCGCGCCTTTGAGCCGGCGCTGCGCGAGATGCTGATGGCCGAGCTGTCGCGCGGCAAGCTGGAATGCCGCATCAACCTGCAGCGCACCGATTCGGGCGGCGCCACGCTGGCGCTCAATGACGGCCTGCTGTCGCAGATCCGCGCGCTGGAAACCACCGTGGCCGGCACCTTCCCCAGCGCCGGCACGCTGCGCATGGGCGAGATCCTGCGCTGGCCGGGCGTGCTGGTCGAGCCCGAGCTGTCGCAGGAAGCGTTGCGCGAAGCCGTGACCGGCGCCGCGCGCGAGGCGCTGGACCAGCTGCTGGAAGCGCGCCGCCGCGAGGGCGAGGCGCTCAAGGCGACGCTGATGGAGCGCGTCGACGCCATGCTGGCGATCGTCGAGCGCCTGACGCCGGCGATCCCGCAGCTGATCGCGCACCACCAGCAGAAGCTGACCGAGCGCCTGCAGGAAGCGTTCAACCTGGCCGCACCCGCCGGCATGCCGTCGATGAGCCGCGACGAGATTGCCGAGCGCATCCGCCAGGAGGCCACCGTCTACGGCATCCGCATCGATATCGCCGAAGAGCTGTCGCGGCTGCAGGCACACCTGAACGAGACCCGCCATATCCTGAAGAAGGGTGGGCAGGTCGGCAAGCGCCTCGACTTCATGATGCAGGAGCTGAACCGCGAGGCCAACACGCTCGGTTCCAAGGCCGCCGCCAAGGAGCTGGCCGATGCCTCGATGGAGCTCAAGCTGCTGATCGAGCAGATGCGCGAGCAGGTCCAGAACCTCGAATAACGCGGCAACAGCAGCAAACGCAGCAAAGAACCAGAATCACCCCGAAGTCACCGAATCATCATCATGAGCCAAACGTCTCAAACCGCGCCGCATCCTCCCATCGACACCGTCTACCCGGGCAACCTGTTCATGGTGGTGGCGCCGTCGGGAGCCGGCAAGTCGACGCTGGTCAACGCGCTGCTGGCGCAGGACCCGGCCATCCGCCTGTCGATCTCGCATACCACGCGCGCGCCGCGCCCGGGCGAGCAGAACGGCCGCGAATACCACTTCGTCAGCGTCGACGACTTCCGCGCCTCGCGTGACCGCGGCGAGTTCCTGGAGTGGGCCGAGGTCCACGGCAACTACTACGCGACCTCGCGCGTGTGGATCGAGCAGCAGATGGCGCAAGGCAACGACGTGCTGCTCGAGATCGACTGGCAGGGCGCGCAGCAGGTGCACCAGCGCTTCTCCAACGCGGTCGAGATCTTTATCCTGCCGCCGTCGCTGACCGCGCTGGAAGAGCGCCTGAAGAAGCGCGGCCAGGACGAGCCCAATGTGATCGTGCGCCGCCTGCTGGCAGCGGGCAGCGAGATGTCGCATGCGTCGGAGTCGGACTATGTCATCATCAACGAGATCTTCGACGATGCGCTGGAAGAGCTGCGCAACGTGGTTCGGGCTACCCGTTTGCGCTTTTCGTCGCAAAAGGCACGTCACACGGAGCTGTTCATCGAGCTCGGCATCCACTGAGCCGACGCACGTGGGCGGAGGCGCCTCCGGCGTTTTCCGCCGCGTGCTGTAAAATAGCAACCCAACAGGTTTTGTCCCAAGGTGGATTTGATATGGCGCGTATTACCGTCGAAGATTGTCTGAAACACATCCCGAATCGCTTCGAGCTCGCCCTGGCGGCCACGTACCGTGCGCGCCAGCTGGTGCAGGGCCACACGCCCAAGGTCGAGGCCAAGGACAAGCCGACCGTGGTGGCATTGCGCGAGATCGCGTCGGGCCAGGTCGGCATCGAGATGCTGAAGAAGGTCCCGACCTGATCGACCCGATCGAGCGGCCGGCCCATGGCTCATCCTCGCAACGTGCCAGCATATTTCCAGGCTCTCCCGCCGGATTCCAGGGGCCGCCGCCATGCCTTCGCCGCATCTGCCCTCCCAGCCTTCCTCTCCGCCAACGCCCGCGGCGGGCGCGCACGGCGATTCTGCGCCGCCCACGGCGCGTAAGCGCACCATCCCGGGCCAGTCTTCCGTGAACGCGCGCACCGGCGCTCCCAATCTTCCCGATCCGCTCGGCGACGATGTCGTCGGGGAGCGTGCCGTCGCGCCCGCGCTGGCGCCAGGCAAGGCGAGGGCGCCCGCGCTGCAGGACGAGCTGGCGGCAGTGCAGGAAGCGGCGCCTCCGGTGGCGGACAGCCTCTTTATCGATGCAGTGCTGGCGCAGTCATACCGGCACTTCTTCGGCCCGACCTCGCAGCCGGCGGTGCCGCCGCGCCAGCAGGTCATTTCCATCACCCGGCTGATGGAAAAGCTCGCGTACCTGAAGGCGCCCGACCTGGCGCGCGTACGCGAGGCCTTCCAGTTTTCCGACGAGGCCCACCTGGGCCAGTACCGCCAGAGCGGCGAGCCCTACATCACCCATCCGGTGGCGGTGGCCGAGCTGTGCGCGGACTGGAAGCTCGATGTGCAGTCCATCATGGCGGCGCTGCTGCACGACGTGATGGAAGACCAGGGCATCACCAAGAGCGAGCTGGCCGAGAAATTCGGCCCCAAGGTCGCCGAACTGGTCGATGGCCTGACCAAGCTGGACAAGCTCGAATTCCAGAGCCGCGAGCAGGCGCAGGCGGAAAGCTTCCGCAAGATGCTGCTGGCGATGGCGCGCGACGTGCGCGTGATCCTGGTGAAGCTGGCCGACCGTACGCACAACATGCGCACGCTCGACTTCGTGCCGCCGGAGAAGCGCCGCCGCATCGCGCTGGAGACCATGGAGATCTATGCGCCGATCGCGCACCGTCTCGGTCTCAACACCATCTACCGCGAACTGCAGGAGCTGTCGTTCAAGGTCGGCTCGCCATTCCGCTACGCCACGCTGGAGAAGGCCGTCAAGGCCGCGCGCGGCAACCGGCGCGAAGTGGTCAAGCGCATCCTCGAGGCCGCGCAGAAGGGGCTGGCCGATGCCGGCATCGTGGCCGAACTGTCCGGCCGCGAGAAGACGCTGTACAGCATCTACCGCAAGATGCACGACAAGCAGTTGTCGTTCTCGCAGGTGCTGGATGTGTACGGTTTTCGCGTGGTGGTGGAAACGCAGATGCACTGCTACATGGCGATGGGCGCGCTGCATGGCCTGTACAAGCCGATGCCCGGCAAGTTCAAGGACTACATCGCCATCCCCAAGATCAACGGCTACCAGTCGCTGCACACCACGCTGGTGGGTCCGTTCGGCACGCCGGTCGAGTTCCAGATCCGCACGCGCGACATGCACCAGATCGCCGAGGCCGGCGTGGCCGCGCACTGGATGTACAAGCACCAGGCCGACCACGCCAACGATATCCAGCAGCAGGCGCACCAGTGGCTGCAGTCGCTGCTCGATATCCAGAGCCAGACTGGCGATTCGCAGGAATTCCTCGAGCACGTCAAGATCGACCTGTTCCCGGATGCGGTCTACGTGTTCACGCCCAAGGGCCATATCCGCGCGCTGCCGCGCGGCGCCACGGCGCTGGACTTTGCCTATGCGGTGCACAGCGACCTGGGCAACCAGTGCGTCGCGGTCAAGATCAACAACGAACTGCTGCCGCTGCGCACCGAACTCAAGAGCGGCGATATCGTCGAGGTGGTGACGGCGCCGTACTCCAAGCCGAATCCGGCGTGGCTGTCGTTCGTGCGCACCGGCAAGGCGCGCGCGGCGATCCGCCATTACCTGAAGACCACCAAGCTGGACGAAGCGATCCAGCTCGGCGAGCGGCTGCTGGAACAATGCGCGCGCCAGCTCGGCATCGAGCTGAAGGCGGTGCCGCAGTCGGTGTGGGACCGCATGATCCAGTGGACCGGCAACAAGCAGCGCGAAGACATCTTCGCCGACCTGGCGCTGGGCCGGCGCGTGCCGGCGGTGGTGGCCAAGCGCATGGAGATCCTGCTGCAGGAGCTGTCCGGCGACGTCGACAGCGCGCTGCTGGCGGCGGTGCAGACCTTTGCCGGCGAAGAGGCGCCCGCGGTGCCGATCACCGGCGACGAAGGCATGTCGATGATCTTCTCGGCATGCTGCCGCCCGATCCCCGGCGATTCGATCGTCGGCTACCTGGGCAAGGGCGAAGGGCTGCAGATCCACGTACAGGACTGCAAGATCGCCAAGCGCCTGCACAGCAAGGATCCGGAGCACTGGATCGACGTGATGTGGGCAAAGAAGACCACGCGTGCCTTCGATGTCTCGATCAAGGTGATGGTGCGCAACGTCAAGGGCATCGTCGCGCGCGTCGCCGCGGACCTGACCGCCGCCGATGCCAACGTCGCGCACGTGGCGATGGAGCAGCAGGACGGCAGCCATCAGGAAGCCACCTACATGCAGTTCGTCATCCAGGTGCAGAACCGACTGCACCTGGCCAACGTGATGCGCGGGCTGCGCCGCAACCCGGACGTCATCCGCATCTTCCGCGACCGCAACGACGGCTAGGCGGGCGCCCGCCTACTTATTGTTTTTTGACGGGTAGCTGACTTCCAGGATATCGATCTGCTCGACCCCGGCCGGTGTGCGCAGCGGCACGGTGTCGCCTTCGCGCGCCTTGATCAGCGCCTTGGCGATCGGCGAGATCCAGCTGACGCGGTTGCTGTCCAGGTCTACCTCGTCCATGCCCACGATGGTGATGGTGGTCTCTTCGCCGGCGCGGTTGGCATAGGTGACGGTGGCGCCGAAGAAGATCTGGTCGTTGTCGCCCTGCAATGAGGGATCCACAACCTCGGCCTTGTCGAGGCGGCGCGTCAGGAAGCGGATGCGGCGGTCGATCTCGCGCAGGCGCTTCTTGCCGTAGAGATAGTCGCCGTTCTCGGAGCGGTCGCCATTGGATGCCGCCCACGAGACGATCTGCACCACATCGGGCCGGTCGACGTCGATCAGCTGCATCAGCTCATTGCGCAGGCGGTTGTAGCCATCGGCGGTGATGTAGTTCTTGGTGCCGGGAGGCAGCGGCGTTGCGCCTTCGGGGAGGTCGTCGTCCTCGTCGCCTGAGGACTCTTTGACAAATGCCTTGTTCATGGTCCGGATCACATCTTCGGGTTCCCATTATAGAAAAACGCTGCGTGCAGGCCCGTGCCCGCAAAAAGATGAGAAAAAAGTGCAGAGGGGGGTTCACAAATCTGAAATCTCAGATATAATCTCTTTTCTCGAGTGCGGCTGTAGCTCAGTTGGATAGAGTACTTGGCTACGAACCAAGGGGTCGTGGGTTCGAATCCTGCCAGCCGCGCCACCTATGCAGTAAGAAAAGGGCTTCCGGAAACGGAGGCCCTTTTTGTTTTGCTGCCTTCTCCCTCTCTCTCTGTCTTCCCCATCGCTTGTAGTCCCCGCGCCGGCAGCGCTTTTTGCTGCACCACGGCTTGCGCGCGTCCTTGCCGCCTTCTAGGCTCGACTCAAGGGCAGAGCAAGCCGAACCCGGAGCAATGCGCATGGAAAACGACTGGCGCGTCGAGCAGTACCGCGACATGGACGTCTACGTCCTGGTGTTGCCGCAAGGGCGGGGCAGCATCGGCCGATGGGGCTATGAAGTCCGCGTGGCCCAGGAAGGCGTCGATCCCGCGGATGCGGGCGATACCGAAGTACTGGCGAGTGGCTCGCAGCAGTTCGCCACGCGCCACGCCGCGGAGGTGGCGGCATTCGGTGCCGGCTATGCGTTGGTGGACCGCCTGCTCGGGCCGCCGCCCGACTGATATCCACGCACGCCAAGAAAAGACTTGCCAGATGCGCGCAACTACCGCATAATTGTTTTCTTCAGACGCGGGGTGGAGCAGTTGGCAGCTCGTCGGGCTCATAACCCGAAGGTCGCAGGTTCAAGTCCTGCCCCCGCAACCAACGCCTTTCGCGGCATTCGCCGCCATCCTTCAAGGCGTTGTTCTCAAGGCCGTCCGGCCTGACTCATTCCTTGTTTCGAACTGAATCCGCGACAAATTCGCGACTCATCCGTTGGCGTTGCGCATGCAACCGCTCAGGCGGGCAATCGCTGTGCCGCCTGCAAAAAGGTATCGCGCACCGGCGCCTGGTCTTCGCGCTCGGCCGCTTCCGCGCGCTCGCGCAACCGCTTGGCCAGCACCACCAGCGTACCTTGTGCCTGCGGTCCGCCTGCCGCCTGGCATTTGGCTACCGCTTCGCGCATCACGGCATCGAGCTCGGCGCCGACATCGGCACCATCGAAGGCGCTCACCGACAGGGCTGAAATTCGTTCCAGGTAGAGATTGACCAGCGCTTCGTCGTGTAGCGGTTCGGACATGTCTTCTCCTTGGCGATGACGGGAACACAAAACCCATTGTAGTGGAGGCGGCGCCTGCGCAAGCTCAAACAATAATGATTCTTGTTCTGGCCGCGGCAGGGTTCACATACAATACGCGTTCACGACGCGTCCGTGGGGCGTGCACGCTTTCCCCATTCTTGCCCAGAGGTTGTCGCCACCATGTTGCTGCAGATTCCAGACGTACTTTCCAAGGCCCAGGTGGCGCAGGTCCGGCAGGTCATCGACGCCGCGCCGTGGACCGATGGCAATGAAACCTCGGGCTACCAGTCGGCGCTGGCCAAGCGCAACCTGCAATTGCCCGAAGGCTCGCCCGCGGCGCGCCAGGTTGGCGACCTGATCCAGGATGCGCTGGGCAACAACGCGTTGTTCTTCTCGGCGGCACTGCCGCTGAAGGTCTATCCGCCGCTGTTCAACCGCTACGAGGGTGGCCACACCTTTGCCAACCATGTCGACAACGCGATCCGCTACCTGCGCGGCACCAGCTTCCGCATCCGCAGCGACCTGTCGGCTACGCTGTTCCTGACCGAGCCGGACCAGTACGACGGCGGAGAACTGGTGGTCGAGGATACCTACGGCCAGCAACGCGTGAAGCTGCCGGCCGGGCATATGGTGCTGTACCCGGCCACGAGCATCCACCACGTGACGCCGGTCACGCGCGGCGCACGGGTGTCATCGTTCTTCTGGATCCAGAGCATGGTGCGCGACGATGGCCAGCGTTCGCTGCTGTTCGAGATGGACAGGCGCATCCGCCAGACGGCGCAGGAACTCGGCCAGTCGCATGAAGCCGTGATCGGCCTGACTGGTGTCTACCACAACCTGCTGCGCCGCTGGGCGGACGCCTGAGCGCCACCGGCGCCCGGCGCAGGGGCACTGGCGGGGCGCTATGTCGATGCAGCGAAGGGCGCGGCTATTCGTCGCGCCGCCGTCGCATCTGCAACTGCTCGATCGGGGAGGGCTGGATGCGGCGCCGTGCCGGCCGCAGGGAGCGGTTCGGCCACAGCACGTAGTTGGTGTGCGGGTCCAGCGGCTTGCCGAGATACGAAACCCAGACCTGCACGCCGTGCTCGGTTTCGGCGATCACGGCCGCGACGGCGCGCGCCGCGGCGGAAGGGGACTTGAGCAACTCCGCCAGGGCTTCGACGCCCTGCACGACATGGTGCTTTACCCCTGAAAACCATGCGTACTGACGCATGGCGGACAACAAACGCTTGGTCATGAACGCGACTCTGGTGTGGTTGGAAGTGCGAATGAGACTGCTCTCCGTCCGATTTGTTCAACGGGAGCTGGCGGACGACAGTATGACTGTGCGTGCGCTCCCCCGCATTCGGTGCGTACCCTGAGGCCAGCACTTTTGGCGGAATGGGCGGCAGCGTCACACGACGCGCGCCGGCTCCGGGGCCAATGCAGAGAGTACCATTGCCAACCGGTCTAGCGCCGGATCGATGTCGAGCAGGTCGATGGCGCCAAAGCCGAGCAGCAGGCCGGCGCAGGTCGGCGGCGGCGTGGCGTAGAAGGGGTCAAGGGTGGCCAGTTCCAGGTCCGCGAGCCGCGCCACGGCCATCAGCGCGTCGCTAGCCACCGGCACGCGCAACCGCGCTGCCAGGTGAAAGCCGGCGATTGCCGGCAGGGCTTCGAGCCAAGGTGACAGGTCGCCGTGCAGCCGCGCCAGCAGCCGCGCGCGCCGCTGCGCATGGCGCGCGTGCGAGCGCCGGATATGGCGCAGCAGGTGGCCCTCCGACAGGAAGCGCGCCAGCGCCTGCTGGGTCAGCGTCGGGGTGTACCAGTCCATCAGGTGCTTGACCTTGCGTGCCACCGGCATCAGCCATGGCGGCACCACCAGGTAACCGCAGCGCAGGTTGGCCAGCAGCGTCTTGGAAAACGTTCCCAGGTACACCACCCGCCCATGGCGGTCCAGCGTCTGCAGTGCGTCCAGCGCCTGCCCGCCATAGCGGAACTCGCTGTCGTAGTCGTCCTCCAGGATGACCGCGTGGCGGCGCGCGGCCCAGTCGAGCAGCGCCTGGCGCCGCGCCAGGCTCATCGGCACGCCCAGCGGCGACTGGTGCGATGGCGTGACGAAGACCATTGTCGCCTCGCCGGGCAGTGCCTCCACCACCAGTCCTTCGCCGTCGACCGGCACCGGCACCACGCGCGCGCCCAGCCCCTGGAACAGCGCGCGCGCCATCGGGTAGCCGGGATCCTCCATCGCCACCACGGCGCCCGGCCCCAGCAGCAACCGGGCTGCCAGGTCGATGCCCTGCTGCGCGCCGCCGGTGACCAGGATATCCGTCGGAGAACTCTGTACACCCCGGGTGAAGGCGATATGGCTGGCAATGGCCTGACGCAGGGGCATCTCGCCACATGGATCCGCAGGCCCGGGTGGGCGCTGCCGCTCCGCCGCCAATGCCGCGCGCACGCAGCGCGACCAGGCTTCGTGCGGAAACCGTGAGGTGTCGGCCTGGCCCGGCTGGAAGGCATAGCGCGCACCGCCGACCGGCCCGAGGAAGGGCGTCTGGACAGCCATCCAGCGCTGCACCGCCGGCGGCAGCACCGGCGCGGCGGCGATGCGCACCGGCTTGCGCGCCAGCCCCTCGGCGACATAGGTGCCGTCGCCGACGCGCGCGTGCAGCCAGCCCTCCGCCACCAGCCGCTCGTAGGCGGTGGTCACGGTCTTGCGCGCGACGCCCAGCTGCGTGCCGAGGAGCCGCGTGGGCGGCATGCGCGCGCCGGCTTCCAGGCGCCCGGCCTGGATGGCGTCGCGGATCTGGTGGACGATCTGCGCGGTAAGGTCGCCGGCGTGGTCCAGCGCGAGATGGAGCTCCATGGTCTTTGCCTGGAAATTGGTCTACCAATTTTGACGGAAATTGGCGGTGTACGGAGCCAATCGCCAGGACTATCTTTGAGTCCAACGGGCCAGCGCCCGCCAATCACTCAACTACCGGAACCCTGGAGAATCGACATGGAAGAACGCATGAACTGGCAAGACGTGGCCCCGGATGCCTACAAGGCCATGGTCGGCGTGGAGATCTACCTTGCCCGCTGCGGACTCGAAAACAGCCTGAAGGAACTGGTGAAGATCCGCGCCTCGCAGATCAACGGCTGCGCCTTCTGCCTCGACATGCATGTGACCGACGCGCGCAAGCACGGCGAGAGCGATCGCCGGCTGAGCCTGCTGCCGGCCTGGCGCGAAGTGAGCTGGTTCACCGCGCGCGAGCGTGCCGCGCTGGCCTGGACCGAGGCGCTGACGCTGCTGGCGCAAAGCCAGGCGCCCGACGCTGACTACAACGCGGTGCGCGAGCAGTTCACGGAGAAGGAAATTGCCGACCTGACCTTGCTGATCTCGATGATCAATGCGTGGAACCGCTTCGGCGTCGGCTTCCGTCGCCAGCCGCCGGCGCTCTGAACATAGCGCCACGCTCGCCGCCGCGGCCGGTCATTGACCGGCCACGGCGCGCTGCATTCGCGCCACGGCGCCGAACGGAAGGCACAGCCGCCGGCGCGCGGCAGGGAGGCATCGTGGCCCGATGGCCGATGCGATGGTAGGCTATGGCAATGCCGGTCAGGTCAAGCGCGATGCTGAGCAGTTCGTCGCCGCGTGACTGGCGGTGCCCATCGCGTTCATGCCTTGCCAGGAGTCTGCCCATGACAGAAGACACCCTGCTGCAACTGATGGCCGAGGTCGAGAAGGAAGACCCGATCGACTACGCCGACCTGCCGTTCGACGACCGCGCGCTGCGCCAGCTGGCGTGCCGGCTGATCGCCGAGCGCTCCGAGCAGATGGAAGCCTCCGGCATGCCGATGGAAGCGCTGCTGGCCACGATGTGGGCCTCGACCGCCAAGCTGGTGCTGGAAAACCTCGTGCTCAACGCCCGCTTGCTGACACTGCAGGGCATGCCCGAGGATGCCCAGGCGCTGATCGATCGCATCGCGCGCCAGTCGCGCGGCGGGCAGGATCGCGAGTCCTAGATTGCCTCTCGCTGTGATGTGCCTCAGCCGCCACTAGCTGCGGCGTGCCGGCCATTTCGGTAAAATGCCGGTTTTCGCCCAGCCTGCCTGCTGCGCCAGTCATCGGCGCGCCAGGGCGGCCAACCAGGAGGACTTCGGGTGATCAAGTGGATAATCGTCGCGGGCTACCTCGGTGCCATCCTGTATGTGCACTTCCGCGGCAAGGTAAGGCTGAAGATCTGGCGCCAGCTGCTGGACCATTCGGCGCTGGTCGCGCCGATCAACTGCTTCATGTATGCGTTCTCGGGCGTGCCGCGCACGCCATACATTCCGGTCGAAAATTTCCCGGACCTGGAGAAACTGCGCACCGCGTGGCCGGAGATCCGCGATGAAGGCCTGGCGCTGGCCGCGATGCGCAAGATCAAGGCCGCGGACAAGAACGACGACGCCGGCTTCAACTCGTTCTTCAAGTATGGCTGGAAGCGCTTCTACCTGAAGTGGTACGAGGCCCAGCACCCGTCCGCGGAAGTGCTGTGCCCCAAGACCGTGGCCCTGCTGCGCGAGCTGCCGAGCGTGAAGGCCGCAATGTTCGCCGAGCTGCCGCCGGGCGGCAAGCTCAATCCGCACCGCGACCCGTTCGCCGGCTCGCTGCGCTACCACCTGGGTTTGTCCACACCCAACGATGACCGCTGCTTTATCGAGGTCGACGGCGAGCGCCACAGCTGGCGCGACGGCAAGGGCGTGGTGTTCGACGAAACCTACCTGCACTGGGCCGAGAACCGCAGCGACGCCAACCGCCTGATCCTGTTCTGCGATATCGAGCGGCCGATGCGCTATGGCTGGGCCGCCAGGTTCAACCACTGGATGGGCCGCAAGGTCATGACCGCGGCCAGCTCGCCCAACGACGAGCACGACCAGACCGGCATGATCAACAAGCTGTTCCGCTTTGTCTGGCTGGGCGGGCAATATCGCCGCCGCTTCAAGGCATGGAACCGCCAGCTGTACTACGTGGCCAAATTCGGCCTGATCGTGGGGGGCGTGGCCCTGGTCATCTTCCTGTAATTCGCGGGAAGTCATCAGCAAGAGAGCCGGCACATGCCGGCTCTCTTGCGTTGGACTGCTTCAGTTGCCGCGGCGCCGCTCGTTGCCCAGCGCCTCATAGTGCGCGCGCTTGGCTTCGTACATGCGGCTGTCGGCCACCTTGACCGCGTCGGTGAGGCGCTCGCCCTGCACGCAGGTGGCGTGGCCGATAGAGAAGCTCAGGCGCACGCCGGGATAGAAGGTGTTGTTCAGTTCCACCACCTGTTCGATCTGCTCGACCACCGTGGCGGCGCCGCGCTCGTCGCGGCCGGGCAGCAGCACCATGAATTCATCGCCGCCGATGCGCGCCACGCAGGCCTGGTCGCCCACCGCCTTCTTCAGCACCTCGCCGGTGCGGCGCAGCAGTCCGTCGCCGTCGCCGTGGCCGAACTGGTCGTTGACCACTTTCAGCCCGTTCAGGTCCACCGCCACCACGTTGACCGGCCACGGGCCCTTGCGGCCCAGCCGCGCCAGTTCGTCTTCGTAGTAGGCGCGGTTGTAGAGCTTGGTCAGCACGTCGTGCTTGCCCAGGAACTCGACATAGGCCTCGGCCTTCTTGCGCGCGGTGATGTCGGTCAGCGATACCAGCACCTGGTCCCAGTCGGCTTCGCAGCCGGGGAAGACCGACCACTGCATGAAGACGTCGACCTGGCGGCCGTCGAGCGCGTAGTTGATGACCTCGCGCTGCTGCCACAGCTTTTCGTGCCAGAGGTCGACCAGCTGCTCGGCAAAGTGGATGCGCATGTCGTCGCGGAACACGTCGCCGAGGCGCGACAACAGGATCTGCTTGGACTCGGCGCCAAACATCAGCAGCGTCTGCCGGTTGACGTCGAGCACGCGGATCTCCTGCATGCAGCGCGAGACGAAGTCCGGATGCACGTTGAGGAAGGTGCGGAAGTCGGTGATGCCGGCCGCGCGCACTTCATCGAGCAGCACCTTGACCGCGCTGAAGTCCTCCACCCACAGCGACACCGGCGAGTGTTCGAACAGGCCAACGGCATATTGCTCGCTGCGGCGCAACTCGCGTTCGGTGCGCACGCGCGCGGTGATGTCTTCGATCGACAGCAGCACGCGCTCCCATGTGCCTTCATGGCCGGGCATCACCGTGGCTTCGAGCCGGATGTCGAGGCGTTCGCCGTCCAGCGTGTAGTTGACGGTCTGGCTGGAAAAGCGGCTGCCGCCGTCCCAGAGCTGGCCGAGTTCTTCCACGTGCTGGTCGAACATGTCGTCGCGGAAGACCGTTTCGAGGTTGGCGATGAGGTCGTGGAGGTCGGCCGCGCGGAACAGGTCGAGCGTGCGCTGGTTGACGTCGATCACGCGGATCAGCGACGAGCATTGCGCTACCTGGTGCGGATTGGCGCGCAGGTAGGCGCGCAGGTCGGTGACCCCGTCGCGGCGCAGCTGTTCGAAATGCACCCGCACATCGCTGAAGTCTTCCAGCCACAGCGACACGGGGGCGAGCTGGAACAGCATCTGGTAATCGTCGGCGCTGTTGTCCGGCCTCGTGCCGGCCGGGCGGTTGCGCGATGCCGCGGATGGACTGCTCAAGGCCACTCTCCTTTGTTCTTGTTCCTGTCTGATGGCGGCGCTTGGCAGCGGGGCACCGGCAGCGGGGACAGCCGGGCCACGGCCGCGCGCCAGCGCACTAGGATAGGCGAGGCGGCGGCAAATGGGGCAAACGGGGCGCAAAAAGCAGGTCAACCCGGCAGTGCGCCTGTACGTGTGTTGCAATAATGCGCGCTGCCCCCGCACGAGGCTAGCCGGCAAGGCGGTGCACCACGCCGGCCAGCGTGGCCAGCGCGCGCTCGATCTGCGCCGAACGCGGCGTGCCGCAGTTGATGCGCAGGCAATGGTCGAAGCGCCCGGCGTTGGAGAACATCACTCCCGGCATGACGCGGATGCCCGCCTGCAGCGCCTGGTCGAAGACCGCCTCGGACGAGACCTGCACGGGCATCTCCACCCACAGGTGCATGCCGCCGCGCGGCGAGCCCAGCCGCGTCCCGGCCGGGAAGCTGGCCGCCACCGCCTGCGCGAACCATTCACGCTGCAGTTGCAGCCGCGTGCGCAACCGGCGCAGGTGCCGTTCATGCGCGCCGCTGGCGAGGAAATCCGCCGCCGCCATCTGCGACAGCATTTCGTTGGGCCGCGACAGCCCGAACTTGAGCATTTCCACGCGCGGCTGCCATTTGCCGGCAGCGATCCAGCCGAGCCGCATGCCCGGCGCCAGCACCTTGTGCAGCGAGGCGCAGTGGATTACGTTCCCGCTGCCATCCCAGGCCTTGGCCGCCGCCGGCTGGGTATCGCCGTCGGCGGTGGCGGAAAAGCAGTCGTCCTCGATCAGCGCGATGCCGCGCGCCTCGCACCACTGCACCAGCCGCGCCTTGTGCGCGTCCGGCATGATGCAGCCGAGCGGATTCTGCAGGTTGGGCACTACCGCCACCGCGCGGATATTGTCGTAGTGCTGCGCCGCCAGCTCGAGCGCCTCGAGCGACATCCCCGTCTGCGGGCTGCACGGGATTTCCAGCGCGCGCATGCCGAGGCTTTCGAGGATCTGCAGCAGCCCGTAGTAGGTGGGCGATTCCACCGCGATCACGTCGCCCGGGCCGGCCACCGCGCGCAACGCCAGGTTGAGCGCCTCGGTGCAGCCGTGCGTGATGACGATCTCCTCCGGCGCCAGCTGCATCCGCGCGTGCAGCGCCTGGCGCGCGATGGCGCCGCGCAGCGGCGCATGGCCTTCCGGCTCGACCGCCTCGCCGAACAGCATCGGATGCCGGCGCAGGGCGCGCGCCGCGGCGCTGCGCAGTGCCTCGGCGGGATACAGCGAGGGCGCACAGTAGGCGCCGCCCAGGTTGGTATGGACATGCTGGTGCTGGCTGCGCGCCAGCAGCCCCGAAATGCGCTGGTGGATGCCGACGTACTGCGCGGGATCGGGCAGCGCGGCGTCGGGTTCGGTCAGCGGTGCCAGCGGCGCGCGCACAGGTGCCGCGACAAAATAGCCGGCGCGCGGGCGGGCTTCGAGCAGGCCGTCGCTCTCCAGCTGGCGGCAAGCCTGCAGGGCCGTGGACAGGCTGACGCCGTGCAGTCCCATCAGCGCGCGCACGGATGGCATGCGGTCGCCGGCGGTCAGCGTGCCGGATTCGATGGCGCGGCGGTAGTGGCCGGCAACCTGGCGGTAGAGCGGAGTGGCTTCCATGGGGGCATGGTGGCGCGGTTGGCCATCGGGGTACAGATACAGAGGCGGGGCGCCTGTATCGTAACAGCCCCGGTTTTGCCTTGCTGTTCCGGTGGAGGTTTCGCGGTGATGTGCCTGCCGCGGGCGGGGGGCGGCCGATAGGCTGGAGGCCTGAATCTGTTACCGGAGCCAAGCCATGCCAAGCGTATCGATCGACACTTCAGGAACCGTCTTGCCGGCCTCCGCCACGCGCCTGCCCGCCGGGCAATGCCTGCATCTGCGCGTGGCGGCGGGCACGGTGCTGCATGCCGGCGCCGGCCGGATCGAGGTCAGCGGACCGCCGCAATGGCTGGCCGAAAGCTGGCATATCCCGCGCTGGCGCCTGCGTGCGGGCGAGACGCTGACGATACCGGCGCGCGGCTGGCTGCAGGTCGTGGCGTGCGGCGACGCCGCCTTCACCATCACCTTGCCGCTCGGCGTGATTGACCGCCTGGCGGCACTGCTGGCGTGGCGCAGGCGCCGCCTGTCGTCGCCACCGTGGCACCAGCCGCAACGGATTGCCGACCCGGCGCCCGAAAAACTATAAAATTGCGCTCCGGCCGGCCTGGCACATTGGTGTGCCCAACCCCCCGGCCGCAGTTCCCGGGTTCCCCATGCTACGTCTAAGTGAAGTCAAACTCCCGCTCGACCATACCGAAAGCGACCTGGACGCCGCCGTGCGCGCCAGCGCCGCGCAGATCGGCGTCAAGGGAGACGGCCTGATCGGCTATACGGTATTCCGCCGCGCCCACGATGCGCGCAAGCGCTCCGATATCAAGCTGACCTACATCATCGATATCGAAGTCAGCGACGAAGCCGCGGCGCGCAAGCGCATGGCCGGCAAGCCCAACTGGAGCGTGACGCCCGATATGGAGTACCACTTCGTCGCGCGCGCGCCGCAGGGCGGCCCCGCGCTGCGCCCGGTGGTGATCGGCATGGGCCCGTGCGGGCTGCTGGCCGGCCTGATCCTGGCGCAGTCGGGCTTCCGCCCGATCGTGCTGGAGCGCGGCAAGGAAGTGCGCGAGCGCACCAAGGACACGTTCGGCCTGTGGCGCAAGAGCGTGCTCAACCCGGAGTCGAACGTGCAGTTCGGCGAAGGCGGCGCGGGCACGTTCTCGGACGGCAAGCTGTACAGCCAGATCAAGGACCCGAAGCACTACGGGCGCAAGGTGCTGAACGAGTTCGTGCGCGCCGGTGCGCCGGAAGACATCCTGTACAAGGCGCGCCCCCATATCGGCACCTTTCGCCTGGTCAGCATGGTCGAGAAGATGCGCGCGGAGATCATCGAGCTGGGCGGCGAGATCCGCTTCGAAACGCGCGTCGACGATATCGACATCGACGGCGGCCAGGTGCGCGGCCTGAAGCTGTCGAATGGCGAATACCTGGAAGCCGACCACGTCATCATGGCGGTCGGCCACAGCGCGCGCGATACCTTCCAGATGCTGCACGATCGCGGCGTGTTCATGGAGGCCAAGCCGTTCTCGCTGGGCTTCCGCATCGAGCATCCGCAGGGCCTGATCAACCGCAGCCGCTTCGGCAAGTTCGCCGGCAACAAGCTGCTGGGCGCGGCCGACTACAAGGTGGTGCACCACTGCAGCAACGGGCGTTCGGTGTACAGCTTCTGCATGTGCCCGGGCGGCACGGTGGTGGCGGCGGCCTCGGAGCCGGGGCGCGTGGTGACCAACGGCATGAGCCAGTACAAGCGCGCCGAGCGCAATGCCAACGCCGGCATCGTGGTCGGCATTACCCCGGAAGATTATCCGGGCGGCCCGCTGGCCGGCATCGAGTTCCAGCGCAAGTGGGAAGAACGCGCGTTCGAGCTGGGCGGCCGCAACTACAACGCGCCGGGCCAGCTGGTGGGCGACTTTATCGCCGGCCGTGCCTCGACGTCGCTGGGCTCGGTCGAGCCTTCGTACAAGCCGGGCGTGACGCCGACGGATCTGAGCACGTCGCTGCCCGACTACGTGATCGAAGCGATCCGCGAAGGCATTCCGGAGATCGACAAGAAGCTGCCGGGCTTCGCGCTGCATGACGCGGTGCTGACTGGCGTGGAGACGCGCACGTCGTCGCCGCTGCGCATCCGCCGCAACAACGACGATTACCAGAGCATCAACGTCAAGGGCCTGTACCCGGCGGGCGAGGGCGCCGGCTATGCCGGCGGCATCTACTCGGCCGCGATCGATGGCATCGAGGTGGCCGAAGCGGTGGCGCTCAGCATCGTCGGGGGCAAGCAGGCTTAGGATTGCCGCGGAGGTTGGCGCGGAGGTTGCCGCAGATATGCCGCGGCGCCCTGCGCCGCAGTGCGCCCGCTGGCGAAGCACGCCGTCAGCAGGTAGCCGCCGGTGGGCGCTTCCCAGTCCAGCATTTCGCCCGCGCAGAACACGCCCGGCAGCGCACGCAGCATCAATCGTTCATCCATCGCCTCGAAGCGCACGCCGCCCGCGCTGCTGATGACCTCGTCGATCGGACGCGGACGCAGCAGGCGCAGCGGCAGTGCCTTGAGCGACACGGCCAACGTGCCGGAATCCTGCATCGCGTCCTTTGTCAGGCATTCGCGCAACAGGCCGGCCTTGACGCCGGTAATGCCGAGCCGGCTCTGCAGGTGGCTGGACAGCGAGCGCGAGCCGCGCGGATGGTTCACTTCATTGCCGACCTGTTCCGCGGTGTGCGAGGGCAGCAGGTCGAGGTGGATCACCGCGCTGCCGTCGGCTTCGATCCGGTCGCGGATCGGCGCCGACATCGCGTAGACCAGGCTGCCTTCGATGCCGGTGGCGCTGATGACGAACTCCCCCTGCCGGTAGTGCGCGTTGCCGTCGCGACCGGTCAATGCGATCGCCACCGGCTTGACCGGCGTGCCGGCGAAACGGTCGGCAAATGATTCGCTCCATGCCGCATCGAAGCCGCAATTGGCGGGGCGCAGCGGCGCGATATCGACGCCACGGTCAGCCAGCCGCGGCACCCACGCGCCATCCGATCCCAGCCGCGCCCAGCTTGCGCCGCCGAGCGCGAGCACCACGGCACGCGTGGACACCGACACGTCGCCATGCGGGGTGGCAAAGCGCAGCGTATGCGGCGCGCACTCATCCCAGCCCAGCCAGCGATGGCGCATATGGAACTGCACGCCGGCCTCGCGCAGCCGGTGCAGCCATGCGCGCAGCATCGGCGCGGCCTTCATGTCGGTGGGGAAAACGCGGCCCGAGCTGCCGACGAAGGTCTCGATGCCAAGCCCGTGCACCCACTCGCGCAGCGCCTGCGGGCCGAAGTCTGCGAGCATCGGCGCGATCTGTGCTGCACGGGCGCCATAGCGGCCGAGGAAGGCCGGTTCCGGCTCCGCATGCGTGAGGTTCATGCCGCCCTTGCCGGCCATCAGGAACTTGCGCCCCACCGACGGCATCGCTTCATAGACGGCCACGGTCGCGCCCTGCGCCACCAGTACCTCGGCCGCCATCAGCCCGGCCGGCCCGCCGCCGATGATGGCGACGTCGGGGCGGCTGGCGAGCGAAGGGGACGCGGACGCGTTGGCGAGGGACATATGGAGGTCGGGTGGTCGGGTGGTCGGGTAGGGCAGGGAGTGTTTCCGCCGCGGATTATAGAGCCTGCGGCAGCGCTAGAATGACGGTTTCCCCGGTATCGCCATCATGTCTTCCGCCGCCACTTCCGCAGACGCAGTCATCGCCGCCACCCGCCACTGGCTGGAACGCGCGGTGATCGGCCTCAACCTGTGCCCTTTTGCCAAGAGCGTGTATGTGAAGGAGCAGGTGCGCTACGTGGTCAGCACGGCGACGGAAGCGCCGGATGTGCTGGATGAACTCGAGCGCGAGCTCCGCCTGCTCGACGAGACAGATCCGGCAGAGATCGACACCACGCTGCTGATCCTGCCCGACGCGGTGGCCGACTTCCTCGACTACAACGACCTGCTGTACTTCGCCGACCGCCTGCTCGGCAGCCTGGGACTGGACGGCACGCTGCAGATCGCGAGCTTCCATCCGCAATACCAGTTCGCCGATACCGGGCCGGACGATATCGAGAACTACACCAACCGCGCGCCGTATCCGATCCTGCACTTGCTGCGCGAGGACAGCATCGCGCGCGCTGCGGCGGCCTTTCCGGATGCGGCGGATATCTACGAGCGCAACCAGGCAACCATGCGCCGCCTGGGCCATGCGGGCTGGCGCCGCTGGATGGCGGGCGAGGACGAAGACTCAGCCGAAGACAAAGCCGCCGGCAAGAACCCGCCCGCGAAAGACTGACTTACGCCGGCTCGGCCGGCGTGACCGGCGTGGCCGATAGCGGAGCGGCGAAGAAGCGCTCGTTCATCTCTTCCAGCCCCAGCGTTTCCAGCACGTTCTGCAGCCGCTCCGCCGGGCGCCGGCGCGGCAGGTCCTTGTACTGGGCGATGATCAGCTCGTTCTTCATCGAGTGCTCCCATCCCACCAACTCGGTCACGCTGACCTGGTAGCCATGCGCCTCCAGCTGCAGACAGCGCAGCACGTTGGTCACCTGGCTGCCGAATTCGCGCGTATGCAGCGGATGGCGCCAGATTTCGGTCAGCGGATTGCCCGCCAGCAGCTTGCCCTTGTGCTTGCGCAGGACGCTGGCAACTTCGGCCTGGCAGCAGGGCACCAGCACGATGTGCTGCGCGCGCTTGGCCAGTGCGAAGCGGATGGCGTCGTCGGTGGCGGTGTTGCACGCATGCAGCGCGGTGACCACGTCGACGGTCGGCGGCAGTTGCGGCGAGGTGATCGAGTCCGACACCGACAGGTTCAAAAACGACATCCCGGGAAAGCCCAGCCGCGCCGCCAGCGCCTGCGAGGTCTTCACCAGTTCCTCGCGCGTCTCGATGCCGTAGATATGGGAATCGTCCTTCAATGCCTTGAAGAACAGGTCGTACAGGATGAAGCCGAGGTACGACTTGCCGGCCCCATGGTCGACCAGCGTGACGTGGCCGCGCTCATCCTTGACCTGCTGCAGCAGCGGCTCGATGAACTGGAACAGGTGGTAGACCTGCTTGAGCTTGCGCCGGCTGTCCTGGTTCATCTTGCCGTCGCGCGTCAGGATATGGAGTTCCTTGAGCAGCTCGATGGACTGGCCGGGGCGGATTTCGTGGGTATTTGACATGGGGACTGCACAGGCTGCGGGACGCGGCGCGCCCCGGAAATGCCGACAGTTTACCGAAGTTTCGGCCCAGCCCCCCACCTCGGCGGGGATCGTTGTGCGCTCAAGTTTTGCACCCGCGCTGCCGATGGTCATGGATCGATAACAAGTGGAGCGCCAGCCGTCCGGGCACGCACTGTCCGCCAGCGCGGGCAGGCCGCCGTGGCCGGTCGCCATGCAGCTCCGCAACCAATGTCAGGGGACTCAAGATGCACGAGTCAGGTTTGCGCCTGGAACTGACCGAGCCAGGCGAGCAGGTGCATGCACGCTACACACCGGAGCCAGGCAGGCTGGCGCCGGGTCACGACAGCCTGAAGCAGTGCCTGGACAGCCACGGCTGGGCCGGCGCCAGGCTGGATGCACGCGCTGTCGCGCAGTTCCTGCAGCAGTGCCAGCGTGCCGAGCATGAGATCGACGCCGCCATCGGTGTACTGGTCGATGGCGCGTTCACGCTCGATATCACGGACGACGGCCTGGCCGTGCGGCTCACGCTGATGCCCGCCGAAGGCGGTCGGCCGGTGGCGGAGGACGATATCCGGCGCGCCGTCGCCGAGCGCGGCGTGGTGCTGCCGATCCAGGCGCTGGCGCTCGGCGCCGCGCTGGCCGAAGGCCGCTGCGAGCTGCGCACCATCGCCGCCGGCGTTGCGCCGCGCCAGGGCGAGCCGGCGCGCTTCCTTAACCTGCTGCAGCCGCGCAAGCCGGTGCAGGCCGATGAAGAAGATTCGCGCGTCGACCTGCGCGATCTCGGCAACCTGCTGCTGGTCAGCCCTGGCACGCCGCTGATGCGCCGCATCCCCGCGGTGCCCGGCCATGACGGCGTGGACGTGTTCGGCAAGCCCATTGCCGCCGATCCCGTGGACGATCCACCCTTCGCAGAGGGCCTCACCGGCGCCGCCGCCGATCCGGACGACCCCGATCTGCTGGTGGCCGTGATCGCCGGCGCGCCGGTGGCCGGCGTGCATGGCATCGCCGTCAGCCCGGTGGTGCAGGTGGAGGCGGTCGACCTGCATTCCGGCAACGTTGCCTTTGACGGCACGCTGCGCGTGGCGGGCGATATCCGTACCGGCATGTCGGTGCGCGTCAGCGGCGACGTGCTGGTCGAGGGCACCATCGAAGCGGCCGACATCGACGCCGGCGGCAATGTCGTGGTCAAGGGTGGCATCATCGGCAAGACCAAGACCGGACATGCCGACGGCGGCATCAGCCGCGCCCGCGTGCGCTGCAAGGGCGCGGTCAAGGCGCGCTTCATCGAGAACGCCGTGGTCGAGGCCGGCACCGAGGTGAACGTCGACAGCGGCATCCGCCAGAGCGACGTCGCCGCGGGCGAGCGTATCGTGGTCGGCGGCCCAGGCGTGCAGGGCAGCATCAGCGGCGGGCGCACGCGCGCCATGCTGGCAGTGCGCGCCGCGGTGCTCGGCAGTCCTGCAGGCAGTGCCACCAGCGTGCAGGTGGGCTTGAACCCTTACGCGGACGCGCAACGTGCCGCGCTCGAGGCCGACCGCCGCAGGCTGCTGGAAGAGCAGAGCAAGCTCAACCAACTGGTTGCGTTCTTTGCCAGGAATTCTGAAAAGGCCGTAGGCGACCTGCGCGAGAAGGCGCGCGCCACGCTGTTCAAGCTCTCGCGTGACCTGTTCGAGCTGGAAGGCCGCTTGACAGAGCTGGGCCAGCAAATGCAGCCATCGGCCGATGCCGTGATCGACGCCGCCCGCCGCATCCATGGCGGCGTCACGCTGCAGGTGGGCAGCCGCGTGCTCAAGGTGATGGAAGACAAGCCTGGCGGCCAGATCCGCCTGATCGAGGACCGTATTGCGGTGACGTGAGCGGAACCTGGGCGTGGCCCGAGCGAGAGTCTTTCCTGCGCCCGAATTTGTACTATCCTGCAGGTATGTCCTGGGGTGCCGCAGGATGGGCGAGAGAGCTAGTCTCGGGCAGTGAATGCAGAAGCGGACCAGCAAACTGTGGAAGCGTTACACGGAACCGATTCACGTGGCACTTGAGATACCGGAAGGCCAGCCAATGCGGCTGGCCTTCCTGCTTTTTGCACGCACGCGCAGCGCGCGCGATCCGACCTACACTAAAGGTGCAACCAGTCTCTCACAGGAGGTTGCTATGACTGCCGCCCTGATCACGGCATTGGCGCTGGTCGCCCTGGTCGCCTGCGCCGCCATTGTCGTCTGGATCATGCGCGAGAAGAACCCGACGCTGCTGCAGCAGCAGGAGCAGTCGGTGCGCACATGGTTCGACCATATGATCCACCGCCACTAGCGCGGCACCGCAGCTTAGCGGTACGTGCTGCAAGAGCCCGCCGTGCAGGCGGGCTTTTTCATGGCGCGGGCTTCACGCCGCCGACATGTGCAGTTCGTGCAGCCCGCTGCGCTCGACCCGCGTGCCGAGCGCGCGTCCTTCGTAGGCGAACATCGCCAGCAGCCATGCGATATCGACTTCGCCCGCATATTCCAGCCGGAAATGGCTGCGCCGCAGCGGCACCAGCCGCAGGTCCGCGTCGCCTGCCGCATCGAAGCTGACGAAGACCATCAGCGCCAGATCCGGCCGGTAATCGTCGTAGCCGCCGATGCCTTCGTAGTCGTTGATGAAGTCGCCGCAGCCATAGAGGATGGGCTTGCCCGCATGCAGCTCGATGCCGAGTGGATGGTGCGAGGAATGTCCATGCACGATATCCACGCCGGCCCGTTCCACCAGCCCGTGCGCGAAGGCGCGTTGCGCCGGATCGATCTGGTAGCCCCAGTTGGCACCCCAGTGGATCGACGCCACCACCAGGTCGTCGGCACGCCTGTCCTTGCCGATCCGCGCGGCGATGCGGTCGCACGAGGCGGCGGACCAGTCATCCAGCAGGTTCACGCCGGAGTGGCCGGCGGTGGCACGCCATGCCGCGGGTGTGCCGCAATCATGCATGGCGAAGGCAAACACAAGGACACGGCCGCCGCCCGGCCGCGGCAGCGACGCCGGCCGCATCGCGCTGTCCTCGTCGGGGCCGGCCCCGGCATGTGCGATATGCGCAGCATCGAGCGCCCCCAGAGTATCGGCCAGGCCCGCGCGTCCCCAGTCGAGCACATGGTTGTTGGCCAGTGCCACGCAGTCGATGGCCGCGGCCTGCAGGCAATCGACGTTGCCCGGATGCATGCGGTAATGCACGGCCTTGCCCGGCCATGCGTCATCGCTGGTAGTGATCGCCGTTTCCAGGTTGGCAATGCGCGGACTTGCGCCGCGACGATCGAGCTCGGCGAGGGCATCGCCCCATGGATACGCCGGCGCCACCGGACGCGCGATCGGGCCCGCCTTGCGCTCGGCCAGGCGCACATAGTCGAGCGCCGAATGCACATACGACTCATGCAGCAGCGGCTGGCTGGGGTGCGCCAGGATCTGGTCGATGCCGCGCCCGGTCATCACATCGCCGCACAGGAACAGGGGAGGGGGGCTGGTTGTGTCCATTGCGTAGCCGGCCGGTGGGGTTGGGACGTGCCGGCAATAGTTCCATGATAGGCCGGCACGGCGCCATGATCGCGTTGCGGCACTTGGGCGGGGCTCGCCGCGCGCCGCGCTTATGTCGCATCCATGCCGCGTTTACATTCGACGGGGGGCTGCCTTAAATGGTGAAATCATCGGTTCTCGTGGCCATCTTCCTCCACCCGGCAGCCGCGCGTCGTCCGATGGTTTCAAACCGCATCGGGAGACAGATCATGGGCCAGTTATCGCAAGAACATGTCGAATCACTGAAGGCGCAACTGCGCGGCCGGCTGCTGCAGCCCGCCGACGCCGCCTACGATGAAGCCCGCCGCATCTGGAATGCGATGATCGACCGCCGGCCACAACTGATCGTGCAGGCCGCCGGCGTCGCCGACGTGATCGCCGCGGTCAACTTTGTGCGCGACAACGGCGTGCTGCTGGCCATACGCGGCGGCGGCCACAACATCGGCGGGCTGGCGATCTGCGACGAAGGCATGGTGCTCGACCTGTCGGCGATGCGCTCGGTGCGCATCGATCCGCGGGCACAGCGTGCCTGGGTCGAACCTGGCGCCACGCTGCGCGACTTTGACCATGAGGCCCAGGCCTTCGGGCTGGCCACGCCGCTGGGCATCAACTCGACCACCGGCGTCGCGGGGCTCACCCTGGGCGGCGGCTTTGGCTGGCTCAGCCGCAAGTTCGGCACCACCGTCGACAACCTGGTCTCGGCGCATGTGGTCACTGCCGAAGGCAAGCTGGTGCGCGCCAGCGTCGACGAGCATCCCGACCTGTTCTGGGCGCTGCGCGGCGGCGGCGGCAACTTCGGCGTGGTCACGATGTTCGAGTTCCGGCTGCATCCGGTCGGTCCCGAGGTCTATGGCGGCCTGATCGTCTACCCGCTCGAGCAGGCTCCCGCCGTGCTGCCGGCCTTCCGCGAGCAGTTCAAGTCCATGCCGGATGAATTGACGGTCTGGGCGGTGTTGCGCCAGGCCCCGCCTCTGCCGTTCCTGCCGCCGGAGGCGCACGGCAAGCCGATCGTGGCGCTGGCGATCTGCTACATCGGCCCGCCGGAGCATGGCCCCGCGCTGGTCGAGCCGCTGCGCAAGCTGGGCACGCCTTATGGCGAGCATGTCGGACCGATGCCGCTCGTGGCATGGCAGCAGGCCTTCGATCCCTTGCTGACGCCGGGCGCGCGCAACTACTGGAAATCGCACAACTTCGCCGGGCTCGACGACGGCCTGATCGCGATGCTGGTCGAGCAGATCGGCAAGCTGCCGTCGCCGCAATGCGAGGTGTTCATCGGCGCGATGGGCGGCCAGACCAATCGCGTGGCGGCGGACGCCACCGCCTATGCCAACCGCGACGCGCAGTTCATCATGAACCTGCACGCGCGCTGGGACACGCCGGCCGAGGACGACGCCTGCATCGGCTGGGCCCGCGAGGTATTCCGCGCCGCGGAGCCGTTCGCGCTGGGCAGCGTCTACGTCAACTTCCTGACGCAAGAAGAAACCGACCGCGTCGGCGCCGCCTATGGTCCCAACTTTGCACGGCTGCTCGAGGTCAAGCGCCAGTACGATCCGGGCAACCTGTTCCGCCACAACCACAACATCAATCCGGCGGCATAGCGCGCGAAGGCGTTCACGCGCCTGCAACACTGGCGTGCCAGCATCGGCGCGACCGCGATGGATCCGACAGGAGGAGCAGATGAGACCGGGCGAGGCAGAGCTGGTGCGGCGCATCCACAACGAAGTGGCCGACTACTACGACGAAGAGATCGAACTGGAACTGGACGACCGCAATGCCAGCGAGGCCTTCGGCGACCCCGTGCAATTGCCCGACGCGGCCGAGCAGGACAGCCGCCGCCACTATTTCCGCGAGCTGTTCCGCCTGCAGGGCGAACTGGTGAGGCTGCAGAGCTGGGTCGCGACCACCGGCCACAAGCTGGTGATCCTGTTCGAAGGGCGCGACGCCGCCGGCAAGGGCGGCGTGATCAAGCGCATCACGCAGCGGCTGAACCCGCGCGTATGCCGCGTGGCCGCGCTGCCCGCGCCCAACGATCGCGAACGCACCCAGTGGTACTTCCAGCGCTACGCGGCGCACCTCCCGGCGGCAGGCGAGATGGTGCTGTTCGACCGCAGCTGGTACAACCGAGCCGGCGTCGAGCGCGTGATGGGCTTCTGCAGCGACGACCAGTACGAAGAATTCTTCCGCTCAGTGCCCGAGTTCGAGAAGATGCTGGTGCGCTCCGGCATCCAGGTCGTCAAATACTGGTTCTCGATCACGCACGATGAACAGCGCCTGCGCTTCCTCAGCCGCATCCACGACCCGCTCAAGCAATGGAAGCTCAGCCCGATGGACCTGGAATCGCAGCGGCGCTGGGAGGATTACACCAAAGCCAAGGAGACCATGCTCGAGCGCACCCACATCGCCGAGGCGCCGTGGTGGGTGGTCCAGGCCGACGACAAGAAGCGCGCACGGCTGAACTGCATCCACCACCTGCTCAGCCTGGTGCCCTACCAGGACGTGGACGCCCCCCCGATCGTGCTGCCGGCGCGCGAGCGGCATGAAGACTACGTGCGGCATCCGGTACCGCAAGAGATGTTCGTGCCGGAAGTGTACTGATCCACCTTGCCGGGTTAGGGTAAGTGCGGAGTGCGGTATCGGCCCCGCAGCGACAGCGCTCCCTATAATGAAAACGGCCACCTGGCAAACAAGGGTGGCCGTGCATCATGGACCTGTTTGCTTTTTGGGCGACCATGCTTGTCGCCTACCTCCTGATGAAGCACGCCGGCTGCTTCAGCCAGCCGGTGCTGTATCCCGACTTCGACCATCCGTTCAGGTATTGGTGGGCACGGCGGTTGGGGCCCTGATCTCTTCGCCATTTCCTTGGCTGCGGGGCAACAAAAAACCCGGAGAGCGTGACGCTGTCCGGGTTTGCGTGGGCGATGCCCTGAATTCTTTTGGTGCCGAAGAGAGGAATCGAACCCCCGACCTTCTCATTACGAATGAGCTGCTCTACCGACTGAGCTACTTCGGCAACAAGTTCCGGTGAACTGGAACAGCCCGCAATACTAGCAGTGTTTTTCCGGCTTGGGAAGCCCTTTTGTGTCGCCGGTGCCATCCGGCGGCACGGTCCAGGCGGCGCCTGCTGCGCTTGCGGGGAGATGAAAAAAGGGGCGCCAGCTGGCGCCCCGTCCTGTTGCCGGAAGGCGAGGCTCAGGCCTTGCCTTCGGCTTCGTGGTGGTAGCGGGTGACGCGTTC
The DNA here is from genome assembly GCF_000426345.1 of Cupriavidus phytohabitans. Classification (GTDB taxonomy): domain Bacteria; phylum Pseudomonadota; class Gammaproteobacteria; order Burkholderiales; family Burkholderiaceae; genus Cupriavidus. Next base: position 10,108 of record NZ_AUFE01000006.1, on the reverse strand, counting down.
CACTTCATTCTTCGAGCCCAGGATCACCGACACGCGCTGGTGCAGCTTGTCCGGCTGCACGTCCATGATGCGGATGTGGCCGTTGGTGGCGGCGCCGCCGGCCTGCTCGACCAGCATCGCCATCGGGTTGGCTTCATACATCAGGCGCAGCTTGCCCGCCTTTTCCGGCTCGCGCTTGTCCCACGGATACATGAAGACGCCGCCGCGGGTCAGGATGCGGTGCACGTCGGCGACCATCGAAGCGACCCAGCGCATGTTGAAGTTCTTGCCGCGCGGGCCTTCGTTGCCGGCCAGGCATTCGTCGATGTACTTGCGCACCGGCGGGGCCCAGTGGCGCATGTTCGACATGTTGATGGCGAATTCCTTGGTGTCTTCCGGAATCATCAGGTTGGACTGGGTCAGCACGAAGCTGCCGGCCTCGCGGTCCAGCGTGAACACGTGCACGCCGTTGCCGACGGTCAGCACCAGCGTGGTCTGCGGGCCGTAGACGGCGTAGCCCGCGGCGACCTGGTGGGTGCCGGGCTGCAGGAAGTCGGCCTCGGTCACGGTCTGCCCGGGCTTGGGCATGTGCAGCACCGAGAAGATGGTGCCGATCGACACGTTGACGTCGATGTTGGACGAGCCGTCGAGCGGGTCAAACATCAGCAGGTATTCGCCCTTCGGGTAGCGGTTGGGAATCTCGTAGAACGATTCCATTTCCTCCGACGCCATCGCGGCGAGGTGGCCGCCCCATTCATTGGCGTCGAGCAGCACTTCGTTGGCGATCACGTCCAGCTTCTGCTGGGTCTCGCCCTGGACGTTGCCGGTGCCGGCCGAGCCCAGCACGCCGGCGAGGGCGCCCTTGTTGACGGCGTTGGAAATGGCCTTGCAGGCGCGCGCGACCACTTCAATCAGCAGCCGCAGTTCGGGCTGGATCGTGTTGTGCTTGCGCTGCTCCTCGACCAGGTAGCGGGTGAGGCTGATGCGAGTCATGGTTGGTTCTCCTTGGATGGCCGCAATTCTACATGCCCGGCCGGCCCTGGCCGGGCAAAGTGGCGTTGCGGGGCCTCCCTGATGTGCTCATGGGTTCAGGCGGCCAGCGCCTTGCCGACGATCTCCCTGACGTCGCGCGACAGCGTGGTGCTGGCGGCGACGCGCTCCAGCTCGGCGCGCATGCGGCCGCGCAGCGTCAGCTCGTATTTCTGCCAGCGGTCCATCACCCGCGCCAGGCGCGCGGCCACTTGCGGGTTGATGGCGTCGAGCGCCAGCACCTGGTCCGCCCAGAAACGGTAGCCCGAGCCGTCTTCGGCATGGAACTGCGCCGGGTTACCGGAGCAGAAGCTGAAGATCAGCGAGCGTGCGCGGTTGGGGTTGCGCAGGTTGAACGCCGGGTGCTCCATCAGCCTGAGCACGGTGTCGATGGTGCGCTTGCCGGCGTGCGGGCCCCCCGGTTGTGGCCCCACGCTGCCGCGCTGCATGCCCTGCAGCGAGAACCATTTGTCGATCACCAGAGCGTCGTCCTCGAAGCGCTCGTAGAAATCCGCGAGTGCATGCTCGCGCCCGGGCGCGAAGCTGTTCACCAGCGCCGACAGCGCGGCGAAGCGGTCGGTCATGTTGTCGGCGGCCTGGTACTGCTTGTCGGCCAGGGCGTGCATGTCGGCGTCGCCACTGTCGGCCAGGTAGCCGAGCGCAAGGTTGCGCAGCGCGCGCCTGGCGGCGGAGGCGGCATCCGGGGAGTAGGCGCCGGGCGTGGCGTTGGCCTCGTAGGCGGCCAGCCAGTCGGCCTTGAGCGCGCGGGCCAGACCTTCGCGCATGAACTGGCGGGCGCGGTGGATGGCGGCGGGATCGGCCACGCCCATGCGCTCGGCCAGGTAGGCTTCGGCGGGCAGCACCAGCGCCTGCTCGCGGAAGGCGGGGTTGAGCGTGTCGTCGGTCAGCACGGCGCGCATGGCCTGGACCAGCGCCGGGTCGAGCTTGAGTTCGCGGCCGGCCTGCACGTCGGCGACCAGCTGCAGCAGCGCGCGCGTCGCCAGGCGCTGGCCGGCTTCCCAGCGGTTGAAGGCGTCGCTGTCGTGCGCGAGCAGGAAGGTCAGCTGCGCGTCGGTGTACTCGGCATCGACGATCACCGGCGCGGAGAAATTGCGCAGCAGCGACGGCAGCGGTGCCTCCGCGCCGCGCGGCAGGTTGATAAAGCGGAAGGTCTGCTCGGCCTGCGTGAAGTCGAGCACGCGCGTGGTCGCGCCGGGCGCGCTTTCGCCCTCGAGCTGCAGCGGCAGGTCCTTGCCGTCGGCGCCGAGCAGGCCGAGCGCGAACGGGATGTGGAAGGGTTGTTTCTCGGGCGTGCCGGCGCGGGTCTCGATGCCGACCTTGGGGCAACGCTGCGTCAGCGTCAGCGTCAGGCTGCCGTCGTCGCCGTTCCAGACGGTGCGGGCGGTCACCACCGGCGTGCCGGCCTGGCTGTACCAGAGTCCGAACTGCGTCAGGTCGCGGCCATTGGCATCGGCCATTGCCGCGCGGAAGTCGTCGCAGGTGACGGCCTGGCCGTCATGGCGCTCGAAGTACAGGTCCATGCCCTTGCGGAAGCCATCGCGGCCCAGCAGGGTCTGGTACATGCGCACGACCTCGGCGCCTTTCTCGTACACCGTGACGGTGTAGAAGTTGTTGATCTCTTCATAGCTGTCGGGGCGCACCGGGTGCGCCATCGGACCGGCGTCCTCGGGGAACTGCACCTGGCGCAGCACGCGTACGTCTTCGATGCGCTTGACCGCGCGGCCGGATTCCGAGCCCATCATGTCGGCGGAGAATTCCTGGTCGCGGAACACCGTCAGGCCTTCCTTCAGCGACAGCTGGAACCAGTCGCGGCAGGTCACGCGGTTGCCGGTCCAGTTGTGGAAGTACTCGTGGCCGACCACAGCCTCGATATTGGCAAAGTCCGTGTCGGTGGCGGTTTCGGCATTGGCCAGCACGTACTTGGTGTTGAAGATGTTCAGGCCCTTGTTCTCCATCGCGCCCATGTTGAAGTCGCCGACGGCGACGATCATGAAGCGGTCGAGATCGAGTTCCAGGCCGAAGCGCTGTTCATCCCAGCGGATCGAATGGACCAGCGAATCCATCGCGTGGCGGGTCTTTTCCAGGTCGCGCGCCTCGACCCATACCTGCAGCAGCTTGTCCTTGCCGGAGGCGGACTGGATCTTTTCCTCGATGCATTCCAGCTTGCCGGCCACCAGCGCGAACAGGTACGACGGCTTGCGGAACGGGTCTTCCCATACAGCTTCATGGCGGCCGTCGGACAGGTCCTGCTTGCTGACGAGGTTGCCGTTGGACAGCAGCACCGGGTAGGCGTCGCGATTGGCGCGCAGCGTGACGCGGAAGGTCGCCATCACGTCAGGGCGGTCGAGGAAGTAGGTGATGCGGCGGAAGCCCTCGGCTTCGCACTGGGTGAAGAAGTTGCCGTTGGACACGTACAGGCCCGACAGCGTGGTATTGGCCGCGGGCTGGCACGCGGTGGTGATCTCGAGCGAGCCCTGCGCGGGCAGCCCGGGGATGGTCAGCGTGCCGGCGTCCTGGGTGGCATTGGCCACCGGCTTGCCGTCCAGGCTGACGCCGACCAGTTCGAGTTCGTCGCCGCACAGCACCAGCGGCGCGTCGGCGGCGGCGCCGGGCTGGCGCGCGAAACGCAGCGTGCTGGTGACGATGGTGCGCTGGGGATCGAGATCGAGCACCAGCTCGGCATGGTCGATGGCGAACGGGGGCGCGGTATAGTCCTTGCGATAGACGGTAACGGGCGTGTCGGTGCGCAGCATGGAGAGATCCTGTCTTCGGAAGACCGTTGGGGAGGGTGCCATGCGCGCGGGCGAAGCATGGCGCCGAAGTCCTCATTGTAGCCAAGGGGGTGGCGGGGTATCGTCCGCCGCCGCACCCGGGCCGGCGGGAATTCCGCCGGTGCCGCGTGGTCTCAGCGACACGCGGGACGATTTCGAGCGTGTGGAAAGCGAGGTGGCACTATGTGGCAGCGCGCAGGCGGTGTCGGCAATGAAAAAGAACGAAGCGGTCGGTCCACGGGATTCCCGGGGCTTTGGGGCGCGCTGTCGCTGCTTGCGGCGCTGGTGCTGACTGGATGCGCCAGCACCGTGGTGACCGATGTCACCGCCTTCAGCCAGCCCGGCTGGCAGAACGATGCGCCGCACACCTACAGCTTCGAACGCACCCCGGAACAGGCGGCGCAGCTGGACCGTCAGACCTACGAGCAATGGCTGGCCGCGGCGCTGTCTGGCGTTGGCTATGAGCAGGTCCCCGAGAAGCAGGCGCACTACCGCATCAGCATGGATTTCGACGCCGCGCCCGGCATCGTGCGCGTGGCCGAGACGGTCTATCCCGATCCCTGGTACGGCCCATGGGGGCCATATTGGGGACCGTACTGGGGTCCGGGCTATTACCGCCCATGGGGGCCGTGGGGTCCGTGGGGTCCAGGCTACTGGCCGCCGCAGACGGTGGTGCGCGACGTGACGGTGCTGTTCTCGAGCCTGCGTGTCTATTTCAGGGATGCTGCCAGCGGCAAGCGCGTCTACCAGGTCACGGCGCAGAACCAGACCGAGAACGGCAGCCTGCCAGCGACGATGCCATACCTGATCCGCAGCGCCTTCGCGGGCTTCCCGGGGAACAGTGGACAGCCGCGGCGTGTCGAGCTTGAAGTCGAGAAGCCGCAGAAATAAGGCTGCGTGCAAATGCGTGCAGGAGCATGCCTCTGGCGTTCATTGCATACCCATTGGTAAAAGCTGTTTAACTGGAACATTCCGCCCAAAATACGGCTTTGGGACTGGCTTTGGTGGCACTTTGCACGATGCCGGGGCTAGAATAACTGCTCGATTTTTCCGGCCTTGTGGTCGGAATCGCCAGTTTCGCTGCCAGGTTTTCTTCGCTGCCGGTCCTTTGTCCCGATTGCGGCTGATACGAATCATGGCGGGAGAAGGGCGCTTCCGGCACGGGCCACTTTCCGGACGAGCCAATGAGCAGCCAGAACAGCGGTGATGCACCGCAACATGCCCCGAACAGTCCTGAAGCGCAACTGCGCCTCGCTGCACTGGAATACCACCGCAGTCCCACCAAGGGAAAGATCCAGGTCACCGCGACCAAGGCGCTGTCCAACCAGCGCGACCTGTCGCTGGCGTACTCGCCTGGCGTAGCCTACGCCTGCGAGGAAATCGCCAAGGATCCCGCCACCGCCGCCGAATACACCTCGCGCGCCAACCTGGTGGCCGTGGTGACCAACGGCACCGCCGTGCTGGGCCTGGGCGACATTGGCCCGCTGGCCGGCAAGCCGGTGATGGAGGGCAAGGGCTGCCTGTTCAAGAAGTTCGCCGGCATCGACGTGTTCGACATCGAGCTCGACGCGCGCGACCCGGACAAGATCGTCGAGATCGTCGCCGCGCTCGAGCCCACGCTGGGCGGCGTGAACCTGGAAGACATCAAGGCGCCGGAGTGCTTCTACATCGAGCAGAAGCTGCGCGAGCGCATGAACATTCCCGTCTTCCACGATGACCAGCACGGCACCGCCATCATCTCGGCGGCGGCGCTGCTGAACGGCCTGAAGGTGGTAGGCAAGGATATCGCCGAGGTCAAGCTGGCGGTGTCGGGCGCCGGCGCCGCGGCGATCGCCTGCCTGGACACGATGGTGAGCCTGGGCGTGAAGCGCGAGAACGTCTCGGTGGTGGACTCCAAGGGCGTGATCTACGTTGGCCGCGACGCCAACATGGAAGCCAACAAGGCCCGCTACGCGCAGGACACCTCGGCGCGCACGCTGGCCGACATCGTCAAGGGCGCGGATGTCTTCCTGGGCTGCTCGACCGCCGGCGTGCTCACCGGCGACATGGTCAAGACCATGGCCGACAAGCCCATCATCCTGGCGCTGGCCAACCCCGAGCCGGAAATCCGCCCGGAATTGGCCAAGGCCGCGCGCCCGGACTGCATCATCGCGACCGGCCGTTCGGACTACCCGAACCAGGTCAACAATGTGCTGTGCTTCCCGTACATCTTCCGCGGCGCGCTCGATTGCGGCGCGACCAAGATCACGGAAGCGATGAAGCTGGCCTGCGTGAAGGCGATCGCCGAGCTGGCCGAAGCCGAGCTGAACGATGCCGTGGCCGCCGCCTACGGTGGCCGCGAGCTGAAGTTCGGCCCCGACTACATCATCCCGACGCCGTTCGACCAGCGCCTGATCGAGAAGATCGCGCCGGCGGTGGCCAAGGCCGCTGAAGAGTCCGGCGTGGCCACGCGCCCGATCCAGGACCTGGAGGCGTATCGCCAGCAGCTCTCGACCTACGTCTACCACACCGGCCTGATCATGAAGCCGGTGTTCTCGGCCGCCAAGGCAGCGCCCAAGCGCGTCGCCTACGCCGAGGGCGAGGAAGAGCGCGTGCTGCGCGCGGTGCAGAGCGTGGTCGACGAAGGCCTGGCACGCCCGACCCTGATCGGCCGTCCGCACGTGATCCAGATGCGCATCGAGAAGGCCGGCCTGCGTCTGAAGGCCGGCGTGGACTTCGACCTGGTCAACCCGGAAGAAGACCCGCGCTACCGCGCCTACCACGAGGCCTACCACGCGCTGCGCGGCCGCGACGGCGTCACGCCGGACATGGCCAAGGTGGCGCTGCGCCGTTCCAACACGCTGATCGGCACCATGCTGATGCACATGGGCGACGCCGACGCGCTGCTGTGCGGCACCGTGGGCCGCTTCGAGGCGCACCTGGAGCATGTGCGCGACGTGATCGGCCTGGCGCCGGGTGCCAAGGTGTTCGCCGCGATGAACGCGCTGATGCTGGAAAAGCACACGCTGTTCATCACCGACACCTTCGTCAATGATGATCCGACCGCGGAAGAACTGGCCGCGATCGCGCAGCTGGCCGCCGAGGAGATCAGGCGCTTCGGGCTGCATCCCAAGGCCGCGCTGATGTCGCACTCGATGTTCGGCTCCTCGACCCGCCCGTCGGCGCGCAAGATGCGCGAGGCTGCCGCGATCCTGGCCAAGGCGGCACCGCACCTGGAAGTGGAGGGCGAGATGCAGGGCGACGCCGCACTGGACGAGGACGTGCGCCGCCACTTCCTGCCGTCGACCCAACTGGCCGGCAGCGCCAACCTGCTGGTGATGCCGACGCTGGACGCCGCCAATATCGCCTTCAACCTGCTCAAGATCACGGGCGGGCAGGGTGTGACCGTTGGCCCGATCCTGCTGGGTGCGGCTAAGCCGGTGCACATCCTGAACCCGCAGGCGACCGCGCGCCGCATCGTCAACATGACGGCGGTGGCGGTGGCGGAGTGCAATGCCATTCGCTGATGTGCGGAGAGGGTAGTTGCCTGGCGTAGCGCCAGGATGCAAAAAGCCGGGTCGATGACCCGGCTTTTTGCTTGTTGCTGCCTTGCCGCACGGTACGCGCAGCAGGCATTCGGTGCGGTGGCTATTGCAGCACGTTGTACTGCTCGCGCATGACCACGATGATGGACTTGGCCGCGGCCAGCTGGGTGTCGAGGTTTTCGACGTACTCCTGTCGGAAATCGACCTCGGCGCTCCAGTTGCATCCGGTATGGTCAGGCTGGTGCATTCGCACCGCGTGCAGTTCGCATTCGCCGCACTCGGGGTTGTTGTCGAGGCACTGGTTCAGGATGGCCATCAATTCGGATCGCGTCTTCGCATATCGCCGCATGAGTCACCTCTCTGGGATGGAGTTTTGAGGCCTGGAACACCAATCTAGGTAGCGCCAGTGAGTGCTTCCAATTGAATCCCCCTATGGGGCGAAGGCTTCCGATCCGCCGCTGGCTTGGCATCTAATGGCGCAGCGCAGCATTCCGTGATGTTTTCCTGCTTTAAGTGACTGGTGCAGGTGCAATAAAAAGCCCGCCGGAAAGGCGGGCTTCAGGACAGCAGGTGAGGCGGTTACGCCATCAGAACTTGTGGCGCACGCCCACGCCGAAGGTATCGCCGTGCTCGATGCCGGTGATCTTGTCGTAGTAGTAGGCGGCGTACACGTCGGTACGCTTGGACAGGTTGTAGTCGTAGGCCACGGCGAAGGTGTTGCGCTTGAAGTCGCCCAGCGAGTTGTCGACCTTGCCGTAGGCGTAGGAGGCCAGCAGGCTGCCGGCGCCAATGGGCACGGAGGCGCCGAACTGGCCGTCGATGTGCTTGGTGTCGCCGGACGGCGCGGTAGTGGCGCGGGTCTTGATGTACTGGCCCTGCGCGAACAGCTTGACCACCTTGAAGTCATAGGACAGGCCGAGCTGGGCGGCGTCCTGGCGCGACAGGCCGGCGTCGGACATGTCGGTCGGCACGTTGTTGAAGCGCACCTGCTGGTAGGCAACGGTGGCCGCGAACGGGCCGCTGAAGTACATCAGGTTGCCGCCCCACTTGTTCTTGCCGTTGGCACCGGCTTGCTCGCCGAACGAGTAGATGAAGTTGGCGGTCAGCCCACCGAAGTTCGGCGTGGAGTACAGCACCGAATTGTTCCAGCCCGAGTCGCCGATGATGCCCGGATCCACCACCGCGCCGCTGGTCGCGCCGAAGTACGTGTGGAAGATCGTCGGCGAGAACACGTACGAGTCGATCAGCGGGTTGAACAGGATGGTCGACACGAAGTACGGCGTGGTGTTGCGTCCCAGCTTGATCGTGCCGGCCTTGTCGTTCTGCAGGCCGACGTAGGCATTGCGGCTGAACATCGAGTCGCCGGTGAAGCGGCCGCTGTTGCCGCTGTCGGTGCGGAAGAAGCCGTTCAGGTCGAACAGGGCCTTGGTGCCGCCGCCCAGGTCTTCGGTGCCCTTGATACCCCAGTAAGACGTCTGCATCCCGCCCGAATTTGCGACCCATGCACGCTCGCCTACACCCGGGCTCTTGACCGCACCGACGAACATGTCGGCCTGGCCGTACAGCGTCACGCTGGACTGGGCCATGGCCGTGCCGGAAAGAAGGGTAGCCGCTACCGCCGCCAGCTTCATTGCCGGCTTGTACTGCTTCTGCATGTTTAGACCTCCGTGGTTTTGGATCCTGCTTGGAACGTTGTGTACTGGGTCCCTGTCGGGTTCTTTTAATGTCTTATATTCGTGCCGCCTGGCTCAGGCTCGGTGCGGTGTGGTGCTTTGGGTGCCGGCGGCATCGGGTACAGCGTTTTTTGTTATACAGGTGACGCTTTTTTTCTCAGGCGGATACTAAGTCGTCAAGTCGGAACTGCGCAATGCGATGGATCTGGTTGATGCAAGTTTGCAACTCTTCCTTCGGCGAGTTTTCTACGCGGCGCGCGAACTCCGCGATGATCCCGTGGCGGTCGTAGCCGCGCACGGCGAGGATGAACGGGAAGCCGAATTTCTGGTTGTACGTGGCGTTGAGCGCCTGCAGGCGATCGAATTCCTCAGGGGTGCACAGGTTCAGGCCGGCGCCGCTTTGCTCGCGCGTGGATTCGGCGGTCAGTTCGCCGCGCACCGCGGCCTTGCCGGCGAGCTCCGGGTGAGCGCGCACCAGCTTCAGTTGCGCGGCCTCGCCGGCTTCATCCACGGCGCTGCGCAGCGCCTGCGCCAGCGCGGCGGCATCGGCAAAGGGCCGTTGCGTGGCAGCGGCCTCGGCGAACCACGGCGAATGTTCATAGATGCCGCCCAGCACCTGCACGAATTCCGCGACAGGCATGGTGTTGAGTTGGGCTAAGGTGTAGGTCTGGCTCATGCTGAATCCGGTTTACTTGCGAGCGTGTTACTTGGCGGGCGTGTAGGGATGGGTCTCGGCCCAGTGGCGGGCGATGTCGACACGGCGGCAGATCCACACCTTGTCGTGGCCCTGCACGTAGTCGAGGAAGCGCTGCAGCGCGCGGAAGCGGCCGGGGCGGCCGAGCAGCCGGCAGTGCATGCCGATCGACAGCATCTTGGGGCTGTCCTGCCCTGCGGGATCGCCTTCTTCATACAGCACGTCGAACGCATCCTTCAGGTACTGGAAGAACTGCTCGCCGGTGTTGAAGCCCTGCGGCGTGGCAAAGCGCATGTCGTTCGAGTCCAGCGTGTAGGGCACCACCAGGTGGGGCTTCTTCTCGCCGCCGGTGACTTCCACTTCGGTCCAGAAGGGCAGGTCATCGCCGTAGTAGTCGGAGTCGTACAGGAAGCCGCC
>NZ_AUFE01000005.1 GCF_000426345.1 Cupriavidus phytohabitans | reverse complement strand
CTCATCCAGCAAGCCCTCAGGCAAAGCCGGCAGCGGCCCGCGGGCCGCTGCCTGAGACGCCACTGTACGTTTCTTCTTCATTGGCATATCCATGGTCATTACCTCCATGATATGCCTCGTACACAAAATTCCGGATAGGTCCGGCGGAACCAACAGCCGACAGCATGTCACTAACGGCGACAAAGCAGCTTCCCAACCCGAACCCCTTCCCCTTACCCCTCCCCCTTCACCTTCCCCTCCAACACCTCCCACCTCTCCAGCGCCTGCAGCAATTCCATCTCGATCTCATCATGCCGCGTGGCCAGCTGCGCGGCCCTGATCGCGTCGCTGACATAGAGCGAGCCATCCTCCAGTTGCCCCGAGATCGTCTTCTGCTCGGTTTCCAGCGCAGCGATACGCTCCGGCAAGCCGTCCAGCTCGCGCTGCTCCTTGTAGGACAGCTTGACGGTCCGGTTGGCGCCGCGCGCCTCGCGCGAATCCTTGCCCTTGGCCGGTTCGGCAGCCTTCTGCTCCGGCTTGCTCGCCGCCTGGATAGACGCGGCACGCGCCGATTGCTCGACCCAGTCGGAATACCCCCCCACAGACTCCCGCCACACGCCTTCGCCCTCGGCGGCGATGGTGGACGTCACCACGTTGTCCAGGAACGCACGGTCGTGCGAGACCAGGAACACCGTGCCGCTGTAGTCCTGCAGCAGTTCTTCCAGCAGCTCCAGCGTATCGATATCGAGGTCGTTGGTCGGCTCGTCCAGCACCAGCACGTTGGCCGGCCGCGCGAACAGCCGCGCCAGCAGCAGGCGGTTGCGCTCGCCGCCCGACAGCGACTTGACCGGCGAACGCGCGCGCTCCGGCGCGAACAGGAAGTCGCCCAGGTAGCTCATCACGTGCTTGCGCTGGCCGTTGACCTCGACCCAGTCGCTGCCCGGGCTGATGGTGTCGGCCAGTGACTTCTCCAGGTCGAGCGCGGTCCGCATCTGATCAAAGTACGCCACCTGCAGGTTGCTGCCGTTGCGCACCGTGCCGCTGTCCGGCGCCAGCTCGCCCAGGATCAGCCGCAGCAGCGTGGTCTTGCCGGCGCCGTTGGGGCCGATCAGGCCGACCTTGTCGCCACGCATGATAGTGGCGGTGAAATCGCGCACCACCACCTTGTCGCCATAGGCCTTGTTCACATCGATCAGCTCGGACACGATCTTGCCGGAGCGGTCGGCCTGCGACACCTCCAGCTTGACGTTGCCCTGCACCTCGCGGCGCGCCGCGCGCTCAGTGCGCATCGCCACCAGCCGCTGGATGCGCGACACGCTGCGCGTGCGGCGCGCCTCCACGCCCTTGCGGATCCACACTTCTTCCTGCGCCAGCAGCTTGTCGAACTTGGCCTGCTCGACCTGCTCGGCGGCCAGCATTTCTTCCTTGCGCGCCTGGTACGCGGCGAAGTTGCCGGGGAAGGACACCAGCCGGCCGCGGTCCAGCTCGACGATGCGGGTGGCCACGCGGTCCAGGAAGGCGCGGTCGTGGGTGATCAGCAGCACGCTGCCGCGGAACGCCAGCAGCAGGTCTTCGAGCCAGCGAATGGCTTCCATGTCGAGGTGGTTGGTGGGCTCGTCCAGCAGCAGGATGTCGGGTTCGGCCACCAGCGCCTGCGCCAGCGCCACGCGCTTCTGCAGGCCGCCGGACAGCGCATCGACGCGCGTGTGCGAATCCAGCCCCAGCCGCGCCAGCGTGGTTTCCACGCGGGTGCGCAACTGCCAGGCGCCGGCGGCGTCCAGCTCGGACTGCAGCCGGTGCAGCTCGGCCAGCGCCGCTTCGTCGTCATGGTGCTCGGCGACGCGGTCGGCCGCGGCCTCGTAGCGCACCAGCAGGTCGTGGGCGTCGCCCATGCCCTGCGACACCGCGTCGAACACGGTGATGCCCGGCTCGAACAGCGGCTCCTGCGGCACGTAGGCGCTGGTGACGCCGCTTTGGCGCGCGATCAGGCCGTCATCCGGCGCCGACAGCCCGGCCACGATCTTCAGCAGCGAGGACTTGCCCGAGCCGTTGCGCCCGATCAGGCCCACGCGTTCGCCGGCCTCCAGCGAAAAATCGGCATGGTCGAGCAAAGCCACGTGCCCGAAGGCGAGCTGGGCGTCGGTGATGGAAAACAGGGCCATGGGAAAAGACGACGAATGGAAAGACGGGGCCGGATGGGACGGGGATGGTTGCCGGGCATGGCGCGGCAGCCCGCATTGTAGACGACCGCGGCCGACAGGCGGCTCCGGGCAGGCGGCTCAAAAAGAAGGGCCCGCGCACTGCGGGCCCAAGAGTCTCTCCTCGGTGCCCTGCTCACAAGGCACGCAAGCAGAATATCAATGCGCCCTGTCCCGCTCCAGTCGGACAACTCCGTAAGGGAAAGTCCCGTCAACCCGGGTGCGCCGGGGCGTTGCTCGCCGGGCACGCCTGGTGTGCCCGCAGTTGTCCGCACCCGGCCCCGCGTGGAACAATGGCTTGTCCTGCACCCGGTGTGCCGGCACGACAAACAAGACAACGCAGAGCCGGAGCCACAGCCGGCCTGAAGACGGAATGGGTGGTTGCCCTTCGGCCGCCGCCGCGCCGGTTCCAGTCATTTTTGTACGGGGGTTACATGTCCGATCCGGGTCCGGGGCGCCTGCCTTCCTGCGGGAAGCGCGCGCCCGTCTTGTCATGTCCTGCCTTGGCCGCGCTGGTGGTGGCACTGCTGGCCGCGGCCATGCCGGCACCATCCGCCGCCACTACCGCCACTACCGCAACCAACGACCCTGCCGCCACCGCGCCGTCCGACGGCGCGCCGGTGATGCGCCGGATCCGGCAGACCGGCGCCATCCGCATCGCCCACCGCGAAAGCTCGGTCCCGTTCTCCTTCGTCGCCGACGGCAAGCCGGTCGGCTATGCCGTCGACCTGTGCCTGAAGGTCGCCGACGCCGTGCGCAGCGCGCTGAAGCTGCCGTCGCTGCGCGTGGACTGGGTGCCGGTCACGCCCGCCAGCCGCATCCCGGCCATCGTCGAGGGCAAGGCCGACCTGGAATGCGGCTCCACCACCAACAACCGCGAGCGGCGCGAGCAGGTCGCCTTCACCATCCCGCACTACATCGCCGGCAGCCGCATGCTGGTCAAGGCGGCATCGGGGATCAACAAGTGGCCGGACCTGCGCGGCAAGACCGTGGTCTCGACCACCGGCACCACGCCGCTGGCCACGCTGCGCAAGATGGATGAATCCGGCGCGCTGCAGCTGCGGCTGGTCGAGGCCAGGGACCACGCCCAGGCCTTCGCCATGGTCGAGGCCGGCAAGGCCGATGCCTTCGTGATGGATGACGTGCTGCTCTATGGCCTGCGCGCCAACGCGGCACGCCCGGACGACTACCGCGTCACCGGCGACCTGCTCACCATCGAGCCCTACGCCATCATGCTGTCGCGCCAAGACACGGCCTTCAAGCAGCTGGCCGACAAGACGCTGGTGGCCTCGATCTACGACCAGGACACGCAGCGGCTGTACCGCAAGTGGTTCCAGGCACCGATCCCGCCGCACGGCATCCGGCTCGATATCCCGATGAGCTACCTGCTGCGCGACTCGTTCAAGTTCCCGAGCGACAAGGTGGCGGACTGACGCGGCCAGGCCCGGGCTGGCGGTCCTGCGCGCCGACGGCTACCACGTGCCGGCCTCGCGCCTGATCACGGTAACCGGGCTGGCGTCGGCCGCGCTGGCGCCGTTCGGCTCGCACGGCATCAACCTGGCGGCGATCACGGCCGCCATCTGCACCGGCCCGCAGGCCGACCCGGATCGCCACCGCCGCTATACCGCCGCAGTGGTCTGCGGCATCGGCTACCTGGTGGCGGGCACACTGGCCGCGAGCATTGCCGCGCTGTTCGCCGCGTTCCCGAAGGCGCTGGTGGTCGGCGTCACTGCGTTCGCGCTGCTGGGCTCGATCGCCAACGGCCTGACCGTTGCCATGCAGACGCCGGCCGAGCGCGAAGCCGCGCTGCTGACCTTCATGATCACCGCCTCGGGCATGGTCCTGGCTGGTATCGGCTCGGCGTTCTGGGGCGTGGTCGGCGGCATGCTGGCGCTCTACGTGCTGCGCCCGCGCGCGGCCTGAGCGCTCCCGCGGGCGCCTACAGCATCAGGAAGGCGACGTCGGCGGCGCTGACCGTATCCGGCGGCACGCCCTTGCGGCGCTGGAACAGGATGTGCTGCAGCACGCGGTCGCGGTGCGTGGCGAAGGTCTGCGGGTCCAGCCTCAATGCCATGCGGGCGTAGTGCTCGGCCATCAGCTTGTAGACCCGGTGGCGCACCAGCAGCATCTCGTTATCTGCCTTGAGCCGGCTCATCGCCCCGGTGTGGTCGTCTTCCAGCTGGCGCATGCCGACCACCACCCGCGCATGCATGCCCCGGTAGCGGTCGATTTCCGCATGGGCCTTGCGCAGCTCTTCACGCAGTGACCGGACTTCCTGAATCAGCTTCAGGTTGTGCTGCACGCCGCGATGGATGCGCGTGGCTTCTTCCAGCGCATGGTCCGCCGCGGCGATGGTGTCCTGCCATGGCGTCGCGTCCGGCTCCGGCGCCGGATCCCCGAACTGCGTCGTCGGCCAGACGGCCGTGTCCTCGATGCCGGTGTGATTCATGCCGCTCCCCTTGCCCCAAAAAGCCAGCCGCCGGCATCGTAGGGTTCGTGCCGGCTTGGTCAGGCCTCAAATACCGCGACTGCCTGGTAAAGCACGCCCGAGGGGGGCCGCCTTGTTCTGTATTTGCTCTATTCAAAACCGCATTGCCGCTTCGCACAACCACCGCAATGGAGGGACGCGGCTTTGGCGCAACATGGCGCCGAGGCTAAGATGCCGGTTTGGCGCCTTGCCGCCCCCACTTTCCAGCCCATCCATGAACGGATACCTGCTCCTCGCCCTCGCGATCGTCGCCGAAGTCATCGCCACCAGCAGCCTGAAGGCCTCGCAAGGATTTACGCGGCTCATGCCCAGCGTCCTGGTGATGGGCGGCTATGTGGCGGCGTTCTGGCTGCTGATGATGGTGATGCGCACCGTGCCGGTAGGAATCGCGTATGCAATCTGGAGCGGGGCCGGAATCGTGCTGGTGACGCTGATTGCGGTAGTACTGTACCGGCAGATTCCCGATCTGGCGGCTTGCCTGGGGATCAGCCTGATTATTGCCGGCGTCGCGGTGATTCAGCTCTTTTCGAAGACGAGCGCACACTGAGCCACGCCATGCTCAGACCGTAAGTGCAGCCGGCTTGATTGCTGGTAGTAACTGGACGACTTACCGCACCTCGCACGGCCCAGGCGTACATGTCACGGTGGAGCCCGGCGGTACGATGACCGTACGGCCGCTCGGCGGCGGATCAGAAACGGTTCGCTGCACCGAGATGCAGCCGGCGAGCCCGAGAAGCGGCAACAACACTAGTGAACGTACGAGAAGTCCGACGCGTGCCATGGCGATCTCCCTGTATGGCAAGGCTGCGGCCGGCAGGTGTCCGGAACGCAACCTTTGCCTTTGCGGAAGTATAGGCAACGCCAGGCGCAATCAGCCCCCCGGCTGGGATCGACGTGGGATGGGGTGATTTTGCTGAAGACTATGGTCCCGCCGACAGGAATCGAACCTGTATCTAGCGCTTAGGAGGCGCTCGTTCTATCCATTGAACTACGGCGAGGGGACCCTGAAGCAGGAGGGGAGTATATCAAAATCCTCTTGCCGGAAGTCACCCGACTCGGACCGCCGCGCCGTCCAGGATTCGTTTATGTGGCTGCACGCGTCAGTGCGCCTGCATATCCGCCGCGAACGCCAGTGCCTGCGCATGCGGCATCGGTGGCCAGCGTCACATAACCGAGGAATGTGGCGGCTGAAGCGGCCATTTCCCAGCGAGCGCTACAGTGGCGGGAAAATCCCGACAGGTGTCCGCGCAGATGTCGGCGCCAGGCCAACGCATATTGCTGATCCGCTGATGGCGCGACACCGTGCCGCCAGCCGGCAACCCGCGCCGCATGGCGCTCTGGCGCCGACCCAACCGGCGGCTGGCACCGTTGGCACGTGCCTTGCTGTATTCCGGTACCGCCCCGGCACGACGCCGAGACTACCCGGAGACAGAAACATGGCCACCCTAGCTATCCACGACCTTGCCAGCTGCCGCGAACTTGCTTCCGACGCCATGGCCCGCGTGCGCGGTGCCGGCGGGCAGTGGGTGTTCGGGTGGATCCGCCCGTTCGTGCCGTCGTCGCCGGTGCCGGCCGGCGCGGTGTTCAACTTTTACGAGATCAACTACAGCTTCTATGCTGATCAGATGAACAACCAGTTCCAGAACATCGATATCCGCAACAACGCGCCCAACTCCAATATCAGTGTCCAGGGAGACCAGGGCGCGAGGAACGACGGTCGCCTGGTCTGAGTGCCTGTCGTGGCACGCCCCGGCACGACGGGGCACGAAGAAGGGGCGCGACGCGGAGCGGAGGCTAGATTTGGGTTTCGATTCGCACTTCCAGTGGACCTCGGCGGCCTGCACCGACGTCGGCCGCGTACGCGAACGCAACGAGGATGCGTGCCTGGACCTGCCCGCGCAGCAGCTGTGGGCGGTCGCCGACGGCATGGGTGGCCATGCCGTCGGCGACTTCGCCAGCCAGGCCGTGGTCCAGGCGCTGGCCGCGCTGCCGCCGCAGCCGCTGCTGGAAGACCGGATGGAGGCCACGCGCGCGGCGATGCAGGGCGTCAACCTGGCGCTGGTCGACGAAGCCGCGCGGCTGGGCGTGCGCTGCATCGGCAGCACCGTGGTGGTGCTGCTGGCCGGCGACAGCCGCTGCGGCTGCCTGTGGGCCGGCGACAGCCGGTTGTACCGGCTGCGCGGCGGCGAGCTGGTGCGGCTGACGCGCGACCATAACCAGGTCGAGCGCCTGCTGGCGCGCGGCCTGATCACACCCGAGCAGGCGCGCCACCATCCCGCGCAGAACACCATCACGCGCGCCGTGGGCGCCGCGGCAACCCTGGCGCCGGAGCAGCTGCTGACCGAAGTTGCCGATGGCGACATCTTCATGTTGTGCAGCGACGGCCTGAGCAACGAGGTCGACGACCCCGACATCGCCGCGGTGCTGGCGCAACAGGACCCGCCGCAAGCCGCGCAGACGCTGCTGAAGATGGCGCTCGATGCCGGCGGGCGCGACAACATCTCGGTGGTGGTAGTCCGGGCCACCGATCCCTACGGCTCGGACAAGACGCTGGTCAATCCCGAGCTGGACACCTGAGCATCGCCCTACCCTTCACCCTACGCCTTGCTCCCATCCGCCTGCCTGCTGGCGCGGAAATCCTTGGAATGGATGCCGTGCTTCTTCAGCAGCATCTGCAGGTGCGAGCGGTTCATGTCGAAGCGCCGCGCCAGCTCGGCCACCGTACCGCCGACTTCCTGCAGCCCGCGCTCCAGGAAGGCGCGCTCGGCCTCGTCGCTGGCGGCGCGCTTGGCCTCGCTGAGCGAGGTCGGCATGGCAATGTCCGTCCCTCCAGACGCCGTGGCCCCAACCACCGACAGCGCCGGCTTGGGGCGGATGTCCTGCGGCAGCTGCGCCAGGTCGGCCATGTCGCCGGCCAGGCATGACAGCCGGTATATCAGGTTGCGCAGCTCCCGGATATTGCCGGGATAGTCGTAGTGCAGCAGGAAGTCGCGCAGCCTGGGCGTCAGCCTGACCGGCGCGCGCTTGAGCATGCTGGCCGCCTCGTCGCTGAAGTAGGACACCAGCAGCGGGATCTCGTCGTGCCGCTCGCGCAGCGCGGGCAGGCTGACGTGGATCACGCTGAGGCGGTAGAACAAGTCCTCGCGGAAGGTGCCGGCCTCGCTCATCTTGCGCAGGTCCTTGTTGGTGGCGGCGACGATGCGCGCATCGACCGAGATGATCTCGTCCGAGCCCACGCGCTGGATCTCGTGCGCTTCCAGCACGCGCAGCAGCTTGACCTGCCCGGTCAGCGGCAGCTCGCCGATCTCGTCGAGGAAGATGGTGCCGGTATGCGCGCTTTCGAACTTGCCGCGCCGGTCGTTGCTGGCGCCGGTGAAGGCGCCCTTCTTGTGGCCGAACAGTTCGGATTCGAGCAGGCTGTCGGGGATCGCGCCGCAGTTGACCGAGATGAACGGCTTGTCGGTGCGCGAACCGTTGGCGTGGATCACCTTGGCCATCAGCTCCTTGCCGGTGCCGCTCTCGCCGTCGATCAGCACCGGCAGGTCGGTCGGCGCGGCCTTCTCGGCGATTTCCAGGGCTTCGAGCAGCTTGGGGTTGTCGCCAAAGGTTCCCTCGAAGATAAAGCTGCGCTCCATCAGCGCCTGGCGCCGCTCACGCGGCATGCGTTCGACTTCCTGCTGCGGCGGCGCGCTTTCATCCGCGCTTCCGGCCGCGGTTTCAGCGGATGCCGCCGCCTGCACGAAGCGCTCCTTGTGCGACAGCCCCATGACCTCGTCGCGCAGCGTGGTGGCCTGCTTGAGCAGCTTCTCGATTTCGGGGCGGTCGAGGCGCGATGCCCAGCGCAGCGTCGAGCGCAGGATCTCGATCTTCTCGATCAGGCCGGCGAACGACACCGGCGACGTGACCGAGGCAGGAGTGGCACCCTGGTTGTATAGCTTCATGCTGCGCTCAGTTGCTTCTGCACCAGTTGGTAATACATGCCCTTGCGTTCCAGCAGCTCCTCATGCCGGCCCTGCTCGACGATCGCGCCTTCATACAGCACCAGGATCTTGTCGGCCTGCATGATGGTGCTGAGGCGGTGCGCGATGATGACCGCGGTACGCCCGCGCAGGATCTCCTGCATGTTCGCCAGGATGTTGCTTTCGGATTGCGTGTCGAGCGCCGAGGTCGCCTCGTCGAACACCAGCAGCCGCGGGTCGTGGTACAGCGCGCGGGCGATGCACAACCGCTGGATCTGTCCGCCCGACAAGCCCATGCCGCGCTCGCCCACCACTTGCTCGTAGCCCAGTGGCAGCTTGCTGATAAAGGCATGGGCGTCGGCCATGCGCGCCACTTCCTCGATGCGGCGCCGGTCGGGGCTGTCGTCGCCGCAGGCGATGTTCTCGGCGATGGTGCCGGAGAACAGCAGGTTGGACTGCATCACATAGCCGACCTGCGCGCGGTAGAACGCCGCGTCGATCACATTGAGGTCGTAGCCGTCGACCGACATCGAGCCCTCGGTCGGCTTGTAGAAGCCCACCAGCAGCTTGGCCAGCGTGGTCTTGCCCGAGCCGCTGCGCCCGACGATGGCGACCATCTCGCCCGGCCGGATAGTGAAGCTGATGTTCTCCAGCACGTAAGGCGTGTCCTCGCCGCCATAGCGGAAGTACAGGTCCTTCATCACGATCTCGCCCTGCAGGTCGGGCAGCATCACGCGCGACAGCACATCCTGCGGCTTCTGCTCGGGCTCCAGGTCGAGCATGTCGCCGAGCCGCTCCATCGCCACGCCCGCATCGTTGAGCTGGCCCCACAACGCCACCAGCCCCATCAGCGGCGCCAGCACGCTGCCCATGAAGGCATTGAAGGCGATCAGCTGGCCGATGGTCAGCTCGCGCTCGAGCACCAGCGTCGCGCCTACCCACAGCACCGCGATGGTGGTGGCCGCATTAAGCAGCTGGCTCACCAACCCCACCAGGATATGGAAGGCCTGCGCCTTGTATTGCGATTCCAGCGCCTTGGTGTACTTGCGCTCCCAGCGCAGCCGCACCGGACGCTCGATGCCCATGCCCTTGACGGTTTCGGCGCCGCCCAGCGTTTCCATCAGGTAGGCCTTGGCATCGGTCGAGGTGGCAAAGACCTCGCGCGCATAGGTCTTGACCCTGGGCGTCACCACCACCGTCAGCGCCGCGATCGGGATCACGAAGGCGATCAGCAGCAGCGTCAGCTTGACGTTGTAGAGGAACATGATGGTGAAGTAGATAAACACCATCAGCAGGTTCAGCGCCGTGGTCACCGTCGACTCGGTCAGGAAGGCGCGGATGGTCTGGTTCTCCTGGAAGCGCGCGAAGATATCGCCGGTCTTGCGCTTGGCGAAGAACGACAGCGGCAGCGACAGCGTGTGCTTGAAGAAGTGCGACATCATGGCGAAGTCCATGTTGCGCACCATGAAGTTGGCCAGGTACGCGCGGATCGTCGACATCAGCTGCGAGAACACGTTGGAGATGATCAGCCCCGCGATCAGCAGGTGCAGCAGCCCCACGTTCTGGTGCACCACTACGCCGTCGAGGATGTTCTGGATGATCAGCGGCGGCACCACGCCCAGCATCTGGATCACGAAGGTCGCCAGGAACAGGTGCGCCAGGATCTTTTTGTACGGCGCCAGGTAGCCGATGAAGCGCAGCCACGGCGAGCGCTGCACCGACAGCTGCGTCATGCTCTCGCCAGGCGAGAACAGCAGGCAGGTGCCGCTCCAGCCGCGCTCGAACTCTTCCGCGCTCATCTTGCGGAAGCCGATGGCGGGATCGGCCACCCACACCCAGCGCGACGAGATGCCGTACACCACCACGTAGTGGTAGCCCTCCCAGTGCACGATGAACGGCAGCTCGAAGCCCATCAGCGAGTCGCGCGTGCACTGCACCCCGCGCGTGGTGAAGCCGAGCGACTCGCCGGCGCGCGCCAGGCTTTCGAGCGTGGCGCCCTGCGTGGTCACGTTGGCCAGCTCGCGCAGCTTGCCCAGCGTCATCGGGATGCCGTAGTGGCGGCAGATCATCGCCAGGCAGGCGGCGCCGCAATCCATTTCCTCGGCCTGTTCGACCAGGCCGAAGCGGCGGATCAGCTTTTCGCCCAGCTCGGGCTTCGAATGCAGGTCAAGCAGCACCGGGCGCTTGCGCCGCTCGGCCAGCTTCTTCTGCCGATGCAGCTCGCGGTCGAGCGCGCGGATGCGTTCTTCCAGCACCTCGCGCAGGCGCGGGTTGCGCTCCAGGATCAGCTGCACGGTCTTCTCGGGGATGACCAGCAGGCGCACATCGGTCTCGGCGACGGCCGATGCCAGCTGCTCCTGCCGCATCACGCAGGCGCGCTCGCCGAAGATATCGCCCTGGCCAAGGGTCGCCAGCGGAAACTCGCTGCCCTCTTCGCTGCGCACCACGCGCACGGTGCCCTGGCGCACCACGTACAGGCGCCGGTCCTCGCGCCCGTCCTGCTTCAGGATCTCCTTGCCGGCGCTGACGCGCTTGACGCCCACGCTGCGCACGGCATCGGCCAGTTCCTGCTTGTCGAGCTTGCCGCGCAGGTCGAACAGCCGCGCGACAAAGCCGCCGGCGGAACTGATCGCGACATAGCTGGTGACAAAGGCCAGCGCTGCCGGGTTGCCGGCGACCACCGGCTCAGCCACGGCGCGCGGGATCATCAGCAGTTCGGTCTTGCCCGAGGCGCGCACCGACGATTCATGCCGGTACTCGCGCAGCAGCGCGATATCGGCAAAGACCTCGCCGGCCTTGCGCACGCCCATGCTGATTTCCTTGCCGTGCTCTTCGTTGAACACGCGCACGGATCCCGACTTGACGATAAACAGGCCGGCCGCCGCGTCGCCGGCATTGCAGACGGTATCGCCAAAGCCAAAGGTCACCACCTGCGCGGCATCGGCCAGGCGCGCCAGTTCCTCCGGCGTCAGCACCGACAGGATTTCCACGCCGGCCAGGAAAGCGGCAAGCGCGGATCCGCCCTCGGGCCTTTCCGACGCTGTCGGGGCAGCCGGGGCCGCCGGGGCAGCAGCAGCGGCGGCTTCGCCAGACTCGCTAGCGGGCTTCGATGACATGTTCCTGCGCCCTGCCCATCAGCCAGTCTTCGCGCAGCAGGCGCCGCACCTCCACCGCGACTTCGCTGTCGAGCGTGGCGGGATGCTTGGCGCGCACCAGGAAGACTTCGAAGAAAGAGCGGTCCGGCGCGGGGAAAGGCCCCAGCAGGTCGCCCGGCTCCGCGTTGAACACCTTGGCCTCGATATCGGTCTTGAGCGAGCCGCGCAGCACCTTGCCGATCTCGCCGCCGTGCTCGCGCGTGTCGGCAATAGAATGCTCGCGCGCCATGTCGGCGAACGCCTCGGGATCTTCCTGCAGGTATGAGATCAGCTCCTTGGCCTTGCCTTCGCTGTCGACCACGATATGGCTGACCTCGATGCTGTCGAAGCGCGGCGAATTCAGCGCAAAGTACTCCTGCACCGCGGCGTCGCTGCAGACCTGCTCCATCATCCGTTCCTGGTACAGGTTATCGGTGATGAACGCCTCGAACTCGTCGAGGCTGACATTGAGCGCATCGAGGTAGTGGTTCATGTCGGCGGCGCGGTGCAGGCCCTGCACGCGGCGGAACTGGTCAGCGCGCTCCTGGATTTCGTCGGGCGTGACCACCATGCCCTGACGCTTCGCGGCGTGCACGGTCAGCTTGTCGCGCACCATCTGCTCGACCAGCCCTTCGAACTGCCCCGTCAGCTTGAGCAGCCGCACGAATTCCTCGACGCCGAGCACCTCGTCGTCGATACGGACAATGCCAGTCATGTCTAGGCTCCTTTGACGGCCCGGCGCATGCGCACGGGCATCCAGATCGGCTGTTGCTGTGTTCCCCCGGCTGCCGCCGGCATTTATCCCGCCACCTCGCGGAAGGGGTCGAGCCCCAGGTCGATCAGGCGGCGCTCGCGCACCACGATCTCCGCCGTGGCAGTCATGCCATAGCGCAACGGATACTTGTTGTCGGCCACGGTGTAGTAGTCGCGCGCCAGGCGCACCCTGCCTTCGTAGACCGGCTGCTTGTCGGGGCCCGGCTTGGTCGCGGGCGAGATGAATTCCAGCGTGCCTTCGATGATCCCGTAGCGCTGGTACGGGAAGGCGCTGAACTTGAGCTTGACCAGCAACCCTTCGCGCAGGAACGCGCGGTCGCGCTCGGCAATGACGATCTTGACCACCGGGCGCGCATCCTTGGGCGCGATCCCGCCCAGCGGCGTGTTCGCCTGCACCTTGTCGCCGCGCTGGGTGGAAGTGACATCGGTAATCACGCCCGACACCGGCGCCAGGATCAGCAGGAAGTTGTCCTTGTCGATATTCTCGAAGCGGATGCGCGCGGCCGCGTCGGCCACCAGCCGCGCGGTCTGCACCTGCAGGCGCAGCTTGTCCTCGGTGCTGGCGATCTCGCGCAGCGCGGCGTCATACTGCACGCGCAGTCCGGCCAGGTCCTGCCCGCTGCTTTCGAGCAGCGCGCTGGCCTGGGTCATCTCGCGCGCGAGACGGGCATCCAGCTCGCTCAGCCGCGACTGCGCCACGCGCAGGTTGTTCTCGGCGTCCTGCGCCGCCGCGCGCTTGGCATCGAGCTGCGACTGCGACACGCCGCCGCCGCCGGGCAGCGCCAGCAGGCGCGCATAGCGGTCCTGCTCCTGGCGCGCGAACTCGCGTGCACGCCGGGCGTTTTCGAGGTTGCTGCGCGCTTCCTGCAGTTGCGCGCGCTGTTCCTCGGCCAGCCGCGTGGTGCCTTGAGCCAGGCGATTCTCGTGCTGGCGCGTGGCCACGTCGATCTGCTGCTTGAGCGCGTTGGCGCGGCGTTCCATCAGCGCCTTCTTCTCCGGGAACTGCTTCCAATCGCGCTCGGAGTCCTCCAGCTTGAGCTGCGCTTCGAGCGCATTGGCGGCGGCCTCGATCGCGCCGCGCGCGTTCAGCCGCGCCAGCACGTCGTCCTTGGACACCGGCTGGCCTTCGGCGACGTACAGGTCGGCCAGTTCTCCGTCGACCGGGGCATAGAAGCGCCGCACTTCGGATTCGGGGGCCAGCGTGCCTTGCGCGGTGACGATGACGTCGGCGTGGCCGACGAAGGACCACACCAGCCCGCACACCACCAGCGCGAACGTGGTGACGATGGTCAGCATGCCCAGCCGCGACGGTTCCGCGGTAAGCAAGCCGATACCGTCGGCGCTGTGATCCTCCAGCGCTTCGGACAGGGGCTTCAGGCCGGCCCGGCGGGAATCGTCCTTCATGGCTGCCTCGCGGGCTGCTGCGGCGTGGGGGTCACGTTGGCCGCGTCACTCGGCGCGGCGTCCGCGGGCAGCTTGCCGCGGTCTTCGCCGCCGATCAGCTCGAGCTTGGTCTTGAGGACGGTCGGGTCGAGCACGGTGCTCAGTTCGCGCAGCGCATGGCGCTGCTGGTCGGCCTCGGCGCGGATTTCTTCCTCGACCTTGGCCAGCTGCGCCAGGTCCGCGCTTTCGCCGGCGCGCAGCTGCGTAAAGATGCGCATGCCCTGGCGCGCATCTTCCTGCGCCTGCGACAACAGCCGGGCCTGCGCACGGAACCTGGGCGAGATGCCGGGCTCAAGCCGCTGCTCGCTGCCGATCACGCCGTTGCTGCGGTATTGCTTCCACGCGGCGACGGCGCTGCCCATCAGCTCGCGCGCACGCCGCAACGCGCTGTCGCGCACGCTGTTGACATCGGCTTCCACCGCCCTGGCGAAGAACTTGTCCTCGTCGGCGTCGAGCATGGCGTAGAAGCCGAGCAGGCGGTCTTCATAACCCTTGCTGCCGCGCTCGGACTGCAGCTCGGCAAACTGCGCCGCCACCTTCTGCTTGTGCGCGAGGTCGCGCGCCAGGTCATCGCTCCACGCACCGCCCTGGATCTGCCTGAACCCTGCCAGCGCGGCGCTGCTGTCGCCCTTCTGCCATGCGTCGGCGGCACTGGCGTACTGCGTTGCCATCTGCGGCGGCGGCAGCCGCGGTGCCAGTTGCGCGAACTGGGCCTGGAACGGTGGCGTAACGAAGCGGCTGTCGGCCAGCCGCGCCACCAGCGTGCCGGGGCGGCGTGCGCGCAGTGCCTGCAGCAGCGCGGTGTAGCGGTCCAGGTCCGCCTGCACCTGGTCCAGGCCCGCCAGGCGCGGATATTTCTCGCGATAGTCGGCGATCACCGGCTGCAGCGCTTCGGGGCGGTCGCGGCCAAGTTCCGTGGCAATGCTGGCGTCGAGCCGCGTGATCGCCGCGAGATAGACCGACGCATCGTTCTGCAGCCGGCGCACGTCGCTGAGCGCATCGGCATAGAGGTCGCGGAATGCCGGAACGTCGGCGGCGATGCGGCCCAGCGCGCGCTGGTGCGCAATGGTGTCCTGGTTCCAGTGCGCCAGCAGCTGCCGGATCGGCGCTTCGTCGGCATAGAGGCGGATCGGCGCATCAGCGCCGCGCTGCGCGGTATAGCGTTCGAGCCTGCCGATCCATTCGAGTTCGGCGACCAGCGGCCGGGCGTCTGCGTTATTCCTGCTGAGCTGCCGCATCTGTGCGAGCGCGGCATCGGCGCCGCCGAAGTCGCCGGCCTTGAGCTTCGCGACCCACCCGGGCACGTACGCGCGCAGCAGCGCTTCGGTGCCGAGCACTTGCACGTCGGCATCGTCGGGATGGCGCGCGAGGTAGCCGTCGGCAGCCTTCGCGGCGCCAGCGTAGTCGCCCGCCGCATGCAGGGTCTGCACCGCGCGCTCGTCGGCACCGTGCCAGTAGAGCGCGACGCCGGCGAGTAGGGCCAGCAGCAATAGCGCGCTGCCCCAGCGCGCGGCGCGCCGCAGGCGTGCGCCGTCGTCGAGGCCGAAGCTGCGCGCCGCCTCGGTCAGCAAGAGCGCGACACGCCCGCGCTTGCGCGATGGATGCGCGCGGTCCGGCACGGCGGTCGCGGCCGCGGCCTGGGCTTCGGCGTCGGCATTGACTTCGTCTTCCTGGTGCGAAGCGTAGTCGACACAGAAGATGTCGAGGAAAGAATTGGCCGCGCCGACAAAAGTGGTGCGGTCATCATCGTCTTGTGCGGCCGGCTCAGCAGACGCCGGCGCCGGCACGGCAGGCTCCAGCGTGGTGCGCGTCGCGGTGGCATCGTCGTCGCCGGCGCGGCGGACCTCGGCCTTGTAGACGAAATGGCTGCCGCCGAACGCGATGCGGTCGCCGTCATCCAGCGGCACGCCGTGGTCCGCCAGGCGCGTGCCGTTGACGAAGGTGCCGTTGGTGCTGCCCAGGTCTTCCACGAACGGCACGCCGCCCTTCAGGTACACGTGCGCGTGCCGGCGCGACAGGTAATTGACCTGCTGCGGATAGTTGTCGCGATAGCGCGCAAAGGCATCGTCGGCCTTGCTGATCAGATACGGGAAGCCGTCGACCTGGATCGGCTGCAGCCCGACATCGCTGCGTTCCGGCAACAGGGTCAACGCAACCCGCGGCGGCTCCGGCTGCGGCGCGCGCGGCGACAAGCGCACGCGGAACGACAGCGCGGGACCGAACGCCACCTCGTCGCCATCGCGCAGCTGGGCAGGCTGACGCGCCACCGCCGCGCCATTCACGCGCGTGCCGTTCTTGCTGCCCAGATCGGCGACATAGACCGCACCTTGCTCGGCAAAGATGCGCGCATGGCGCCGGGACAGCGGCGCCGCGAGGTCTTCGGGATAGGCAGCGAATGGCAGTTCGGTGCGGCCGACCGGGAACAGGTCTTCGTCGATGCGGATCTCGCCCAGGTCCGGCCGCGAGACCGGCGTCAGGAACACGTCGAATTCCCTTGCCAGATCCTGGCTCGACTCCCGAGCGATCCCCTGGGCCATTTTCACCGGCATTTCCATGATCAGTGCTTCGTCAGGAGCCATGTTTCCAGGGAGCCAACAGCGCGGCTGCCGCGGCGGCCGGCCAAGGGGGGTGAAGCGACTAAGAACATAGTAGGCGACGGCTTAGGCTAGTCAATCGGCCGCGGTACGCGCGCAGGCGCGTATTTTCACGGAGTGGATCAGGGAAAGAGACAAGGGCTGCACGCACCGCGCAAGGTATTGCGCAACGCGTTGCGTACGCATGCGTCACACCGCGCCATGAGGGTCGCTGCGATCGCTGCGGGCACCCGCCCGCCCCGCGCGGCAGCAAGTGCACTATTGCGGCTGGCTGGCCGCCGTGTTGCGCACTTCGGTATCGGGCCAGCCGCCGCCGAGCGCCTTGTACAGCGTGACAGTGTCGGCCAGGATCTGTTGGTGGACCGCCAACAATTGCAGCTGTGCATTCAGCAGCGAGCGCTCGGTCTCGAATACCTCGAGCTGCGAGACCACCCCTTCCCTGAGCTGGGCCTCGATCTGCGCCGAGACCACGCGCAGCTGCTCGACCTGCTGCTGCAGCTCGACGCGCTGCTTCTTGTGCGCATCGACGTTGACCAGTGCGCTCTCCACCTCTTCGAACGCCGTCATCACGGCCCGGCCATATTCGTTTTCCGCCACGCCCACCTGCGCCTCGGTGGTCTTCACGCGCGCACGCACGCTGGGATCGAGCATGGGCAGGTTGATGCTCGGCATGAAGCCGAAGGTGAAGGACTTGAGCAGGTCGCTCAGCGCAAAGCTGGCGGTGCCGCCGCGCGCGGTCAGGCTGATGCTGGGCAGCTGCGCCAGCCGCGCCTGGCCGACGATGTTGTAGGCCGCCAGCACGCGATATTCGGCAGCGACGATATCGGGCCGGCGCGCCAGCAACTGCGACGGCAGGCCGGCCGGCACGCTGGGCGGCTTCACGCGGTCCTGCAGGCGTCCCGCCGGCACCTTGAGGTTGCCCGCGGGCACGCCCACCAGCGTCGCCAGCGCGTTTTCCGCCACATCGCGCGAACGGCGCAGCTCCAGCAGGTCCTTGTTGAGCCGGTTGATTTCCGCCTGCTGCTGCATCACGCGGATCTTGGGCACCAGGCCGTTCTGGTACATGGCCTGGTAGGTAGAGAGGATCTGCCCGTTCTTGGCGACGGTGCGTGTCTGCTGCTCGATCTGCTCGTCGAACTGCAGGATCGTGAAGTAAGTGGTCGATACATTGGACACCAGCGTCAGGTAGCCGGCACGCCAGTCGGCCTCGGTGGCGCGGAACTCGGCGGTCTGCGCCTGCACGCCCTTCTCGACCTTGCCCCAGATATCGATATCCCAGTTCAGCTGCGCGCCGGCGTTGTAGGTCCAGGTGGACTTCTGCCCGGTGCTTTTCTCGAAGCTCGCCCCGGCGCCGATATCGATCACCGGAAGCCCGCCGGCACGCGCTTCGCCGATCTGCGCGTTGGCCACGCGGATGCGCGCGGCCAGCACCTTGATGTCGTAGTTGCCAGCCAGCGCCTGGTCGATCAGCCCATCCAGGTACGGATCGTTGAAGTTGTGCCACCAGTTGGGCTGCACGGCTTCCTCAGGCGACACCGTGATCGAACCCTGGCGCGACCATTCGGCCTTGGCCGGCGTCTCCGGGCGCTGGTACACCGGCGGCCGGAAATCGGCGCAGCCGGCCAGCAGCGCGGCGCATGTCACGGATGCCGCGGATGCGAGCCAGGCCAGGCGGCGCGAGGTCGGGGTCGGCTTGACCCGGGGAGCGGAAATACGGGATACGGGCACGGTGCAATCCTGCGTGCGGGCGCGGCGGGCGGGACGCGCTGGCGTGCCGTGGCCGCGAAGGTCTGTCTGTATTGTGGTGCGCGCGGGCGCGCGCTCCAACCCCGATCTGCATCAGGCGGAATCAGGCGCAACCGGGCATGGACGATGGGCACATAAAGCGCGCCGCGGGGACATCCTCGCGGCGCGGCGCCATCTCAACAAGCTTCTCAACGATAGATATTGTTGCTGGCGTTCTGGTTGGTATCCACATGCGAACGGACATGGTCCAGGAAGGCCGAGCCGTTGCCATTCAGGTTGGTGACAGACTGCAACTGCGCGATTTCCTGCGTGGCAGTGATGCTGCTGTCGAGCTTGAGCTTGATCGGGGCGTAGACCGCCGCGAAGGGCATGTAGGCGAGACCGCCGCGCACGGCGTGCATGCGCTTGCTGTCGAGGGTTTCGGTGGCGGACAGGTCCTTGATGGTCAGCGTGGTCATGATCGTTCTCCGGGTATCGGTATGTGTGCGTGGGCAGATATGGCTATGGCGCGGGGCTCAGCCGTAGATGTTGTTGGTGGCGTTCTGGTTGGTGTGGACGTTCGACTTGACGTGGTCCAGGAATGCGGAGCCGTTGCCATTCAGGTTGGTGACGGTCTGCATTTGCGCGATTTCCTGCGTGGCGGTGATGCTCTTGTCGATCGACAGCTTCAGCGGCATGTAGGCGGCGACGAACGGGACGTAGGCGAAGCCGCCGCGGACGGCGTGCATGCGCTTCTGGTCCAGGGTGTCGATGGTGGTCAGGTCGTTGATGGTCAGCGTGGTCATGATGGGCTCCTGGTGCGGATGGTGTTGCCTGGGTTGGGTTCGAGCATCGGGTTGGTGTCGCGCTCGGTTGGGATATCGCAGGGAGCGTGCCAGGGGGTTGTATTCTTGGGCTGGCGCCTTGTAAACGCCTGAAAATATGGGGGTTTTTGTTTGATCTTGCCTTCCAGGCCGGGGTTGGCGAGGTTCGTGGAGAGCGGAGGATGGTGGGTTCGGCCCAACAGGTTGGGGGTGGGTGTTGGGTGTGTTGTGACAGCGGGCGTTTTTGTTCTGGAGGGATGCGGCTGCGCTTCGAATCTGGTGGTTGTTTTTGTGCGCATTTACCGCCCTGGGGGGGCGGTCACTTTCATCGTAGTGGGCGGGGGCTTTCGTACGGGGCTTTGCTTCGTTGCAGAATAGGACTGCCTGACGCCTGGTGCGCCACGGTGGCTTGGGATTGACGCGGTTCTTGAACGAGCCCAGAGCTGTGGGTGGCCCCTGCTGCGGGCGTCAACGCAGGAACGCCTTCGCGCGCCGGTCGCCAGTCCTATGTTGGGCGTTCTACTTTACGTAGATCGTGATGCGCTTTGAATACACGGGCGGATTGGTAGGGATATGCTTGTCATCCCCCATGATCAGTTGCAGTGTGTGCTTGCCGGGCGGCAGCTCCAGCATGGTTTCCGTCTCGCCCGCGCCAAAGTGCAGGTGGTTCCGGTCGTTCGGGATTTCCTTGTCCATCGGCGGCAGGTCGACATCGATCAGCAGATGATGGTGTCCGGTGTTCTTGAACTTCACATCCTTCGGCGCCACCCCCATGTTGCGTAGCCCAAACCATACCTTGAACGGCTTGCCGGCAGGCATCACCTGCCCGTCATTGGGCCACCCGATATAGAGATAGGCATTCGCCGGCGCCGGCGTGGATCCGCCCTGGGCCGCGAACGATACCAGCACGCTGGCAGCCAGCGCAGCGGCAGCGAGTAGTCTGGACATAACGCTCTCCCTTGTTGACCGTGCAATGCCACGCCGCGCGCAACGCTAGCGCACGGTGATCGTGATCTTCCTCGAATAGATCGGCGGCTCGAACGGTACGTGCTTGGCGTCGCCCATCAGCAGCTGCAAGGTGTGCTTGCCCGGCGGCAGTTCGATGCGCGCATCGGTCTCGCCCGCGCCGAAGTGCAGGTGGTTCCGGTCGTTCGGAATTTCCTTGTCCAGCGGAGGCAGCTCGACGTCGATCAACAGGTGGTGGTGGCCGCAGCGCGGCAGCTCGACGCCCTTGGGGCACACGCCCATGTTGCGCAGCCCCATGCGGATCCAGAACTTGCCGCCGCTGATCACCGTGCCGTCGTGAGGCCAGATGATGTAGGCCTCGGCGTTGGGTGGAGCGGCTGTCGACAGGGACAGCGATGGCGCGGCCGCGAACACCGCAGCCGCCGCCAGGCGGAACAGGAATCGTCTGGACATACGCCCTCCCCGGAGATCTTTCCGAAACCCGATCACGTTGTCCCGTCAGCCCATTCTTGTTGCTTGTTGGACCAGCGCTCGGCGATTCGTCATTCAGGTTAGGACGCAAGCCCGGAAAATGCGACCCCGGCGAAGCGTGGCGGCTTTGCAATGCTTCGCCCGGGACACAGGCGCTGTGCTATCTTGAAGCAAGCCGGTCGAGGTCTCGGCAACACCACAATGCGCCCGCAGGGCATGTGCCGGCATGCAACGGGTTCGCTGCCGTCCGACGAGGTGTGAAGATGTGGCGCAATCTACCAGTCGTGCATCTGGCCGCGGTGGCCGGGATTCTCGCGTCCACTGCGCTTTCCATGGGTGCGGCGTCTGCAGCCTCCGCGGACCCGCTGCTGCTGGCCGGCATCCTGCCCAAGAACACCGACGAGCAGTACGAGCTCAGCTTCTGGGAATCGATCAAGAACAGCAACTACGCCGCCGACTACGAGGCATACCTGAAGCAATACCCCAACGGGCGCTTCGCGGTGCTGGCCAAGGCAAGGCTCGAGCGGCTGCGTGCGTCGGCACCGGCGGCACCTGCGCCCGCGCCGAAGGCAAAACAGCAGGCTGCGCCGCCGCCCCGGTCTGGCACGTCGGCAGGCGGGCCGGTTTCGCGCGCGCCGGCTGCGTCGGCACCCGCCGCTGCCCGTTCGGCGCCCGCTCCTGCGCCGGCTCCGCCCTCGGCGGAAGCGCCCAGGGCCGGCGCCGCTGCCGGTGGCTCGGTCGGTGTTGCGCCACCGCCGATCCGCACCGGCGAAATTCGCGATTGCCCTGCATGTCCGGTGCTGATTGCGCTGCCCGCCGGCAGCTTCACCATGGGCAGCAGCGCCAGCGATCCGGCGGAGAAGCCGCCGCACCACGTCACCATCGGACAGCCGTTCGCGATCGGCCGCTTCGAAGTCACGGTCGAGCAGTGGAATGCCTGTGTCGACGCCGGCAGCTGCCAGCGCGTGCCGACCATTGCTGAAAGCGCGAAGAACTCACCGGTGCGCGATGTCAGCTGGGACGATGCGCAACAGTACGTGGAGTGGCTGAGCAAGACCACCGGCAAGGCCTACCGCCTGCCGACCGAATCGGAATGGGAATACGCGGCGCGCGGCGGCACCGCCAGCGCGTTCTGGTGGGGCGACCAGATGCGCAAGGGCAACGCCAACTGCAAGGAATGCGGCGATCCGTGGAGCAACGATGCGCCGGCGCCGGTGGGCTCGTTCGCCGCCAACCCATGGGGCCTGCATGACGTCAACGGCAGCGTGTGGGAATGGGTCGCCGACTGCTGGCACAGCTCGTACAAGGGCGCGCCCGTGGACGGGCGCGCGTGGAACGAGAACGCCTGCGGCTCGCGCGTGATCCGTGGCGGCTCGTGGCGCGAAGGGGCCGGCTACATGGTGTCTTCCACGCGCTTCAAGTACAGCCCGAGCGTGCGGCAGTCGCAGAATGGCTTCCGCGTGGCGCGCGACATGAAATAACGCGCCGCGGCGCCTGGCATGAAGTGCGAGCCGGAGCGTCCGCCCCGTCAGCGCGCACGCGTCGATATCTGCACTACGTCCGCGCTGATGCGGTCCTTGCCATAAGTGCGCGCCATCTGCGCCAGCGGCTTTTCCAGCGCAAGCAGGTAGTCCTGCCGCCCTTCCACCTCGGTGCGGCGCCCTTCGAACAGCGGAACAGGCGTCGTCAGCAGCACCACCACCTCCGTGCCGAAGGGGGCCGACACCACCCAGGTGCCGCCTTCGCCGATTGTCGCCTGGTGGCCTGCCGGAGCCTGGTGGGCCGGCACCCGGGTACTGGGCACCATGTGCGCAACCTTGCCGTCGGCCGCGAAGTAGTCGACGTAGACATACGACTCCTGTGCCGGCGTACGCAGCTCCAGCACCAGCGGCGAGCCATCAGCGAGCTGCGAGCTCTTGCCACGCAGCCGCAGCGACGACGCGCTGGCGCCTTCGCGATTGCCGGACCAATACGGCGCGACCAGCTTCGCCACGTCGCACTTGTCATCGGCGAAGGGCTGCGTCTCGACGGCCACGCCCTTCACGCCGGGCAACGCCGCCAACTGCTCGCGCAGGCGCGCCGGTCCCACGCTTTCGGCCAGGAAGCCGCGCACGCGCAGCGTATGGGCCTTCTCGCTGGCGCTGAGCAGCGAACACGGCACGGCGGCGAGCGCCTTGGTGACTTCGGCCATGGAGAACACCGCGGGCCGCGCCGGAGCAGGCGCTGCCCGCGGCGGTGGCGCGGGCGGCGTGACGGGCGCTTCCGCACGCGTCTCAGGGGGCGGCGCGGCGGGCTGCCGCTGCGCATGCCAGGCGTAGTAGCCAATCGCCGACACTCCGGCGAGCACGGCGGCGACACCGCCGATCATTATCGGCGAGCGCTGCGACGGCGTGGTCATCGGCACCGCGCTCATGCCTTGCAGGAAGCGCGCAACGGTGGGCGTGCGCGTGGCGCGATCCAGCGACAGTGCCTCGCGCATCGTCTTCCACTGCGTGCGGCTGAGCTGCGGCGGCTGCGGCGGCTTGACGCCCGCTTCACGCGCCTGGTTGGCCGACATGCGCTGGTACGGATGCTTGCCTGTTATCAGTTCGTAGGTCACGCAGGCCAGTGCATAGATGTCATCGCGCGGGTCGGGCTCGCGGTGCTCGAACATCTCGGGGCTCGCATACGCCGGCGTCATGCCGCCCAGCGAGCCGGGGTCGAACACGGTCCGGTCTGACTCGTCGGCCGGCGGCAGGAAGCCGCGCGCGATGCCGAAGTCGATCACCTTGACCTCGCCGCTGTCGGTCAGGAACACGTTGGCGGGCTTGAAGTCGCAGTGCACGAAGCCGCGCTCGTGCGCGTAGGCCAGTGCGTTGCCCATGCCGTTGATGATCGGCATGGCGCGCGCCATCGGCATGCCGCTGAAGCCGGGCGCCTTCAGCACATGGTTGAGCGAATTGCCCGACAGGTATTCCATGGTCAGGAAGACCACCGGCCCGTCGCGGTCGAAGTCGTAAACAGTAACGATATTCCGGTGCGCCAGCGTCTGCGCCTTGCGCGCCTCGCGCTGCAGCGCGATCAGCGACTTGGGATGGCCGCTGAACTGCAGGTTCAGCACCTTGATGGCGATATAGGGCTTGCGGTCCGACGCTTCCAGCTTGCGCAGGTCGAGCGCCTTGTACACCGTGCCCATGCCGCCCACGCCCAGGCACTCTTCCAGCACGAAGCGGCCGTTCAGCGTATCGCCCACGCCCTTGGCATGCGCAGCAGGCGGCAGCGTGCCGGCCTCGGGCGAGGTCGCGTAGAGCGAGCCTGTCTGCGGCCCGCTGGCCATGCGCGTGGCTTCGGTGACGCCCTCGTACTGGGTGGCGCTGCGGCGCTCGATGCGCCGCATCACCTCGGCATAGACCGCGGGCGGGAACGGAAAGCGCGTGTTTTCCTCGATCACCACGCGCGCCGCCTGGCTGGGCAAGGTGGGATCCTGGGCCAGCGCCGTCTCGAACGACGCAACGAATTCGTCGTCGGACAGACCGCCGTTCTGGAACTTGCGGATCAGGTCTTTGAGACTGGTCACGGCTCGCCCTGACATGGTTTTCGGGCAGGGTCGCCCGCGCAGTGTGCAGTGCGAAATTGCCCTGTCTTCGATGGATACTAGTGCGCACCCATGCCATGCGCAATCCGTGCGCTTGCGCCGCGCTGCCGGCACGCAACGCCGCGCGCGTGCGGCGCCAGCGCGCGTCGGCCGCGATGGCCGCCGACTGTCACAGCCGGGCCAACACCGGCGCCACAGGTGTTGGCCCGGCACCGCCACCCAGGGCCCCGCATTTGCGCACGCGGCCGGTGCCGGCAACCCGACACGACGATCAAAAACCCCTTGTTTTCAGGCACTTGCGCGCGGCGCGCGCAGCTGGCCGCAGCGCTGGCACGCTCCCTGCAATATCCCAACCGAGCGCGACACCAACCCGATGCTCGAATCCAAACCCAAACGCAATACCTTCCGCCATTGGAGACCATCATGACCACGCTGACCATCAAGGACCTGTCCTCCGCCGAAACCCTGGACCGCAAGGGCATGCAAGCCGTGCGCGGCGGCATGACGTACATGCCGTTCGCCGCGGTGTACAGCCCGCTGAAGCTGTCGTTCGACAGCAGCATCACCGCCGTGCAGGAAATCGCGCAGATGCAGACCGTCACCAACATGAACGGCAACGGCTCGGCCTTCCTGGATCACGTCAAGTCCAACGTGCGCACCAACCAGAACGCCAGCAACAACATCTACGGCTGAGCCCGCGCCATAGCCATATCTGCCAACGCACCCACCGAGACCCGGAGACCATCATGACCACGCTGACCATCAAAGACCTGTCCGCCGCCGAAACCCTCGACAGCAAGCGCATGCACGCCGTGCGCGGCGGCCTCGCGTACCTGCCCTTCGCCGCCGTCTATGCGCCGATCAAGCTGGCGTTCGACAACAGCATCGACGCCAAGCAGTCGATCGCGCAGATGCAGACCGTCACCAACCTGAACGGCAACGGCTCGGCCTTCCTGGATCACGTCAAGTCCAACGTGCATACCAACCAGAACGCCACCAACAACATCTACGGCTGATCCGGCCACGGCCGCGGCGCGCGGTGGAAATATGCAACCTCCGCGCAGCCGCCCCGGAAACCTCATCGCATCACCTGAAGGAGCACCATCATGTCATCGATCATCGTTCGCGACCTCGCCGTCAGCAAAGACCTCGACCGTGCCTCGCTGCGCGCCGTGCGCGGCGGCAATTCCTGGCTCAGCCGCGGTGTCGGCAGCGTCGGCCCGCTGGCCAACGTGACCGTCAACGTCAACCAGAACATCGCCCAGTTGCAGAGCATCAATGTCAACACGCTCAACAACAGCTTCGTCGGCCACGGCGTGGGCCCGGTGAGCGTCGATGTCAACCCGTCGCAATGGGCCGGCAACTTCGCCGCGGTCTGAGCGCCTGGGTACGGGGAGCGGTGGCAGGCCCGCGGCTAAGCACCGCGGGCCGCCGCCTATACTGAAGCGGTTCCGCGGCCGCATGGCCGTGGCGCCGCGTAACCGGAAACAGCGGAGACAGCCATGGCAGTAATCGTCATCAAGGATTTGTCCGACAGCACGGATCTCGACCGGCAAGCCATGACCGCCATCCTGGGCGGCGGGCGCACTGCCGGCGGCCAGGGATGGCATGGGCTGCGGCGCAGCGGGCCGGCGCGCATCGTCGATTACGCGGGCGGCCTGCCCGGCAATCGCCATGTGATGCCACGGGAGATCCCACAGGGCCGGCTGCCGCGAAAGCCGGCAGGACCGGCAGACGAGGGGACGGGCGGCTAAGCGCGGGCGGCAACGGGTAGAGAGAAACGGTCAATCCAATGAAAAGCCCGCCAGTAACTGGCGGGCTTGGTTGCGGACGGGCCCGGACCTTCTGGGTCACGCGGTCAACAGTTCGGTCATTCTTTTGCCAGGCAGGCTTCCCATGATTCCGCCCATGACGCGGACGCCCATCCGGACCACCCGGAGAGTCGCAGGAAGACTGGCGCTTGGGGCAATGACCGCAATGCTTGCCGCTAGCAGTGGCGCAATGCCGCTGGAGGAGGTCAAAGCGGGAACGTTTTCGTCCGCCCCGTGCGGGCATCCTGTGTGCTCGCGCCTCCAGTATAGGCAGGGGCCGCAGCCTTTCAACCCGGCCAGCGCCTGCGGCGCGCCGATGTGGCGCCGGCCGCGCATGCAGGTGACGCCAGGCTGACATATCTGGTTACGCTTTGGTTACCTTTCGCAGTGCAACAAAAATTTCTCACTCTGCTATAATCCGCGCCGTGAGTTTCGCAACTGTGAGATCCGCCAACCGCCCGGCACCGGCTCCATCAATGCCGCGGCGAATCCGCTGCCCTCCCAAGCTCTGTTTCCTCGCTGCCGGACGCCTAGTTGTTTTTGCGCCAGCCGCCCAGCAGAACGCACCGCTCACCTGACGTCGCCTCGTCTCCGATCCTGTTGAACAGCCTGAAACCTGAGCTGTTTGCCTGCCAGGGACATGGCCGGACCGCCTAGCGGGACCAGCCAACGCCCTGCCTGCCGCCGTACTGCCAGCTGTGTCTGTCGTAACGGCCTCACCGATTGGCGCCGAAGCCTTTTTAAGACTTTGCACTGCGCCCACCCCATTCTGCGTTCGGGGTGCCATGCATTTATTTGATCATTACGACATGACCCAGCACGACATTCGTGCGGAGCAAGCTATTGCCTCCGCGACCGACGCTTCGATCACTTCCGACGCTGCCCAGATTATCGAGAGCCCGCTCGACAAGCTCGACGCCATGCTCAACGGCAGCCCGGCAGCCGAAGCCCAGGCCGCCACGGAAACCGCAGCGACCGAAAGCGGCTTTGCGAAGCTTGGCCTCGACGCGGCCATCCTGCGCGCGCTCTCCGAACTGAACTACAACACGCCGACCCCGGTGCAGGCCCAGGCTATCCCCGCCTTCCTGGCCGGCCGCGACCTGCTGGTGTCGAGCCAGACCGGCTCGGGCAAGACCGCCGCGTTCATGCTGCCCGCGATCCAGCGCATCAGCGAAATGCCGGCACCGCAGCGCTCGACCGAACCCGCCAAGCGCATGAAGGGCAAGCGCCCCCGTCCGTCGCCGGCCCAGCCCGCACTGCTGGTGCTGACCCCGACGCGCGAACTGGCGCTGCAGGTGACCGAGGCCGCCGCCAAGTACGGCCGCAATCTGCGCCGCATCGTCTGCGCCAGCATCCTGGGCGGCATGCCCTACCCCAAGCAGCTGGCCGCGCTGTCCAAGATGCCTGACATCCTGGTGGCGACGCCGGGCCGCCTGCTCGACCATATTGACGCCGGCCGCATCGACCTGTCGGCACTGCAGATGCTGGTGTTCGATGAAGCCGACCGCATGCTCGACATGGGCTTTGCCGACGACATCGACGCCATCGTCAACGCCACGCCGGCTTCGCGCCAGACGCTGATGTTCTCGGCCACGCTCGACCAGCGCATCGCCCAGCTCGCCTCGCGCCAGCTGAAGGATCCGCAACGCATCGAGATCGCCGCGGCCCGCGCCGACCAGAGCCACATCGAGCAGCGCCTGCACTACACCGACGACATGTCGCACAAGGAGCGCCTGCTGGACCACCTGCTGCGCGACGCGGGCCTGAAGCAGGCCATCGTCTTCACCGCGACCAAGCGCGATGCCGACTCGCTGGCCGAGCGCCTGTCCGACACTGGCTTTGCCGCCGGCGCGTTGCACGGCGACATGACCCAGGGCGCGCGCAACCGCACGCTGACCGCATTGCGCCGCGGCAACCTGCGCATCCTGGTGGCCACCGACGTGGCCGCGCGCGGCATCGACGTGCCCGATATCACCCACGTGGTGAACTTCGACCTGCCCAAGCAGGCCGAGGACTACGTGCACCGCATCGGCCGTACCGGCCGCGCGGGCCGCTCGGGCATCGCCATCAACCTGGTCAACCACGGCGACGTGTTCCAGTGGCGCCGCATCGAGCGCTTTACCAACCAGCGCGTCGACGCTTCGGTGATCGAAGGCCTGGAGCCGCGCCGCCAGCCCAAGCCGCGCTCGAACTTCGGCGGCAAGCCGGGCGGCCGTGGTGATTTCCCTGGCAATGGCGGCGGCTACCGTGGCGGCGAACGCAGCTTTGGTGACCGCAGCTTCGGCGACCGCAAGTTCGGCGGCGAAAGCCGCGGCTTCGGCAACCGCACGGAAGGCGCGCGCCCGTTCGGCGACGACAACCGCGGCGGCTTCGGCAACCGCGAAGGCGGCTACCGTGGCCAGGGCGGCAATGGTGGCTACCGTGGCGGCAACGACGGTGCCCGCGGCTTCGGCAATCGCGAAGGCGGCCGCAGCTTCGGTGAAGACCGTGGCGACCGTGGCTTCGGCAACCGCGATGGCGCGCGCAGCTTTGGCGACGACAACCGCGGTTTCGGCAACCGCAATGGCGGCGGCTATCGCGGCAACGGCGAAGGCCGCAGCTTCGGCAACCGCGATGGCAACCGTGACGGCAACCGCGGCTTTGGCGGCGGTTACAGTGGCAACGGTGGCAATGCCGGCAACCGCAACAGCCGCTCGCGCTACGAGCGTTGATGGGCCGGTGCGCTGAGCGCACCTTGCCGAAGGCAGCAAGAAGGGCACCCGAGGGTGCCCTTCTTGCATGCGCGCGCAGAGACGCTACAACGCACAGGTGCGGAAGCCGACGAACGCCACGTCATCCTCCGGCAGCAGCGCCCAGCGTGCCCGCGCATGGCGCAGTCGCGACGGGCTGGCGAACGATACGCCGCGCACGGCCTGGTGCGTGCCGAAGCGGCCGACAAACTCGCCGTCCGACGGCGCCGCGGTGAAGCCCGCGTAGGGCTCGTACGGCGTCGCCGTCCACTCGCGCAACGTGCCCCACTGCAGCCCGCGGTTCTGCGTGGCCGCCAGCTCCCATTCCGATTCCGCCGGCAGGCGCCGCCCGGCCCAGACACACCAAGCCTGCGCTTCGAACAGCGTCACGTGGCGCACCGCCTCGTCGGGATTGAGTGTGCGCAGCGTGCCGAAGCGCTCCACCATCCATCGGCGCGAGTCCGGGTGGCGCGACCAGTAGCGCGGAGACGAGCGCTCCTGCGTCATCAGCCACTGGCGGCCCGACGCCGACCACCACGCGGGCCGCTCGTAACCGCCGTCTTCGATGAATTCCAGGAACTGCGCGTTGCTGACCGGCGCGACATCCATCTCGAAGGCCGGCACGTAGGTTGGTTGCGGCGGCAGTTCGTCGGGCCAGGCGAAACCGTCCGCCTGGCTCCAGCCCAGCGTGAAGCGCCCACCCGGGAACTGCAGCGTGCCACCCTGCCCGGCCGGCCGGACAGGGCCGGGGGCGGGCGCCGATTCCGCGGGCGCCATGCCCAGCGCCTGCAGCAGCGCGGCCAGCCCCTCGCCCTGCGCATCTTCATGGAACAGCGCACGGCGGTACGGGTACAGGGTCGGGTCATTGTCGTCGGGCAGCAATGCCACCCGGCGCAGCAGGCCGTCGAGCACATCGGCGGCATAGCGCTTGACCACGGCCACGTCGGGCAGCGTGACTTCCCAGCGCTCGTCCGGGCCAATGCGGTCGGGATCGAACCATTCGTCGGCGCCGTCGAGCAGCGAAGGCTCGGACGCCACCGGCACCGGCACGCCGCCGCGGTCTACCTGGCGCACGCCGCGCAGGCACCACCACTCGGCATGCCAGGCGACATGGCCCAGCGTCCACAGCGGCGGATCGGCATCGTACTGGCGCGGCACATCCCAGGCGCGGCGGGTCTGGCCGAACGGTGCCAGCCATGCCAGCGTGCGGTTGCGCGTCTCGACCAGCGCCTGCGCCAGGCCTTCGCGCGGCAGCCGGCGCGGGTCGGACCAGGCCGCCTTGCCGCCGGTGAAATAGAGATCGGGAAGCATGGGAAAACCGCTCATCGGAAGGTCCGCGCAGGGAGATGGGGATGGGAAGGCAATGGCCGCACCGGCGTGCAGCCTGCAGCGCATGCCGGTGCGGCCATTATGACACCAGCCGCCGTCCCTGCCCGCAGGCGCCCCGGGCCGGGCCAACGGGCTCAGCCGCGCGCGTGGAACACCGCGAACCAGCCGCGCGGATCGGTCCAGCAGACCGGGTCCTCAAACCCCGCGGCTTCGAGCAGCAGCGCGAAGTCGGCCGGCTTGTACTTGTACGAGTCCTCGGTATGGATGAGCTCCCCCGCGCCGAACTCGCGCGCGCCGCCTTCCCACTGCACGCGTACGTCGCGGCATGCCTCCAGGTGCATCTGGATGCGCGACGCCTCGCGGTCGAAGCTGGCCACGTGGCGCCAGTCCGCCAACTCGAAGTCGGTGCCGACGATCCGGTTCACGTTGCGCAGCATGTTGCGGTTGAAAGCGGCCGTGACGCCCAGCGCATCATCGTAGGCCGACACCAGCGCGGACTCGTCCTTGTGCAGGTCGACGCCGATGAGCACGCCATCGCCGCGCCCGGCCGCGCCGCGCAGCCGCTGCAACAGCGCCAGCGCTTCCATCGGGGAGAAATTGCCGATGCTCGAGCCCGGGTAGAAAAACAGCCGCCTGCCGCGCCTGACGTTGGGCGGCAGGTCGAACGGCGCGCACAGGTCGGCGCCCAGCCC
The DNA here is from genome assembly GCF_000426345.1 of Cupriavidus phytohabitans. Taxonomy (GTDB): domain Bacteria; phylum Pseudomonadota; class Gammaproteobacteria; order Burkholderiales; family Burkholderiaceae; genus Cupriavidus. The sequence goes on along the minus strand of NZ_AUFE01000005.1, from coordinate 195,838 downwards.
CAGCATCGGGATGCCAGGATGTTGCTGCTGCAGCGCTGACAGCGTCGTGCGCAGGAAATCGACCGAAATATCCAGTGCCACGTACTGCGCCGGACGCAGGCTGCCGAACAGGCGCGCGGCCTTCTCGCAATTGCCGGCGCCCAGGTCCACCAGCACGCAGCCGCTGCCGGCGCGTGCCGCGATGGCGGGGGCGGCGCTGGCAAAGATGGCCGCCTCGGTGCGCGTCGGATAGTACTCGGGCAAGTCGGTGATCGCCTCGAACAGGCGCGAGCCCAGCACGTCGTAGAAGAACTTGGGACTGATCGCCGCCGGCTCGGCGCACAGCCCGGCCAGAACCTGCCGGCGCAGGGCGCCGCTGTCCTCGCAATACTGCTGCACGAACTCGGGCTGGGGCGGTGGACGGTGCGCGTGGCCGTTGGCCAGTGCGACCAGCGCGGGCTGGGCGCCGGGCGCTGGCGACACGGCATGGCCGTTGTGGTGGTTGCGGGGAGTGGTCTGCGAGGTCTGCTGGGAAGAGGCGTTCGGCGGGTTCGGGACAGCCGGCATGACGTTTCCTTGTGTGGTCGCGAATGGTTACTGCTCACTGCGTATTCCCCAAGGCCGCGCTGTGCATGTCGTGCGCGCCGGTCTCCGCAACCCGCCCCCTGTGCTGTCCGGGGCGCATCGGACGGAGCCGAGCTTCAAGGATAGGTGCATCCGGCGGATTGCGCAGCGTTGCATGCCCCGATGGGCACGATGCAGCACACGCCGCGACTTGAGTCGGTATCTCCCCCAATGGGCCACACCGGCAACAGTTCGTTTATAATGCCGCCCAGCGCGGCCTCAGCAGGCCCGCGACCCTCAAAGGGGAGTAGCTCCGGGGCCTGATGCCCTTAGCACAATCGTCATTCCGGGACCCGTGTCCCCGGTTGTGCTGACCACCGGTGCGCATACCGCGCCTGTGGTCGAGCAAGACCTTTGCAACCTGGACTTCATGGTTTGCAAAGGCGCCCCCATGCTCCGTGCTCCGCGAATCCAGGCGAACCAACGTTAAGCGTGCGCATCTGCGCTGTATTTACCCTGATTTGTACCTGAGGAGAGTTCATGGAGTGGTTTACCGATCTGTTCACGATGCAGTTCCTGACGGCCCTGCTGTCGATTGTCGTCATTGACCTGGTGCTGGCCGGCGACAATGCCATCGTGATCGCCCTGGCGGCGCGCAACCTGCCCCCGCACCTGCAAAAGAAGGCCATCATCTGGGGCACCATCGGTGCCGTGGTGGTGCGCTCGGCCATGACGATCGGCGTGGTCTGGCTGCTGAAGATCCCCGGGCTGCTGCTGGTCGGCGGCCTGGCGCTGGTGTGGATCGCCTACAAGCTGCTCTCCGACGAAAGCGGCGAAGAAGGGCACGGCTCAGGTGCCGCGACCCTGTTCGGCGCGATGAAGACCATCATCATCGCCGATGCGGTGATGGGCGTGGACAACGTGCTGGCCGTGGCCGGCGCCGCGCACGGCAGCTTCCTGCTGGTGGTGCTGGGCCTGCTGATCAGCATCCCCATCGTGGTGTGGGGTTCGAGCCTGGTGCTCAAGCTGATGGCGCGCTTCCCGGCCATCATCTACGTGGGTGCGGGCGTGCTGGCGTTCACGGCGGTGAAGATGATCGTGCACGAGCCGCTGGTCAAGGCGTTCTTCGAGGCCAACCCGGTGGTTAACTGGGGCCTGTACGTGCTGATCATCGGCGGCGTACTGGGTGCCGGCTACCTGGTCCAGAAGCGCCGCGACCAGCAGGAACCGGCTGGCAGCCACTAAGGCTCGCCGCGCCGGGGCAGCCGCCCCGGCCTGCTGAAGGAAGGGCCGCCCGGAAGGGTGGCCCTTCTTGCTTTAAAATGCCTGCTTTGCGGGTCCAGCGCCCGCGCCACATCCCCTGCCCCGCGCCGATGAAACAGTATCTCGACTTCATGCGCCATGTGTACGAGCATGGCACCGACAAGGCCGACCGCACCGGCACCGGCACGCGCTCGGTGTTCGGCTACCAGATGCGCTTCGACCTGCGCGAAGGCTTCCCGGTAGTGACCACCAAGAAGCTGCACCTGAAGTCCATCATCCTGGAGCTGCTGTGGTTCCTGCAGGGCTCGACCAACGTGCGCTGGCTGCAGGAAAACCGCGTCAGCATCTGGGACGAGTGGGCCGACGAGAACGGCGAGCTGGGCCCGGTGTACGGCTCGCAGTGGCGCTCGTGGCCGGCGCCGGACGGCCGCCATATCGACCAGATCACCGACCTGATGGCGCAGATCCGCGCCAACCCGGACTCGCGCCGGCTGATCGTGTCGGCCTGGAACGTGGCCGATATCCCCCGCATGAAGCTGCCGCCCTGCCACGCGTTCTTCCAGTTCTACGTGGCCGACGGCAAGCTGTCGTGCCAGCTGTACCAGCGCAGCGCCGACATCTTCCTCGGCGTGCCCTTCAATATCGCCAGCTATGCGCTGCTGACGCACATGATCGCGCAGCAGGCCGGGCTGGAAGTGGGCGACTTCATCTGGACCGGCGGCGACTGCCACATCTACAACAACCACTTCGAGCAGGTGCAGACCCAGCTGGCGCGCGAGCCGCTGCCGCTGCCGCGGCTGAACATCCTGCGCAAGCCCGACAGCATCTTCGACTACCGCTACGAAGACTTCGAACTGGACGGCTACCAGTCGCATGCCGCCATCAAGGCACCGGTGGCCGTATGACGATCCTGACCCTGGTTGTCGCCAAGGCCCGCAACGGCACCATCGGCCGCGACAACACGCTGCCGTGGCGCCTGCCGGAAGACCTGGCGCATTTCAAGCGCACCACCATGGGCGCGCCCGTGATCATGGGCCGCAAGACCTGGGACTCGATCGGCCGCCCGCTGCCGGGCCGGCGCAATATCGTGGTCAGCCGCAACCCGGACCTGCGCATCGAAGGCGCCGAGGTGGCAACGTCGCTGGAAGACGCGCAGCGCCTGTGCGTGGGCGTCGACCAGATCTTCCTGATCGGCGGCGCGCAGCTGTATGCCGAGGCGATGCCTTGCGCCGACCGGCTGGTCGTGACCGAGATCGATGCCGACGTGGAAGGCGACGCCTTCTTCCCGCCGATCGACCGCACGCAATGGCTGGAAACCGCGCGCGAGACGCATCATTCCGAGGCCAACGGCTTCGACTATGCGTTCGTCACGTACGATCGGCCAGCTTCGGAAGAGTCCTGAGCCGCTGCCGGCGTCATTGACAAATCCCGCCGCATCGCCCAAAGTCTGGCCCATGGACCGCCGTCACTTCCCCGTCGCGCGAATTATTCGCACCATTCTCCGAATGGTGGGTTAGCGCGCGTCCAGAACCAGTTTCCGCAAACACCCGCCCTGCAGGCGGGTGTTTTGTTTTCCGGCTCCAGGGCAATCGACAACGAACCCCGGAGCCGCACCATGCACACCACCGCCGAAGCCGCCGCTGACGACGCCACCGACGCCACCACATCCGCCGCGTCCGACCATCACGCCTACCTGAAGCGCATCCTGACCGCGCGCGTCTACGATGTGGCGCGCGAGACCGAGCTGGACCTTGCCAGGCACCTGTCCGCCCGGCTGCACAACCAGGTCTACCTCAAGCGCGAAGACACCCAGCCGGTGTTCTCGTTCAAGCTGCGCGGCGCCTACAACAAGATGGCGCACCTGAGTCCCGAGGCGCTGCGGCGCGGCGTCATCACCGCCTCGGCGGGCAATCATGCGCAAGGCGTGGCGCTGTCCGCGGCGCGGCTCGGCGTGCGCGCGCTGATCGTGGTGCCGACCACGGCGCCGCAGGTCAAGGTCGACGCGGCGCGCGCGCACGGCGGGCCCACCGTCGAGGTGGTGCAGGCCGGCGACTCCTATACCGATGCCTACCGCCACGCGATGCAGTTGCAGGCCGAGCAGGGACTGACCTTTATCCCGGCATTCGACGACCCCGACGTCATCGCCGGCCAGGGCACGGTGGCGGCGGAAATCCTCAACGCGCACCGCGGCCCGATCCACGCCATCTTCGTGCCGATCGGCGGCGGCAGCCTCGCCGCCGGCGTGGCCACCTACGTCAAGGCGGTGCGGCCGGAGATCAAAGTCATCGGCGTGCAGACGGAGGACTCGTGCGCGATGGCGCAATCGGTGCGCGCGGGACGGCGCGTCGAGCTGGAGGAAGTGGGACTGTTCTCGGACGGCACCGCGGTCAAGCTGGTCGGCGAAGAGACCTTCCGGCTGTGCCGCCGCTACCTGGACGAGATCATCACCGTCGACACCGACGCGCTGTGCGCCGCGATCAAGGATGTGTTCGAGGACACCCGCAGCGTGCTGGAGCCCGCCGGCGCGCTGGCGGTGGCCGCGGCCAAGCAGTACGCGGCGCGCGCAGGCCTGCGCGGCCAGACGCTGGTGGCAGTGACCTCCGGCGCCAATATCAACTTCGAGCGCATGCGTTTCGTTGCCGACCGCGCCGAACTGGGCAACGCGCGCGAAGCCATGTTCGGCGTGACGCTGCCCGAGGCCTGCGGCGCGTTCCGCCGCCTGTGCACCCGGGTGGGGGACCGGCAGATCAGCGAGTTCACTTACCGGATTGCCGATGCCCAGACCGCGCACGTCTTTGTCGGCATGCAGCTGCGCGCGGCCGGCGAGGCGACGGAGATCCTCGACACGCTGCACGCCGACGGCTTCCCGGCGCTCGACCTGACCGCCGACGAGGTGGCCAAGGGGCACGTCCGCCATATGATCGGCGGGCGCTCGCCGCTGGCGCGCGGCGAACGCTTGTTCCGCTTTGAATTCCCCGAGAAGCCAGGGGCATTGATGGACTTCCTGTCGGCGCTGGCGCCGGACTGGAACATCAGCCTGTTCCACTACCGCAACCAGGGCGGCGATACGGGATCGGTGCTGGCCGGCATCCAGGTCACCGACGGCCAGGTACACGCATTCCGCGAGCGGCTGGCCACGCTGGGCTATCCCTGGCAGGAAGTCAGCAACAACCCGGCGTACCGCATGTTCCTCGCGTAGACGCTGGTAAACGAAAGCGAGCCGCCCGAAGGCGGCTCGCAGTTCCGTCAGTCGCTGGTCAGTTGCCGGCGATGGTCATCTGCTCGATCAGGATCGAGCCGGTTTCCTTGGTGCCGCGGATCAGCGAATCGGCGCCGATCGCGACGATCTGCCGGAACATCTCGGCCATATTGCCGGCAATGGTGATTTCCTCCACCGGGTACTGGATCACGCCGTTCTCGACCCAGTAGCCCGACGCACCGCGCGAATAATCGCCGGTCACGTAGTTGACGCCCTGCCCCATCAGCTCCGTCACCAGCAGACCGGTGCCGAGCTTGCGCAGCATCGCCGGGAAGTCATCGCCGGGCTCGGTCAGGTTGCTGTGCAGCGTCAGGTTATGCGAGCCGCCCGCGTTGCCGGTGGTCTTCATGCCGAGCTTGCGCGCCGAATAGGTAGACAGGAAGTAACCCTGCACCACGCCGTCGCGGACCACGTCGCGCTCGTGAGTGCGCACGCCTTCTTCGTCGAACGGGGCGCTGCCCATGGCGCCCGGGGTGTGCGGCTGCTCGTGGATCTGCACGTGCGGCGCGAACACGGCCTTGCCCAGCGTATCGCACAGGAAGGTGGACTTGCGATATAACGCGCCGCCCGACACCGCCTGCACGAAGGCGCCCAGCAGGCCGGCGGCCAGCGGCGCCTCGAACAGCACCGGGCAGCGGCGCGTGGACAGCTTGCGCGCCTGCAGCCGCGCCAGCGCGCGCTCGGCGGCGTAGCGGCCGATGTCCTCCGGGTTGGCCAGTGCCAGCGGCGAGCGCTTGGACGAGTACCAGTCATCGCGCTGCATGCCGCCGCCGCTGCCGGCGATCGGCGCGCACGAGATGAAATGGCGCGAATACGGATAGCCGCCCGAGAAACCGCGCGTAGTCGCCAGCACGAACTGCGAGTGCTGCGCCGACACGCTGGCGCCGTCGCTGTTGCGGATGCGCGGCGACACCGCGAAGGCGGCGGCCTCGGCGCGGGTGGCGATGTCGATGGCGGCCTCGGCATCGATGGTCCAGGGATGGAACAGGTCCAGGTCCTGCGGCGAGCGCTCCAGCAGTTCTTCCTCGGCCAGGCCCGCGCATTCGTCTTCCGCGGTGAAGCGGGCGATGTTGTAGGCCGCCTCGGCGGTAGCGCGCAGCGCCGCCGGCGAGAAGTCCGAGGTGCTGGCGTTGCCGCGGCGCTTGCCGATCATCACCGTGACGCCGACCACCTTGTCGCGGTTCTGCTCGATCGTTTCCACCTGCCCCTTGCGCACCGATACGGACAGCCCGCTGCCTTCGGAGATCTCCGTGGCGGCGTCCGTCGCGCCCAGCTCGCGTGCCACACGCAGCACATCGGCGGCCATCTCGCTGAGCTGGGCCTGGGTGTAGGTGAAATGCGCGGTCTGTTCTGCGATCTGGTCCATGTGGGGTCCGTGCCTCGGGGTCATCAAAAGTCCAAGCGGGAATCATAGCAAGATAAAATGCCGGTCATGACGCGAAATTCCCGTAATTCCCAAGGCTCACGCTTCCCTGGCGCGTTTTCGCCGGAGCCCGAAGACGACGAACCGAAAAGCAAGTCGCAGCGCAAGCGCGACATGACCGCCCTGCAGGACCTTGGCGCGGAGCTCGAGGCCCTGCCCAAGGACCGGCTGGCGCGCGTGCCCATGCCCGAAACGCTGGCCGACGCCATCCATGAGGCGCGCCGCACCACCAGCCATGAGGGCAAGCGCCGCCAGATGCAGTTCGTGGGCAAGGTCATGCGCGGCCTCGACGACGACGAAGTCGAGGCGGTCCGCGCCGCGCTGGAAGGCTTCAAGGGCACCAGCAAGGCCGAGACCGCGCGCATGCACCTGATCGAGCGCTGGCGCGAACTGCTGCTTGCCGACGACGCGGCGTTGACGCGGTTCCTCGGCGAACACCCGGTCGCCGATGTCCAGTCGCTGCGCAACATCATCCGCAACGCACGCAAGGAAAAGGAGCAGGCCAGGCCGCCGCGCTACTTCCGCGAACTGTTCCAGGCCATCAAGGCAGCGCTCGACGCCAAGGACGGCGCTGCCTCCAGCGACGCAGCCCCTTCCCCGGAGCCCGAGGCATGACCCAGACGACGCAGTCCACGCAGCCGGTATCCCGCAATCATCCCGACGAACTCGTCGTCGGCTTTGTCTCGGTCTCGGACCGCGCCTCGGCCGGCACCTATCAGGATGAAGGCATCCCGGCGCTGCGCGAGTGGTTCGGCCGCACGATGACCTCGCCATGGCAGGCGGTGGAGCGGCTGATCCCCGACGAGCAGGCACAGATCTCGCGCACGCTGATCGATCTGGTGGACGTGGCCGGCTGCGACCTGGTGCTGACTACCGGCGGCACCGGCCCGGCGCGGCGCGATGTCACGCCGGAGGCCACGCTGGCGGTGGCCACCAAGGAAATGCCAGGCTTCGGCGAGCAGATGCGGCAGGTAAGCCTGCACTTCGTGCCGACCGCGATCCTGTCGCGGCAGGTGGCGGTGATCCGCGAGACCGCCAGCCGCGCCGCGCTGATCATCAACCTGCCCGGCCAGCCGCGCGCCATCCGCGAGACGCTGGAAGGCCTGCGCGATGCCGACGGCAAGCCGGTGGTGCAAGGCATCTTTGCCGCGGTGCCATATTGCATCGACCTGATCGGCGGGCCTTACATGGAAACCGACGAGGCCGTGGTCAAGGCCTGGCGCCCGAAGAACGCGGTGCGCGCCAAGCCTGCTGAGTAAGTCACAGAAACCTCTCCGCCGGCACCTGCCGGCGGCAGCCGCCCCCTGCGCCTCAACGCAATCCCAGGTACAACCCCACCGGCACGAACACCACCGCCGCAATGTTGCCGAGCAGCACGATCGACGCGACCTGGTCGGGCTCCTGCCGGAAATGATCGGCAATCAGGAAGTTCAGCACCGCCGGCGGCAGCGCTGCGAACACGAACAGCAGCCCGCGCTGCAGGTCCGTCAGCGGCACCCACTGCGCCAGCAGCAGCGCCACCGCGATGCCGGTCAGCGGGCACGCGACCGCGCCCACCAGGCCCATGCCCCAGTTGCGCAGGCTCACGTCCTTCATGCGCACGCCCAGCGCGAACAGCATCAGCGGCACGGTGGCATCGCCCAGCAGCTTGACCGACTGGTAGACCGGGTCCGGCAACGTGAACCAGGGCCGCGCCAGCGACAGCCCGACGCCGGCCACCGTGGCCAGCACCATCGGGTTGCGCGCGATCTGCGCCATCGACGCATGCCGGTTGACGATCTTCAGGCCGAGGGTGAAGTGCATCAGGTTCGACGCCGCGAACAGCGCCACCGCCGGTGCCAGCCCGGCGTGGCCGAAGGCAAAGACCGACAGCGGCAAACCCATGTTGCCGCAGTTGTTGAACATCATCGGCGGCACGAACGTGCGCGGATCGACCTTGAGCAGCCGCGCCACCGCCCACGCCAGCACGCCCGAACCCAGCACCACCGCCACCGCGCAGACCAGCAGCACCAGCTGGTCGGCCAGCACGAATTCCTTGCTGACAAAGGCCGACACCACCAGCAGCGGCGCGATCACGTCGAGCGTGGCGCGGTTGATGCCGGCCATGTCCGGATGGGCCTTGCGCCCGTACAGCCACCCGACCAGGATGATCAGGATGACCGGCGTGATGATGGATACGATGCGCTCGAACATGGCAGGCTCGACGGGAGGTGCCCGGGAGGGCAGCGCGCGCCCCGTCAGTGGTGGTTGGTTATTGTTGTCGTCGCAGGCCGGGAACCCGGCTTATTGCGCCGGGGTGTCGGCAGCAGGAGTGTCGGCAGGCGGAGTGGCCGCCGGCGCGCCCGGCGGCGTGTGACGGATAAAGTGCGTGCGGTAGTAGCGCAGCTCTTCCACCGATTCCAGGATGTCGGCCAGCGCCGTGTGCAGCTGGCGCTTGACGAAACCCTTGTGGATGACCGGCTCCCAGCGCTTGCACAGTTCCTTGAGCGTGGACACGTCCAGGTTGCGGTAATGGAAGAACGCCTCGAGCTTGGGCATGTAGCGCGCCATGAAGCGGCGGTCCTGGCAGATCGAGTTGCCGCACATCGGCGACTTGCCGGCCGGCACCCAGCGCTTGAGGAAGGCCAGCAGCTCGGCCTCGGCCTGCTCCTCGGTCAGCGTGGACGCCTTGACCTTGTCGATCAGGCCGGAGCGGCCGTGGGTGCCCTTGTTCCAGTTGTCCATGCCGTCGAGCACGGCATCGCTCTGGTGGATCACCAGCACCGGCCCCTCGGCCAGGATGTTCAGTTCGGAGTCGGTAATGACGATCGCGATCTCGATGATGCGGTCGGTATCCGGCTGCAGGCCGGTCATTTCCATGTCCAGCCAGATCAGGTTGTTCTCACTCTTGACGGATTTGGCGGTGGCGTGGGTGGTCATCGGGACTGCTGAGAAAGGGATTTGGGAAAGCGGCCGCGGCGGAGGCGGACACGAACAACTTATAATTCTCGCATATCCGTCCCAAGGCTCTTGCCGATGTTCACGATTGTCTTCCTCGCCGCGCTGGTGCTGATGGTGCTGACCAAGCTCTGGCTGGCCGCGCGCCAGGTGCGCCATGTGGCACAGCACCGGAATGCGGTGCCGGCGCGTTTTGCCGACACCATCTCGCTCGCCTCGCACCAGAAGGCGGCCGACTACACCATCGCCCGCACCCGGCTGTCGATGCTAGAAGTGCTGGCCGGCGCGGCGGTGCTGATCGGCTTCACCATGCTGGGCGGGCTGCAGTGGCTCAACCAGGCCTGGCTGGAAACCTTCGGCCCGGGCTATGCGTATGGCGTGGCGCTGGTCGCCAGCGTGGCGGTGATCGGGGGGCTGGTCGACCTGCCCTTCTCGCTCTATGGCCAGTTCGGCATCGAGGAGCGCTTCGGCTTCAACAAGATGACCTTCCGCCTGTGGCTGGCCGACATGGTCAAGATGCTGCTGGTCGCGAGCGTGCTGGGCCTGCCGCTGCTGCTGGCGGTACTGTGGCTGATGGAGCGCGCCGGCTCGCTGTGGTGGCTATGGACGTGGCTGGTGTGGATGGGCTTCAACCTGTTCCTGCTGGTGGTGTTCCCGACCTTTATCGCGCCGCTGTTCAACAAGTTCGAGCCGCTGACCGACGAATCGCTGCGCCAGCGCATCGAGGCCCTGATGCAGCGCTGCGGCTTTGCCAGCAAGGGCCTGTTCGTGATGGACGGCAGCAAGCGCAGCGCGCACGGCAACGCCTACTTCACCGGCTTCGGCGCGGCCAAGCGCATCGTCTTCTTCGACACGCTGCTGGCGCGCCTGTCGGGCGACGAGATCGAGGCGGTGCTGGCGCACGAACTCGGCCACTTCAAGCGCCGCCACGTGGCCAAGCGCATCGCGGTCACCTTTGCACTGAGCCTCGTGTTCCTCGCGCTGCTGGGCTGGCTGGCGACGCGCACGTGGTTCTACACCGGCCTCGGCGTGGCGCCCAACCTGGGCGTGTCCAACCATGCGCTGGCACTGGTGCTGTTCTTCCTGACGCTGCCGGTGTTCACCTTCCTGCTCGGCCCGCTGTCGAGCCAGTCGTCGCGCCGCCATGAATTCGAGGCCGACGCCTTCGCCGCCGACCAGACCAACGCCGGCCACCTGGTGTCGGCACTGGTGAAGCTGTACAAGGACAACGCTTCGACCCTCACGCCCGATCCGCTCTACAGCGCCTTCTACTACTCGCATCCGCCCGCCGCGCAGCGGATCGACCGGTTGCTGGCGCACGCATGAGCCGCACCTCCCGACACCGCGGCGCCGGCAGCGCCAATGCCGGCACGAATGCAGGCAAAAGCGCCGAGCCCGCACTGATCATCGCCGCGCACGGCCGCCACTACGTCGTCGAGCTGGCCGACGGCACGCGCATGCATGCCTTCCCGCGCGGCAAGAAGAGCGACAGCGCCGTGGGCGACCATGTCAGCGTCGAGCTCGCCGCGGCCGACCAGTGCGTGATCACCAGGGTGCAGGCGCGCAAGAACCTGCTGCATCGCTCGGACCAGTTCAAGTCCAAGCTGCTGGCGGCCAATATCGACCAGGTCATCATCGTGCTGGCGACCGAGCCGGGCTTCTCCGAAGACCTGCTTGGGCGCGCGCTGGTATCGGCCGAGGCACTGGAGATCCGGCCGCTGATCGTGCTCAACAAGACCGACCTGCCGGAACGCCTGGAGGAGGCGCGGCGGCGCCTGGCGCTGTACCGCGAGCTTGGCTACGACACGCTGGAGCTGTCGGTGCGCGCCGATCCCGACCAGGCGCTGGGGGCGCTGCAGCCGCGGCTGGCCGGGCTGTCCAGCATCCTGATCGGCCAGTCTGGCATGGGCAAGTCGTCGCTGCTCAACCTGCTGATCCCGGGCGTCGACGCGCAGACGCGCGAGATCTCGGCCAAGCTCGATTCCGGCAAGCACACCACCACCTTCACGCGGCTGTACCACCTGCCGGCGGACTGGGGCACGGTCGACGGACGCCAGGGTGCGCTGATCGACTCGCCCGGCTTCCAGGAATTCGGCCTGTACCACCTCAGCGAAGGCATGCTGGAACGCGCCTTCCCGGAGTTCCGGCCGCGGCTGACGGAGTGCCGCTTCTACAACTGCCACCACACCAACGAACCAGGCTGCGGCGTGCTGGCGGCGGTGGCCTCCGGCGCGATCGCCGAGCGCCGCCACCAGCTCTACGCGCAGCTGCTGCACGAGTCCAGCCAGCAGAAGCCGTGGTAAGGTAAGCGCACCTGGGTAACCGGTGAGCTGCCATGAAACTGCTGCTGTACGCCACCTCGCTGGTCCACGCCGCCCATTGCAAGAACGTCCTGCAGGCTGCCGGCATCCGGGCGGAACTGCGCAACACCTGGCTGGGCGGGGCCACCGGCGAGATCCCGTTCCGGGAAAGCGCGCCGCAGGTCTGGCTGGTCGATGACGAGACGGAGGCGCAGGCGTGGGCGGCGCTCAATGCCGCGGCGAACCCGGTGCCGGGGCCAAGCTGGCAATGCCGCCACTGCCACGAATGGCATGAGGCACAATTTGGCGCCTGCTGGCGCTGCGGTGCGGCACGCGACTAGCGCCGGCGGCCGCTTTCACCTACGCCCGTATCAGCCCACCCACAGCGCCAGCGACACCATGGCGAGCAGCAACATCCACAGCACCACCGCACGCCATACCAGCCCGACTGCCGACTGCAGCGTGCGCACGCCAGGCTCGGCGCCGAATTCCGGCGCCGACGGCTCAGGACCGTTGTCCTCTTCCATGCCGGGCGCATAGTCCACCGCCGGGCCGACCACGCTGGCACGCAGCACCACGGTGGAGTCATCCTCGGCCAGTGGCGTGCCCAGGCGCACGCCCAGCGCCCCGCCGCCGCTGGCGAGCAGGATGCCGTTGACCGCGTCGTTCCACTTGCGCGCATGATTGCGCCACGCGTACACCGCATCCTCGAAATTGCCGACGATGGCAAAGCCGATCGCGGTGAGGCGCGAGGGGATCCAGTCGAGCAGGTAGAACGCGTGCGCGGCGAAACGGCCCAGCGCGGGGCTGCGCTCGGTCGACGGCTCGTTCCAGTGGCGCCCGAGGTATTCCGCGACGCGGTACAGCACCACGCCGCCGGGCCCGACCGGCACCAGGAACCAGAAGAACACGCCGAACACATGCCGGTGCACGGCGATGATCGCTGCTTCGAGCGTGTGCCGCACGATTTCGGTGACCGGCATCTCGACCGTGTCGAGGCCGGTCCACTCATGCAGCAGCGTGCGCGCTGTGTGGACGTCGTCGCGGTTCAGCGCCTCGTGGATGTCGGTGAAGTAGTGGCTGAACTGGCGGAAGCCCAGCGTCATGTACAGCACCAGCACGTTCCAGGCGAGGGTCAGCGCCACGCTGATCGAAGCCAGCAGGTAATGCACCACGACCACCGCCAGCGTCAGCGGCAGCACTACGGTGAACCAGGCCAGCGCGGCATCGCGGGGGCGGCCGGTGTCGAAAGCATGCTCGGCGCGGTCGCCCAGCGCGCGCACGATCTCGTGGATCGGGTTGTTGCGGCCCAGGGCGCGGAACTGCTCGGCGATCAGCGCCAGGAGAATAGAAACAAAGGTCATCTTGGTACGGGTGTTCCAAGGGGGCGCGCCCCACCCGATGTGCCGGTACAGGCGCAATGCATAGCGAGAAGATAGCACAGCGATACCTGACTCTACCCATTGCGATACAAAAAGCAAAAGCCCGCCGGTGGGCGGGCAGGACTTCTTCGATCGAAACTGCGCGTGGCGGGGGATCAGGGCAAATCGAACACCAGCACCTCGGCCTTGTCGCCGCCGGACAGCGCGATCTCGCCGACCGACTCCAGCCTGGCCGCATCGCCCGCTTCCAGCGCCGTGCCGTTGACCAGCACGCGGCCGCGCGCCACATGGACATAGGCGCGGCGGCCCGGAGCGAGGGCCAGCGTGGCCGCCTCCTCGCCGTCGAACAGCCCGGCGTACAGGCGCACGTCCTGGTGCACCACCACCGAACCGTCGGCGCCGTCCTGGCTGGCGACCAGGCGCAGCTTGCCGCGCTTGTCGGCCGCCTCGAAGTGCTTTTCCTCGTAGCCTGGCTCGATGCCATTCTGCGCCGGCATGATCCAGATCTGCAGGAAGTGGGTCGTATCGTGCGCCGCATGGTTGTACTCGGAGTGACGCACGCCGGTGCCGGCGCTCATGCGCTGCACGTCGCCCGGGCGGATCACGCTGCCGTTGCCCATGCTGTCCTTGTGCGCCAGCTCGCCTTCGAGCACGTAGCTGATGATCTCCATGTCGCGGTGGCCGTGCGTGCCAAAGCCCATGCCCGGCGCGACGCGGTCCTCGTTGATCACGCGCAGCGGCCCGAACTGCACATGCTGCGGATCGTAGTAGTCGGCAAACGAGAACGAATGATAGGACTTCAGCCAGCCGTGATCCGCATAACCGCGCTCTGCAGACTTTCTGATTTCAATCATTTTGATGGCCCTCCTTGGCCTGTTTTCGTGTCGCCACCGGCATCCGAACCGCTTGCAACCGTTTGGCGGCATGTATTGCGTTGTTGATGCTAGGAAGTTTAGGCCCCGACGCGTATATTTACGGGGATCACCTTAGAAGCACTCATTCAGTTTTTCTGAATATGCCACTCTCACTTGAATCCCTCGAAGTCCTGGACGCCATCGAGCGCAAGGGCAGCTTCGCCGCCGCCGCCCACGAGATGGGCAAGGTGCCCTCCGCGCTGACCTACGTGGTGCGCAAGCTGGAAGAAGACCTGGACGTGCTGCTGTTCGACCGGCGCCGCCACCGCGCCGAGCTGACCCCGGCCGGACGCGCACTGCTCGATGAGGGCCGCCACCTGCTGCACGCCGCCGACGACCTCGCGCGCCGCGTCAAGCGGCTGGCCACCGGCTGGGAAGCCACGCTGACCATCGTGGTGGACGACCTGATCAATTTCCGCGCGCTGCTGCCGGTAATCCACGATTTCTATGCCGAGAACACCGCGACGCGGCTGCGCTTTGCCAAGGAAGTGCTGGGCGGTGCCTGGGACGCGCTGGTCAGCAACCGTGCCGACCTCGTGATCGGCGGCGCCTACGATGCGCCGAGCACGCAGGGCTTCCAGATCCGGCCGCTGGGCACGGTGCCGTTCGTGTTCGCGGTGGCGGCGCACCATCCGCTGGCCACCGAGGAAGGCCCGCTCACTACCATCCAGATCGCCAAACACCGTATCGTCGCGGTGGGCGACACCTCGCGCAACCTGCCGGCGCGCACCCATGGCGTGCTGGCCGGGCAGGACGTGCTGGTGGTCCCGACCATGCGCGACAAGATGGAAGCGCAGATCCGCGGGCTCGGCTGCGGCTGGCTGCCGGCGCCGATGGCGCAGCCGCATATCGAAAGCGGCGTGCTGCAGGTGCGCGAGACAGTCGAGGTGCGCGCCCCGGGCAATTTCAAGGTGGCCTGGCGCACCAGCAACCGCGGCAAGGCGCTGCAATGGTGGGCCGGCAAGCTGGAAGACCCACGCCTGGCGCAGGCGCTGCTGCTGCAATCCGAACTTGCCGGCTGAGGGTGTCCGCATGGCAGTGACGGCTGCAAAGTTTGCCTCGGCGGGCGGCTACCGCGGCCGCTTTGCCCCCTCGCCGACCGGCCCGCTGCATATGGGCTCGCTGGTCACCGCGCTGGCCAGCTGGCTGGATGCGCGCGCGCATGGCGGCCAGTGGCTGGTGCGCATCGAGGACATCGACATGCCGCGCTGCGTGCGTGGTGCCGACGACGACATCCTGCGGACGCTGGAGCGCCTGGGCATGATGCCGGACGAGCCGCCGGTGTGGCAAAGCCGGCGCGAGGTGCACTACGCCGAGGCACTGCGCCAGCTCGACGCCGCCGGACAGCTCTACCCCTGCGGCTGCTCGCGCAAGGAAATCGCCGATTCGCTGGTGCACGTGCGGGAGCGGCACCAGACGCTTGGCTACCCCGGCACTTGCCGGCACGGCCTGAACGGCAAGCTGCCGCGCGCCTGGCGCGTGCGCGTGCCGGATGGCCCGGCCGCGACGATCTGCTTCGACGACCGCTGGCAGGGGCGCCAGTGCCAGGACCTCGAAACCGAACTGGGCGACTTCGTGCTGCGCCGCGCCGACGGGCTATGGGCCTACCAGCTGGCGGTGGTGGTGGACGATGGCCTGCAGGGCATCACGCATATCGTGCGCGGCGCCGACCTGCTCGACTCGACGCCACGGCAGATCCACCTGCAGCACCTGCTGGGCCTGCCCACGCCGAGCTACCTGCATGTGCCGGTGGTGGTCAACGAGATCGGGGAAAAGCTGAGCAAGCAGAGCGGCGCGCAGGCGATCGACACCAGCGCGCCGCTGGAGGCGCTGCGCCAGGCAGGCAGGCACCTGGGACTGGCGAACAACGAAGGGAATGTGCGGGACTGGCTGGCGCGCGCCACGGAGAACTGGCGCCAGCGGATGGCGGCGGCCTGAGCTGCAGGCCGCCTCAGCAGGATCGCCCGATCAGGACTTGCGCGGCACGCCGCCCAGCAGCGCCGCGACCGGCCGCTTGGGCGCCTGGCGGCCACGGCTCAGCGCGGCGGCGATTTCCTCCGACGGCTTGACCTGCGAGCTGCTGGCGCTGGGCTCGTACGGACGCGAGAAGAACGGATCGTCCGACGGACGGAACACCTGGCGGCTGCCGCTGTGCTCGTGGCGGCGCGGCCGCTCCTCGTCGCCGTTGCCACGCGCGCGGCGCAGGTCGCCGCGCTGGCGGCGGCGCTCTGCATCATCCTGGCGCGACTTCTCGCCGGTCGGGTCGAAGCCCTCCAGCTTGCCGCGCGGAATGCTGCGCTTGATCAGCTTCTCGATGTCGGACAGCAGGCGCTCATCGTTGCCCGGCACGAAGATCGACAGTGCATCGCCGCTGGCGCCGGCACGGCCGGTCCGGCCGATGCGGTGCACGTAGTCCTCGGCGCTGTACGGCACATCGAAGTTGATCACGCAGGGCATGTCGGGGATATCGAGCCCGCGCGCCGCCACGTCGGTGGCAACCAGCGCGTCGATGGTGCCGCTCTTGAAGCCGTCCAGCGTCTGCATACGCTCGGTCTGGGTCTTGTCGCCGTGGATCGCGGAGGCATTGATGCCCTCGCGCTCCAGGTGCCGCGCCAGGCGCGAGCAGCCGATCTTGCTGTTGACGAAGACGATGCACTGGCGCGACAGTCCCTGCTCGGCCCGCTGCTTGAGCAGGTGCACCACCGCCGCCTGCTTGTGGCCATCTTCGACCTGGTACACGGTCTGGCGCACGTTCTCATTGGTCGAGTTGCTGCGCGCCACCTCGATGGTGACCGGCTGCTTCAGGTAGCTGGCGGCCAGCCGCTTGATTTCCGCCGAGAACGTCGCCGAGAACAGCAGCGTCTGGCGCTGCGCCGGCAGCAGGTTGATGATGCGCTGCAGGTCCGGCAGGAAGCCCATGTCGAGCATCCGGTCGGCCTCGTCCAGCACCAGCATCTGCACCTGCGACAGGTTGACCGACTTCTGCTGCACGTGGTCGAGCAGGCGGCCGGGCGTGGCCACCAGGATCTCGACGCCGCGGCGCAGGGCATCGGTCTGCGGGTTCATGTCGACGCCGCCGAATACCACGGTGCTGCGCAGGTCGGTGTGCTTGGCATAGCGGGCGACGTTGTCGTAGACCTGGTCCGCCAGTTCGCGCGTGGGCGTCAGCATCAGCGCGCGCACCGGGTGGCGCGCCGGCGAGGCGCTGGCGTTGGCCAGCGGCAGCAGGCGCTGGATGATCGGCAGCGCGAAACCGGCGGTCTTGCCGGTGCCGGTCTGCGCGGCGCCCATCACGTCCTTGCCGAGCAGTACGACCGGGATCGCCTGCGCCTGGATCGGCGTAGGCGTGGTGTAGCCCTGGTCGGACAAGGCACGCAGGATGCGCGCGTCCAGGCCAAAGCTTTCGAAGGTCTGCACCGCGGTCTGCCCGGCGGTGTTGGGTTCTGGTGCGGTCGTAGTGGTCATGGGTATCGGTGTCTGGCGGGAGGCGAACCCGGCACAAACGGATACGCGTCTGGAACTCATCTCGCCCTGGCTCTCGGCTGGCACCGGAGAGGTGCCGGCGCGGCCATGCCGCTTGCACAGGCATGCAGCTTTTGACCAAGAGAATCAAAGACTTAAATTTTAGCATTTCTGCACGCACAGTGACCAGCATGGCCCGGCCGTGCCGGCGCCGCGACCGTGCTGCGGCTACGCGGGGGCGTTTTAAAGAAACTGTCACATCGGCAATGGATGATGCCGGCGGCGCCGTAGACAAGGCCAGCCGCGACCGGCCGCGCGAACGCCACCCTCCGACCACCGAGACCATTATGGACTTCGAGCAATTCCGCCAGACCTGCCAGCAGTTCCTGCGCACTTCGAGCCAGTTCCTTGGCCTGGCCGCCGCCCTGCCCTTGCCACCGCGGCCGGCGAGTCAGCCGGCCCAGCCTGCACAACAGGCGGCCTGACAGGCGAATCCGCCGGACCGCCAGCCCGGCATCCAGGTACCCTCCAGCGCCGCGGATGCCGTTATCCCGGATTACCTTGCCCCACTTCTTGCAGTCGCCGCTCATGCGCGCCGCCAGCTGCTCGGCGGCAAATAGGCGGTGACGGTGCCCATCATCTTCTGCTGCACGGTTGGTGACCCACCATCACGATGCGCAGGCCGCAGGCCATGGCGATCGGCATGAAGTCCTTGAAGGTGTCGTTGCCCCTGCGATTAGCAGGGGCGCCATCAGCAGCGTCGGCGTGAATGCCCTGACCCGGCTGGCTGGCTCGCGATGAAAAAGCCCCGCGTACCGGGGAGGGCAGCGGGGCTCAAGTGGTAGCGGGGCAACCTTCCGATTACCCACGCAGTGATCTTGGCCGATCGGGTCACGGCGCACATCACCCAAATGCGGGCTTTGGGCACGCGCCTGGGGCTGCCTGCAAAGCCTGTCAATCATCACTCGCGCCCGCCACCCCTGGTATCGGGGTTTTCTCCGAGCGGGTTTCCGCCAGCTTCCCGTCCCGCCGCGCATGCGGTCTACTGGTATCACATTGACAGGGCACCGCCAACGCGGCGTATCGCCGCAGTCGATGGAGCACCAAGACGATTCCAATGACCGGGAGACAGACCATGGTGACGAAAAAAGAAGACGCATTCGTACTGAAGAACCTTCTTGCCCTCGCAGCACTGGAAACCGTAGGCGGGGCGATCGCCCTCGGAATGGTCTTTCACCTAATCTGATCTGAGCTTGCCCGGGCACCGCGCCGCCACGCCGGCGCGGTGCTCGTCGCTGCTGCTCATTACGCGCCTTACTCGTCGACAATTACCTCGAAGCCGCCATAGATCATCCGCTGGCCATCGAACGGCATCGGGTCCATCCCTTCCTTCAGGCGCGGGTCTTCCATCGCCGCCTTCATGCCGGTGTCGCGCTTCTCTTTTGACGGCCAGACGATCCACGAGAACACCACCGCCTCATCGTCCTTGCGCTTGACCGCCATGGTGAAGGACGTCACCTTCCCTTCCGGCACGTCGTCACCCCAGCATTCCACTACCTTCAGCGCGCCGTGCTCCTTGAACACCGCTGCGGCCTTCTGCGCCACCTGGCGGTAGGTTTCGCGATTGGCCTGCGGCACGGCCAGCAAGAATCCGTCGATATAAGACATGGATCCGACTCCTCGTCAGGTTGAACGGTTGCGAATCCATTGCATCCGAATACCTTAGTCCATCGCTACGATGGCTAAAGTTCCAGTGTTTGCCCGCGGTCAGCGGCAGGCAGAGGTGGTCGGACCGGTGCCGGAGGACGAAGCGGCGTTGCCGGATGTGGGGCTCCGGAAGTCACCGGCGTAAGCAGAAAGGGGGTTACGGCATTCACCGTAACCCCCTTTTCAGCATTGGTGGGCCTCCCGTGAGTCGAACACGGCACCAACGGATTATGAGTCCGCTGCTCTAACCAGGCATGAGCTAGAGGCCCTTGGAAGCGTTTAGTTGCCTTCCAGGAAACTCTTCAGCTTGTCGGAGCGGCTCGGGTGGCGCAGCTTGCGCAGTGCCTTGGCCTCTATCTGGCGGATCCGTTCGCGCGTGACGTCGAACTGCTTGCCGACCTCTTCCAGCGTATGGTCGGTGCTCATTTCGATGCCGAAGCGCATGCGCAGCACCTTGGCTTCGCGCGGCGTCAGCGAGTCCAGCACGTCCTTGACGACGTCGCGCATGGAGCCGTGCAGCGCCGCTTCGGCCGGGGCCAGCGTGTTGGTGTCCTCGATGAAGTCGCCCAGATGGGAATCGTCGTCGTCACCGATCGGCGTTTCCATGGAGATCGGTTCCTTGGCGATCTTCATGATCTTGCGGATCTTGTCTTCCGGCATCTCCATCTTCTCGGCCAGCGTTGCCGGATCCGGCTCATTGCCGGTTTCCTGCAGGATCTGGCGCGAGATGCGGTTCATCTTGTTGATCGTCTCGATCATGTGCACCGGGATACGGATGGTGCGCGCCTGGTCGGCGATCGAGCGCGTGATGGCCTGGCGGATCCACCACGTGGCGTACGTCGAGAATTTGTAGCCGCGGCGGTATTCGAACTTGTCCACCGCCTTCATCAGGCCGATGTTGCCTTCCTGGATCAGGTCGAGGAACTGCAGGCCGCGGTTCGTGTACTTCTTGGCGATCGAGATCACCAGGCGCAGGTTGGCCTCGGTCATCTCGCGCTTGGCTTCGCGGGCACGACGCTCGCCCTCGGCCATCTTGCGGTTGACGCCCTTGAGTTCCTTCAGCGGCAGCACCACGCGCGACTGCAGGTCGATCAGCTTCTGCTGCAGTTCGTGCACGGCCGGCACGTTGCGCTCGACGATGGCGCTGTAGCCCTTGCCGTCGGCCACCACGGTGCTGATCCACTCGAGGTTGGTCTCGTTGCCCGGGAAGCGGGCGACGAATTCCGAGCGTGGCATGCCGCACTTGTCGACCACGATATTCAGGATCGAGCGCTCGAGCTTGCGCACTTCGTCCACCTGGCCGCGCAGCGTGTCGCACAGGCGCTCGACATTGCGAGCGGTGAAACGAATGCCCATCAGTTCGGCCTGGATGGCTTCCTGCGCCTTGACGTAAGGCTTGGACTTGTAGCCTTCCTTCTCGAAGGCACGGCGCATCTTGTCGAACTGCTCGGCGATCACGCGGAATTTTTCCAGCGCGTTCTGCTTCAGCTCTTCCAGCTGGCGCGCGGAGGCACCGGCGCCGGCGCCGCCTTCGTCGTCATCGTCCTCGTCGCCCTCTTCGTCGCCTTCCTCGTCGCTGTCCTCGTCATCGTCGGACGCCGCGGCCGGGGCCGAAGGTGCTTCAGGGGCTTCGTCGGCGTTCGGGTCGATCAGGCCGTCGACGAACTCGTCGATCTTGATCTCGTCGTTGGCGACGCGCTCGGCATGGGCCAGGATCTCGGAGATGGTGACCGGGCATGCCGAGATCGCCATCACCATGTCCTTCAGGCCGGCTTCGATGCGCTTGGCGATCTCGATCTCGCCCTCGCGGGTGAGCAGCTCGACCGTGCCCATTTCACGCATGTACATGCGCACAGGGTCGGTGGTGCGGCCGAATTCGGAGTCAACCGTGGACAGGGCCGCCTCGGCCTCTTCCTCGGCTTCTTCCTCGCTGGTGGCAGACGGCGCGTTGTCGTTGAGCAGCAGCGTCTCGGCATCCGGCGCCTGTTCGTAGACAGCGATGCCGATGTCGTTCAGCGTGGCGACCAGCGTGTCGATCGTTTCCGAATCGACCATGTCGTCCGGCAGGTGATCGTTGATTTCCGCGTAGGTCAGGTAGCCGCGCGACTTGCCGAGCTTGATCAGCGCCTTGAGCTTCTGGCGACGCAGCTCGAGCTCCTCTTCGGTCCCCTGCTGGGTCGAGGCGAACTCCTTGAGCAGGGCCTTTTCCTTGGCCTTGCGGTCCTTGGCCTTCTGCTTTTCGGTCTTCGGCGCGGCTGCGGGCGCCGCAGCACGCATGTCGTTCTCGTAAAACTCTTCAGTCACGTCGTCTGTTGTGCTGTCGTCGTGCTGCATCTCGGCCTTGGGCTTGCGGCCGCGCTTTTTCGGCTCCGGCTTGATTGCCGGGGCAGCGGGACGCTCGGATGCAACGGATGCAGGGGTCGCGGTGCGTGCCTTGGTTGCCGTCGCGGTACTGTCCGCCTTGGCGGCTCCGCTCTTGGCGCCGGCTGCTGCCGCTCGCTTGCTCTCGACTTCGGTATTCTGCTGTTTCGCCACGGTGATACTCTTGCCTTTCACTGGTGCAGACACGGCAACCTTGCCGCTCGTACTGGCGCCCTCGCGTGCCGAAGTCGAGGCCTGTGTTTCCTTGGATGTGCGAGTCCTGGCAGGAGTGGTCACGGCGGGCGCTTGCGCGCTACGCACGGACTTGGATGGCGCAGACCGGGCTGGTGTCTTGACTGGCGCGGTCGATGTCTTCGCCGCCGTCGTTTTTGCAGACGCCTTGCCGCTCCCTGATTGGGGAGCCTTCGTTGTAACCTTTTCGGTTGCTTTGGCCTTTGCCATTGGCACGCTCACTTTCACCAGAACTGGGAAGAAAGATTTCGCAATCCAAACCGGCTATTGTAGCACGCCACGGATAGCCAGCTTCCTGTCAGGTGAGGTTTTCACCTGAAAAATCAAGGCTTAAGCTCAGCGATGCCGGCCTAGCCACTCATCCAACGCCTGACACTGCCTCCAGGTTGATAGCCGTTGCGCCGCGACGCTTCAGCCAAGTTGGCGCCGCCGGTGGATCTCCCCCACCAGCCAGCGCATGCGCTGCTTGGCCGCCTCATCGGCGGTCCCTGCCACCACTTCAGCCTGAAGCATGTCGAGTTCGCGCCGCAATGGCTCGGCCAGCAGCTTGGTGATGGCGGCATCGAACTCCTGCGTGGCAGGCGCCTCTTCGATCTCCTCCTTCAGCACGGCGGTACGCGCGGCCGCATACATCTCGGCGTATGGCGACTGGGCCAGCTGCTCGCTGAATGCCGCAAAATTCACTTCGCCCTGCAGCCCGTCGCACGTCGACACAAGGTGCGTCAGCACTTCGCTCTCTCCGCCCATGCCGCCCTCGCCATCCAGAAGCAGGGCACGCGCGTCTTCGTCGAGCCGTGCCGACAGCGCCGGATAGCACATCAGCAACTGGATCACGCGCTGCTCCAGGCCGGTCGGCGCCTGCCGCCTGGCCCGGGGGCGCGGCTTCTCGAAACGGCCCACACGGACCGGATCGCTGCGCAGGCCGCAGATGGCCTCAATCTCCGCAGGCGTCGTACCCGTGGCATCGGCAAGTTCGCGCACAATCTGTAGCCGCAGGCCACCGGCCGGCATCGCCTGCAGCAGCGGCTTGGCCTCGTACTGCGCCCGGGCGCGACCTTCCGGCTGGCGCAAGTCAAGCTCTTCGGTCACCGACTGCAGCAGGAAGCGCGAGAGCGGCATGGCGTTGCGCACCTGCGTGGCAAAGGCCTCGGTGCCCTCTTCCCGCACGTAGCTGTCGGGATCATGCTCGGCCGGCAGGAAGAGGAAGCGGATGGTCTTGTTGTCGGCTACGTGCGGCAGGCAGGCTTCGAGCGCCCTTCGCGCCGCACGGCGTCCGGCGGCATCGCCATCGAACGAGAACACCACCGCGTCGGTCTGGCGCAGCAACTTCTGCACATGCACTGGCGTACATGCCGTGCCGAGGGTAGCCACGGCATTGGCAAAACCGAGCTGGGCAAGCGCCACCACGTCCATATACCCTTCGACCACCAATACGTAGCCGGTTTCCCGGATGGCGTGGCGCGCCTCGAACAGGCCATACAGTTCCGTGCCCTTGCTGAACAACGGGGTTTCCGGCGAGTTCAGGTACTTGGGCTCGCCCTGCCCCATGACGCGGCCGCCGAAGCCGATCACGGCCCCCTTGGTGTTGCGGATGGGGAACATGATGCGGTCACGAAAGCGGTCATAGCGCCGCGGCTTGCCGTCGGGGTCGCGCTTGTCGCTTTCGATCAGCAGGCCGGCCTCGACCAGCGGCGCGGCGATATTGTCGTCGCGATAGCCGCCGAAAACCGCTTCCAGCCCCTGCCAGTCGTCTGGCGCATAACCCAGGCCGAACTGCGCGGCGATCTCGCCGGTCAGTCCGCGTCCCTTCAGGTACTGGACGGCCTGCGGCGCGGTGCGCAGCTGGCGGCGGTAGAACTCGGTCGCGCGGGCCATGGCGTCGGACAGCGCCACCGAGCGGGCCTGCTGCTCGGCGCGCTGGCCCGGCGGCAGCCGGTCGCGCTCTTCCGGCACGGTCATGCCGACCGACTGGGCCAGCTCGCGCACCGCCTCCGGGTAGGACTGCCCCGAATACTCCATCAGGAAACCAATGGCCGAGCCATGCGCGCCGCAACCGAAGCAGTGGTAGAACTGCTTGGTCGGCGAGACCGTGAAAGACGGCGATTTCTCGTTATGGAAAGGGCACAGCCCCATGAAATTCGCGCCGCCCTTCTTCAACTGCACATACTTGCCCACCACATCGACAATGTCGACACGGTTGAGCAGGTCCTGAATAAAGGATTGCGGAATCACCCGACTGACCGTCCTGAGGCTTGGCCGTCCCGCGACGGGAGGCAATTTCTAGGAATGCGTGACCGGTACGACGCCCGGTTGCTTATCGGAATATTGTAGTGCAGCGCGCCCAGGCCGCCCGCAATGTTATTAACTCCGTGCATCTACGCCGAATCCATCGGATTCGGCATGCATCACGCCTATATCTGATTAAATCAGCACTTACTTCGGTGCCAGCGCAGCCTTGACCAGCGCCGACACCGCCGTCATGTCGGCACGGCCGGCGAGCTTGCCCTTGAGCACGCCCATGACCTTGCCCATGTCCTGCGGGCCGGCCGCCCCGGTGGCGGCAACCGCCTGCTGGACCTCGGCGGCGACTTCGGCTTCGGACAGCGCGGCGGGCATATAGACCTTCAGCACCTCGACTTCGGCCAGCTCCTTGTCGGCCAGGTCGTTGCGGCCAGCCTGCTGGAACTGGGAGATCGAGTCCTTGCGTTGCTTGATCAGCTTCTCGACCACGGCCAGCACGGCGGTATCGTCGAGTTCCGTGCGCTCGTCGACCTCGCGCTGCTTGATCGCGGCCAGCAGCAGGCGGATGGTGCCGAGGCGCTCGGTTTCGCGGGCACGCATGGCGTTCTTCATGTCTTCGCTGATACGGGCTTTGAGGGACATCGTGATCTTCCAGAAAGTGGGTGGACACTCACAGGTGGCGGCAAAAGCCGCTCGCTGCAAGGCCCTGCAAGGTCCATAACGCAAAAACCCGCCGAAGCGTGCGCCACAGCGGGTTGGTGCAAACGCGAGGCCCGGTTCAGAACAGCTTCTTCGGCAGCATCTGGCTGCGGATGCGCTTGTAATGGCGCTTCTCGGCAGCGGCCTCCTTGCGCTTGCGCTCGGCGGTGGGCTTTTCGTAAAACTCGCGGGCCCGCAATTCGGAGATCAGCCCGTTCTTTTCGATGGCGCGCTTGAAACGGCGCAAGGCGACTTCAAAAGGCTCGTTTTCCTTGAGACGGACCGTAGTCATTTGGCCAGAAAATAAAGATTTTCGGGATAGCGGCTTTACGAAGTTCTGGATTGTAGCACCAAGCCCCGAGCACGGAAGTGGCGGGCAACGGACACCGGGAAAGCGCCGCCCTGATCACAAACAGGATCGACGGTCAGGCCACTGACTGCCCGGCGGCAGCGCTGCGGCTGGCCTCCGCCACCGCCTTGCCTGCCGCGACCGCGGACGCCCAGGCCCATTGGAAGTTGTAGCCGCCCAGCCAGCCGGTCACGTCGACCACCTCGCCAATGAAGTAGAGCCCTGGCACTTCGCGCGCCATCATCGTCGTCGAGGACAATGCTCGGGTATCGACGCCGCCGATCGTCACTTCGGCCTTGCGGTAGCCTTCGGTACCCGACGGCACAATGCGCCAGTCGTTGAGCGATGCGCCAAGCTTGCGCAGGCCCTTGTCCGTGACGTCATGCAGCGGCATGGTGGCATCGACGCCGGCGGCCGTGCACCACGCGTCGGCCAGCCGCGCCGGCAGCCGCTGCGCCAGCAGGTTGCCAAGGTGCTTGCGGCTGCCGCCCTTCTGCTCCAGCAGCCACGCCGCCGCGTCTTCGCCGTCGAACAGGTCGATGGCGACCGGCGTGCCCGGCTTCCAGTAGCTGGAAATCTGCAGCACCGCCGGCCCGGACAACCCGCGGTGGGTCCACAGCACGTCTTCGCGGAACGCGCCGGCCGCCTTGCCGTTGCCGGTGGCGACATCCACTTCCAGCGACACGCCGGCCAGCGGCGCGAACGGAGCCCAGTCCTTGCCGTCGAAGGTCAGCGGCACCAGCGCCGGCCGGGTTTCGACGATGCCCAGCCCGAACTGGCGCGCGATGCGGTAGCCGAAGTCGGTGGCGCCGATCTTGGGGATCGACAGCCCGCCGGTCGCCACCACCAGTGCGCCGGCGCGGATCGTGCCGGTGGAGGTCAGCAACACGAAGTCGTCGCCCTCGCGACGGACTTCCGCCACCGAACAGCCGGTCTGCCAACGCACACGGCCGGTGTCGCATTCGGCGCGCAGCATCGCGATCACATCTTCGGCGCTGTCATTGCAAAACAGCTGGCCGCGATGCTTTTCATGCCAGGCAATGCCGTGGCGGCGCATCAGGTCGAGGAAGTCCTGTGGCGTGTAGCGGGCCAGCGCCGAACGGCAGAAGTGCGGATTGGACGACAGGTAGTTGGCCGGCCCCGCCTGCAGGTTGGTGAAATTGCAGCGACCGCCGCCGGAAATGCGGATTTTCTCGGCCAGCCTGGTAGCGTGATCGACCAGCACCACGCTGGCGCCGTTCTGTCCGGCGACGGCGGCACACATCATGCCGGCCGCGCCCGCGCCCAGCACGGCCACGTCATACCGGCCTGTCCGGGTTCCCGTCGCCCCGCTCATTGCTTGCCTCGCCAATCCATCTGTTGCCACCGCTCAAGAAAGGGCAGATTGTAGCGAAAAGCGCGACGCGCGCCGCTGTGCTACCCTGCGCGCTTCCTGCAACCGGTTGTTTCAACGGCCGTTTCGCCTTTTTGCGGCGGCGTTCAGCTTCTTCCCCATGCTTGTCCTCGGCATCGAATCTTCCTGCGACGAAACCGGGCTGGCCCTCTATGACACCGAGGCCGGCCTGCTGTCGCATGCACTGCATTCGCAGATCGCCATGCACCGCGACTACGGTGGCGTGGTCCCCGAACTCGCCTCGCGCGACCATATCCGCCGTGTGCTGCCATTGCTCGAGCAGGTGCTGGCCGATGCCGGCCGCACCCGCCGGGACATCGACGCCATCGCCTTTACCCAGGGGCCGGGCCTTGCCGGCGCGCTGCTGGTCGGCGCCTCGGTGGCCAACGCGCTGGGCTTCGCGCTGAATGTGCCGATGGTCGGCGTGCACCACCTGGAGGGCCACCTGCTGTCGCCGCTGCTGACGCGCGAGCCGCCGCCGTTCCCGTTCGTGGCGCTGCTGGTGTCGGGCGGGCATACCCAGCTGATGGATGTGCGAGGCATCGGCGACTACACGCTGCTGGGCGAGACGCTGGACGACGCCGCGGGCGAGGCCTTCGACAAGACCGCCAAGCTGCTCGGGCTGGGGTATCCCGGCGGGCCGGAGGTGTCGCGGCTGGCCGAGTTCGGCACGCCGGGCGCGTTCGCGCTGCCGCGGCCGATGCTGCATTCGGGCAATCTCGATTTTTCCTTCGCGGGGCTGAAGACCGCGGTGCTGACGCAAACCCGCAAGCTGTCCAATACCTGCGAGCAGGATCGGGCCAACCTGGCGCGGGCCTTTGTCGATGCCATCGTCGATGTGCTGGCGGCCAAGTCGTTCGCGGCGCTGAAGCAGACCGGCCACAAGCGGCTGGTGGTGGCCGGCGGCGTCGGCGCCAACCGCCAGTTGCGCGAGCGGCTGGACCAGCTCGGCAAGCAACGCAAGGTCGAGGTCTACTACCCGGATCTGGCGTTCTGTACCGATAACGGCGCGATGATTGCATTTGCCGGCGCGATGCGGCTGCAGGCGGCGCCTGAGCTGGCGCGACGCGAGTATGGCTATGGCGTGACGCCGAGGTGGGACCTGGCGGATATCCGGCTGCCGTCCGCAGCCTGACAATGCTCGCAAAGGAAAAAGCCACCGCATGCGGTGGCTTTTTCCTTTTCAGCGACCCACGGGATCAGTTCACCCGCTTGTCCCGCTCGATCACCGCATACGCGCTGTGGTTGTGGATCGACTCGAAGTTCTCCGCCTCCAGCACATAGGCCACGATGCGGTCATCCGCATTCAGCCGCATCGCGATATCGCGCACCAGGTCTTCGACGAACTTGGGGTTCTCGTAGGCACGCTCGGTGACGAACTTCTCGTCCGGGCGCTTGAGCAGCCCCCACAGTTCGCACGACGCCTCTTCCTCGGCCATCCTCACCAGCGCTTCCACCGGCAGCTCTGCGGCCAGTTCCACGTCCATCGTGATGTGCGAGCGCTGGTTATGCGCGCCATACTGCGAGATCTTCTTCGAGCACGGGCACAGGCTGGTCACCGGCACCACTGCCTTCAGGAACACGCGCGTCTGGCCGTTGCGCACTTCGCCGGTCAGCGTGACCTCATAGTCCAGCAGCGACTCCACGCCCGACACCGGCGCGATCTTGCTGATGAAGTACGGGAAGGTGACCTCGATGCGGCCCGCCTCGGCTTCCAGCTTTTCCAGCATCTTGTCGAGCAGCAGGCGGAAGCTGGCCAGCTCCAGCGGCGCGCGCTCTTCTTCCAGCAGCGCGACGAAGCGCGACATGTGCGTGCCCTTCTGGTCCGCCGGCAGATGCACGTCGAGGTTGAAGGTACCCACGCTCGGCACGGTGCCGGTCGGGGTCTTCAGGGTCACGGGATATCGCACGCCCTTGACACCGACGCGCTGGATGGGAATCTGGCGGGTGTCGAGGCTCGACTGGACGTCGGGCATCACGAAGGCGGGATTGATGTCATTCATCTACGGTTTCCTCCAGGGCTGCGCCAGCGGTTGGCACAGGTCCTTACGGTCGCGGCATCTTCGCAGTCCATCATGCCGCGCAACGAGTGTGAAACCACGGGACCCGGCACAGGGTGCGCCGACCCGCAGCTGCGAACACAAAAAAGGGAAGTTTAAGGGAATTCGGACGCACTCGTTGCCGAGGGCCGAATCCCCTTGGCCGGCGCGGGTGATCTCAGCCACCCGCACGGGAACACGCCGGCAGCGGTCAGGCCACGCGCGAAGCGACCGTGACCTTGGGCTGGTCCAGGCCGAAGCGCTGCCGCACCGAGCGCTCGATGCCGGCTGCGTCCAGCCCGCACTGCTGCAGCAGGTAGGCCGGGTCGCCATGGTCGACGAAACGGTCGGGCAGGCCCAGTACCAGCACCGGGATATCGATGCCGGCTTCGGCGAGCGCCTCGAGCACAGCGCTGCCCGCGCCGCCCATCACGCTGCCCTCTTCCACCGTGACGAGGAAGTCGTTCCCGGCGGCCAGGCGCTTGACCAGCTCCACGTCGAGCGGCTTGACGAAGCGCATGTCGGCAACGGTCGCATCCAGCGCCTCGGCTGCACCGAGGGCCGGATGCAGCATCGAGCCGAAGGCCAGGAAGCCGACACGCTGGCCGGCGCGCCCGGTGCCTTCGCGGCGCACCACGCCCTTGCCGACCGGCACGCCGGCCAGTTCGGCGGCAATCACCGCACCCGGGCCGGAGCCGCGCGGATAGCGCACCGCGGTAGGACAAGTCTGGTGGAACGCCGTGGTCAGCAGCTGGCGGCACTCGTTTTCATCCGACGGCGTCATCACCATCATGTTGGGGATGCAGCGCAGGTAGGCGATATCGTAGGCACCCGCGTGGGTGGCGCCGTCGGCGCCGACCAGGCCGGCGCGGTCCAGCGCGAACACCACCGGCAGGTTCTGCAGCGCCACGTCATGGATCAACTGGTCATAGCCGCGCTGCAGGAAGGTGGAGTAGATCGCCACCACCGGCTTCAGGCCCTCGCAGGCCAGGCCGCCGGCGAAGGTCACCGCGTGCTGCTCGGCGATGCCGACGTCGTAGTAACGGTCCGGGAAGCGCTTCTCGAACTCGACCATGCCCGAGCCTTCGCGCATCGCCGGGGTAATGCCGACCAGGCGCTTGTCGGCGGCGGCCATGTCGCACAGCCATTCGCCGAACACCTGCGTATACGTCTTGCGCGCGGGCTTGGCGGCCGGGCGGATGCCTTCGGCCGGGTTGAACTTGCCCGGGCCGTGGTACAGGATCGGGTCGGCCTCGGCCAGCTTGTAGCCCTGGCCCTTCTTGGTCACCACGTGCAGGAACTGCGGACCGGCGCCTTCCAGCGCGCGCTCGCGGATGTTCTGCAGCGTCGGCACCAGCGAGTTCAGGTCGTGGCCGTCGATCGGGCCGATGTAATTGAAGCCGAATTCCTCGAACAGCGTCGCCGGCACCATCATGCCCTTGGCGTGTTCCTCGAAGCGCTTGGCAAATTCCAGCACCGGCGGCGCCACCGACAGCACCTTCTCGATGCCCTTCTTGGTGGCCGCATAGAACTGGCCGCTCAGCAGCCGCGCCAGGTGGCGGTTGAGCGCGCCCACCGGCGGCGAGATCGACATGTCGTTGTCGTTGAGCACCACCACCAGCGGCAGGTCCTTGTACACGCCGGCGTTGTTCAGCGCCTCGAAGGCCATGCCCGCGGTCATGGCGCCATCGCCGATCACCGCCACCGAGACGCCCTTCTGGCCCAGCGTGCGCGCGCCCAGCGCCATGCCAAGCGCGGCCGAGATCGAGGTCGACGAATGCGCGGTGCCGAAGGTGTCGTACTCGCTCTCGCTGCGGCGCGGGAAGCCCGAGATGCCGCCCCACTGGCGCAGCGTGCCCATGCGCTCGCGGCGCCCGGTCAGGATCTTGTGCGGGTAGCTCTGGTGGCCCACGTCCCACACCAGCCGGTCATCGGGAGTGTTGAAGACGTAATGCAGTGCGATGGTCAGTTCGACCGTGCCGAGGTTCGAAGAGAGGTGCCCGCCGGTCTGCGAGACCGATTCCAGCACGTAGGCGCGCAGCTCTTCGGCCAGCGTCTGTAGCTCGCGCCGGTCCAGCTTGCGCAGGTCTGCGGGGGCGTCGATCTTCTTGAGGAGTGCGTAGGTCATAGTGTCCGTTCGGCCGCCGGATTCTTTCGTCCGGCTCGTCAATTCAGTGTGTGCGCAGCACGATCAGGTCCGCCAGGTCGGCCAGGCGGGCCGCGCGGCTGCCAAAGCCGGCCAGCGCCGCATGCGCCTCGGTGCGCAACGCCCCGGCCAGGTCGCGCGCCGCCGCCAGCCCCATCAGCGACACGTAGGTCGGCTTGTCGTGCGCGGCGTCCTTGCCGGCGGTCTTGCCCAGCGTGGCGGTATCCGCGGTGACGTCCAGAATATCGTCAACCACCTGGAACGCCAATCCCACCGCCGCCGCATACTTGTCCAGCTCGGCCAGCCCGCTGGCGTCGATTTCGCCACACAGCGCGCCCATGCGCACGCTGGCGCGCAGCAGCGCACCGGTCTTCATCCGGTGCATGGCCTCGAGCGCGCCGCGCGTCATGGCGCGGCCCACGTTCTGCAGGTCGATCGCCTGGCCGCCGGCCATGCCGGTCGAACCCGATGCCTGCGCCAGCTCGGCCACCAGCTTCAGCCGTGCCGCGGGGCTCAGTATGTCGGCGCCGGCCAGCACGATGAAGGCCTGGGTCTGCAGCGCATCGCCCACCAGCAGCGCGGTGGCCTCATCGTAAGCCTTGTGCACGGTAGGCCGGCCGCGGCGCAGGTCGTCGTCGTCCATGCACGGCATGTCGTCGTGGACCAGCGAGTAGGCGTGGATCATCTCCACCGCGCAAGCCGCCGCATCGCAGGCTGCGGGGTCGGCCCCGCTGACCTCGCCGGCAGCGTGCACCAGCAGCGGCCGCACGCGCTTGCCGCCGCTCAGTGCAGCATAGCGCATGGCTTCGTGCAGCGTATGCGGCACGGTGTTGGCATCGGGCAACGCCGCCCGCAGCGCGGCTTCGGTACGGGCGCCCTGCGCCTGCATCCACTGGGCGAAATCGGTCATGCCTCGTCCGCCCCCTGCGCGCCATTGATCCCGTTGGCCCCGTTGCCTTCGCCGGCGAGCGGCTTCAGTACCTCGCCTTCCAGCACCCTGACCTGCTGCTCCACGCGCTCCAGCTTCTGCTGGCAGTAGCGCACCAGCTCGGCGCCGCGGCGGTAGGCCGCCAGCGAGGCCTCGAGCGGCAGTTCGCCGCTCTCCATGCTGGCCACCAGGGTCTCGAGCTCGGCCATCGCCGCTTCATAGGAAGCGGGCGGCGCGGAGTCCGTGATGGTGTTTTCGGTCTGGACCGCGGCGGTCGTCGTCTTTGGCATGTAGGGCCCTGAAAATATGGCGCCGGGGGAAAACCCGGATGGGGAAGCCCGGATTTTACGCCAAAGCCGGCGCTTGCCCCATCCTTGAGCACGCGCGCGGAGTGCCGCCGGGGCATATGTGACTTGTGCGCTTGGGTCGTCTTTCCGAATGCGGCCGGTACGGCACCCCAATGACGACCCGGGTCGACTTTTTCGCTAAAAACGCAAAAAAATCAGTCCCTTAACTTTTTGGGTCGGGTACAATCTCCCGCTCGCCGCGAGGGTCTGGCGCATCCTTGCCAAACCCGCGGCTGTCTTTCCCAAATCGATTCAATTTTCGATGGTTGGGTTGTTCACTGCTTTCACCTGTTCATCTGGGAGTGGGGATAATGTCCAATCTCAGCACCGCGCTCAAGTTGGCGCCGGCTGATACGCAACTGCCCGTCGGCGTCTACTTCGACGAAACGCTGCATCAACAAGAACTCGAACTGCTGTTCAGGCAAGGCCCGGGCTACGTCGGCCACGAACTGATGGTTCCGGAGGTCGGCGACTACCACACGCTCAAGGCCGAGGACGAGGGCCGCATGCTGGTGCGCAATGCCGCCGGCGTGGAACTGATGTCCAACGTGTGCCGCCACCGCCAGGCCATCATGCTCAACGGCCGCGGCAACAAGCAGAACATCGTCTGCCCCCTGCACCGCTGGACCTACGACCTCAAGGGCGAACTGCTCGGCGCGCCGCATTTCGACCAGCAGCCGTGCCTGCACCTGAAGCGCTCCCCACTGCAGAACTGGAACGGGCTGCTGTTCGACGGCAAGCGTGACGTGCGTGCCGACCTCGCCAGATTGGGCGTGGCCCAGGACCTGAACTTCGACGGATACATGCTCGACCACGTCGAGGTGCACGACTGCGACTACAACTGGAAGACCTTTATCGAGGTCTATCTGGAGGATTACCACGTCGTGCCGTTCCATCCGGGGCTCGGCAGCTTTGTCTCGTGCGACGACCTGAAATGGGAGTTCGGCGAATGGCACAGCGTGCAGACCGTGGGCCTGCATGCGGGCCTGAAGCGCCCCGGCAGCCCGACGTACCAGAAATGGCACGACGCGGTGCTGCGCTTCAACAACGGCGTGCTGCCCAAGCACGGCGCGATCTGGCTGACCTACTACCCCAACATCATGGTGGAGTGGTACCCGAACGTGCTGGTGATCTCGACGCTGCACCCGCTGGGTGCGCGCAAGACCCGCAACGTGGTGGAGTTCTACTACCCCGAGGAAATCGCGCTGTTCGAGCGCGAATTCGTCGAGGCCGAGCGCGCCGCCTATATGGAAACCTGCGTCGAGGACGACGAGATCGCCGAGCGCATGGACGCCGGCCGGCTGGCGCTGATGAAGCGCGGCACCAGCGAGGTCGGGCCATACCAGTCGCCGATGGAAGATGGCATGCAGCACTTCCACGAGTGGTATCGCCGCGCCATGTCATACCAGGGCTAGTGCGATAACCGCACGCCTTGCGCCATCACGGACCGCTGCGGCGGTCCGTTTTGCTTTAGGGCGCGATGTGCGCTGATAGAATCATTGCTCCGCAATGCCGGGCCGAGCCGTCGCCGCCCGCGTCTTTCGCAAGACCCTCGCAACACCACGCCACACCTCGCCCCCCGCGCCCCCGCCATGCAATCGCTCTGGATGCTGTTCGCCGCCTTCTCGTTCTCGTTGATGGGGGTGGGCGTCAAGCTGGCATCCGACCTGTACACCACCGGCGAAATCGTGTTCTACCGTGGCCTGATCAGCGTGGTCATCATGTGGGTGCTGTTGTCGTCGCGCGGCGTGCCGGTGCGCACGCCGTACATGCTGTCGCATATCAAGCGCAGCGTGTTCGGGGTCACCGCACTGATGCTGTGGTTCACCTCGATCACGCT
This sequence comes from Cupriavidus phytohabitans, assembly GCF_000426345.1. Taxonomy (GTDB): domain Bacteria; phylum Pseudomonadota; class Gammaproteobacteria; order Burkholderiales; family Burkholderiaceae; genus Cupriavidus. Next base: position 162,053 of record NZ_AUFE01000005.1, on the reverse strand, counting down.
GCTGCCGCTGGCGACCGCGATGACGCTGAACTACATGTCGCCGGTGTGGATCGCGCTGATCCTCGGCGCCAGCGCCGCCCTGGCCGGCACCGCCGGCAATGCCGACCGGCGCCTGGTGCTGGCGATCCTGCTGTCCTTTGCCGGCGTGATCTGCCTGCTGCAGCCGTCGGTTGGCAAGGACCAGCTTACCGGCGGCCTGGTCGGCCTGATCTCGGGGGTCTTTACCGCGCTGGCGTATGTCGAGGTGCGCCAGCTTGGCCAGCTGGGCGAGCCCGAGGGCCGCATCGTGTTCTATTTCTCGCTGGTCGGCATGATCGCCGGCCTGGCGTGGATGCTGATCTCGGGCGTGAGCCCGCATACCTGGTATGGCGTCGGCCTGCTGCTGGCCATCGGCATCCTGGCGACGCTGGGCCAGACCGCGATGACGCGCGCCTACAAGCGCGGCAACACCCTGCTGACCGCCAACCTGCAATATGCCGGCATCGTCTTTTCCAGTGTCTGGGGCATGCTGATCTGGTCCGACCAGCTCAACTGGCTGTCGTGGCTGGGCATGGGGCTGATCATCGCCAGCGGCATCGCCACCACGCTGATGCGCGCCCGCCAGGGCACCGACGCCAAGCCGACGCCGGCCACGCCGGTCAAGTCGCCGGAGGCGGAAGTGCATCCCGAGGTGTAGCATCCGTTAAGCTTTCGTTCCCTTCGCTTGCTACAGGATTCCCATGCAGAAACCGCTGATTTCCGTCACCGCACTGCAGGCGCTGCTGGCCGGCAACGGCCGGTGCGTCGTGATCGACTGCAGCTTCGACCTGGCCAACCCCGCCGCCGGCCGCGAGGCGTACCACGCCGGCCACCTGCCGGGCGCGTTCTACCTGCACCTGGACAACGAACTTTCGGGCCGCAAGACCGGCAGCAACGGCCGCCATCCCCTGCCCGACGCCGACGACTTCGTCGCGCGGCTGCAGGCGCTGGGCGTGGAAGACGACACCCCGGTGGTGGCCTACGACGCGCAGGGCGGCATGTTCGCCGCCCGGCTCTGGTGGCTGCTGCGCTGGATCGGCCATGGCGAGGTCGCGGTGCTGGACGGCGGCAAGGACGCCTGGATCAAGGCGGGCATGCCGCTGGAGCATGAGGCCACCCCGGAGCCTGAGTTTCCCGGCAAGATCTCGCGCCGCGAATCGCTGGTGCCGACGGTGGACGCCGCCGCCCTGCTCGCCAACCTCGACCGCGCCGCGCTGCTGGTTGTCGACGCACGCGCGCCCGACCGCTTCCGCGGCGAGAACGAAACGCTGGATCCGGTCGGAGGCCATATTCCCGGGGCCGTCAACCGCTTCTTCAAGGACAACCTCGACGCCGAAGGCCGTTTCAAGTCGCCGGAAACGCTGCGCGCCGAGTTCGGCGCCGTGCTGGGCCAGCGCGCGCCCGCGCAGGCGGTGATGCAGTGCGGTTCAGGCGTCACGGCCTGCCACAACCTGCTGGCGCTGGAAGCGGCCGGACTGGGCGGCGCGGCGCTCTATCCGGGCTCGTGGAGCGAATGGTGCGCCGACCCGGCGCGCCCGGTGGCGACCGCCACCTGACGATCCGGGCCTGACGTTCCTGCCTAGTGCGAAGTTGCCACCGGCGCGGCGCCGCCGTGCCCGTGGCTGTGCCGCTCGTGCACGCCGTTGGTGATAAAGACGATCGCCGAAATCCCCGCGGCCACCAGCACCACCTGGATCGCCGACTCGCGCCAGCGCGGCTTGCGCTGCATCTGCGGCATCAGGTCGCTGACGGCGATATAGAGGAAGCTGCTGGCGGCGATCACCAGTACGTAAGGGACCCAGCCGCTCATCTCGTCGAGCAGGAAATACCCGACCAGGCCGCCGGCGAGGGCCGCCACGCTCGACAGCAGGTTGAAGGCGAAGGCGCGCGCCTTGGAGAAGCCGGCGTTGAGCAGCACGATGAAGTCGCCCACTTCCTGCGGGATCTCGTGCGCGGCGATCGCCAGCGCAGTGACCACGCCGATATGCGGGTCGGCCAGGAAGGCCGCCGCGATCACGATGCCGTCGGCAAAGTTATGGAAGGTGTCGCCCACCAGGATGGTCAGGCCGCTGCGCCCCGCCTCTTCGCGGTCATGGCCGTGGTGGTGGTGGTGCCCGTCGCCCTCGTGGTGGTGCGAGTGGCGCAGCAGCGAAATCTTCTCCAGCAGGAAGAAGCCCAGCAGCCCCGCCAGCAGCGTGCCGAACAGCGCGCGCGGGTCGGCGCCGGACTCGAACGCCTCCGGCAGCGAATGCAGCAGCGCGGTGGCAAGCAGAACGCCCACCGAGAAGCTCACCATGCGCTCGACCACGCGGGACGCCACCGTCAGCGACAGCAGCGCCGCCCCGAAGATGCTGCCCACGCCCGAGATCATGGCGGCGAGCAGGATGTACAAAAGCGTCGAATGGATGATGGGCTCCCAGGTGGCGACGCTGCCGGCCTTTCAGCCATCCCTTACGTACCTTAAGCACCTTAAAGCACCTTAAAGCACGCCAAGCAGCCCCGCCGTTCCGCCCGCATTGCGCCGGGCGGCAAACGCAACAATGTTGCAATAACTCAAAGGCCGCATTGTACGTATCCGCCGGGACTTTGCAATCCTGCTGTCGGCCAGGTCACCCCGAACGGATCACGCCACGCCCTGCTGCTTGAACCAGGCCAGGCACTTTTGCCAGCCGTCCTTGGCGTCCGCCTCGCGGTAGCTGGGACGGTAATCGGCGTGAAAAGCATGGCCGGACTCGGGATAGATGACGAAGCGCGAGGCCTTGGCGTCAGGGTCGGGCGACGCCGCCAGCGCAGCCTTCATCTTCTCCACATGCTCCAGCGGGATGCCTGTGTCCTTGCCGCCGTACAGGCCGAGCACCGGCGCATGCAGCTGGCCGACAAGGTCGATCGGGTTCTTTGGCTTCAGCGGCGCCGGCTCGGGCGACAGCTGGCCGTACCAGGCCACGGCGGCCTTGAGCTGGCGGCTGTGCGCCGCGAACAGCCAGGCGATGCGGCCGCCCCAGCAAAAGCCGGTGATGCCGAGCCGCGACACGTCGCCGCCATTGGTGCGGGCCCAGGCCACCGCGGCGTCGAGGTCGCCCATGACCTGGGCGTCGGAGACCTTGGCGATCACCTCGCGCTGCAGTTCCTGGATGGAACCGAAGCTCTGCGGGTCGCCCTGGCGCGCGAACAGCTCGGGCGCGATCGCCAGGTAGCCAAGCTTGGCGAAGCGCCGGCAGATATCGGCGATGTACTCGTGCACGCCGAAGATCTCGCTGACGACCAGCACCACCGGGAGGTTCTTCTTGCCTTCCGGCTGGGCCCGGTAGACAGGCATGTTGAAGCCGCCGGACGGAATCGTGACCTCGCCGGCGGTCAGGCCGGCGAAATCGGTCTTGATCGCCTGCTGGGCCATCACCGGCAGGGCGGCTGCGGCGAAGGCGGAACCGAGCGCGGTCTTGACGAAGCCGCGGCGGTCGAAGGTCTGGCCGGGGACGAGGCTTTCCACTTCAGGTTTGAGCATGCATGTCTCCAGGAACGTGGGTGGCTGGCGCGCCAAAAATCGCCAGCCACCGATTCTAAGCAGACATGACGCTTCGTGCGCATGCTGGCACGACGTTCCGCTCAGTGCAGCCTCGGTGCAGCCTCAGTGCAATTTCACCCGCGGGCTGGTCTTGCTGCGCAGCCAGTGCGACACGGTATCCAGCGCCATGCCGACCGCACCGTGCAGCGCCATCACGTGCATCCGGTACAGCGAGGTGTACATGACACGCGCCATCAGCCCTTCGATAAACATCGAGCCGCCGATCAGCCCGCCCATCAGGCTGCCCACCGCGCTGAAGTGTCCCAGCGACACCAGCGAACCGAAGTCCTTGAAAGCGAACGACGGCAGCGGCTTGCCTTCGAGCCGCGCGCACAGCGCCTGGTAGAGGAAGGTCGCCTGCTGGTGCGCCGCCTGCGCGCGCGGCGGCACCGAGGTCTGCTTCTCCGGCCACGGGCAGCTGGCGCAGTCGCCGAAGGCGAAGATGTCGGGATCGCCCTCGCTCTGCAGCGTTGGGCCGACCACGACCTGGCCCTGGCGGCTGGTCGGCAGGGCCAGCGTGGCCAGCACCTGCGGCGCGGTAATGCCCGCGGCCCATACCGTGAGGTCGGCATCGATGGTCTTGCCGCTGGCGGTCAGCACAGCCTGCGGCGTGACCTCGGTGACGCGCTCGCTGGTAAAGACATCGACATCGAGCTTCTTCAGCAGCTTGGCGGTTTCTGCGGAGACGCGCTCCGACAGCGCCGGCAGGATGCGCGGGCCGGCCTCGATCACATGGATGCGCACGTCGCGGCGCGGATCGAGGCGGTGCAGGCCATAGGCGCTGAGCACATGCGCGGTGTTGCGCAGCTCGGCCGACAGTTCGACGCCGGTGGCGCCGGCTCCGATGATGGCCACGTCCACGCGCGGACGGCCATCCTCGCCCATGCGCCCGCGCCCGTTCTGCGCACGCACGCAGGCGGCGATCAGGCGCTTGCGGAAGCGTTCCGCCTGCGCCACGGTATCGAGCGCGATGGCGTGTTCGGCGGCGCCGGGCACGCCGAAGAAATGGGTGACGCAGCCGATCGACAGCACCAGCGTGTCGTACGGCAGCTCGCGCGCGGGCAGCAGCTCCGCGCCGTCCTGGTCATTGCAGGCCGACACCGCGATGGTCTTGCGCGTGCGGTCGATGCCGGTCAGCTCGCCCTGCTGGAACTCGAAATGGTGCCAGCGCGCCTGCGCCGCGTATTCGAGCTGGTGCGTGTTCGGATCCATGCTGCCGGCGGCAACTTCATGCAGCAGCGGTTTCCAGATGTGGGTCGGCAGGCGGTCCACCAGGACCACCTGCGCTGTTCCCTTCCTGCCAAGCTTGTCGCCCAGCCTGGTTACCAGTTCCAGCCCTCCTGCCCCGCCGCCGACGACTACGATGCGGTGCGCCTTTGCTTCTGTCATGGTCTACCCGATGCGTATTGTGAAATCCGTGCCTGAGGCATGAACCACAGTCTGCTGCATTGCAGCATGCATGGCAAGCCGCATAAACCGACTCAGCAGTCGCTTCAATCGATACCACCATGCATCGCGGGCGGAGGTTGTCCGCTCAACTTCAGTGCGCTTCTTCCCAGTTGGCGCCGCTGCCCACCTCGGCCACCAGCGGCACGCGCAACTGCGCCACCGTGCACATCAGCTCCGGCAGGCGCGCCTTCACCAGTTCCAGCTCATGCTCGGGCACTTCCAGCACCAGTTCATCGTGCACCTGCATGATCTGGCGCGTCTGCAGCCCGTCGCGCTCCAGCCAGCCCTGCACCGCGATCATCGACAGCTTGATCAGGTCGGCGGCCGTGCCCTGCATCGGCGCGTTGATGGCGGCGCGCTCGGCGGCCTGGCGGCGCGGGCCGCTGCCGCCGTTGATGTCGGGCAGCCACAGCCGGCGGCCGAACACGGTCTCGACATAGCCCTGCTCGCGCGCGGTCTGCCGGGTTTCTTCCATGTAGTGCGCCACGCCGGGGTAGCGCATGAAGTAGCGGTCGATATAGTGCTTGGCCGCTTCGCGTTCGATGCCCAGGTTGCTGGCCAGCCCGAACGCGCTCATGCCGTAGATCAGGCCGAAGTTGATGACCTTGGCATAGCGGCGCTGCTCGCTGCTGACCGCATCGCGCTCCACGCCGAAGATCTCGGCAGCGGTGGCGCGGTGGATGTCCTCGCCGTTGGCGAAGGCGCGCAGCAGGTTCTCGTCGCCCGAGATATGGGCCATGATGCGCAGCTCGATCTGCGAGTAGTCGGCCGATACGATCACGCTGCCCGGCTCGGCGATAAAGGCTTCGCGGATGCGGCGGCCCTCCTCGGTGCGCACCGGGATGTTCTGCAGGTTGGGTTCGGTCGATGCCAGCCGGCCCGTCACCGCGGTCGCTTGCCCGTAGCTGGTGTGCACGCGGCCGGTGCGCGCATTGACCATCCTGGGCAGCTTGTCGGTGTAGGTGGACTTGAGCTTGGCCAGGCCGCGGTAGTCGAGCAGCAGCTTGGGCAGCGGGTAGTCCTCGGCCAGCTTCTGCAACACCTCTTCGTCGGTCGACGGCGCGCCGCTGGCGGTCTTCTTCACCACCGGCAGCTTCATCTGGTTGAACAGGATCTCGCCGATCTGCTTGGGCGAACCGAGGTTGAACGGCTGGCCGGCGGCCTCATAGGCGGACTGCTCCAGCGCCAGCATGCGCTGGCCCAGCTCGGCGCTCTGCGCGGCCAGGCGTTCGGCGTCGATCAGCACGCCGTTGCGCTCGATCTTCTGCAGCACCACGGAGACCGGCATCTCGATCTCTTCGTACACCCGGCGCAGCCCCGCGGCGCCTTCCACCTGCGGGAACATCTTGCGGTGCAGGCGCAGCGTCACGTCCGCGTCTTCGGCGGCGTACTCGGTGGCGCGCGCCAGGTCGATCTGGTCGAAGCAGATCTGGCCGGCGCCCTTGCCGCACACTTCCTCGTAGGTGATGGTCTTCAGGCTGAGCAGCCGCTCGGCCAGGCTGTCCATGCCGTGGTTGCGGTGCGATGCCAGCACGTAGCTCTGCAGCATGGTGTCGTGCGCCACGCCGCGCAGCGTCACGCCATGGTTGGCGAAGACGTGGATGTCGTATTTCAGGTTCTGGCCGAGCTTGGGGCGGCTGGCATCCTCGAGCCAGGCGCGCATGCGCTCCAGCACGAATTCACGCGAGAGCTGCCCGTGCTCTGGCAGGCCGGCCACGTCCGGGCCGCGGTGCGCCACGGGGATGTAGCAGGCTTCGCCCGGCGTCACCGACAAGGAGATGCCGACCAGCTGCGCCTGCATGGGGTCGAGCGAATCGGTCTCGGTATCGATCGCTACCAGCGGCGCGGCCTCGATGCGCCGCATCCAGTCTTCCAGCATGCCCTGGGTGGTGACCGTCTCGTAGCGGATCTCGGTGGGCGCGCTCTCTTCCGTTGCCTGGGCCACATTGTCAGCGGACGCGGCCGGCGCATCGAACAGGCCGCCCTGCGCCGGTGCCGCGGCCGCGCGGGCGCGGGCGTGCGCGCGCGCCTGGGTACGCGAATCCGGCAGGCGTTCACCGGTGGCCTCGCGCAACCAGGTCTTGAAGCCGTAGCGCTGGAAGAATTCGACCAGCTTGTCCTTGTCCTCGCCGGTCTCGCGCAGCGCGTGGAAATCCGCCACCGCCTTGCTCAGGTCGCAGTCAGTCTTGACCGTGACCAGCTGGCGCGCCATCGGCAGCCAGTCGAGCGTATTGCGCAGGTTTTCGCCGACCACGCCCTTCATGCCCGGCGCGGCGGCCATCACGCCGTCGAGCGAGCCATGCTCGGCCAGCCATTTGACTGCGGTCTTGGGGCCCACCTTGGGCACGCCGGGGACGTTGTCCACCGCATCGCCGATCAGCGACAGGTAGTCGATGATGCGCTCGGGCGGCACGCCGAACTTGGCCGCCACGCCCGGGGGATCGAGCACTTCGCCGCTCATGGTGTTGACCAGCGTGACCCGGTCGTTGACCAGCTGCGCCAGGTCCTTGTCGCCGGTGGATACAACCGTACGCACGCCCTGCTCGGTGGCCTGGCGCGACAGCGTGCCGATCACGTCGTCGGCCTCGACGCCGTCGACCACCACGATCGGCCAGCCCAGCGCGCGCACGGCTTCGTGGATCGGCTCGATCTGGCGCGCCAGGTCTTCCGGCATGGACGGCCGGTGTTCCTTGTAGGCCGGATACATGTCGTCGCGGAAGGTCTTGCCCTTCGCGTCGAACACGCAGGCGCTATACTCTGCCGGGTAATCGTTGCGCAGCTTGCGCAGCATGTTGATCATGCCGTAGATTGCCCCTGTGGGCAGACCCTCTCCATTCCTCAGGTCCGGCAGAGCGTGATAAGCGCGATACAAATAGCTCGATCCGTCGACGAGCAAGAGTGTTTTTGGACTATCCGACATTCCCATGGACTCAAAATTGACTGGTGCCGCTGCGGGCGGTGCCTCGACCGCCCCCCTTGCTGATCCGGATGTTTCCGATATCTCCGGCGATACCGTGCAACCCCCGCCGGAGGCAGCGTCCGAACACGCCGCAGCCATAGCCGCCGCGGCCGATGCCGCCGCCGCAGGCCATCCGCCTGAAGTGGCCGCTGAAAAAGCCGCCGCCGCGGCCGCGCGCGCCAATCCGCGCAAGATGATCCCCAGCCTGCGTGCGCTGGCCGACGAAGACCGCGCTACCGCAAAGAAGGCGCGCGCATCGTGGCAAATGTTCACGATTATGGCAGAGTTCATCGAGGCGACCGAGTACCTCTCGGAGATCCGCCCGGCCGTGTCGATCTACGGCAGCGCACGCCTGCGCGAGGATTCGCCCTACTACCAGCGCACCATCGAGATCGCGCGGCTGTTCTCCGATGCCGGCTTCGCTGTCATCTCGGGCGGCGGCCCCGGCATCATGGAAGCGGCCAACAAGGGCGCGCACGCCGGCAAGTCGGCCAGCGTGGGCCTGAACATTGAGCTGCCGCACGAGCAGCAGGGCAATCCATACCAGGACATTGCCATGCGCTTCCGCCACTTCTTCACGCGCAAGGTCACCTTCGTCAAGAACTCGGACGCGTTTATTGTGATGCCGGGCGGCTTCGGCACGCTGGACGAGCTGGCCGAGGTGCTGACGCTGGTGCAGACCGGCAAGTCGCGCTCGGTGCCAGTGGTCATGTTCGGCAGCCGCTTCTGGAAGGGCCTGCTGGACTGGTTCCGCTTCACGCTGCTGCCGATGGGCCTGATCGCCGAGCACGACCTCGACCTGATGAAGATCGTCGACGAGCCGCATGAAGTGCTCGAAGCAGTCTACGACTACTACGAGCGCCGTGGCGGCGACAAGCCGATCCCGCCCAAGGAAGAGATGTTCTACCTGTAAGCGCCCGGCCGGGTTCGGCCCGGCCGGCTTGCGCCGCAAGCCACGCGTCAGGCACACCGGGCGTTGCGCGGGTGCGCCGCGGGGCACGGCCCGGCCTCCGGGCACGGCAGAATTGCTAGAATGGAACCTGTCCGTTCTGCCAAGCCCGGCGCCGCCGGGTTGCAGCCAACCGCCGCATGCCGCGGCGCCGCCCGCCGCCCCTTATTGCCCTTATGGAGCGCCGCGACGCCGCACAGGAGCCCCTGATGACCTCCCGTTCCACCCGGTCGTGCCGTTCTGCCCGGTCCGACGACCCCCTGCCCGCAGGCCTGCGCCTGATGGCCGCGGCTGCCGCCACATTTGCGCTGGCGGCACCCGTGCTGGCCCAGGGCAACCAGGAAAGCAGCGCACTGACACAGCAGGAACTGAACCAGATCAACAACCAGCCGATCGCGCCGGCAGCCAAGACGCAGCTGAACCAGCCGCGCCAGCCGAGCTTCCAGCTCAACGAGCGCGACGGCACGCAGGTGCGCGAGTACCGCGACAAGGGCCGGGCCACCGATATCCAGGTCAAGTCCGGCTTCGGCACCAAGTACGAGATGAGCAAGCCGGAAGACAGCTCGCCGCGGATCCGTGAGCACGATGTCAACCGCGTGCCCTCGGTCAACCTGAAGTTCTGACCATGCAAGCGTCCCGCCGCAGCGGCGGCGGGACGCTGACCCACGGCCCGGCGTGACCGGGCCGCGCCGGCCCTCCGGCAGTCATGCCGCGGCGGCGGCCCTTGCTTTGCCGCCGCTTTCCGATTCGCTTCACACAACGAGTATGGCCGTATTCACCACGGTCTCGCAGGACGAGATCGCCAGCTGGCTGCTTGATTTCGACCTTGGCGAAGTGCGCGAACTGCGCGGCATCGCCTCGGGCATCGAGAACAGCAATTTCTTCCTTACCATGGAGCAGGATGGCCAGGCACGCCAGTACGTGCTGACCATCTTCGAGCGGCTGTCGTTCGCGCAGCTGCCCTATTACCTGCACCTGATGGCGCACCTGGCCGAGCGCGGCATCCGCGTGCCGGCGCCGATCCCGGCGCGCGACGGCGAGATCCTGCGCCCGCTCAAGGGCAAGCCGGCCACCATCGTCACGCGCCTGCCCGGGGCCTCGCAACTGGCGCCGGACGCGCAGCACTGCGCCGAAGTCGGCGACATGCTGGCCCGCATGCACCTGGCCGGCCAGGACTACCCGCGCCGCCAGCCCAACCTGCGCAGCCTGCCGTGGTGGCAGCAGACCGAGCCCGAGATCCTGCCTTTCCTCGACGCCGGCCAGCGCGCGCTGCTGCAACGGGAAATCGCGCACCAGGCGGCGTTCTTCGGCAGCGCCGACTACGCCAGCCTGGGCGAAGGCCCCTGCCACTGCGACCTGTTCCGCGACAACGTGCTGTTCGAGGAAGACGGCAGCGGCCGCCACCGTCTAGGCGGGTTCTTCGACTTCTACTTTGCCGGCAACGACAAGTGGCTGTTCGACCTGGCGGTCACCGTCAACGACTGGTGCATCGACCTGGCCAGCGGCGAACTCGACCACGCGCGGGCGCAGGCAATGCTGCGGGCTTATCATGCGGTCAGGCCGCTGACCGGCACCGAGGCCGCGCACTGGCAGGACATGCTGCGCGCGGGCGCGCTGCGCTTCTGGGTGTCACGGCTGTGGGATTTCTACCTGCCGCGCGAGGCCGACATGCTGCAGCCGCACGATCCCACCCATTTCGAACGCATCCTGCGCCGGCGCCTGGACGCCAGTCCCGCGCGCCCGCTCCCCTGGATCTGATCCGTCATGCAACTACTGGAAGTTCCTGCCAAGGAAGGCTACGTCTGGTTCCGCCAGGGTATCTGGCTGTTCCGCAAGAACCCGCTGACTTTCCTGATGCTGCTGTTCGTCTACCTGATTGCCGCGCAGCTGGCCATCGTGGTGCCGCTGATCGGCATCATCGCGCTGCTGGTGGTCACGCCGGGCCTTTCTGTCGGCGTGATGACCGCATGCCGCGACGTGATCCAGAACAAGCGCGTGCTGCCAACCGTGCTGCTGGCGGGCTTTCGCGCCAATGGCAAGGAAGCCACGCGCAACCTGCTGGTGCTGGGCGGCATCTACGCCGGGCTGGTGTTCATGCTGGGGCTGATCGCCGGCGCCGTGGTCGACATGAGCGCGCTGGTGCCGATCGTGCTGAAGGAAGAAGCACCCTCGGCCGAAGCAGTGCGGCAGCTCTACTACGCGATGATGATCGGCGCGCTGCTGTACACACCGATCGCGATGATGTTCTGGTTCGCGCCACTGCTGGCGGCCTGGCATGGCGTGCCGCCGGTGAAGGCGCTGTTCTTCAGCTGGACCGCATGCTGGCGCAACCGTGGCGCGTTCTTTACGTACATCGTGCTGTTCGCGATGCTGCTGGTTGCGATCCCGTTCTTCCTGGAAGCGGTGTTCAGCGTGTTCGGGGCGGAAACGGTGCTGTCGTTCCTGGTGACGCCGTATTCGCTGCTGATGCTGGCGATTTTGTATTGCTCGTTCTATGCGACCTACCGCGGGTGTTTCAACGTGACCCCGCCGGGGGTGGAGCCGGCTGCGCCGACGGTCTAAGTCTGCATTTTCAGCGCTGATGGTTTGCTCCCTCTCCCGCTCGCGGGAGAGGGGAGCAAACCAGCGGCAAACACGCTCACAATTACTCCCCGAACGTCTTCACCATCGCGTCCGCCGCCAGGCGCAGGTCGGGCACGAATCCCATCAGCCGGTCCATCGTCATCCGCGCCAGCGGTGCCTGCACCGCGATCGCCGCGCAGGCGCGGTTGCGATTGCGCATCACCGGCACCGCCACCGCGATCATCCCCTCGAGATTTTCCTGGTTGTTGATGCCCAGGCGCCGCCGCCGAGTCTCGGCCAGCTCCGCGTGCAGTGCGGCAGCGTCGGTGATGGTACGAGCCGAATGCGCGCGCAGCGGCAGATTGGCCACCAGACGTTCACGCTGCGCGCATGGCAGGAACGCCAGCAACAGCTTGCCGCTCGCGGTGCAATGCAGCGGCACGCGCGAGCCCGGCTGCAGGTGCATGCGCAGCGGCCATTGCGTTTCCACGCGATCCAGGTAGACCACGTCGTCGCCCGACAGCATGGTCAGGTTGCAGGTCTCGCCGACCTTGTCGACCAGCTGCTGCAGGATCGCGTGTCGCGCCGCGGCTGGCCCCGCCTGCATCAGCACGTTGACCGCGAGCTGGCGCACCCGTGAAGAGCATTCATAGCCGGGGCTGCCCGCCGTGCGCGATACCAGCCACGTGCTTTCCAGCTGCTTGAGGATGCGGTGCACGGTCTGCTTGGGCAGCCCGATCTCCTGCACGATGGCCGACAGCGGCATGGGCCCGTCGGCCGCGGACAGGATCTCCAGGATGCGGAAGGCACGCACCGCGGCGGCGTTCGAGTGATTGCTCATGGATGCAATTTAGCGGATTCCGGGACGCCCTGGCGTCCCGAAAACTGCATTAGCGGTTGCAGCCCGCAGCCGTGCTCGCGAAAGCGCACAAATTGGGACGGCATGCCTGTCCGGGTTCACTAGATTCGATCCGGGGCCGCCGCGGCGGACCTACCCGAACCAACCCCGGAGCCGATCCATGAGTGTGCAGATACTGCAGCGCCAGCAGTCCCATTCCACCGATGTGCCCGTGCAGGAAGACCAGGTCGATGCGATCGTGGCGCGCGCCCGGCAGGCGCAGCGCGTGTTCGCGCGTGCCGGCCAGGCCACCGTCGACACCGCCGCGGCTGCCGCCGCGTGGGCCATCATGGAGCCCGCGCGCAACCGACGGCTGGCCGAGCGGGCCGTGGCCGACACCGGCCTTGGCAACGTCGATGACAAGATCCGCAAGAACCATCGCAAGACACTGGGCCTGCTGCGCGACCTGCACGGACGCAAGACCGTCGGCGTGATCTCGCGTGACACGGCCACCGGCATCACCGAGATCGCGCGGCCAGTCGGCGTGGTCGCCGCGATCACGCCGTCGACCAACCCCGGGGCGACGCCGGCCAACAAGATCATCAACGCGCTCAAGTGCGGCAACAGCGTAGTGGTGGCGCCCTCGCCCAAGGGACAGGGCACGTGCGAGCTGCTGCTGTGGTTCATCCACGCCGAGTTCGCGCGCGCCGGCCTGCCCGCGGACCTGGTGCAGATGCTGCCCGCGCCGGTGTCGAAAGCCTCGACCGCAGAGCTGATGCGCCAGGCCGACCTGGTGGTGGCCACCGGCTCGCAGGCAAACGTGCGCATGGCCTACACCTGCGGCACGCCCGCCTTCGGCGTCGGGGCCGGCAACGTGGCCGCCATCGTCGATCGCAGCGCGGCGCTGGCCGATGCGGCGGCAAAGATCGTCCGCTCCAAGACCTTCGACAACGCCACCAGCTGCTCGTCGGAGAACAGCCTGGTGATCCTCGACGCGGTCTACCAGCCCATGCTCGAAGCGCTTGCCGCCGTCGGCGGCGTGCTGCTGACGGCCGAGGAAAAGGCGCGGCTGCAGGCGCTGATGTGGCGGCACGGCAAGCTCGCCGGCGACATGACCGGCCAGAGCGCGCCGCGCATTGCCGAACTGGCGGGCCTGGCGCGCGTGCGTGCGTTGCAGCCGACCATGCTGCTGGTGCCGGAGACCGGCGTCGGCAGCGACTATCCCTTCTCCGGCGAAAAGCTCTCGCCGGTGCTTACGCTCTATCGCGCCGCCGACTTCACGGCCGCCGTGGCGCGCGTGGCGAGCCTCTACGACTACATGGGCGCGGGCCACTCGGTCGGGTTGCACACGGCCGATCCGCAGCAGGCGCTGCAACTCGGGCAGGAACTGCCGGTGGCGCGCGTGATCGTGAACCAGGCGCACTGCTTCGCCACCGGCGGCAATTTCGACAACGGCCTGCCGTTCTCGCTGTCAATGGGCTGCGGCACCTGGGGCGGCAACAACTTCTCGGACAACCTCGGCTGGCGGCAGTACCTCAACATCACCCGCATCGCAGAGCCGATCGCCGAGCGCGTGCCCGACGAGCGCGAGCTGCTGGGCGACTACTTCGCGAGGGTCGGCTAATGAACGCGCGCATCCGCCCCGAAGTGCTCGACACCGTGGCCACGCTGCTGGCCGCCCGTGCCGCGCAAGCCCCCGACAAACCCTACCTGCTGTCTCCCGACAGCGGCCGCGCGCTCAGCTTCGGCGCCCTGGCTGCCGACGCCGATGCACTCTGCCGCCGCTACGCCGAGGCCGGCCTCGCCAGCGGCCAGACGGTGTCGGTGTACCTGCCCAACGGCGAACAGACCGCGCGACTTCTGCTTGGCACCATGGCCTGCGGGCTGGTGGCCAATCCGATCAATCTTCTGTGCCAGCCCGCGCAACTGCGCTACATCCTCGGGCACTCCGACACGCGGCTCGTATTCACCTCGCCCGAAGGCGAAGCCGCGATCCGCACGGCGCTGGCCGAAGCCGGCGTCGAGGTGCCAGTGGTGGTCACCGCGCCGGACGGCAGCGTGTTGCCCGCGCTGCGGGAAATGCAGCCCGGCGCAGCCCCCCTTCCGCCACCGCAGCCCCACCACCCGGCGCTGCTGATGTACACCTCCGGCACCACCGGCACGCCAAAGGGCGTGCTGCTGACCCACCGCAACCTCTCCGCCAACGGCGCCAGCGTCAGCCGCGAGCATGCGCTCGGCGCGGGGGATCGCGTGCTGGCCACGCTGCCCCTGTACCACATCAACGGGCTGGTGGTGACCGCGATCGCGCCGCTGGTGCACGGCGGCTCGGTGGTGATGCCGATGCGCTTCTCGGCCAGCGCGTTCTGGCACGAGATCGCCCGACATGGCTGCACCTGGCTCAACGTGGTGCCGACCATCATCGCCTACCTGCTCAACGATCCCGACGGCCGCGCGCCGGCCGGCGTGCGCTTCTGCCGCTCCGCTTCCGCCGCGCTGCCGCCGGAGCACCATCGCGCGTTCGAGCAGCGCTTCGGCATTGGCGTGATCGAGACCATGGGCATGACCGAAACCGCGGCGCCGGCGTTCAGCAATCCGCTTGATCCGCAGCAGCGGCGCATCGGCAGCATCGGCCGGCCTTCCGGCACGCAAGCCCGCGTGCTGGGGCGCGACGGGCAACCGCTGCCCGATGGCGAGATCGGCGAGATCGTGCTGCAAGGCGAGAGCGTGATGGCGGGCTACTACAAGGCGCCCGAGGTCACGCGTGAAGCCTTTACACCCGACGGCTGGCTGCGCACCGGCGACCTCGGCTATTGCGATGCGGAGGGCTACTTCTACATCACCGGCCGCGCCAAGGAACTGATCATCAAGGGCGGCGAGAACATCGCGCCGCGCGAGATCGACGAAGCGCTGCTGCGCCATCCGGGCGTGCTGGAAGCGGCGGCAGTTGGCGTGCCCGACCCCGCCTACGGGCAGGAGATCGTCGCCTTCATCGTCCGGCGCGAGGCCGTGGCCTGCGACGACGCGGCGCTGCGCGCGCACTGCCTGCGCGAGCTGGGCCGCTACAAGACGCCCAGGGAATTCCGCTTCATCGCGGAGTTGCCGCGCGGGCCTTCCGGCAAGGTGCAGCGACTCAAGCTGCTGGACCCTGCCTGACCTGACGGCCCTTCCCTTCCCCCACCCTCGCCAAGGAGCCCAATCACCCGCCACCACGATTCCCGGAGACACACACGGAGACACACACGGAGACACACAGCTGTTTGCTCAAGGACGGGGCAGCGCAGCCAGGACTTACCACTGGCGCGCCCCTGACGAGCCGCAAGCGCATGGCAATGGACCATGCGCCGGCCGCCGCCCCGTCAACACCACGCGCGCCCGCCGCGCATAGGAGGTGGTTATGAAGCAACGCATCAAGACCCGGCATATGATCCTCGGCGTCATGTGCCTGATGTATTTCATCGCCTATATCGACCGCGTCAACATCTCGGTCGCCGCCCCGCTGATCCGCGAAGAGATGGGGCTGACGTCATCGCAACTCGGGCTGGTGTTCTCGGCCTTTGCCTATCCCTATGCCGCCATGCAGATCCTGGGCGGCTGGATGTCCGACAAGTTCGGGCCCAAGAAGGTGCTGATCGTGCTGTCGCTGATCTGGGGCGTGGCGACGGTGCTGACCGGCTTTGCCGGCAGCGTGATGATGCTGGTGGTGCTGCGCTTCGTGCTCGGCATCGGCGAAGGCGGCGCGTTCCCGACCGCCACGCGCGCCTTCACCTACTGGATGCCGGTGGCGGAACGCGGCTTCGCGCAGGGCATTACGCACAGCTTCGCGCGGCTGGGCGGTGCGATCACGCCGCCGATCGTGCTGGCCATCGTCGCCACGGCGGGATGGCGCGAGGCCTTCGTCGTGCTGGGTGTGGTGAGCCTGGGCTGGACCGTGCTGTACGCAATGATGTTCAAGGACTCGCCCGACCAGCATAAGCGCGTCACGCCGGAAGAACTGCAGGAGATCGGCTACCGGCGCGGCGATTCGCAGCAGGCGGCCAAGGCGCCCACGCCGTGGCGCCGGCTGTTCCGGCGCATGTGGCTGGTGACCTTCGTCGACTTCTGCTACGGCTGGTCGCTGTGGGTCTATCTGACGTGGCTGCCGTCGTACCTGAAGGAGGCGCGTGGTTTCGACCTGAAGCAGCTGGCGCTGTTCACCGCGCTGCCGCTGATGGCGGGGGTGGTCGGCGATACGCTCGGCGGCGTGCTGTCGGACCGCATCTACCGGCGCACTGGCAACCTGCGCCTGGCGCGCGGCGCGATCCTGTTCGTCGGGCTGGCCGGCTCGCTGATGTTCATCGCGCCGATGACCTTCACGGCCGATGCCGTCAACGCGGTGATCCTGCTGTCGCTGTCGTTCTTCTTCCTGGAGCTGACCAATGCCGTGCTGTGGAGCCTGCCGCTGGATATTGCCGGCAAGTACGCCGGTACCGCGGGCGGCATGATGAACACCGGCTTCGGGCTGGCCGGCATGGTGTCGCCAGTGGTGTTCGGCTACCTGATCGAGCGGACCGGCAGCTATGACCTGCCGTTCATGATCTCGGGGGCGTTGCTTGGCGTCGGTGCGGTGGCATCGCTGTTCATCAACCCGCGGCTGACCGTGGACAGCCCCGAGTCCAAGGCCGGCGAAGTGCGGCACGCCCTGTCCTGAGCCCGCAAGCGGCGCCGGCCCGGCCGGCGCCGCTCAGTCGATCGCGTCCAGCTTCGCCACCGACAGCGCCAGCCACTTGGCGCCGTGGCGCTTGAACTTGATATTGGCGCGGGCGTCGTTGCCTTCGCCCTCCAGCGCGGTGATCACGCCTTCGCCGAACTTGTTGTGGAACACCGACTGGCCCACGCGCAAGCCGGTGCCAGCCTCGCGCTTGGCGTCGGCGTAGCCGTTGCCCTTGTCCATGCCGCCGGTCGGGCGCGTGCCAGTGTAGGGAACATCCTCCGGCTTGCGGAACCAGTCGCGGCCCCAGGCGTTGTCGCGTTCCTGGCGGCGCACGCCGCCGTAGCCCTGCACCGCGGGCGTCAGCCACTTGAGCGCGCCTTCCGGCAGTTCCTCGAAGAAGCGCGAGCGGACGTGGTACTTGGTCTGGCCGTGCAGCACGCGGCTCTGCGCGAACGACAGGAACAGGCGCTCGCGCGCACGCGTGATCGCCACGTACATCAGGCGGCGTTCTTCCTCCAGCCCGTCGGGGTCCATCATGCTGTTCTCGTGCGGGAACAGCCCTTCTTCCAGCCCGGTGATAAAGACCACGTCGAACTCCAGCCCCTTGGCCGCGTGCACCGTCATCATCTGCACCGCGTCCTGCCCGGCCTGGGCCTGGTTGTCGCCGGCCTCCAGCGAGGCATGCGTCAGGAACGCGACCAGCGGCGTCATCACCACCGGCAGCGCCTCGGGGTCGAGCACCTGCTGGGACTGGTCGCCGTCGGCGAGCACCGGCGTGGCGGGGGCACGGTCCGCGGGGATCACCGCGGCGAGCGCGTCCAGCCCATAGCCTTCTTCCACCACGAAGGCCTGCGCGGCGGTCACCAGTTCCTGCAAGTTCTCGATGCGGTCCTGGCCTTCCTTCTCGCCCTGGTAGTGGGTGATCAGGCCGCTGGTGTTGATCATGTACTCGACGGTCTCGGCCAGCGTCATGCGGCGGGTGTCGTCGCGCATCTTGTCGATCAGGCGCGTGAAGGCGGCGAGCTTGCTGCCGGCCGCGCCGGGCACGTAGGCCACGGCCTCGGACAGCGCGCAGTCGTACTGGCGCGCCATGTCCTGCAGCACCTCCAGCGAACGCGCGCCGATGCCGCGCGCCGGGAAGTTGACCACGCGGCCGAAGGCGGCATCGTTGCGCGGGTTCTCCAGCAGCTGCATATACGCCAGCGCGTGCTTGATTTCGGCGCGTTCGAAGAAGCGCAGGCCGCCATAAACGCGGTACGGGATGCCGGCGGAGAACAGCGCGTGTTCGATCACGCGCGACTGGGCGTTGCTGCGGTACAGGATGGCGATCTCGGCGCGGCTGGCGCCCTGCGCGATCTGGTCGCGGATTTCCTCGATGATCCAGCCCGCTTCCTGGCCGTCGGAGCCGGCCTGGTACACGCGCACCGGCTCGCCGTGGCCGGCGTCGGTGCGCAGGTTCTTGCCGAGGCGGCGCGCGTTGTGCGAGATCAGGTGGTTGGCCGAATCCAGGATGTGCCCGTGCGAGCGGTAGTTCTGCTCCAGCTTGATCAGCCGGCGCACGCGGAACTCATGCTCGAAGTCGCGCATGTTGCCGACGTTGGCGCCGCGGAAGGCGTAGATGCTCTGGTCGTCGTCGCCCACGGCAAAGACCGCGGCCGGGTTCTGCGTGCCGTGGCCGGCCAGCAGCTTGAGCCACTGGTACTGCAGCACGTTGGTGTCCTGGAACTCATCGACCAGCACGTGGCGGAAGCGGTGCTGGTAGTGCTGGCGGATCGCGTCGTTGTAGCGCAGCAGCTCGTAGCAGCGCAGCAGCAGTTCGGCAAAGTCGACCACGCCCTCGCGCTGGCACTGTATGTCGTAGGCGGCGTAGAGGTCGACGAAGCGCTTGTTGAAGTCGTCGTTGGCCTCGACATCGGCCGGGCGCAGCCCCTGCTCCTTGGCGTTGTTGATGAAGTACTGCAGGTTCTTGGCCGGGTACTTCTCATCGTCGACGTTGAGCGACTTGAGCAGGCGCTTCAGTGCCGAAAGCTGGTCCTGGCTGTCCAGGATGGCGAAGGTCTGCGGCAGGCCGGCGTCGCGGAAATGCGCGCGCAGCATGCGGTTGCACAGGCCGTGGAAGGTGCCGATCCACATGCCGCGGGTGTTGATCGGCAGCATCGACTGCAGCCGCGTCTGCATTTCCTTGGAGGCCTTGTTGGTGAAGGTCACCGCCAGGATGCCCGCCGGCGAGACCCGGCCGTTCTGCAGCAGCCAGGCGATGCGCGTGGTCAGCACGCGGGTCTTGCCGCTGCCCGCGCCAGCCAGGATCAGCGCCGGCTCGTCAGGCAGGGTGACGGCGGCAAGTTGTTCGGCATTGAGGTTGGCGAGCAGGTCGGACATCGGAGGGGCCTTGTGGAATGGCGCCAATTATACCGATGGGCCCTGTCCGATCCGTCACATCCGAGAGGCGGAAACTGCCCCGCATGCGGACGCGCGCCGGCCCTGGCCAGCCTTTCCCGGCCGGGGCCGCTGTCCGCAAAATAGGCAGCGACCGGCCCGCCCCCGTATAATTTGGGGTTTCACTGGCGCCAAGGCCGCCAGGCGCAGGCTGCCGCACCCCCGCTGCGCCTTGCGACGCATCCAGACGCCAACATCGACATCCTCCCAGCATGACCGCCCAAGACCAATCGCTTGCCAAGAGCTTCGAACCCGCCGCCATCGAGGCGAAATGGGGCCCCGAGTGGGAGAGCCGCGGCATCGCCAAGCCGACCTTCGATCCTGCCCGCCCGGACTTCGCGATCCAGCTGCCGCCGCCGAATGTGACCGGCACGCTGCACATGGGCCATGCCTTCAACCAGACCATCATGGACGGCCTGGCGCGCCATGCGCGCATGCTGGGCGCCAATACGCTGTGGGTGCCGGGCACCGACCACGCCGGCATCGCCACCCAGATCGTGGTGGAGCGCCAGCTGGAGGGCCAGGGCGTGTCGCGCCATGACCTCGGCCGCGAGAAGTTCACCGAGAAGGTGTGGGCCTGGAAGGAAGAATCGGGCTCGACCATCACCCGCCAGGTGCGGCGCATGGGCGCGTCGATCGACTGGAGCCGCGAGTACTTCACCATGTCGCCGGAGATGTCGAAGGCGGTGACCGAAGTGTTCGTGCGCCTGTACGAGCAGGGCCTGATCTACCGCGGCAAGCGCCTGGTCAACTGGGACCCGGTGCTGGGCACCGCCGTGTCGGACCTGGAAGTCGACAGCGTGGAGGAAGAAGGCTCGCTGTGGCATATCCGCTATCCGCTGGTCGAGGCTGACGCCAAGGGCGGCCTGACCCACCTGACCGTGGCCACCACCCGTCCGGAAACCATGCTGGGCGACGTGGCCGTGATGGTCCACCCGGAAGACGAGCGCTACGCGCACCTGATCGGCAAGTCCGTGCACCTGCCGCTGACCGGCCGCCAGATCCCGGTGATCGCCGACGAATACGTCGACCGCGAGTTCGGCACCGGCGTGGTCAAGGTGACCCCGGGCCACGACTTCAACGACTACGCCGTCGGCCAGCGCCACAACCTGCCGCAGCTGTCGATCCTGACGCTGGACGCGAAGATCGTTGCCGACGCGCCGGCCGCCTACGCCGGCCTGGACCGCTTCGACGCGCGCAAGGCCATCGTGGACGACCTGGAAAAGCAAGGCCTGCTGGCCGAGGTCAAGAAGCACAAGCTGATGACCCCGCGCAGCGAACGCACCGGCAGCGCGATCGAGCCGATGCTGACCGACCAGTGGTTCGTCGCCATGAGCAAGCCGGCGCCGGAAGGCACCTTCTACCCCGGCCGCTCGATCGCCGAGGTGGCGCTGGAAGCCGTGCAGAGTGGCGAGATCAAGCTGGTGCCCGAGAACTGGATCAGCACCTACAACCAGTGGCTGGGCAATATCCAGGATTGGTGTATTTCCCGCCAGCTGTGGTGGGGCCACCAGATCCCGGCGTGGTATGACGATGCCGGCAACTGCTTCGTCGGCCGTACCGAAGAGGAAGCGCTCGCCAAGGCCAAGGCCGCGGGCAGCACCGGTGCGCTGCGCCGCGAGGAAGACGTGCTCGACACCTGGTTCTCGTCGGCGCTGGTGCCCTTCTCCTCGCTGGGCTGGCCCGAGGAAACGCCTGAGCTGAAGCACTTCCTGCCGTCGTCGGTGCTGGTCACGGGCTACGACATCATCTTCTTCTGGGTGGCGCGCATGGTCATGATGACCAAGCACTTCACCGGCAAGGTGCCCTTCCATACCGTCTACGTGCACGGCCTGGTGCGCGATTCGGAAGGCAAGAAGATGAGCAAGTCCGAGGGCAACACGCTCGACCCGGTGGACCTGATCGACGGCATCGACCTCGATACGCTGCTGAAAAAGCGCACCACCGGCCTGCGCCGCCCCAAGGACGCGCCCAAGATCGAGAAGAAGACGAAGAAGGAGTTCCCCGAGGGCATTCCCGCCTTCGGCGCCGATGCCCTGCGCTTTACCTTCGCCTCGCTGGCCACACTGGGCCGCAACATCAACTTCGATACCGGCCGCTGCGAAGGCTACCGCAACTTCTGCAACAAGCTGTGGAACGCGACCCGCTTCGTGCTGATGAACACCGAGGGCCACGACTGCGGCATGGGCCCGTGCAACAACGACTGCGGCCCGGACGGCTACCTGCACTTCTCGCAGGCCGACCGCTGGATCGTGTCGCTGCTGCAGCGCGTGGAGGCCGAGGTCGAGAAGGGCTTTGCCGAGTACCGCTTCGACAATGTCGCCAACGCGATCTACAAGTTCGTCTGGGACGAGTATTGCGACTGGTACCTGGAACTGGCCAAGGTGCAGATCCAGACCGGCACCGAGGCTCAGCAGCGCGCCACCCGCCGCACGCTGCTGCGCGTGCTCGAGACCGTGCTGCGCCTGGCGCACCCGATCATCCCGTTCATCACCGAAGAGCTGTGGCAGAAGGTGGCCCCGCTGGCCGGGCGCGCCAAGGGCGACGGCGGCGAGACCATCTCCATGCAGTCCTACCCGCTGCCGGCCGTCGCCAAGATCGACGAGGACGCCGAGCAATGGGTCGCGCGCCTGAAGGAAGTGGTCGACGCGTGCCGCAACCTGCGTGGCGAGATGAACATCTCGCCGGCGCAGCGCATCCCGCTCTATGCCGAAGGCGACAGCGAATTCCTGAAGGCGGCCAGCGCACATATCCAGGCGCTGGCGAAACTTTCCGAGGTTCGCGTCTTCGAAGACGAGAGCACCCTGCAGGCCGAAGGCGCAGGTGCGCCGGTCGCCATTGCCGGCGGCAACCACCTGCTGCTGAAGATCGAAATCGACGTCGCCGCCGAGCGCGCGCGCCTGTCGAAGGAGGTCGAACGCATCGCTGCAGAGATCGGCAAGTGCCGCGGCAAGCTCTCCAATGAAAGCTTTGTCGCCAAGGCGCCGCCCGCCGTGGTGGCGCAAGAGACGCAACGACTCGCTGATTTCGAGCAAACGCTGGCCAAGCTGCAGGGCCAGCTGCAGCGGCTGCCGGCATGACCGGCAGCCGATGACGCCCCTGCCAGTCTGGTTTCCGTCCGGCGGCGTCGGACGGAACCGGACAGACGGCGCCGGTAATGGCTGGCAGGGTTATGAACCAGCATCTGAGAGGTACACCTGATATGGAAAATCGCGTCACCAAGGCCGTCTTCCCGGTCGCGGGCCTGGGCACCCGCTTCCTGCCAGCCACCAAGGCCAGCCCGAAGGAAATGCTGCCGGTGGTGGACAAGCCGCTGATCCAGTACGCCGTGGAAGAAGCCATGGCCGCCGGCATTACCGAGATGATTTTCGTCACCGGCCGCTCCAAGCGCGCCATCGAGGATCATTTCGACAAGGCCTTCGAGCTGGAAGTCGAACTCGAAGCCAAGAACAAGCAGGCGCTGCTGGACGTAGTGCGCTCGATCAAGCCCGCCAACGTGGAGTGCTACTACGTGCGCCAGCCCGAGGCACTGGGCCTGGGCCACGCGGTGCTGTGCGCGGCCAAGCTGGTCGGCAACACGCCGTTCGCGATCATGCTGGCCGATGACCTGATCGACGGCAACCCGCCGGTGATGAAGCAGATGGTGGACGCCTACAACCACTACAACTGCTCGGTGCTGGGCGTCGAGGAAATCACGCCGGAGCAAAGCCGTTCCTACGGCGTGATCGATGGCCGCGAATGGGATGAAGGCGTGATCAAGGTATCGGGCATCGTGGAAAAACCCGCTCCGGAAGACGCCCCGTCCAACCTGGGCGTGGTTGGCCGCTACATCCTGACGCCGCGCATCTTCGACCACCTGCGCGAGCTGAAGCCCGGCGCCGGCGGCGAGTTCCAGCTGACCGACGCGATCCAGTCGCTGCTGGGCCAGGAGCAGGTGCTGGCCTACCGCTACCAGGGGCGCCGCTATGACTGCGGCAGCAAGCTGGGCTACCTGAAGGCGACGGTCGAGTTTGCGCTGAAGCACCCGGAAGTGGGCGCCGAATTCAGCGCCTACCTGGAGTCGCGCGAGCACCTGACGCGACCGAACAGCTGAGCGTTCGCCTCGCCCCAAAAGAAAAAGCCGCTCGAAAGCGGCTTTTTCTTTCTCTTCCTTCGATCAACGGCGGCGCATGTAGAACACGAACACCTTGTCGACTTCGGAATGCGACAGCAGCTCGTTGCCGGTCTGCTTGGCAAAGGCCTGGAAATCGCGCGTCGCGCCGGGATCGGTCGCCAGCACTTTCAGCACTTCGCCGCTGGCCATGTCGGCCAGCGCCTTCTTGGTGCGCAGGATCGGCAGCGGGCAGTTCAGGCCGCGCGCATCCACTTCTTTCTGGAACTCCATTCGTCTCTTCCTTCGGTTTCTGAGGCTGTTACCAGCGGTATTGTAGCGAAGCCCCGACCTGGCTGAAGTCATGCGGGCGGCGCGGATCCGGAATATCCTCGCCGGTCTGCCGGTCGAAGAAGCGCACCGGGTAGCCGCGCGCGGCCAGCCAGTCGGCCACGGCGAAGCCGGTGCCTGCCGACCACACGCGCACGTCCTCGGGCGCCACCAGCTTGTATTCGGCCAGTTCCTCGGACAGCTCGACTGTGCCGGTCGCCTTGACGTGGTACGCGATGATCAGCTCGTTCTTGCGCATGAACTCGTAGACGCCGATCAGCGAGACCGACTCGGTATCGAGGTTGGTCTCTTCCTTCAGTTCACGCGCCACGCCCAGTTCGGGCGGCTCGTCGCGCTCCAGGAACCCTGTCACCAGCGCAAACATCTGCTGCGGCCAGGCGGCGTTGCGCGCCAGCAGCAGCTTGTCCTGGTACTCCACCACCGCGGCCAGCACCGGCAGCGGATTGTTCCAGTGCACGAAGCCGCATTCATGCTGCACGCAGGCGTGGCGTTCGCGCCCGGACAGCGGCAGCACCTCGAGCGGCGCGCCGCATTGCGGGCAGAATCGGTATTGCATTTGGTGGCTCCTGTAGGGGTCTCGTTATCAGTATGATCGCGCTGCCGTGTTCAGGCACCCATTGAGGCACCACATGCGGCGCGCATGTCGGCGGCCAGCGCCTCTACGGTCTGCGGCTGCAGGTCCCACGAACACATGAAGCGGCAGCCGCCGGCGCCGATGAAGGTATAGAAGCGCCAGCCCCTGGCGCGCAGCGCCTCGATCGCCGGCAGCGGCAGCTCGGCAAAGACGGCATTGGACTGCGTCGGGAACATGATGCGCACGCCGGGGATATCGGCAATGCGCTGCTGCAGCAGTTGCGCCATCGCGTTGGCATGGCGCGCGTTGGCCAGCCACACATCGTTCTCGAGCAGGCCCAGCCATGGCGCCGAGATAAACCGCATCTTCGACGCCAGCTGCCCGGCCTGCTTGACACGGTAGGCAAAGTCCTCGGCCAGGCGGCGGTCGAAGAACACCACCGCCTCGCCCACCGGCAGGCCGTTCTTGGTGCCGCCGAAGCACAGCACGTCGACGCCCGCGCGCCAGGTGATCTCGGACGGATGCACGCCCAGATACGCCACCGCATTGGCAAAGCGCGCGCCGTCCATATGCACGCGCAGCTGCCGGCGCTTGGCGATCGCGGCGATCGCGCGCACTTCCTCCACGCTGTACACCGTGCCGACCTCGGTCGACTGCGTCAGCGACACCACCTTGGGCTTGGGGTAATGGATATCCGAGCGGCGCGTCACCAGCGCCTCGATCGCATCGGGCGTGAGCTTGCCGTCCTCGCCCGGCGCGGTCAGCAGCTTGGAGCCGTTGGAGAAGAACTCCGGGCCGCCGCACTCGTCGGTCTCGATATGCGCCAGCTCGTGGCAGATCACCGAGTGGTACGACTGGCACAGCGCCGACAGCGCCAGCGAGTTGGCCGCCGTGCCGTTGAACACGAAGAACACTTCGCAATCGGTCTGGAACAGGTCACGGATGCGGTCGCAGACCTTCTGTGTCCAGCTGTCGTCGCCATAGGCCTGCTCATGGCCGCTGGCATTGGCTTCCAGGAAGTATTTGAGCGATTCCGGGCAGAAGCCGGCGTAGTTGTCGGAGGCGAAGTGCTGCATGGTGTTCAGGCCGTTCAGTGCCTTACTTCTTGTCGGCCCACAGCTCGCCGCCGGTAGCCCAGTTCTCGCGCTTGACATCCGTGATGATGATGTCGACCGCCGAGGCCGAACAGCCCAGCGTCTCGCAGGTGACGCGCGTCACTTCCTCGACGAACTTGCGCTTCTGATCGATGGTACGGCCCTCAAACATTTCAACGTGGAAAGTCGGCATGCAATGCTCCTTGTGATGATTGGTGTTCTGGAAATTCGCCGGGGACGCGGAAATCAGTCCCGGTAGGAAGGATCGATTCTATCGAGTTTGCGCAGCAACGCGGGCCACTCCATCACGCCCTCGACCGCGCCGTTGTCGAACAGTTGCTCGGATGTCTTGTGCGCGACCGCGTCATCCGGCTGCACCAGCGCGCCGCCCGCCTGCGCGGCGATCTGGATTTCGCAGGCCTTGACCAGCGTCGCCATCAGAACGTAGGCCTCGGCCACGGTGCGGCCGACGGTCAGCGTGCCATGGTTGCGCAACAGCATGGCGGGGTGCTCGCCCAACGACGCGGTCAGCCGCCCGCCTTCGGCCGGGCTGAAAGCCAGACCCTCGTAGTCGTGATAGGCGATGCGGCCGTAAAAGCGCATCGCGTGCTGCGACAGCGGCAGCAGGCCGGCGGCCTGCGCCGACACCGCGATGCCGGCGGTGTTATGCAGGTGCATCACGCACATCGCGTCGGGCCGGGCCGCGTGCACGGCGGCATGCAGCGCGAAGCCGGTGACGTTGACCGGGTGCACCGTCTCGCCGACGACCTCGCCGCGGCCGTTGATCTTGACCAGGTCGCCGGCGCGGATCTCGTCGAAGGCAAAGCCGAACGGGTTGATCAGGAAGTGGTCGGGCTCACCGGGCACGGTGGCGGAGATATGGGTGTAGATCAGGTCATCCCAGCCCTCGCGCGCAGCCAGCCGGTAGGCTGCGGCAAGGTCGACGCGCACGCGCTGCTCGTCGGCGGAGACAGGCTGCGGGGAGGCGCCCGCGGCACGCGCGGGCTGCAAGGCAAAAGACATGGGGCTCGCTCCTGCGCCGCCCGGTCTCGCGTGCCGGGATCGGCCCCGGCCTTCCGTGCTGCGCCACGGGCTGCGGCGCACGCGCGGCAGCCGCGATGCGTGGCGCGTCAGGCGGCAAAAGCGATACTGTAGCGCACCTTCACGATCCGCTCCGTGCGGGCGCCAGCGGCCAGGCGCGGCGCATCCAGGCAAACACCAGCGCACCCGCCAGCAGCGACGCCGCCGCGCATGCCAGCGAGCTGGCGAAGCCGCCCGTGCGCGCCACCAGCGCGGTCGCCAGCGGCGGTCCGGCGATCTGGCCAAGGCCGTACGACGCGGTCATCAGCCCCATCAGCCGCGGCGCGTGCGGGCCCCACAGCCGCCGGGCCTCGCGCATGGCGAAGGCCACCAGCGCGGTGAACGGCAGGCCGGCCAGCAGGCTGCTCAGCGCGAACCCGGCCACCGTCGGCCACAGCACCGCGATCGCCACCCCCAGCGCCTGCATGCCGTAGGAGAGCGTCAGCAGCTTGCGGCTGTCGTGGGCCATGCTCACCCGCGTCGCCAGCAAGGCGCCGAGCGCCACGCCGGCGCCGAAGATCGGCCAGAACAGGTCGGCCCAGACCGTGCCCGGCAGCGCTTCGCGCGCGATCACCGGCAGGAAGGTGGCGGTGATGATGTAGCCGAAGCCGGCCAGGCCGTAGGCCAGCGTCAGGGCCCAGGTCTGGGCGTCGAGGCGCGCGGCGGCAGTGGCTGGCGGCGCTGCGCCAGGTGCCTGGCTGGCGTCCGTGGCCATCGGGGTGGACACGAGGATGCGCCACACCGGCGCCACCAGCACCGCGGCCAGCACGGTGAAGGCCAGCCAGCCATGGTCGGCATGCCAGCCCACGCCAACCATGCCGGAGGCGCCCAGGCCCGTGGCGACGATGCCCAGCCCCGGGCCGCAGAAGATCAGCCCGCCCAGTTCCGGCGTGCCCAGTTCGGCCAGCCGCTGCAGGCACCAGCCGGCGGTATAGACCATCACCACCGCGCTGACCACGCCAGCGGCGAAGCGCCACAGCGACCACACCGGCATGCCGCCCGGCAGCGCCATCCCCAGCGTCAGCAGCACCGTCGCCACCAGGCCCCAGCGCACCATGCGCACGGCGTCGGGGCGGATAAACAGGCACAGCGCGGCGCCAAGGAAGTAGCCGATGTAGTTGACCGTCGCCAGCCAGCCGCCCTGATGGAGGTTGACGATACCGTCGTGCAGCATCATCGGCAGCAGAGGTGTAAAGGCGAAGCGGCCGATTCCCATCACCACCGCCAGCGACACCAGGCCGGCCATCGCTACCGCCACCGGACCAGCGTGACGCATCTGCGCGGCCGGTATCGGGCTGGCCGCGCCGGCGGCCTGGTCGGGGTCGAGGCTGTTGAGCTTGGACATTGGCTCTGGCTGTTGGGGCAGCGGTTGCATTGCGGTCCCTGTATGCTACGCTGTGCAAACCATCCCGAAAAATGAATTATGTAGATGCAATGCATTCTGAGTCGAGATGGATGTCGGATTCACGCTCCGGAGCCAGTGGCCATGGACCTTGCCGCACTTGAAATCTTCCGAGCCGTCGTCGAAGCCGGCGGCATCACCCGCGCTGCCGAGCGGCTGCACCGGGTGCAATCCAATGTCACCACGCGCGTCCGTCAGCTGGAGCAGTCGCTAGGGGTCGAGCTGTTCGTGCGCGACGGCCGGCGCATGGTTCTGACGCCGGCGGGACAGACCCTGTTCGACTACGCCTGCCGCATCCTGCAGCTGACCGAGGAGGCGCGCCAGGCGGTGCTGCCGGCACGGCCGAGCGGCCGCCTGCGCATCGCCTCGATGGAAAGCACCGCCGCCAGCCGGCTGCCCAATGTGCTGGCGGCGTATCACCAGGCGTGGCCCGAGGTGCAGCTCGAGCTGGTGACGCTGGCGACACGGCAGGCGCTCGATGCACTGGCGCGCTTCGAGGTCGATTGCGCCTTTGTCGCCGAGCCGATATCCGAACCCGGACTGGAGGCCATTCCGGCCTTCGAGGAAGAGCTGGTGGTGATCGCGCGTGCGGGCCATCGCCCGATCCACGCCTCCGCCGACCTGGAAGTGCCGACGCTGCTGGCGTTCGAACCAGGCTGCAACTACCGCGCGCGGGTCGAGGCCTGGTATGCCGGCGGCGCAAGCGCGCCGCCGCCCCGCGTGCTGGAGCTGGGCTCCTACCATGCCATCGTCGCGTGCGCGGCGGCCGGCATCGGCGCCGCGATCGTGCCACGTTCGGTGCTGAGCCTTTACCGGGACCTGCCCGCCATCAGCCAGCACAGCCTGGGCCGCGCGGGCCGTGTGCGCACCATGCTGGCCTGGCATCCGGCCATGGCCGGCGCCGCATTGCATGCGCTGGCCGACATGCTGCCCGCTCCCGCGCCGAGGCCGCGGGGCGAGGCCGGACTCGCCGCCGCCTGAATCGGCCGTCACGCATCGCCGCCATACAAGATGTGCCCGGTGGCCTACACTGAAAGTGGCGCCACCCCGGCACCCTGCGTGCCCCGCCCTTGCGATGAAACCTGTCACCGCGCCCATGCGGGCGATTCGGCTGCTGGCCGGCCTTGTATTGGCGTGCAGCGCTGCATTGGCCGTCGGCTTCGCCGCCCTGCATGCGCGGGCCGCACCCGCTTCCGCTCCTGCGCCCGCCGCCACGGCCACCGCGCCGGTCTACGTGATCCCGCTCAAAGGCGCGGTCAGCCCGGCCAGCGCGAGCTTTATCGTGCGCGGCATGGCGCGTGCCCGCGAGGCTGGCGCGCAGCTGGTGGTACTGGAGATGGACACCCCGGGCGGGCTCGATGCCTCGATGCGCGAAATCATCCAGGCGGTCCTGGCGTCACCGGTGCCGGTGGCCAGCTACGTCTATCCGGGCGGGGCACGCGCAGCCAGCGCGGGCACCTACATCCTCTACGCCAGCCACATCGCGGCCATGGCGCCGGG
This sequence comes from Cupriavidus phytohabitans, assembly GCF_000426345.1. Lineage (GTDB taxonomy): Bacteria > Pseudomonadota > Gammaproteobacteria > Burkholderiales > Burkholderiaceae > Cupriavidus. The sequence continues at coordinate 132,499 of NZ_AUFE01000005.1, read as the reverse complement.
CACCAACCTGGGCGCGGCCAGCCCGGTGCAGATCGGCATCGGCGGGCCGCAGAAGCCGGACGCCCTGCCGGGCGCGACGCCCGCCTCGGCGCCCTCCAGCGAACCGGCCGCGGCCGACACCATGGCCCGCAAGCAGATGCACGATGCCTCGGCCTATATCCGCGGCCTGGCCCAGTTGCGCGGGCGCAATGTCGAATGGGCCGAGCGCGCCGTGCGCGAAGCCGTCAGCCTGTCGGCCGACGAAGCACTGGCACAGAAGGTGATCGACGTGGTCGCGCCAGACCTGCCGGCGCTGCTGCGCCAGGTCGAAGGCCGCAAGCTGGCCACCGCTGGCGGCAAGGCCAGCGAACTACGCACGCGTGATGCGCCGGTGGTGACGCTGGAACCTGACTGGCGCAACCGCTTCCTGGCCGTCATCACCGAGCCCAGCGTGGCGCTGATGCTGATGATGATCGGCATCTACGCGCTGATCTTCGAGTTCTCCACTCCCGGCATGGTGGTGCCCGGCATCGTCGGCGCGATCTGCCTGCTGCTGGCGCTGTTCGCGCTGCACATGCTGCCGGTCAACTATGCGGGGCTGGCGCTGGTGGTGCTCGGCATCGGCTGCATGGTGGCCGAGCTGTTCCTGCCGACCTTCGGCGCGCTGGGCGTCGGCGGCATCATCGCCTTTGCCTTCGGCGCGGTGATGCTGATCGACACCGACATGCCGGGCTTCGGCGTGCCGCTGTCGATGGTGGCGGCGCTGTCGGCGATGTCAGCGGTGTTCGTGTTCGGCATGTCGGCGCTGCTGCTGCGCTCGCGCAGGCGGCCGGTGGTCAGCGGCGCCGACACGCTGGTCGGCAGCCGCGGCGAACTGCTCGACGACATGCCTGGGGCACCCGGCCAGGAAGGCTGGGCCTCGGTGCGCGGCGAACGCTGGCGCGTGCGCAGCGCGAATCCGCTGGCGCGCGGCACGCCGGTGGTGGTGACCGCGCGGCATGGGCTGGTGCTCGAAGTGGTCGCCGCGCCCTCTTCTGCTCAATCGACTCCAGACAAGGGAGCTTGAACATGGCATTCGGATTCAGCTTCGGCGGTTTGATCTTCCTGCTGGCATTGCTCATCATCACGTCGTTCCGCGTGCTGCGCGAATACGAACGCGGCGTGGTCTTCATGCTTGGCCGCTTCTGGAAGGTGAAGGGCCCGGGCCTGGTGCTGATCATTCCCGCCGTGCAGCAGATGGTCCGGGTGGACCTGCGCACGGTGGTGATGGACGTGCCGCCGCAGGACGTGATCTCGCACGACAACGTTTCGGTCAAGGTGAACGCGGTGGTGTATTTCCGCGTGGTCGATCCGGAGCTGGCGATCATCCAGGTGGCGAACTTCCTCGAGGCGACCAGCCAGCTTGCACAGACCACACTGCGTGCGGTGCTCGGCAAGCACGAACTGGACGAGATGCTGGCCGAACGGGAAAAGCTCAACCTTGATATCCAGAAGGTGCTGGATGCGCAGACCGATGCGTGGGGGATCAAGGTCTCGAATGTCGAGATCAAGCACGTCGACCTGAACGAGTCCATGGTGCGCGCGATCGCGCGGCAGGCCGAAGCCGAGCGCGAGCGGCGCGCCAAGGTGATCCACGCCGAGGGCGAGCTGCAGGCATCCGAGAAACTGCTGGAAGCGGCGCAGATGCTCGCGCGGCAGCCGCAGGCGATGCAGCTGCGCTATATGCAGACGCTGACACAGATCGCCGGGGACAAGAGCTCGACGATCGTTTTTCCGATGCCGATCGATTTGTTGACGGTGTTGCGAAGTATTACGGAGAACACCAAGAAGTAGAAAAGCAGAAGGGGCGCCACTGGCGCCCCTTCCTCATCGGCTTGCGGTACGGTCAGGCCATCAGACCTTCGCCGCCACCCACTCGCTGACACCCGCCAGCGCCTGCGGCAGCTTGGCCGGCTCGGTGCCGCCGGCCTGCGCCATGTCCGGACGGCCGCCGCCCTTGCCGCCCACCTGCTGGGCGACAAAGTTGACCAGCTCGCCGGCCTTGACCTTGCCGGTCGCATCGGCGGTGACGCCGGCGATCAGGCTGACCTTGCCGTCGGCCACGGCCGCCAGCACGATCGCCGCGCTCTGCAGCTTGTCCTTGAGCTTGTCCATGGTCTCGCGCAGCGTCTTGACGTCGGCGCCGTCGAGCTGGGCAGCCAGCACTTTCAGGCCCTTGATGTCGACGGCCTGTGCCGCCAGCTCATCGCCCTGCGAAGCCGCCAGCTTGCTCTTCAGGCGCTCCAGCTCCTTCTCCAGCGCGCGCACCTGGTCCTGCACCTGGCCGATGCGCGGCACCAGCTCGGACGGCTGCGCCTTCAGCACGGCGGCGGCTTCATTCAGCTTCGCATCCAGGTTCTGCAGGTAGTGCAGCGCGTTGTCGCCGGTGATCGCTTCCACGCGGCGGATGCCGGCGGCCACGCCGCCTTCCACCACGATCTTGAACAGGCCAATGTCGCCGGTGCGGTGAACGTGCGTGCCGCCGCACAGTTCCTTCGAGGTGCCGATCGACAGCACGCGCACGTCGTCGGCGTACTTCTCGCCGAACAGCGCCATCGCGCCGCTCTTGACGGCGTCATCGAACGGCATGATCTCGGCGTGCGTATCTTCGTTGCGCAGGATCTCGGCGTTGACGATCTCTTCCACCCGGCGGATCTGGTCTTCGGTCAGCGCCGCGTTGTGCGAGAAGTCGAAGCGGGTCTTGTCCGCATCCACCAGCGAGCCCTTCTGCTGCACGTGCGTGCCCAGCACTTCGCGCAGGGCCTTGTGCATCAGGTGGGTGGCCGAGTGGTTGCGCACGGTGCGCGCGCGGCGCAGCGCGTCGACCTGGGCCGACACGGCGTCGCCCACCTTCAGCGCGCCGCCCGCCAGCGTGCCCTGGTGGCCGAACACGTCGGCCTGGACCTTGGTGGTATCGGCCACGGCGAAGACAGCACCATTGCCATTCGCGGCCTTCAGTACGCCCTGGTCGCCGGCCTGGCCGCCGGACTCGGCATAGAACGGGGTGTTGTCGAGCACCACCACGCCGGTCTGGCCCGGCTGCATGGCGTCGACTGCGGCGCCATCCACATACAGCGCGGTGACCGTTGCCTGCGGCAGTTCCAGCTTTTCGTAGCCATGGAACACGGTCTTGTCGCCCGTGTACTCCAGGCCGGCGGCCATCTTGAACTTGCCGGCGGCACGTGCCTGCTCGCGCTGGCGGCTCATGGCGGCGTCGAAAGCGGCTTCATCCACGCCGATTTCCTGCTCGCGGCACACGTCCTGCGTCAGGTCCAGCGGGAAGCCGAAGGTGTCGTGCAGCTTGAAGGCCAGTTCGCCGTCCAGCGTCTTGCCGCCCTTGAGCTTCAGCTCGGCCAGCGCGGCATCCAGGATCGACATGCCGTTCTCGATGGTCTCGAAGAAGCGCTCTTCCTCGGCCTTCAGCACTTCGGTCACGCGCGACTGGGCTTCGGCCAGTTCCGGATAGGCTTCGCCCATCTGCGCGACCAGGTCGGGCACCAGCTTGTGGAAGAACGGGGTCTTCTGGCCCAGCTTGTAGCCGTGGCGGATGGCGCGGCGCACGATGCGGCGCAGCACGTAGCCGCGGCCTTCGTTGCCGGGGATCACGCCGTCGACGATCAGGAACGAGCACGCGCGGATATGGTCGGCGATGACCTTCAGCGAGTTCTGGTTCAGGTTGTCGATATGCGTCTCGCGCGCGGCCGCCTTGATCAGTGCCTGGAACAGGTCGATCTCATAGTTGCTGTGCACGTGCTGCAGCACCGCGGCGATGCGCTCCAGACCCATGCCGGTGTCCACGCACGGCTTCGGCAGCGGCGTCATGTTGCCCTGCTCGTCGCGGTTGAACTGCATGAACACCAGGTTCCAGATCTCGATGTAGCGGTCGCCGTCTTCCTCCGGCGATCCCGGCGGGCCGCCCCACACGTCCGGGCCGTGGTCGTAGAAGATTTCCGAGCACGGGCCGCAGGGGCCGGTGTCGGCCATCTGCCAGAAGTTGTCCGAGGCGTAGCGCGCGCCCTTGTTGTCGCCGATGCGCACGATGCGCTCGGTCGGCACGCCCACTTCCCTGGCCCAGATGTCGTAGGCTTCGTCGTCTTCCGCGTAGACCGTCACCCACAGCTTCTCGGCCGGCAGCATGTAGGTCTTGGTCAGCAGTTCCCACGCGTACAGGATGGCGTCGCGCTTGAAGTAGTCGCCGAACGAGAAGTTGCCCAGCATCTCGAAGAACGTGTGGTGGCGGGCAGTGTAGCCCACGTTCTCCAGGTCGTTGTGCTTGCCGCCGGCGCGCACCGAACGCTGCGACGAGGTCGCGCGGGTGTACGGGCGCTTGTCGGTGCCCAGGAACACGTCCTTGAACTGCACCATGCCGGAATTGGTGAACAGCAGCGTCGGGTCGTTCGCCGGCACCAGGCTGGACGAGCGGACCACGGTATGGCCCTTCGATTCGAAGAACTGCAGGAACTTGCTGCGAATGTCTGAGACTTTCATGGGATGGCGGACGCTTCCGCGGCTGGGCCGGGCGCGACGAGTCAGTTTTGGATTTGCAAACCGTTGATTATACGGGCAAGGCAGCGCCAGCAGGGCATGCCGGGCAGGCCCGGCGCCATACCCCGGCACCGGCCGGCTATCGCCCAAATCAAATACTGAGGAGAGGCTTTTGCATCACCTCATGGCTTGCCTCGCCGGGCCCGGGTGATACAGTGCAGGCACCCCGCGCCGGCCCGTTGCGCGCCGCGGCGCCGGCAGCCGGTTTTCCGATCCTTCCCCGCACCACCTCAGAATTTCTTCTATCGCCATGGGAGCTTTAAGCCATCTCCGCGTGCTCGACCTGACCCGCGTCCTCGCCGGTCCCTGGTGCGCCCAGAACCTTGCCGACTTCGGCGCCGATGTGATCAAGATCGAGCGCCCCGGCGCCGGCGACGACACCCGCACCTGGGGCCCGCCCTGGCTCAAGGACGAAGACGGCCGCGACACCGCCGAGGCCGCCTACTACCTGGCCGCCAACCGCAACAAGCGCTCTGTCACCTGCGACATCAGCACGCCCGAGGGCCAGCAGATCGTGCGCGACCTGGCCGCGCAGAGCGACGTGGTGCTGGAGAACTACAAGGTCGGCCAGTTGAAGAAATATGGCCTGGACTACGACTCCCTGAAGCAGGTCAAGCCCGACCTGATCTACTGCTCGGTCACCGGCTTCGGCCAGACCGGCCCGTACGCCGCGCGCCCCGGCTATGACTTCATCATCCAGGGCATGGGCGGTTTCATGAGCCTGACCGGCGAGCGCGACGACCTGCCCGGCGGCGGCCCGCAGAAGGCAGGCGTAGCCATTTCCGACCTGATGACGGGCCAGTACGCCACCATCGCCGTGCTGGCGGCGCTGGCGCACCGCGACCGCACCGGCGAGGGCCAGTACATCGACATGGCGCTGCTCGACGTGCAGGTGGCCATGCTCGCCAACATGAACACCAACTACCTCGCCAGCGGCGAGGCGCCGCGCCGCTGGGGCAATGCGCACCCCAACATCGTGCCCTACCAGACCTTCCAGGCCGCCGACGGCTGGATCATCGTCGCGGTGGGCAACGACGGGCAGTTCCGCAAGTTCGTCGCCGACGGCGGCCAGCCCGAACTGGCCGACGACCCGCGCTTTGCCACGAACCCGCAGCGCGTGGCCAACCGCGACATCCTGGTGCCGATCCTGGCCGAGATGGTGCGCCCGCGCACCCGCGCGCAATGGATCCGCGACCTGGAAGCCGCGGGCGTGCCGTGCGGCCCGATCAACACGCTCGACGACGTGTTCGAGGACGACCAGGTCAAGGCGCGCGGCCTGCGCGTGGACCTGCCCCACCCCAGCGCCGGCGAGGTCAAGCTGGTCGGCAGCCCGATCAAGATGAGCGCGACGCCACCGCAGGCGCTGCGCCACCCGCCGCTGCTGGGCGAGCACACCGACACGGTGCTGGCCGGGACCCTGGGCTACAGCGCCGGGCAGATCGCCGCACTTCGCGCAAAAGGTGTGCTGTAAGATTCTCCTCCTGCCTGCGGCGGGCCAGCCCTGCCGCAAGTGCTTTCCGGAAGTTCAGTTCCCACTGAAGTACTTTCCCCGGGCCCGCGCCACCCGCGCTGGCCTGCGCAAAGCAAAGGAGAACCCATGCTGACCGACGCCATCCTGGCCTTCCTGCATTTCCTTGCGATCTTCGTGCTGATCACGCTGATGGCCGCCGAGGCCGTGGCGCTGCGCCCGGACCTCAACCCGGCCACCGTGCGGCGCCTGTCGCTGTACGACCTGTTCTATTTCCTGTCGGCGATGCTGGCACTGGCGACCGGCCTGCTGCGCCTGTTCTACGGCGCCAAGGGCGTCGACTTCTACCTGCACAACCCGTGGTTCCACGCCAAGATGGGCGTGTTCGTGCTGATCGCGCTGTGCTCGCTGCCGCCGACCTTTGCCATCGCGCGCTGGCGCAAGCAGGCGCGCAGGCTGCCCGATTACGTGCCGCCGCCGTCCGAGATCAAGGCGGCGCGGCGCTGGGTCATGATCGAATCGCATCTGGTGATCCTGCTGCCGCTGTGCGCCGTGATGATGGCGCGCGGCATCGGGGCCCGCTAGGAATCCCTATCCTTCTGTCATCCACAACATGCTGAAAAAACTGCTTGCCGCCGCGCTGACCGCGGCGCTGATGCCCGCCGCCGCCGTGGCGGCCACCAACGCCTACCCCACCAAGCCCGTGCGCTTCGTGGTGCCCTATCCCGCCGGCGGCCCGCTCGACACCGTGGCGCGCGCCATTGGCGACAAGCTGCGCGACAGCCTCGGCCAGCCGGTGGTGGTGGAAAACAAGCCGGGCGCCGGCGGCAACCTGGGCGCGGACTACGTCGCCAAGCAGCCGGCCGACGGCTACACCATCGTCATGGGCGCGGTGGCCACGCATGCCATCAACCCGACGCTGTTCAGCAAGATGCCGTATGACCCCGTGAAGGACTTCGCGCCGATCACGCTGGTCGCCGACGTGCCCAACGTGCTGGTAATGCACCCCGGCAAGGCCGCCGAGCTGCATATCAACAATGTGCGCGACCTGGTTGCCTACGCGCGCAAGAATCCGGGCAAGCTTGACTATGCCTCGGGCGGCAACGGCAGCGCCGGGCACCTTTCGGGCGAGCTGTTCAAGAGCATGGCGAAGATCAGCATGGTCCATATTCCCTACAACGGCGCGTCGCCCGCGCAGCTGTCGGTGCTGTCGGGCCAGACCGACCTGATCTTCGACAACCTCGCTTCGGCATCGGCCAATATCAAGGCGGGCAAGCTCAAGGCCTTCGCCGTGACCACCGCCGGCCGGGCGGCGGCATTCCCGGACTTGCCGACCATTGCCGAGGCCGGCAAGGGGCTGGGGCTCGAAGGCTTCGATATCTCGACCTGGTTCGGCGTGTTCGCGCCGGCCAATACGCCGCGCGAAATCGTGGAGAAGCTGAACCACGAGATCGTGGCGATCCTGAAGACGGACGACATGAAGGCGCGCCTGGCCCGCATCGGGGCACAGCCGGCCCCAACTACGCCGGAGCAGTTTGGCGCGTTGGTGCAGAAGGAACTGAAGAAGTATGCGCAGATCGTGAAGGTGTCGGGGGCGAAGGTCGACTGAGGACAAGCACTCGCGGCACCAACGGTTTGGGGTGCTCCCAGGCCGCGCGAGCTTGCCTAAGTAAGGTAAGGTGTTCTCCCTCTCCCCCAGCCGCTCTCCCTCTCCCGCAGGCGGGAGAGGGGAGACAACCGGCGCATTACGTGCGCTCGCGGCCCGCTTCTTCCCTGCGCCGCCGCACCCACAGTTTCCCGCCGGAATCCCCCTCCAGCCGCGGCAGCAGCAATCCCACCTGCACGATCTCCGCGCCTTCCATCCGCGTGACCGTCAGCGGCACCCCCGCGATCACGACGCTGTCGCCCTCCACCGGCGGCGACGTGAACATGCGCTGCATCGCTTTTTCCAGCGTCAGCGGCTCTTCCTCCGGCGTCAGCTCGCGCGTGCCATAGAGCGCAGCCACTTCGCGCAGCGGCGCATCGCCTGACAGCAGGAAATCGTGCGACACCTGTTCCCACGTGGGCGCCCGGCCCGGGGTCTGGAACAGCGCCGACAGCGTCGGCAACGAGGTGGCCGGCGCCAGCACGCAGACCGCGTCGCCTGCGCGCAATACCGTCTGGCCCGGTTCGGCCAGCGTGTCGTCGCGCGCCACCGTCAGCAGGCGGCTGCGCGGCGGCAGCTCAAGCTGGTCGGCGCGTACGTTTTCCACTGGCGCGTTCGGGCCCACGCAGAACTGCATCACTTCCAGGATCGGCGCGCGCGTGCCGCGCAGCCGCGAACGCGCCACCGGCTCCGGATAGCCTGGCCGGCGCACGCGCGCCAGCCGCGCCGCGACCGATACGGTGGTGCCCTGGAACAGCAGGCTGGCCAGCACCACGGCAAAAGCGATGCGGAACAGCAGGCCGGCCTCCGGGGCCTGGCGCAGCAGCGGGAACAGCGCCAGCACGATCGGCACCGCGCCGCGCAGGCCCATCCACGCGATAAAGCCCTTTTCGCGCGCATTGAAGCGGAACGGCAGCAGCGCCACCCACACCGCCACCGGGCGCGCCACCAGCATCAGGAACGCGGCGACCGCGACAGCGGGCCCGGCCACTTCCAGGATCCGATGCGGCGCCACCAGCAGGCCCAGCAGCAGGAACATCGCCGACTGCGCCAGCCAGGCCATGCCGTCCATCGCGCGCATCACGTCGGCGGTGACCGCGCGCTCGCGGTTGCCGATCAGCATGCCGGTCAGGTACACCGCCAGAAAGCCGCTGCCGCCGGCGGTCTGCACCAGCGCGAACACCATGGCCCCGCCTGCGCACAGCAGGATCGCCTGCAGGCCTTCGGCCACCTGGATGCGCTCCAGCACATGCGCCAGGCAATATCCCAGCGCCAGCCCGAGCGCACCGCCCACGCCGAACTGGACCAGCAGCCTCATCACCAGACCCAGCGGCGTCAGCCCGCCAGGTGCGGTGACCCATTCGATCAGCGTCAGGGTCAGGAAAATCGCCATCGGGTCATTGATGCCCGACTCGATCTCCAGCACGCTCGCGACCCGGTCCTTGAGGCGGATGCCACTGCTGTGCAGCATCGAGAAAACCGCCGCCGCATCGGTCGAGCCGACGATGGCACCGAGCAGCAGCCCGAGCCGCCAGTCGATACCGAGCAGCCACGCCGCGAACACGCCCACCAGCCCCGCCGTCACCAGCACGCCCACGGTCGCCAGCGACAGTGACGGCCTGAGCGCAACCCGGAAGGTGGCAAAGCGCGTGCGCAGGCCGCCGTCCAGCAGGATCACCGCCAGCGCCAGGTTGCCGACCAGGAAGCTGAGCCAGGTGTCGTTGAAGCGGATGCCACCCGGGCCGTCCACGCCGGCCAGCATGCCGACGGCCAGGAACACGAGCAGGAACGGCACGCCGAAGCGTGCCGAAAACGCCCCCAGCACGATGCCCAGCGACATCACGATGCCGCCGATCAGGATGACGTGGTCGATGCTCTCCAAGCTGCTCCTTGCCTCACCTATGTGTCCTTGCCGAAACCTTTCAAACCTTACAGGGCTTTCAGGCCGGCGCTCCCGCGGAGACCGCCATGCGAAGGCGCCGGCTGCTCCGGATGATAGCGCAGCACTTCCGCCACCTTACCCGCCAGCCCGCCTCCAGACTGGCTTTGCGAACCGGCGAGGCGCCTTTTAAGCGCCATCTCACTAGGGGATACCCGAACCATGACCCTGTTTGCAGACATCTGAAAGGTCGCTGAAAGGTCGCCCCCTTAACTTCCACCCTGCCCGCAGGAGGGCCCTTCGTTGCAGACCACATTGATGCGGCGCAACAAAGGGTCAACCGCAGATTTCAAGCGTCTTTTCGAGGAGATTCACTTTGCGCATACGTAGCCAAAAGGACTTCGCCTCCGGCCTGATGTTCATCCTGGTCGGATTCGGCTTTTCCTGGGTCGCACGCGGCTATTCCATGGGAACCGCCGCAAAAATGGGACCCGGATACTTCCCGTTCTGGCTCGGCATCGTGCTCGCCCTGCTGGGCGTGCTGGTGCTGTGGGGCTCGCTGTCTTCCAAGGCTGAGGAAGACCAACTGGCCCGCTGGGACATCAAGACGCTGTTGTGGATTCTCGGCTCGGTCGTGCTGTTCGGCCTGCTGCTCAAGCCGCTGGGCATGGTGCTGTCGGTGCTGGTGCTGGTGCTGGTGTCGTCGATGGCCAGTCACGAGTTCAGCTGGAAGGGCGCCATCCTGAACGCCATCATCCTGGTGCTGATCAGCCTGGGCGCGTTCGTGTACGGCATCAACCTGCAGATGCCGGTGTGGCCGGCTTTCCTGGCAAGCTAAGGAGGCCGCCAACATGGAACTACTCACTAACCTGGGCCTGGGCTTCTCCACCGCCCTGACCTTCCAGAACCTGGCGTACGCCTTCCTGGGCTGCGTGCTGGGCACCCTGATCGGCGTGCTGCCGGGCCTGGGGCCGCTGGCGACCATCGCCATGCTGCTGCCGGTGACCTACACGCTGCCGCCGGTGGCCGCGCTGATCATGCTGGCCGGTATCTACTACGGTGCCCAGTACGGCGGCTCGACCACTGCCATCCTGGTGAACCTTCCGGGTGAATCGTCCTCGGTGGTGACAACCATCGATGGCTACCAGATGGCAAGACGAGGGCGAGCGGGGGTGGCGCTTGCCACCGCCGGCCTGGGCTCGTTCTTCGCCGGCTGCGTGGCCACCATGATCCTGGCCGCGTTTGCCGCGCCGCTGTCGGAACTGGCCTTCAAGTTCGGCCCCGCCGAGTACTTCTCGCTGATGGTGCTGGGCCTGATCGGCGCCGTGGTGCTGGCCTCGGGCTCGCTGGTCAAGGCGATCGCCATGATCGTGCTGGGCCTGCTGCTGGGCCTGGTGGGTACCGACGTGAACTCGGGCGCAGCGCGCTTCTCGTTCGACGTGCCGGAACTGACCGACGGCCTGAACTTCGTCTCGGTGGCAATGGGTATCTTCGGCTTTGCTGAAATCATCGCCAACCTGGAGCAGAAGGAGCAGCGCGAAACCTTTACCGACCACATCACCAACCTGTTCCCGACCAAGGACGACTTCAAGCGCATGATCCCGGCCGTGCTGCGCGGCACCGCGCTGGGTTCGGCGCTGGGCATCCTGCCGGGCGGCGGCGCCTCGCTGGCTTCGTTCGCGGCGTACTCGCTGGAGAAGAAGACCTCCAAGTTCCCGCAGGAATTCGGCAAGGGCGCGATCGAAGGCGTGGCCGGTCCGGAATCGGCCAACAACGCGGCTTCGCAGACCTCGTTCATCCCGCTGCTGACGCTGGGCATTCCGCCCAACGCGGTGATGGCGCTGATGGTGGGTGCGATGACCATCCACAACATCCAGCCCGGCCCGCAGGTGATGACCAGCAATCCGGCGCTATTCTGGGGCCTGATCGCCTCGATGTGGATCGGCAACCTGATGCTGATCGTGCTGAACCTGCCGCTGATCGGCATCTGGGTGAAGCTGCTGAAGGTGCCTTACCGCTACCTGTACCCGGCCATCCTGACGTTCTGCTGCATCGGCGTGTACTCGGTCCAGAACACCACCTTCGACGTGTTCCAGACCGCCGCCTTCGGCGTGGTGGGCTACCTGTTCATCAAGCTGCGCTGCGAACCCGCTCCGCTGCTGCTCGGCTTCGTGCTGGGGCCGATGATGGAAGAAAACTTCCGCCGCTCGCTGCTGCTGTCGCGGGGTGACTTCAGCGTGTTCGTGACGCGTCCGCTGTCGATGGGCCTGCTGATCGCCGCCGCGGTGCTGGTGGTGATCGTGGCGCTGCCTTCGATCAAGGCCAAGCGCGAAGAAGCGTTCCAGGAAGAATAAGCAGGACTTGCCGCCGGCCTGTGGGCCGGCTCGCAATGCAACACTGAGGGCACCGCAAGGTGCCCTTTTTTTGTTGCCGGGAATGGACACGGCGACACGCCTCCACCGGGCCCGCAGCGACCTATAGTATTAGCACCCGGACAACTGTCGCGATGAGCGCGTCGGAGGTTTGAGATCATGACCATGGCTAGTACGCTGGCGAAATGCCTGAGCACCAGGCACAGCCAGTTCGACACCGTTCGGCACCCCTACAGCCTGAGCAGCATGGCCACTGCACACGCTGCACACATTCCCGGAGACCGCCTGGCCAAGACTGTCCTGCTGGAAGACGACAGCGGCTATGTCGCTGCGGTGATTCCTTCCACGCACCACCTGAAACTGGCGGAGATCCGCGAGCAGACCGGCCGCAACCTGTCGCTGGCGCACGAGGATGGCGTGCGCGAAGTGTTCAGGGACTGCGACCACGGCGCGATCCCGCCGGTCGCCATGGCGTATGGCACGCAGACCTGGCTGGACGACAGCCTGCTGACGCATGCCGACGTCTATTTCGAAGCGGGCGACCACCAGGAACTGGTGCACATGAGCACCGACCAGTTCATGGAACTGATGGCCGATGCAAAGCGCGGCCACTTCGCGCACAGGATGATGTAGGGCAATGCCACACCACCGCGGCCGGCGCATGCCGGCCGTTTTTTTCCGCGCCGCCTGTTGATGACGGCGCGCATGCGCCGACCCCGCCACGGCATGACACCGTGACAGGGTCGCGCTGCGCTCAAACAGCGGGCGTCAATCGAGCAGGTCGAAGCGGTCGAGGTTCATCACCTTGGCCCAGGCCGCGACGAAATCCCTGACGAATTTTTCCTGCGCATCCTCGCTGGCATAGACCTCGCAAAGGGCTCGCAACTGCGAGTTCGAACCGAACACCAGGTCGACACGCGTGCCGGTCCACTTCTTGTCGCCGGTCTTGCGGTCGCGCGCTTCAAACAGGTCGCGCTCGTCCGACAGCGGCTTCCATTCCAGTCGCATGTCGAGCAGGTTGCGGAAGAAGTCGTTGGTCAGCGTTTCCGGGCGGTCGGTGAGGACGCCATGCGCATCGGGCCCGGTATGCACGTTCAGCACGCGCAGGCCCCCGATCAGCACCGTCATCTCGGGCACGGTCAGCGTGAGCAGCTGGGCCTTGTCGATCAGCAGGTGCTCGGGGGGGATGCTGTACTTCGCCTTGACGAAGTTGCGGAACCCGTCCGCCTTCGGCTCGAGCGACGCCATCGCCTCCACATCGGTCTGTTCCTGCGAGGCATCCGTGCGGCCCGGCGAGAACGGCACTGTGACCTTGTGGCCCGCCTTCTGCGCCGCCTGCTCGATGGCCGCGCCGCCGGCCAGCACGATCAGGTCCGCCAGCGAGATCTTCTTGCCACCGGACTGCGCGCCGTTGAACTCGGCCTGGATGCCTTCAAGCGCCTTGAGCACCTTGCCCAGTTGCTCGGGCTCGTTCGCGGCCCAGTCCTTCTGCGGCGCCAGCCGGATGCGGGCGCCATTGGCCCCGCCCCGCTTGTCCGAACCGCGGAAGCTCGATGCCGACGCCCACGCGGTCTGCACCAGTTGCGAGAGCGGCAGGCCTGATGCCAGCACTTTCTGCTTGAGCGCGGCGACATCCTGGTCGTTGACCAGAGGATGGTCGACCTTCGGCACCGGATCCTGCCAGAGCAGATCTTCCTGCGGGACTTCCGGGCCCAGGTAGCGCGCGATCGGCCCCATGTCGCGGTGGGTCAGCTTGAACCAGGCGCGGGCGAAGGCATCTGTGAGCTGGTCGGGATGTTCCAGGAAGCGCCGCGAGATCTTCTCGTACTCGGGGTCGAAGCGCAGCGACAGGTCCGTGGTCAGCATCGTCGGCCGCAGCTTCTTCGACGGATCGAACGCATGCGGGATGGTTTCGCCGCCATTCTTGGCCACCCACTGGTTGGCGCCCGCAGGGCTCTTGGTCGGCTCCCAGTCATGGCCGAACAGGTTTTCCAGGTAGCTGTTGCCCCACTGCGTCGGCGTCTTGCTCCAGGTGACCTCCAGCCCGCTGGTGATGGTATCGGCGCCCTTGCCGGTCTGGAAGCTGCTCGACCAGCCCAGGCCCTGCAGTTCGAGATCCGCGCCTTCCGGTTCGGCCCCGACATTGTCCGCCGGTCCGGCACCGTGCGTCTTGCCGAAGGCATGCCCGCCGGCGATCAGCGCGACGGTTTCCTCGTCGTTCATGGCCATGCGTGCGAAGGTCTCGCGGATGTCGTGCGCCGCGGCAAGCGGGTCCGGGTTGCCTTCCGGGCCTTCCGGGTTTACATAGATCAGCCCCATCTGCACCGCGGCCAGCGGGTTCTCCAGATTGCGGCCTTGATCGGTGCGGCTGGCCTCGGCGCCATGCATATCCTCGTCGGCGACAAGCACGCCGGCGTCATCGTACTTGCCCGCCGCACCCTTGCCGTAGCGCAGGTCACCGCCGAGCCAGGTCTTTTCATCGCCCCAGTACACATCGCCGTCAGGCTCCCAGGTGTCCTCGCGGCCACCGCCGAAACCAAAGGTCTTGAAGCCCATGGTCTCGAGCGCGACGTTGCCGGTCAGCACCAGCAGGTCGGCCCACGAGATGTTCTGGCCATATTTCTGCTTGATCGGCCATAGCAGGCGGCGCGCCTTGTCCAGGCTGACGTTGTCCGGCCAGCTGTTGAGCGGCGCGAAACGCTGCTGGCCGCGCCCGGCGCCGCCGCGGCCATCGCCGATGCGATAGGTGCCGGCGGCGTGCCACGCCATGCGGATGAACAGCGGGCCATAGTGGCCGAAGTCCGCCGGCCACCAGTCCTGCGAGTCGGTCATGAGCGCCGCCAGGTCCTTCTTCACCGCGGCGAGGTCCAGGTCCTTGAACGCTTTACGGTAGTTGAAGTCCGCGCCCAGCGGGTTGGACTTGCCGGAGTGCTGGGAGAGCAAGTCCAGCCGCAACTGCTTCGGCCACCACTCGCGATTGGTCGTACCGCCGCCAGCGGTATGCGTGAAGGGACACTTTGCTTCGTTAGACATACGTTCTCTCCTTGGTGGGGACGTACTGCATACGCCTGCCGCGATGGCGTCAGCGGTCGCTCGATTGCTTGTTGTTGCCCGATAGCTGCCTGACTTCGACGATCCCGCTCCGGCGCTTCGCTTCTTGCCGGACCTTCCTGCAATGCAGCCCGGCTGGTTGCCGCCGGTGCGCGGACGCGCGCGGGCGCGCACCGGCGTGATGATCCGGGCGCGCGCAGGGCGAAGCCGCAATGGTCTGACTGACTTCCGCGGCAGCTGTCCGCAACCAAAATATACGCACAGCCCGGCCCGAGGAGAATGCGATTCTGTCTATCTGGCCGATAGACCGTGCTTATGGCGCCAGGGCGACCTGCTCAGGTGCCACTCCGGTGCATTCAGGCGCCAAACAGTTCACTGCACGCCGCCCGCACCGCAGCCGTCACCTGCCCGCGCGCGTGGTCGCGCCGCTCCAGCATGCCGATGTGGCGCATGACCGGCTCGCCGTTGACCAGCAGCGGCAGGATGCGCAGCGCCTCGTCGTCGTGCCAGCGCGCGCGCCGCAGCAGCGGCACCACCGTCACGCCCACCTCCTGGCGCACCAGCTCGACCAGCGCCTCGATGGCGTTCAGTTCCAGGAACTCGTTGACCTTCACGTGCGCGCGGCGCAGCGCGCGCTCGACCAGCACGCCGGTGCGCTGGCTGCGGTCGAAGCGCAGGTATGGGTTCTGCGCAAGCGCCTCGCGCGCGTCCCGGCCGGGACTGCCGCGTGCGGCGATCGCCACCAGCGGCTCCTGGTAAAGCGGCGTCCAGCGCAGCGTGCCGGGAATCCGCGTGGCGCCTTCCACCAGGATCGCCGCATCGAGTTCGCCGGCCTCGACCTGTGCCGCCAGCTCGATCGACTTGGCGCCGACCAGGCGCACGTCGAGCGCCGGGTAGGTGCGCTTCATGCGGGCCACCGCGTGCGACAGGCCGCCCATCACCGAAACCACCGCGCCCACGGCCACGGCACCGGCCATGGCCTGGTCCGATGCCAGCGGCAGCCGCATCTCGTCGTACAGCGCGAGCAGGCGCCGCGCTTGCGGCAATAGCGCGCGGCCATCGGCATTGAGCACCGCAACGCGGCCGTTGCGGTCGAACAGTTCACGCCGCAGCTCGCTTTCCAGCGCGCGCATCTGCAGGCTGACAGCGGCCTGGGTCAGGGCCACCTGCCCGGCGGCCGCGGCGAAGGAGCCTTGCTCGGCTACGGCGACGAAGGTGCGGAGGAATCGGATAGTGCTCATCGGTGTTCGTGCGCAACGCCGGCGAAGCCGCGCCGATACTTAAATTTTTCTTGTGACATCGGAAAGAAATATTAGCTTTCTTTGTGACCGACGGCACGGAATAATTAAGCCGGCTCATCAATTCCTGCCCGCTTATCCTTGCCCGCCCCAAGCCTGACTCCGGAGACAAGCATGAAATCCTGGCTGCGCCTCGCCGGCATCGCCGCCGCCTGCGGCATGTGCCTTGCCGCCACGCCCGCACTGGCCGACAACTATCCCGGCAAGCCGATCCGCCTGATCGTGCCGTTCCCGGCCAGCGGTGCGACCGACCTGCTGGCGCGCGCCATTGCCCAGAAGGTGGGCACCGACATCGGCCAGCAGATCGTGGTGGACAACCGCCCGGGCGCCGGCGGCGCGATCGGCTCCGACATGGCGGCCAAGGCCGCGCCGGACGGCTACACGCTGCTGATCGCGACCACCAGCACGCACTCGATCGGCCCGTACATCAACACCCGCCTGCCGTACAACACCGAGACCGACTTCACCCCGATCAGCCAGGTGGCGATCGCCACCAACGTGCTGGTGGTGCCGAACGGCCTGCCGGTGAAGAACGTGCGCGAGCTGGTGGACTACGCCAAGAAGCATCCCGGCGAGCTCAACTACGCTTCCAGTGGCAACGGCACCGTGGTGCACCTGACGGCCGAGGCGTTCAAGGCACAGGCGGGCGTGTTCATCACCCATATCCCGTACCGCGGCACCGCGCTGGCCGTGCCCGACCTGATCTCGGGCAAGGTGCAGGTGCTGTTCGACAGCATCGTCTCGGGCCTGCCGCACGTGAAGGACGGCAAGCTCAAGGCGCTGGCCGTGACCAGCGCGAAGCGCTCGCCGCTGGCACCGGAGATCCCGACGGCCAGCGAGTCGGGGCTGCCTGGCTTTGAGTCCGATACGTGGTTCGGCATCTACGGGCCCAAGGGAATGCCGGCGGATATCGTCAGCCGGCTCAATGCCGAGTTCAACAAGGCAATCCAGTCGCCGGAAGTCAGGGAGCGCCTGGGCAAGCTGGGCGCCGAGCCAGTCGGCGGCACGCCGGCACAGTTCGCCGCCATGGTAAGGAAGGACAGCGCCCGCTGGGGCAAGCTGATCAAGGATCGCAAGATCACGGCAGAATAACGGCGCCGCGTGCGCCCATGCGGCCGCCCCGACAATGGCCCCGGCCGCCTCCTGAAACGACAGACAAAGCCATGCAGAAATTCAACTGGACCAACCCCTACCCCTCCGTGCGCATCCCGCTGTTTGCGCGCAACGTGGTGTCCACCTCGCACCCGCTGGCCGCTCAGGCCGGCCTGCGCATGCTGCTCAAGGGCGGCAATGCCGTCGATGCCGCCATCGCCGCGGCGGCCGCCATCACCATCGTCGAGCCGGTATCGTGCGGCCTGGGCAGCGATGCCTTCGCCATCCTGTGGGACGGCAAGGAACTGCATGGCCTGAACTCCTCTGGCGTGGCCCCGGCCGCCTGGAACCCGGAGTACTTCAAGAACAAGTACGGCACCGACGCCAACGGCCTGGCCAACCGCCCGATCCGGGGCTGGGACTCGGTCACCGTGCCCGGCGTGATCGCCGGCTGGGCGGCGATGCACGAGCGCTTCGGCAAGCTGCCCTTCGCCGACCTGATGGAGCCGGCGATCGAGATCGCCGAGCGCGGCTACGCCGTGCCGCCGGTGGTGGCGCACAAGTGGGCCGCCGCGGTGCCCGAACTGAAGGACCAGCCGGGCTATGCCGAGACCTTCATGCCCAAGGGCCGCGCGCCGCTGGTCGGCGAGAAGTTCACGATGAAGGCCGCCGCCGAGACGCTGCGCAAGATCGGCGAGACGCGCGGCCGCGCCTACTACGAAGGCGAAATCGCCGAGAAGATCGCCGCCTTCAGCAAGCAGTGCGGCGGCGCGATGACCCTGGACGACCTGCGCAACTACCGCCCCGACTGGGTCAAGCCGATCAGCAAGAGCTACCGCGGCTACGAGTTGCACGAGATCCCGCCCAACGGCCAGGGCATCGCCGCGCTGGTGGCGCTGGGCATCCTCGGCCAGTTCGACATGGCCTCGATCCCGGTCGACTCGGTCGATTCGCAGCACCTGCAGATCGAAGCGATGAAGCTCGCCTTCGCCGACCTGTACCGCTACGTCGCCGATCCGCGCAGCATGGAGGTCACGCCCGAGCAGATGCTGGACGATGCTTACCTCAAGTCGCGCGCCAAACTGATCGACATGCAGCGCGCCACGCACTTCAACTTCGGCATGCCCAAGGTGGGCGGCACCATCTACCTGACCGCCGCCGACGAGAACGGCATGATGGTGTCGTTCATCCAGTCGAACTACATGGGCTTCGGCTCGGGCGTGGTGGTGCCGGGCACCGGCATCAGCCTGCAGAACCGCGGCGTCGGCTTCTCGATGGATCCCAGGTCTGCCAACGCTGTGGCCGGCGGCAAGCGCCCGTTCCACACCATCATCCCGGCCTTCCTGACCAAGAACGGCCACCCGGTGATGAGCTTCGGCGTGATGGGCGGCGACATGCAGCCGCAGGGCCACCTGCAGACGGTGGTGCGCATGCTGGACTACAACCAGCAGCCGCAGGCCGCATGCTGCGCGCCGCGCTGGAAGGTCAACCGCGATTTCACGCTGGACGTGGAAGGCACCATGGACCCGGCCACGGTCGAGGGGCTGAAGGCGCGCGGGCACCAGTTGAAGTCGGTGGACGATCCATACATGGACTTTGGGTCGGGCCAGTTCATCTGGCGCCTGTCGGACGATCCCGAGCAAGGGTACGTGGCAGCCAGCGACAGCCGGCGCGACGGGCAGGCGGTGGGGTTCTGAGCCCGCCGGGCCTGAGCTGCCAGCGACATGCGGAACGCCCCGAAAGGGGCGTTCTTGCTTTCTGCCCCCCATCCCACAACTGGCCCGCTCGCGATCGCAGCAACTGTGCATGGCGCGGGCGCCACGGCTCCGTACACTGGTTCGCCGACAAGCCTCCGGAGCCCGCACCATGACCACCTACGCCTTCCGCCTGCTCAACGTCTTCGCCGAATCCACCTTCGGCGGCAATCCCCTGTGCGTGTTCGAAGACGCGCGCGGCATGGACGAGGCCACCATGCAGGCGCTGGCGCTGCAGTTCAACCTGTCGGAGACCACCTTTGTCCTGCCGTCGGACAATGCCAGCGCAAAAGTCCGCATCTTCACCCCCGGCTATGAGATGCGTTTCGCCGGCCATCCGACACTGGGCACCGCGCACGTGGTCCGCGAACTGGCCGGCACCGGCGATGCGCTGACGCTCGAATTCCTCGCCGGCGTGGTCCCTGTGACGGCGCAGGGCGATGTCTGGACCTTCACCGCGCCGCACAGCGGCGAGCCGAAGACCGCGCCGGCCGGCCTCCCCGATGCCGACATGGCAGCCCTGCTCGGCCTGCACGAAAGCGACTTGCTGATTTCTCCGATGTGGGTCGACACCGGCGCCGACCAGCTGCTGGTGGCCGTGCGCAGCACCGATGCTGTGCGGCGCGCCAATCCTGACAGCGCGCGGCTCGACATCTGGCCGCAGAGCAGCCTCGGCCGCAAGACCGCGTACGTGTTCGCCCTCGATCCCGAGCAGCCGGGCGGCATCCTGTCGCGCTATTTCTTCACCAAGCAGGGCGGCGGCGTGGCCGAGGATCCCGGCACGGGCTCGGCCTGCGCCAACCTGGGTGGCTGGCTGCTGGCCACCAGCCGCGCGCTGCCGGCGGAATACATCATCGACCAGGGCGAGGCCGTCGGCCGCCCGTGCCGGCTGCGCCTGTCGGTCGGCTCGGACGGCGCGATCCGCGTGGGCGGCCGCGTGCTCGAGATTGGCCGCGGCACCGTGACACTCTGAGGGCCACTGCGCAGCCCTGCCGGCTGCGCTACATTGTCGGCTTGCCCCGCCAATCTCCCCGCCCATCGCCCCGATCCGCCATGACCTCGCACGCCATCACCTCCCTGGCCGAACTGGAAGCGCTCTACGCCCAACCCGCGGCGCCGTCGCTGTCCAAGGAAGTCGACTACCTGCACCCGCATTACCGCGCCTTTATCGAGGCCGCACCGTTCTGCCTGCTGTCGACCGTCGCCGCGGGCTGGGCCGAATGCTCGCCGCGCGGCGACACACCCGGTTTCGTGCAGGTGCTGGACGAGCGCACGCTGCTGCTGCCCGACCGGCGCGGCAACAATCGCATCGACAGCCTGCGCAATATCGTGGCCGATCCGCGCGTGGGCCTGCTGTTCGTGATCCCCGGCGTCAACGAGACCATCCGCGTCAACGGCACCGCGCAGATCAGCGTCGAGCCGGCGCTGATCGCGCGCTGCGTGGCCAACGGCAAGGCGCCGACCACGGTGCTGGTGATCACGGTGCAGTCGGTGTTCTTCCAGTGCGCCCGGGCGCTGATCCGCTCGCGGCTGTGGTCCGCGGATGCGCAGGTCGCACGGCAGACACTGCCAAGCAATGGCGAGATCCTGGCCACGCTGAGCGAGAACGCCATCGACGGCGCCGCCTATGACCGCGAGCTGCCCGAGCGGCAGCGCAACACGCTTTACTAACGCGGCAGCCACTCCGGCGCGTGGGTGCCGAGCGGCTCGGACGGCAGCGTCCAGCGCGCCGGCGTCTCGGACAGCTGCGCCGCGTGGCGCACCACGGTCAGCATGCCGAAGCCGGACGGCACCGCTTCGAGCAGGTCGGCGACATCGTCGATCTTCTGCTCGGGCGCCTTCAGCCCCTGCGGCACCCGCCCCAGCCCGCGCAGCCACTGCCCCACCTGCGCCAGCGATACGCGCACGTGCCAGCTGCCGCCTTCCAGCGCGCGCCGGTGCAGCGCGGCCATCGCGCCGAATGCCAGCAGATAGCCCGCGGCATGGTCCAGCACCTGTGCCGGCAACGGGCGCGGCGTGTCGCCGCCGGCCGCTTCCGCCTCGGCCTGGTTGAAGCCGGTGGCGGTCTGCACCAGCGAATCGAAGCCGCGCTTGTGCGCCCACGGCCCGACGTGGCCATACGCGCTCAGCGACACATAAACGATGCCCGGCCGCGCCCGTGCCGCGGCTTCCGGGCCGATGCCCAGTTCGGCCAGCCCGCCAGGCCGGTAGCCCTGCACCATCACATCGGCGCCGTGCAGCAGCTTGTGCAGCGTGCGCTTGTCGTCGGGATCGCGCAGGTCGAGCTGGCAGCTGCGCTTGCCGCGGCCGGTGTCGATCACCAGCGGCGCGATCGACGGCAGGTGCGCGGCGGTCACCAGCAGCACATCGGCACCGTGCGCGGCCAGCGTGCGCCCGGCGACCGGGCCGGCGATGATGCGGGTGAAATCGAGCACGCGCACGCCTGACAGCGGTTGCGCATCGGCCGACGCGGGCGGTGGTAATGGCTGTGGCGGTGCGTCGCCGATACGCTCCAGCGTCACCGGCGGCAAGCCGCGCAGCGCCGCGGCCTGCGGATGGCGGTCCCATTCGTCGAAGCTGCGCAGCGCGGCGACCACCAGGCCGGCGTCGGACGCGGCGGTTTCGAAAGTCTCGGCTTCCCACTTTTCCAGCGCCGCCTGCACCGCCGCCTTGTCATAGGCACAGCCCAGCAAGCGCAGCACGCCGTCGCGGTGGTGCGGGAAATTGGTGTGCAGCCGGACCCAGCGGCCGTCGCCGCAGCGGTAGATGCCGGCGATCTTGTCCCACAGCTCGGGCGCTGGACCGCCGTCGACGCGCAGGTAACGCTCGCTGCGGAACTCGGTGATGGCATGGCGCATGTCAACGCTGACGTCCTGCCAGCGGCCGCCGCGGCCTTGCCACAGCGTGGCGGCGGCCAGCGCCGAAGCGGCGAGGCTGGCCTGCGCAGCGGTCCCCACGGCAAAGCTTGAAGGCAGCACCGGATCGGCGCCGTCCAGGCGCAGGTGGGCCAGCGCCTCGGCCGGCAGGCCGGCATCGCGCCACAGCGCGGCAACGACATCGTGGGGCATGGGCGGCACTTGTGCCGCATCGGGGTGGGCGTTCATGGGCGTTCCTGCAGCGATGGGTGACTGGTGGCCGTAGCCGGCCGGCACGGGTCTCCATGCTACTCCGACACATCACTTTCGGTGCGGCCAACCTGTGCCGGCGGCGGACAAGACCATAAATGAGCCGAGGCTCACGGCGTGCGGCGCCGCCGGCACGGTAAAATCCCCTTATTGGCATTCCGCCACGCAATCTGACGACCCGACCGGCCACCGTATCGATCCCTACCATCGATCCATCCGGCCGGCCAACCGGCGCCACCATGAGCCACGACAACAAGCCTACCGACAGCACCCCAGCCGCCTCCAACTTCCTGCGGAGCATCATCGACCAGGACCTCGCCGCCGGCACCTACGCCGGCCGCCAGGACAAGCAAGGCGAGCCGCTGCCGACCGTCATCACCCGCTTCCCGCCGGAGCCCAACGGCTACCTGCATATCGGCCATGCCAAGAGCATCTGCCTGAACTTCGGGCTGGCGCGCGACTACGGCGGCCGCTGCCACCTGCGCTTCGACGACACCAACCCGGTCAAGGAAGATACCGAATACGTCGATTCGATCATCGACGCCGTGCACTGGCTCGGCTTCTCCTGGGACAGCGAAGGCAAGGACGGCCAGAAGCAGCCGCACCTGTACTACGCCAGCGACTACTTCGACCAGCTCTACGCCTTTGCCGAGACGCTGATCGAGCGCGGCGCCGCCTACGTCGACAGCCAGTCGGCCGAGCAGATCGCCGCCAGCCGCGGCAACTTCTCCGAGCCGGGCAAGCCCTCGCCCTACCGCGACCGCACTGTCGAGGAAAACCTGCAGCTGTTCCGCGACATGCGCGCGGACAAGTACGGCGACGGCGAGCACGTGCTGCGCGCGAAGATCGACATGACCGCCCCCAACATCGTGATGCGCGACCCGGTGCTCTATCGCATCCGGCACGCCCATCACCACCGCACGGGCGACAAGTGGTGCATCTATCCGATGTACGACTTCACCCACTGCATCTCGGACGCGCTGGAGAACATCTCGCACTCGCTGTGCACGCTGGAGTTCGAGAACAACCGCCCGCTGTACGACTGGGTGCTGGAGCACCTGCGCGACGCCGGCGTGTTCCGCGACCCGCTGCCGCACCAGTATGAGTTCGCGCGCCTGAATCTGACCTACGCGATCACCAGCAAGCGCAGGCTCAAGCAGCTGGTCGACGAGAACCGTGTCGACGGCTGGGACGACCCGCGCATGCCCACGCTGGTCGGCGTGCGCCGCCGCGGCTATACGCCGGAGTCGATCCAGCTGTTCTGCGACCGCGTCGGCGTGGCCAAGGCCGACAGCTGGATCGACATGAGCACGCTCGAAGGCGCGGTGCGCGACGACCTGGACGGCCGGGCCGCGCGTGGCGTGGCCGTGCTGGACCCGCTCAAGCTGATCATCGACAACTACCCCGAAGGCCAGAGCGAGGAATGCTCGGCCCCGGTCCATCCGAAGAAGCCGGAACTGGGCAAGCGTGTGTTCCCGCTGTCGCGCGAATTGTGGATCGAGCGCGAGGACTTCAACGAGACCCCGCCCAAGGGCTATTTCCGCCTGTTCCCGGGCAACAAGGTGCGGCTGAAGTACGGCTACGTGATCGAGTGCACCGGCGTGGACAAGGACGCCGACGGCAACGTCGTCGCCGTGCACGCCAGCTACCTGCCCGACACCAAGAGCGGCACGCCGGGCGCCGACAGCGTCAAGGTCAAGGGCGTGATCCACTGGGTCAGCGCCGCTCACGGCTACGAGGCCGAGGTGCGCCTGTACGACCGCCTGTTCAACGACCCCAACCCGGACGCCGGCGGCAAGAACTTCCTGGATGCGCTCAACCCAGACTCCAAGAAGGTGGTCACCGCCTACCTGGAGCCGGGCCTGCGCGAGGCGCGGCCGGAAGACCGGTTCCAGTTCGAGCGCCACGGCTACTTCGTTGCCGACCGCAATGATTCGCAGCCGGGCAAGCCGGTCTTCAACCGCATCGTCGGGTTGAAGGACAGCTGGGGCAAGTGATGGGCAAGGCAACTCCGGTACAGACCATCACCTTCCCGCTCGAGGGCGAGTTCATCGCCCTCAACGACCTGCTCAAGCTGGCTGGCGTGTGCGACAGCGGCGGCGCCGGCAAGGCGCTGGTCGCCGCCGGTGAAGTCTCGGTGGACGGCGCGCCCGAATCGCGCAAGACTGCGAAGATTCGCGCCGGACAGGTGGTAGGCCTGGCGGGCATCGAGATTCGCGTGGTCGCCGCCTGACCGCGCTACCGGCCGCAGCGGCAGCTGAGCCGCTCCGGCGCTGTAACGGAGAGGACCGAAACCATGCCGATCGCGTTCTGGTGCGTCTTGCTGGCCGGCGTGCTGCCGCTCGCCACGGTAGCCATCGCCAAGGCCAGCGCGCCCGGTTTCGACAACCACGACCCGCGCGGCTGGCTCGACAAGCAGTCCGGGCGCGCGCGGCGCGCCGACATGGCGCACCGCAACCATTTCGAGGCCTTCCCTTTCTTTGCCGCAGCGGTGCTCACCGCCAGTTTCCTGCAGGCGCCGCAGGCGCGCATCGACGAGCTGTCGATGGTCTTCATCCTCACCCGCATCCTCTACACCGCGTGCTACGTGACTGACCGGGCCACGCTGCGCACGCTGTGCTGGACCATCGGGTACCTGTCGGTGGTGGGGATTTTCCTGCTGCCGGTGTTCGTGCACTGAGCCATGGCGGCACCCGTTCGTCTGCTGGCCGCCGTTGCGATCGCCATGCTGGGCAGCGCCAGCGCCGCGCCGGTGGAATACACGCTTGACCCGGTCCACACCTCCGTCTATTTCGGCGCCAGCCATTTCGAGCGCAGCTCGGTGCGCGGGCGCTTCGGCAAGATCGACGGCCGCATCGTCTACGACGCCGACAGCGGCGCCGGCGCGATCGACGTGACCGTCGAGCTGGCCTCGGTCGACACCGGCAACCGCACGCTCGACGGCGTGCTGCGTTCGGCACAGTTCTTCGATATCGCGCAGTTTCCGCAGGCGCGGCTGCGCGCCGATCGCTTTATCAGCGACGGCGGCCGGCTTGTGGCGGTAGAAGGCGAGCTGAGCCTGCACGGCGTCACCCGTCCGGTCCGGCTGCAGGCCGAGCGCTTCCGCTGCGGCGAGGTCACGCTGTTCGGCGTGACGCGGCAGGTGTGCGGCGGCGACTTCCGCGCCGAAGTGCCGCGCAGTGCCTTCGGCATGACCCGCTTCGTGCCCGATGCGGGCGACATCGTGACGCTCCATGTGGCGGTCGAGGCATCACCGGCGAGCAACGCCGCGCGCTAGCCCAATGCGTCACCTGCCGGACAGATTTCTCTTGTAGAATCAGCGCTTTGCCGAATCCCTGCCACGCCCGCCGCGTGTGCGGCAACGCGAGACAGAGACCATGTTCGAAATCCATTCCGGCGACATCGTCGCGGCCGCCCTGGCTGCCGCTGGCGCCTGCCTGCTGTGCAGCACTCCGGGCGATTTCCTGCGCCGCTTCCCGCTGTGGGCGGTGCGCACCTATGGCCGCGGTGCCCTGCTGATGCCGTTCCTGGCCATGATGGTCGGGACCTGGCTGTTCCGCCTGGGCGTGGCCGGCCAGCTCGATACCGATGCCGGCCAGGCGCTGGTGGTGGCAGCCGGCTTCCTGACCACGCTGCTGCTGTCGGCGCTGCTGCGCTTCTACCTGAAGGAATACCGCAAGCGCTGAGGCGTCTCCGGCCGGCCGTTTGTGCCGGCTGGCCCACCTTGCCCTGCCCACGCGCGTACGGCGGCGCCGCCGAATCGCGTATGATGCGGCCTTTCGCGTTCCGCGCCGCCGTGCCGGACGCACCCGCAGACCTCATTTCATGGCGCTCAAGTCCACCATCTTCAAAGCCGAGCTGGCCGTCTCCGACATGGACCGGCCCTACTACGGCAGCCACAGCCTCACCATTGCCCAGCATCCGTCCGAGAACGACGCGCGCATGATGGTGCGCCTGCTCGCCTTCGCCTGCGAAGCCACCGAGACGCTCGCCTTCACCCGCGGCCTGGACGAGCCGGACGAGCCCGACCTGTGGGACAAGCGCCTGACCGGCGACATCGCCCATTGGGTCGAGCTGGGCCAGCCCGACGAAGCGCGCCTGAAGCGCGCCGCCGCCCGCTCCGAGCGCGTGACCGTCTACACCTACAGCGGCGCCAGCGCGCGCGAGTGGTGGAAAGGTATGGCGGGCAAGGCCGGCAAGCTGCGCAACGTCACCGTCTACAATGTCCCGACGGAAGCGGTCGACGCGCTCGCCGCGCTGGCGCAGCGCGCGATGCGCCTGTCGGTGACGATCCAGGACGGCGATATCTGGGTCGCCGACGACGACCGCAACGTGCAACTGCAACTGGACGTGCTGCAGCGCGCCCAGGATTGAACGAGGCGGCCACCGCCGCGCTCCCGATTCACCTCGACTGGTCCCTGCCAGTCTTTATCGGAAGGAAATCACCATGCAAACCACGCCCTCTGGCCTGCAATACGAAGACACCACCGTCGGCTCCGGCGCCGAAGCCACCGCCGGCAAGCACGTCACCGTGCACTACACCGGCTGGCTGTACGAGAACGGCCAGGCTGGCCGCAAGTTCGATTCGAGCAAGGACCGCAACGACCCGTTCGTGTTCCCGCTGGGCGCCGGCCACGTGATCCGCGGCTGGGACGAAGGCGTGCAGGGCATGAAGGTCGGCGGCGTGCGCCGCCTGGTGATCCCGGCCGATCTCGGCTACGGTGCGCGCGGCGCCGGTGGCGTGATCCCGCCGAACGCGACGCTGCTGTTTGAAGTGGAACTGCTGGCGGTTTAACGACTGTGGCTCCCGCGAAGGCGGGAGCCACAACCAGGGGTCTTGTCAGATCCGGGGGCCTGCCCAGGCCCCCTCAGAAACCGATGGCGGCGTTGCCGACATCGACGCGGACCTTGTCGCGGTCCAGCAGCCGCGCCGCATGGCGCGCATATTCCTGCGCCCAGGCAGGATCGCCGGAGAAGCGTGACTCTCCGGAAAACTTGGCGACGTTCAGGATCTTGTCGATGACCAGCACCTTGCCGACCGGGCTCGACGCCTGGCAATCCAGCTCGGTGTACTCGCGGTCGAACCAGCGCCACGCCGCATCCTCGGCCACCGCGGCCAGCTCGTCCGCGCCGATCGTGAAGTCATATTCCTTGCCGCTGCCGAACACCACCGTAAGCGTACGCGTCATCGCAGGTTCCTCCTGGTCGGATGAAGCTCCCATTGTAAAGACTGCCCGCCACCGCGTGCCAGCAAAACGCCCCGGGCTGACCGCGGACAAGCTTGCGCGGGCACGCATCGGTCCCGGCATCGCGCGGGGTGGCAAGGGTGGCATCGCCGCCGCGCGGCGGCGACCGTTGCCTAACACCCACACCGATGCCGCCGGCTCAGGCATTTCCGGGAAAAACTGGCACTTATGTCATTTTCCCCACCTGCCCGGGACGCTGCTTTGATTTATGCTTGCAGCATGGCCATTACGCGACAGGACCTCGAATCCGACCGGCTGCGCACCTCGCTGTGCAGTACCCCGGTCGCGTCCTCGCTGTTGCCCGAGCACGTGCTGGAGCAGTCCCTCTGCGACGCGCTGGCACGCAAGCCCGACGACCCCGCGCTCGACGGCGATGTCTGGGTGTTCGGCTATGGCTCGCTGATCTGGAACCCGATGGTGGTGCACACCGAGCGCCGGCGCGCAACCGTGCATGGCTACCACCGCGGCTTCTACCTCTATTCCCGCATCAACCGCGGCACGTGGGACAACCCCGGGCTGGTGCTGGGCCTGGATCGGGGCGGCTGCTGCCACGGCATGGCGTTCCGGATCCCCAGCCACGTGGTCGAGCAGGAGTTCCGCGTGCTATGGCGCCGCGAGATGCTGACGGGCGCCTACCACCCGCGCTGGCTGCGCATCCGCACCGGCGGGGATGGCCATGGTGATGGCGATGAGGGTCCGGAGCAACGCGCCCTGGCCTTCGTCATGAACCGCGCGCACGAGTCCTACGCCGGCCGGCTGCCGGACACCAGCGTGGTCGAGCGGCTGCGCCACGCCGCCGGACTGTACGGCCCGGCGCGCGAATACCTGCAGCAAACCCTGCTGGGGCTGGCCACCAACGGCGTCGACGATCCCTACCTGGGACGGCTGTGGCGCCAGCTCCAGGCGGGCGATGCCGCCGACGCCGAAAGTGCCGCCGCCAAAACTGGCACCGCCGGCACCCGCGCGGACGATACCCCGCCCTTGCCGGCCCGGCCTCGCGAAACCGCCTGAGCCCAGGAGCTGCCGCCATGACGCGCCCCGCCACCCGCAGCCGCAGACAAGCACTCAATGAGATGCTGGGCCTGATGGGCTTGCTGGTCGGGGGCAGCCTGCTGGCGGCACAGGGCGGCCAGACTTTGGCGGCCCGCCCCGGGGCCGGCGCCGCCAGCCAGCCCGGCGCCGCGCGGCCGCGCGGCACGGCGCGCGCCCCCGTGCGCAGTGAAGGCCTGAGCGCACTCGACCGCAACCTGATCACCGCCGCCGGTATCGGCGACCAGGACATGGTGGCGCGCCTGCTGGCCGCGGGCGCCACCGCGCGCGCTGCCGACGAACGCGGCCGCAGCGCGCTGCTGGCCGCCGTGCAGAGCCGCCACGTCGAAGTCGCGCGGATGCTGATGCTGGCCGGCGCGGACGTGAACCACAAGGACGCCGACGCCAATAGCCCCTTCCTGCTGGCCGCCGCCAGTGGCCAGGCCGAGATCGTCCGGCTGGCGCTGGCGCATGGCGCGGACCTGGCCAGCACCGACCGCTACGACGGCACCGCGCTGATCGGCGCGAGCCAGCAGGGCCATGTGGAAGTGGTGAAGCTGCTGCTGAAAGCGGGCATTGCCGTCGACCACGTCAACAACCTCGGCTGGACGGCACTGCTCGAGGCGGTGGTGCTGGGCGATGGCAGCACGCGCTACGAGGAAACGGTGCAGCTACTGCTGGATGCCGGCGCCGACGCCAACCTGGCCGACCGCGAAGGCGTGACCCCAACCCGCCACGCGCGCGAGCGGGGGTACAAGACCATGGTGAAGATGCTGATGCGGGTGCGGGGGCATTGAGCCTTGCCCTGGGCGGTTCGCATGCGATGGGAACCCGCCCCGGGCATAGGCTGGCAGCATAGATCAGGCCGCTGCGGGCTTCAGCTCTCCCTCAGCCCGAGCGTTTTCGCTCTCCTGCAGTTGCCGCCACATCACCTTTCCGGTTCCCGACTTTGGCAGCGCGTCCACGAGTTCCACCACCCGCGGATACTTGTACGCGGCCATGTTCTCCTTGGCCCAATCGATGATCTCGTCCGGCGTGGTCTTGCCCCTGGCATGGGCGCGCAGCACCACCACCGCCTTGACCGTCTCGCCGCGGTACGGGTCGCGCGTGCCGATGATGCAGGCCTCCTGCACGTCGGGGTGCTTGTACAGCAGGTTCTCCACCTCGGCCGGCCATACCTTGAAGCCCGACGCGTTGATCATGCGCTTGAGGCGGTCGGTGATGAAGTAGTAGCCCTCCTCGTCCATGCGCCCCAGGTCGCCGGTGCGGAAGAAGGTCTTGCCCTCGAATTCGATGAAAGACTCGCGCGTGGCGTCTTCCTTGCCCCAGTAACCCTTGAACACCTGCGGGCCGCAGACGATGATCTCGCCGATCTCGTTGGGCGGCAGTTCCTTGAGCGTGACCGGGTCGATCACGCGCGCGTCGGTGTTGAAGGTCGGCACGCCCAGGCACTGCAGCTTGGGCCGGTCCGACGGGTTGCTGTGCGTCGGCGCCATGGTTTCTGACAGCCCGTAGCCTTCCAGGTAGCTCAGCCCGAACTGCTCGCGCAGCCGTTCGGCCACTGCCTGCGGCATGGCCGCGCCGCCACCGCCGATATAGCGCAGGCTGGACAGGTCGAACTGCTCCAGGTTGGGGCTGGCCAGGAAGTCGATGACCATGGTCGGGATATTGGTCCAGTGCGTGACCTGGTAGCGCGAGATCAGGCGGCCGGCCACCTCGCGGTCCCAGCGCGGCAGCATCACCACGGTGGCGCCGCTGTAGATCGGGCCGTTCATGCCGTACTGCATGCCGGTAACGTGGAACAGCGGCAGCACCGACAGGATCACCGACTCGGCGCCCGAGCCCGACCAGGTCGCGCCGCCGACGATGTTGTGCATGACCGAGCGATGCGTATGGATGCAGCCCTTGGGAAAGCCGGTGGTGCCGGAGGTGTACGGCATCACGGCCATGTCGTCAGGCCCGGCGGTATGCGGCCCCGGCTGCAGGCCGGCGCCCAGCGCTTCGGCCCATGCGGTCGCGCCGGCGGGCAGCGCGTGCGGCGTGGTCAGCCACGCGGGCGGTGCGTCTTCGGGATGCTCGTGCGTGGGCGGCAGCGCGTCGGCGTACTGCGTCACCAGCAGGTGCTGCAGGCGCTCGGCCGGCGCCAGTTCCGCCACGGCCTGATCCACGCCGGCGGCCAGGTCGGCCGTGCAGATCGCCACGCGCGCCTGACCATCGGTGACGTAGTGCTTGAATTCCTCGGCGCGGTTCATCGGGTTGACCGGCACCACCACCGCATCGGCGCGCAGGATCGCGTAGTAGCTGACGATGAACTGCGGGCAGTTTTGCATGTACAGCAGCACCCGGTCGCCCTTCTTCACCCCAGCCCTCTGCCGAAGCCAGCCGGCCAGCGCGGTGGCCTGCGCTTCCAGTTCGCGGAAGGTGATGGCGTTGCCGAAATAGCGGATCGCCGCCTTGTCGGCATAGCGCAGCGCAGACACTTCCAGGTTGTACCAGAGCGACGTTTCGGGCAGCACAATGGCGGTCGGCAGGCGCTTTGGCCAGAACTGCAAATGCGGGCGGGCTGGGTTCTGCATGAAACGTCTCCTGTGCGTCGGTCTTCGGACCGGGTCTGTCGGTATGGTCAAGGACTATAACCGAACGATCGTTCTATTTTCAACCGGTGGCTTTCCCGAACGCCAGGTGTGCGGCGACTGCCGTTGTATTTGGCGCCTCCGCCCTCACAATAGAAGGATCTCCGCCTCTTTCCAGGACTGTTCATGAGCGACGTCAACCTGCAGAATTTCGAGACCGAAGTGATCAACGCCTCCCACCAGGCGCCGGTACTGGTCGATTTCTGGGCACCCTGGTGCGGCCCCTGCCGGACGCTGGGCCCGATGCTGGAACGGCTGGAGGCCGAAGCGGAAGGCCGCTGGAAACTGGTCAAGGTCAATGTCGACGAGAACCAGGAGCTGGCCGCGCATTTCGGCGTGCGCAGCATCCCCCATGTGGTGGCGATCGCCGACGGCCAGGCCGTGGACCAGTTCACCGGCGTGCTGCCGGAGTCGGGGCTGCGCGAGTTCCTGGACCGGCTGGCGCCCGGCCAGGCCAGGTCGCCGCTGGCCGAGGCGCAGGAACTGGCCGCCTCCGGCAACCGCGACGGCGCCGAGACGCTGTTCGCCGACGCGATTGCCGCGGATCCGGAATCGGACGCCGCGCGGCTGGCGTATATCGGCTTCCTGCTGGACGGCAACGCCGTCGACCGGGCCAGGGCGGAGTTCGCGGCGCTGTCGCCGCGCGCCGGGCAGGAAGATGGCTACGGCGCACTGCGCACGCGTATCGAAGCCATGGAAAACGCCGCCGGCCTGCCCGACGAAGCCACCCTTGCCGGCCGCATCGACACCGATCCGCGCGACCTCGCGGCGCGGATGGACCTGGCGCGGCTGATGATCGCGCGCCAGCAATACGAGCCGGCGCTGGAACAGCTGCTGGCGATCGTACGCACCGACCGCGGCTTCGAGGACGATATCGGCCGCAGGACCATGCTGTCGGTATTCGAGATGCTGGCCGACCGGCCCGAGGTGGTGTCGCGCTGGCGCCGCCAGCTAAGCACGTCGCTGAACTGAGCGGGGAGCCAATCGCCATGTCCACGCCCCGCCTGGTCGATTTCAAGACCGAACCCGCCCCGACCCACGACCGCCCGCGGCCCGACCGGCTGGTGTCGGGCAACCCCGACCGCACCACCTGGACACACTACAGCGCCGACCAGGGCGATTTCGACTGCGGCATCTGGGCCTGCGAGCCCGGCGCGTGGCGC
Organism: Cupriavidus phytohabitans; assembly: GCF_000426345.1. Lineage (GTDB taxonomy): Bacteria > Pseudomonadota > Gammaproteobacteria > Burkholderiales > Burkholderiaceae > Cupriavidus. The sequence continues at coordinate 100,181 of NZ_AUFE01000005.1, read as the reverse complement.
ATCGCCTTCCCGGCAGGCAAGGAAGAGTTCTTCCATGTGATCAGCGGCCGCATCCGCATCAGCGACGAGGCGGGCGAGGCCCGCGAATTCGGCCCGGGCGACGCCTGCGTGATCCCGGCGGGCTTCACCGGCCTGTTCCAGGTGCTGGAGCCGGTGCGCAAGTATTTCGTGGTGATCGACCGCGACGCGTCGCGGCCTGCCTGAGCCCGTTGGGCTTCGGCTGGCTCGAGCGAACCTTAGGCCGCCGCGGCCGGCCCTTCCACCAGCGTGAAGCCGTTCTCGCGCATATGCTCGACCATCATCGTGTCCATCGACTTGACGTGATGGTCGAACCAGCCTGACAGCTCGGACACCAGCCGGCGGCCCAGCCCGAATTCGCCGTCGGTATGGACCTTGTCGCGCACGGCAACGGCCACGGCCAGCACCTGCTTGTGCTCGCCCGCGTGGCAATGGCGCGGGCCGAAGCCCATCGCCTCCATCCACTGTTCTTCCTGCGCGAAATGGTGGCGCGTATGGTCGATCCACTCGTCCATCGCGGCCAGGAAGCCGGCATCGTCCGCACTGGCCACCGCGGCCAGCAGTTGCACGAACTCGGCGTGGGTGGCATCGGTGACCGGTTCGCCGAGATGGAGGTCTTCGGGCAGGCCGGCGGAGGAGAGCTGGTCTTTGGCGTCCATGGGGAGCGGCGGCAATCGTTGGAAAACGGCAAGGATACCGAATCGACGCGGCCCGGACCTGATCTTGCGCAAGCCGGGCGGGTATGCTGTCGGGTATGCGCCCCGCCCGCCACCTCTATCGCCCATGCCACGACTGATCTTCTTCTGCGGCCATGCCGGCACCGGCAAGACCACCCTCGCCCACCGCCTGATCGGCCCGCTGATGCAGGCCACCGGCGAGCCCTTCTGCCTGCTCGACAAGGACACGCTGTACGGCCGCTACAGTGCCGCGGCCATGGCCGCCATCACCGGCGACCCCAACGACCGCGACAGCCCGGCCTACCTGGACAATCTGCGCGACCCCGAATACCAGGGCCTGCTCGATACCGCGCGGGAAAACCTGGCGCTGGGCATCAGCGTGCTGGTGATCGGCCCGCTGTCGCGCGAGATTCGCTCGCACCTGCTGAGCGACCCGGAATGGCTGCAGGTGCCGCAGGGAACCACCGTCCGCATCGTGTGGGTGCACCTGCCGGAAGACGAGGCGCACGCGCGCATCATCCGGCGCGGCAACCCTAACGACGCCTACAAGCTGCAGCACTGGGACGCGTACCGCACGCGGCGCTTCATGCCGAGCGCGGACGAATTTCCCGAACTGATCTTCTTCGACAACCTGGCGCCGGGCGAGGCCGAGGTCGACGGCCTGCTGCGCGCGTTGAGCGCCTGAACGTCGGCCCGGCTTCAGCCGCGCGCGATCGCGCCGATCGCCGCCGACGCCGCCACGAAACCGAACACGGCCGTCACCGCCACCGACGAGCCGAAGCCCGCACAGGCCAGCCCCTGCGGCCCGCTCGCAGCCGGATGGCCGGCGTGCCCATCGTGCGGCGGCGCCTCGTCGATCTCGCAGGCCTGCTGCCCGGGCTCCGGATATTGCAGCGGCTCGTCGGAATAGACCGCGGCAATGCCGAACTTCTTTTTGGGGTCGCGGGTGAAACCCCACTGCTTGCGCAGCCCGGCGCGCACCTTGGACAGCAGCGGATCCTGGATCGTACGCGCCAGGTCGTCGATGCGCACGCGCGTGGGATCGAGCTGGCCGCCGGCGCCACCGCAGGTGATCACCGGCACGCCCTGGCGCCGCGCCCAGCCCAGCATTTCGGTCTTGACCCGCACGGCGTCGATGGCGTCGATCACGTACTCATAGCCGGCACCGAGCAGCGCGGGCACATTGTCGGTGGTGACGAAGTCGTCGACCTGCGTCACCCGGCAGCGCGGGTTGATGTCAACGATGCGCTCGGCCATGGCCTCGACCTTGGCGCGCCCGTAGGCATCGCCCAGGGCGTGGATCTGCCGGTTGGTGTTGGACAGCGCGATATGGTCGAGGTCGATCAGGGTGATGCGCCCGACCGCGTTGCGCGCCAGTGCCTCGGCGGCCCAGCTGCCTACGCCGCCGATTCCGACCACGCACACATGGGCCGCTTCCAGCCGCGCCAGCCCCGCGGCGCCATACAGCCGCGCGACGCCGCCGAAGCGGCGGTGGTAGTCGTCGTCGGCCGGGCTTTCATGGGTCAGCGGCTCGGGCAGGCCAGGCAGATGGCCGGGGAGATCGCCGGGCAAGGGGTGTGCGGCATCGTTCATGCTGAGGGCTCGGAGCGTGGGGACGAGGCGGCCGCGGCCGGGGCCGCGCCGGCGGAAAAATCCGGCATTATCCGGCGGCGATGTCAGCCAATCCCCGACAAAGACGGGAAGCGCGCAACTATACAATAGACCTGCAGTGTTCCGTTCGCCGCCCCACGCAAGCCCAGGCAAGCCTTTGAGGGCCCATTGAGGGCCGGCCGGTACCAGCGGACCTGCCCCGCCATAGAGGAGCCCGCCTCATGCCCGTGCGCCGCAAGGTCGTCCTGTGGAGTGTGCTGACACCGATCGCGCTGATCGCGCTGCTGTTGGTCCTGTTCCTGACCTTTGACTGGAACCGCGCCAAGCCCTGGCTCAACAACAAGGTTTCCGAGGCCATCGGCCGTCCCTTTGCCATCAACGGCGACCTGACCGTGACCTGGCGCCGCGGCGAAGGCGAGACCGGCTGGCATACGCTGGTACCGTGGCCGCGCCTGTCGGCACGCGACATCACCATCGCCAATACCGACTGGGCCAGCCAACCCAACCTCGCCACCGTACGCGAACTGATCTTCGTACTGCGCCCGATCCCGCTGCTGGCGCACCAGATTGCCGTGCCCACCATCGTCGTCGACAGCCCGGCGGTATGGCTGGAGCGGCTGGCCGATTCGCGCAACAACTGGACGCTCGAGTTCGGCCCCAAGAAAGGCCCGTCGAAATGGGAGCTGGATATCGGCGAGATAGTGCTGGCGCGCGGCAACCTGGCGCTGTCCGACCAGTTCAAGAAGATCGAGTTGCAGGCCCAGCTCGACACCATCGGCGAAAACCCGCTTTATGACAAGGCGCGCGACGGCGCGCTGGTCGGGCCGCAGGCGTCCGCCGTGCCGCCCGGCCCGCCGGCCAGCGCGGCGGCGGCATCCGCGCCGTCCGCGTCGGCCCCATCCGCATCGGGGCCGCCGGCTTCGGCCACTGCCGGCACCGACCGCTACGGCTTGCGCTGGAAAGCCACCGGCCGCTACAACGATGCCACCATCAATGCCAGCGGCAAGGCAGGCACCGTGCTGAGCCTGCGCAATACCGATGTGCCGTTCCCGTTCCTGGCCGATGTGCGCGTGGGCACCACGCGCGCGCTCATTGAAGGCACCGTGACCAATCCCGCCCACCTGGCCGCTGTCGACGTACACCTGACGCTGGCCGGCGACAGCATGGCCAGGCTGTACGCGCTCACCGGCGTGGTGCTGCCGTCGACGCCGCCTTATGAAACCCGCGGCCGGCTGATGGCCACGCTGCGCAAGGAAGGCTCGATCTACGAATACCAGAAGTTCACCGGCCGTGTCGGCGGCAGCGACCTGTCCGGCACGCTGACCTTCACCAAGCGCGAGCCGCGCCCGCTGCTGGCCGGCACCCTTCTGTCGAACCAGTTGCGCTTCGTCGACCTGGCGCCGCTGATCGGCGCTGACGCCAAGCCCGGGCGCCCGGCCAAGGATAGCGCGGTCCGGCAGCCGCCCGACAAGGCACTGCCGGCGGCGCCGTTCCATACGGAACGCTGGGACAAGATCGATGCCGACGTGCACTTTGCCGGCAAGCGCATCATCCGCGACGCGGAGTTGCCCATCACCAACCTGGTCACCCACCTGAAGATGCAGGATGGCGTGCTGCTGCTCGATCCGCTCAACTTCGGCGTGGCCGGCGGCAACCTGGTGTCGACCGTGCGCCTGGACGGCAAGCGCGAGCCGATGGGCGCGGTGCTCGACATGACCGCGCGCCACATGAAGCTCAAGCAGTTGTTCCCCACCATCGACCTGATGCGCGCCAGCATCGGTGAACTCAATGGCAGCGCCAAGCTGACGGCGACCGGCAATTCGGTCGGGGCGCTGCTAGGGTCGTCCAATGGCGAGGCCAAGCTGCTGGTAGAGAACGGCACCGTCAGCAAGTTCATCCTGGAAGCGATCGGCCTGAACGTGGGCAGCCTGGTGATCAACAAGCTGTTCGGCGACAAGCCGGTGCAGATCAACTGCGGCGTCAGCGACTTTGCCTTTACCAACGGCATCGCGCGCGCGCGCACCTTCGTGCTTGATACCGACGACGCAGTCATCGAGACCACCGGCGGCATCGACCTGCGCAGCGAGCGGCTGGCACTGACCATCCACCCGGACTCCAAGGGCCTGCGCGTCTTTTCCCTGCGCTCCCCGCTGTACGTGGGCGGAACCATGAAGAAGCCGACGGTCAGCCCCGACATCGGCGTGCTGGCGCTGCGCGCCGGCGGCGCGCTGTCGCTGGCGCTGCTGGCGCCGGTCGCCACCGCGGTGCTGCCGCTGGTGGACCTGTCGCCTGGCGGCGACAGCAGCAAATGCGCCGCATTGCTGGCTGATCTGCGCAAGCGCCCGGTCGCGCCGCCTCCCGGCAAGACCTATAAGGATCCAAAGACAGGCGGCACCGCGGGCATGACCGCCGGCAAGCCGATTCCGCCGGAAACGCCCGGCACTGCCGCACAGGCGGAGGCGCAGGCCGGCCACGCTGAACGCCCTGAACGCCCTGAACGCCCGGCCGAGCGCGAAGCGCGCAAGCCATTGCGCCCGGACAACGAGGCGGCGCTGTACAAGGGCGGTTGAGCCGACGCCACCACCGGCTCCTCGCCGGGAATGTCGCCGCGTGGCGACATGTCTGCAGTTGTCTGAAGCGAAACCGCAACACTTCCGCTGGCTGCGACATCCCGTCGCAGTTTGCCGTTGTAACTCGCCCACATGCGGCGCATAATTAAACGGCCATTTACAAGAAGTTTAAGCATGGCAAGCATCGGATGCGATGCGGGTTCGCCCGTCCGCATCCTTCGGAAGGCGCGGCTGCGGCCGCCCTTTGTTTCCGCTTCTTTCCGTTTTGTTGTCCGCCTCGGCGCGGCCGCCGGCCACCCGCGAGCGCGGTCCCACGACGCCACTCGCCCGCCCCCGTGTCGCTGCCGCACGCCGCCGTCCCGCCGATCACCTGGCTGATCGCGCTGACGGTGTGCAACCACGTGGCATTCAACGCCAGCCGCGTGGTGGTGTCGCTGTTCGCGATTTCCCTCAAGGCTTCCACCGTCACGCTCGGCGTGCTGATGTCGCTGTACGCGCTGCTGCCGATGCTCCTGGCCATTCGCGCCGGCAAGCGCATCGACGAGATCGGCCCGCGCAAGCCGATGACCGCCGGCTCGCTGATGGTAGTGGCCGGCACGCTGCTGCCCGCGGTGTGGCATGAACTGGATGCGCTGTACCTGTCGTGCGCACTGATCGGAGTGGGTTTCATGCTGGTCCAGGTGGCCATGCAACTGCTGATCGGCCAGGTCTCTACCAACGACACGCGGCTGCGCAACTACACCTGGCACGCGCTCGGGCTGTCGGTGTCGGGGACGCTGGGGCCGGTGGCGATGGGCTATGTCATCGAGCATGCCGGCTTCCGCCCCGCCTTTGCCGTGCTGGTCGCGGTGGCGCTGGTCGGCCAGGCCGGCCTGCAGTGGGTGCGGCCGCGGCTGCCGGCGCAGGGCGGCAATGCCAGCCGCATCGCCATCGAGGACGGCACCCGCCGTTCCACGCTGGGCCTGCTGCAGTATCCCGAACTGCGCGCCGTCTTTGTCGCCAGCGCGGTGCTGTCGGCGGCCTGGGACCTGCATGCCTTCCTGATCCCGATCCAGGGCTCGCGCATCGGGTTGTCGCCGTCGTCGATCGGCTGGGTGCTGGGCGCCTTTGCCATGGCAACCCTGATCATCCGCGTGGCGATGCCGGTGGTGTCGCGCCGCCTGTCGGAGTGGAAGATCATCCGCACCGCGCTGCTGGTGGGCGCGCTGGCCTACCTGGCCTACCCCTTCATCACGCATTTCTGGCTGATGTGCGGCCTGGCCTTCGTGCTCGGGCTGGCGCTGGGCAGCGCCCAGCCCAATGTCATGAACATCCTGCACACGGTGTCGCCGCACGGACGCGCCGGCGAGGCGCTGGGCCTGCGCTCGGCGGTGCTCAATACCAGCCAGGTGGTGTGGCCGCTGACCTTCGGCGTGGTCGGCACGGCGCTCGGCATGCTGCCGATCTTCCTGTCGATGGCCGGCGCGATGGGCGCGGCCGGCTACTACTCGCGGCGCCAGGGACGCAGGACGCTGCCACCGGCGTGAACACCGGCGCGCCCCCTGGCCGCTGTGACGCCGCTGTGACGCCGCCGGCACGCCTTGCCGGCGCGCAAATGCGGCCCCCGATGCATTCGCTATACTCGAATCAGCCGGACCTGCGCCCCCGCCCCCGGGCACGCCGCGCACCCCGACCGATTCTTTGATGATTGCGACATGACTCAACTCGCCGACCTCCGCCGTACCTATGTCCTGGGCTCGCTGTCCGAAACCGACGTGGCCCCCGACCCGATGAGCCAGTTCAAGCGCTGGTTCGACGAGGCGGTCACGGCCAAGCTGCCCGAACCCAATGCCATGACGCTGGCCACCGTCAGCGCCGATGGCCAGCCCTCGGCACGCATCGTGCTGCTCAAGGGCATCGACGATCGCGGTTTCACCTTCTTCACCAACTACGAGAGCCGCAAGGGCCTGGACCTGGCGGCAAACCCCCGCGCCGCGCTGCTGTTCCACTGGGTGCAGCTGGAGCGCCAGGTGCGGGTGGAAGGCATCGTTGAAAAAGTTGCCGACGACGAGAGCGACGCCTATTTCGCCTCTCGCCCCCTCGGCTCGCGCGTGGGAGCGTGGGCTTCCGAACAAAGCCGCGAAGTACCCGGCCGCGACGTGCTGGAACAGCGCGAGCTGGAATACCGCAGCAAGTTCGGCGACAACCCGCCGCGCCCGCCGCACTGGGGCGGCTACCGGCTGGTGCCGACCGCACTGGAATTCTGGCAGGGGCGTCCGTCGCGCCTGCATGACCGCATCGTCTATCGCGTCCACCCGGGCGGCGCCTGGCAGATCGTGCGCCTCTCGCCCTGACGCGCTGGCCGCGGAGGTCCGAACGGGTCTGTCCCGGGGGCTTCCCGAGGGTGCGCTGCACTGCCCGCAGAATTCGACTAAAGTGGGACTGGCGTCGCTTGGTGATTTTTACGCAAGCGCTCGCGACGGACTCGGGTCAAGGCTCGGGGCAGTACCTGCCTTGTCCGGAGGATCGGTCGAGCGTGTGCCGCAACCATCGGGAGGTGAAACGCATGTTCTTCAAGCAAGCCCTGGAAAAGCAACTCGACAACTGGATCGCCGACCTGCGTGACAATGCCAACCTGCCGGTCTGCTTGCGCCTGTGGAATGGCACCGAATATGCCCTTGGCCATTTCGACGAGCCGCAGGTCACGCTGACCGTGCGCGAGGCCGCAGCACTGCCGCTGCTGCTGACGCCAAGCCTGGACAACCTGGGCGAGGCCTACGTGCAGGGCAAGATCGACTTTGACGGCAGGCTGGCCGACATCATCAAGGTCGGCTACGGCCTGTCGGCGGCCGCCACGCGGCGTGCCGGCGGCGCGCTGGCCAAGGTGGCGCAGCATTTCTCGCACACCAGGCAGGAAGACAGGAAGTCGATCCAGTATCACTATGACGTCTCCAACGACTTCTACAAGCTCTGGCTCGATCCCAACATGGTGTACTCGTGCGCCTATTTCGAGAACGGCGACGAGGACCTGGCCACTGCGCAGCTCAAGAAGATCGACCATATCCTGACCAAGATCCAGGTGCAGCCCGGGCAGACACTGCTGGACATCGGCTGCGGCTGGGGCGCGCTGGTGCTGCGCGCCGCGCAGAAATACGGGGCGCGCTGCGTGGGCATCACGCTGTCGCAGAACCAGTTCGACCTGGCCACCGAGCGCGTCAAGGCGGCAGGGCTGTCCGACCGTATCGAGATCCGGCTGCAGGATTACCGCGACACTTCTGGCACCTTCGACCGCATCACCAGCGTCGGCATGTTCGAGCACGTGGGCAAGGACAACCTGACTGGGTACTTCCGCCGCATGCGCGAGTTGCTGGCCGATGACGGCTATGCGATGAACCACGGCATCACCTCGCCCGACCCCGACAACGGCCAGACGCCGATGGACGGCGCCGAGTTCATGGACCGCTACGTGTTCCCGCAAGGAGAGCTGCCGCACATCGGGCTGGTGCTGAAGACGATGGAGCAAGGTGGCCTGGAAGCGCTCGACGTGGAACTGCTGCGCCGCCACTACGCGCAGACCCTGCGCCACTGGGCCGATAATTTCGAGGCAAAGGGCGAGACCATCCGTGATATGGTCGGCGAGAAGAAGTACCGCATCTGGCGCGTGTACCTGGCCGGCTGCTCGCATGCCTTCGAGACCGACAAGATGTCGATCTACCAGGTGGTCTGCCACAAGGCGGGGATGTCGTCGGCCACCGTGCCGTGGTCGCGCCGCTATATCTATGAGCAGCCCATCGGGCGCAACGGCTGAACGATGCCGAACCCGACATGGACCGATTGACCGATTGACCGAAGACCTCTTTGGCGGGCTGCCCGTGCCCGCCCCGCAACAAGCTCCCGCCCCTCCCGCAAAGGCAGTCCGTGCCCAGGGCGTGCAACCCGCGCCGCCGGACGAGGCACTGCGCGCGCTGTCGGCGCGCCTGCCCGCCAACCTTTACTTCGGCACCTCGTCGTGGGCGTACCCCGGCTGGGACAAGCTCGTCTATGACGGCGAGTATGGTGACAGCATGCTGTCGCGCAAGGGGCTGGCCGCGTACTCGCGCCATCCGCTGCTGCGCGCGGCGGGCATCGATCGCGGCTTCTACGGGCCGATCCCGCTGGCGGACTACCTTTCCTACGCAGGGCAAGTGCCGGACGGTTTCCGCTTCGTGGTCAAGGCGCCGGCCAGCGTCTGCGACGCCTGGCTGCGCGGCTCGGACGGCGCAGGCCGGCTCGCCAATGCGGCGTTCCTGGACACCGAGATTGCGGTGCGCGACTTCATCGCCCCGGCGACCGCAGGCCTCGGCAGCAAATGCGGGCCGCTGCTGTTCCAGCTGTCGCCGATGGGCAGCCTGGCGGACAGCGGCATGTTCCTGGAGCAGCTCGACGCGTTCCTGGGCGCGCTGCCGCCGCTGGACCCGTCCATCACCCCGCATGCCTGCTATGCCGTCGAGCTGCGCGACCCGGCGCTACTGACGCCGCGTTATATCAAGCTGCTGCGCCGCCATGGCGCGCGCTTCTGCCTGTCGGCGCGCGACCGGCTGCCGGCGGTGCCGCGCCAGGCCGCGGCGCAGGCCTTGATGGATGAAGCCGGCCCAGGGCCGCTGCTGCTGCGCTGGATGCTGCACGCGGGCCGGCCATACGCGTATGCCGAGAAGCTGTACACGCCGTTCGACCGCATCGTCGACGACGATCCCGGCACGCGCGACGCCATCGCCGACGTGGTGGCGCGCACCGTGCGCGCCGGCCAGCCCGCCATCGTCATCGTCAGCAACAATGCCGAAGGTTGCGCGCCGCTGAGCATCGCGCGGCTGGCCGAGGCCATCGCCGCACGGCTGTAGGCGCCGGCTACACCCGCAGCCTGGCGGCGAACTGCTTGCGGAACTTGGCCAGCTTGGGCGAGATCACGAAGGCGCAGTAGCCCTGGCTCGGATGGTCCTGGAAGTAGTTCTGGTGGCCCTCTTCCGCGCGCCAGTACGGCTGCTCGGGCTCGACCTGGGTCACGATCGGGGCATCGTAGACCTTGGCCGCGGCCAGTTCGCGCATGACGTACTCGGCAACGGCGCGCTGCGCTTCCGAATGCGTGAAGATCACCGAGCGGTACTGCGGCCCGACGTCGTTGCCCTGCCGGTCCGGCGTGGTCGGATCGTGGATGGCAAAGAAAATCTCGACGATCTCGCGGAAAGTGATCACGGACGGGTCGAAGGTGACGCGCACCACTTCGGCGTGGCCGGTATCGCCTTCGCACACCTGCTGGTAGGTCGGATGATCCACATGGCCGCCGGTATAGCCCGACTCCACCGCGACTACGCCCTTGACCTGCTGGTAGACCGCCTCCAGGCACCAGAAGCACCCGCCCCCCAGCGTGGCCGTTTCATATCGATGTTCCATGTTGCGCCGCCCCCTTGGCTGGTCTATGTCAATGTCGTGATTGTCCGGTGTCACGGACCTCAAGCATAAGCGCAGTCGGGCGCGCGCGCATCGGCCATGCGGCTGGACTGCCGTGTCAGCCGGGTTGCCGTTGCGATTCCAGCAGCGCCCGCAGCTGGGGCTTCATCACCTTGCCCAGCGCGCTGCGCGGCAGGTCATCGAGCAGCACCACCTCCCGCGGCAGCTTGAAGCGGGCGATGCGGGCGGCCAGCGCCTCGCGTACCGACGCCGGGGCCAGCGGCGCGCGGTCGGCGCCCGGCGCCGGCACGATCACCGCCACCGGCACCTCCCCCCAGCGCGCGTCGGCCACCCCCACCACCGCGCACTCCTGCACGCCGGGCAGCCCGAGCAACACGTTTTCGATCTCGGCCGGATAAATGTTCTCGCCGCCGGAAATGATCATGTCCTTGCTGCGGCCGACCACTTCGATGCAGCCGTCGGCATCGCGGTGGGCCAGGTCGCCGGAATGGAACCAGCCGCCGGGCAGTCCGTCGGCGGGCTGGTTCCAGTATCCGGCCATGACGCTGGCGCCGCGCACCCACAGTTCGCCGACCTCGCCCTGAGCTACCTCGGCGCCGTCGGGGCCGGCCAGCCGCACCGTCACCTCCGGCACCGGCCAGCCGGCATAGCCTGGCCGCGCCATGGCGTCTTCCAGCTTCAGCGCCACCGACACCGGTCCGGTCTCGGTGGCGCCATAGACCTGGCCGAGCGGCACGCCACGCGCGTGGAAAGCGTCGATATAAGACAGCGGGATCGTCGACGAACCGGCCATCACGCCGCGCAGCGGCGACAGGTCGGCGCTGTCCCAGCCGGGATGCTCCAGCACCGCCCGCAGCGTGGCCGGCACCATCAGCGACAGGCTCGGTCGCGCTTGCGCGACCGACGCCAGCCATGCGCCGGGCGCGAAGCGGTCATGCAGCGTCACCTGCGCCCCGGCCAGCAGCGCCGGCAGCGTCTGGATGCACAGGCCGCCGACATGGAAGGTCGGCAGCACCGACAGCACATGGTCGTCACGCGTCATGCCGTGCACCCACCAGCTGGCCCGCGCATTGGCCAGCAGCCCGGCCTGCGTATGGACCGCGCCCTTGGGCTTGCCGGTGGTGCCGGAGGTATAGGCCAGCAGCAGCGGCGCGGCGCCGGCAACGTGCGGGAAGCTGGCAACGAGCGGCGCCGGGTGATCGACGATGCGTTCCAGATGCGCCAGCCGGCACTGGCCATCGCTGGCTTCCTGCGCCCGCGCGGCATGCGCGTCGTCGTGGAACAGCAACGCCAGCTGCGCATGGCCGGCGATGGCGTGCAGTTCGGCCGCGGCGAGCCGGTAGTTCAACGGCACGAACATCGCTCCGACCCGCGCGCAGGCGAACAGCAGCACCAGCTGCAATTCATGGTTCAGGCACAGCGTGCCGACGCGGTCGCCGGGGCGGATGCCCCAGGTCGCCGCCAGGTGGGCGCTGGCGCGCTCCACGCGGCGCCACAGCTCGCCGTAGCTCAACGTGCGGCCGAGGTAATGCAGCGCGGGCCGCTGCGGCGCCGCGTCAGCGTGCGCCCACAGCAGGGATGGCAGCGCGCCGGGTCCGGCGGCGCCGCAACGGGACGGGCCAGTGCTGGCGCCGCTCATTCGTCGCGCTCGCCGGATTCGTACAGCGTTTCGCGGCCCATGCGGTCCAGGATCAGCTCGGCGGTCCAGGGCAGCATCAGCGCACCGCAGCGCGAATCGCGGTACAGGCGCTCCAGCGGCAGGTCCTTGAGCATCGACTGCCCGCCGCAGGTACGGATCGCCAGCCGCGCGATATCGTTGGCGCCTTCCATCACGGTGTAGTGCGCGGCGTACAGGCGCAGGCGCTCGTCCCTGGAGGGGTTCGGCTTCGCTTCATGGATCACGCGCCAGAAGATCGAGCGCATGGTCTCGAGCTGGATGCGCATCTGCGCCACCGCGATCTGCTTGGTCGGGTACATGCGGCGCTTGACCGGCGGCTGGCCCGGCACCTCGCCGCGCAGGTACTGCACGGTGAAGTCGTAGGCGGCCTGCGCCACGCCGAGGTAGGTCGGCGACAGCGTGAAGAACATGGCCGGCCAGGTCTGCGCGGCGCGGTAGTAGACCCCGCGCGGCATCAGCTGCTCCTGGTCGGGCACGAACACGTCCTTGAGCAGCAGCGTGCGCGAGACCGTGCCGCGCATGCCCATCGGGTCCCATTCGCCGGTGACGGTGAGGCCGTCGGCCTTGCCCGGCACGGCGATATAGAGGGTATCGCGCATATCGGGATGCTGGTCGCCGCGGTCCTCGGTGCAGAGGATGCCGTAGAAGTCGGCAGCGCCCGACAGCGAGGCGAAGATCTTGCGGCCGTTCAGCACCCAGCCGCCTTCGACCTTGCGCGCGGCGGTGCCGAACGGCGCCTTGCCGGCGGCCGCGGCCGAGCCTTCCGAGAACGGCTGCGCGTAGACCGCGCCGTCGCGCACCACGCGCGCGAAATGCAGGGCGCGGCGGGCCTCGTGCTCGGCACGCTGTCCGGGCGTCATCTCGATGCCATCGGACAGCGTGCCGGTCCACATGGTCGAGCAGATATGCATGTTGTACGTCAGCGCGGTCGCGCCGCAGAAGCGGCCGATCTCGGCGCCCACCATGCAATAGGTGGCGAAGTCCGCGCCTTCGCCGCCGAAGGCTTCCGGCACGCACAGCCCCAGCAGGCCGGCTTCGCGCAGGTCGTCGTAGTTGGCGAAGGGAAAGCTGGCCTCGCGGTCCCAGGTGGCGGCACGCGCGGCGAAGCGTTCGCGGCCCAGGCGGTTGGCCAGCGCCAGCAGGCGCGCCTGGCGCGGGGTGAAATCCGCCGTACCGACGGCGGGGATGAAGTCGAGCTGGCCGGATGGCATGTCGCGGTCTCCTTGGCGCCGGTCGATATGAACCTGCGCCGTTGATCTGGTTTTCAGGGACTTCGGGACCGGCGCGCGCGTCAGCGCACCGGGAAATGCCGTTGGAGGAAAGCGAGTACGGGAGCGTTGAAGGCCGCCGGCCGCTCCATGCAGGCCAGGTGGCCGACATCGGGCAGGCAGTGGTATTCGGCGCCGGGGATGCGCTGCGCCATGCGCTGCATCACTTCCGGCGAGGCGTTGGTGTCGTGCTGGCCGGCCAGCGCGAGCACCGGCACGACGATGCGCGCAAGCGTGTCGCGCTGGTTGAAGCGCACCAGCGCACCCAGCGCGGCGCGGTAGGCGGGCGCGGGCACGGCAGCCATCACCGCGGTGGCGAACGCCACGGCGGGCGCATCGGCATCCGGCGCGACCATGGTGCGCACCAGCCCTGCCGCCATCTCGGCCATGCTCTTGCCGGCATCCAGCGGCGCGGTGCGCGCGGCGACGAACTCGCGCTGCCACGGCCCGTCGCCCTTGCCGAACGCGGGCGAGGTGCCCGACAGCACCATGCCGTCGACCAAGGCCGGCATGGCGGCATACGCCTGCTGCGCCACCATGCCGCCCATGCTGTGGCCGAGCAGCACCACGCGCCGGCCGGCATCGCGCTCGGCCTGTAACAGCGGCGCCAGCGCGCGTGCCAGGCCGTCGAAGTCATAGGGATCGATCATGGCGCTGTCGCCATAGCCGGGCATGTCCCACGCCAGCGCGAGGTAGCCCGCCTGCGCCAGCGCTTCGCCCTGCGCCGGCCACGCGGCCTTGCCGCCGCCGATGCCGTGCAGCATCACCACCGCCACCGGGCCGTCGCCCCACGCCAGCGTGGCGATGCCATTGGGGTGCTTATGGAGGGTGGGCACGCTCATGCCGGCACCTCCACCAGCTGGCCTGCCTCGACTTCATTGCGGCCATCGAGCGAAACCGTGCAGTTGCGCAGCGGCAAATCGAAATGGCCCAGCGTATGGCGGCCCGCCACCTCGTTGGCGCCCGTGGAGAACAGGAAGTTGCCGCCGAATGCGCGCAGCTCGGTGCCGTTGCAGTCGCGCTTGTCGTAGAAGGCGAGCGCGTCCCAGCGCGCCGCCCGGTTCAGGCCCCAGCCGACGTGCGAGACCGCGTAGGCGTCGCGCGTGCCCTCGCGGTCGGCCCAGGCCTGGTAATAGCCGCGCATCATGTCGGCGTCGACGCCCTGCCCTTCCACGGCGACGACGTAGTCATCCTCGATATGGCAGACCACGGTGTCGCGCAGGTAAGTCTTGAAGGTCAGGTTGACGTCGCCCGGTGCCAGCACCAGCGTGCCGTTGACCTGGCGGCTGGCCGGGAACGCCAGGCACAGGCCACCCGGCCAGTGCGAGACCTGCCCCGGCTTGTTGCAGAAGCCCCAGACGCCACCCACGCGGGCGTCGGCCAGGCCGATACGCAGCTCGGTGCCGGCCGCGGAATGCACGCGCATTTCCTTCGCGCCGCGCAGACGCTTCATCGCGGCGCGCACGGTGCCTTCCAGCGCGGGGTCGGGCTGGCAGCGCTCCAGGATCTCCGGGTGTTCGTTGCTGACCATCAGCATGCGCGGCACGACGCCGTCGGCGCCGCGCAGGATCAGCGGCAGCTCGGGCGCGTGCAGCAGGCCTTCGACGGTGCAGTCGAGCACCAGGTGGCAGCGGGACAGCGCGGCGACGACCGGCGCGAGATTTTGCAGGGCATCGCTGGCGCCGGTCGAACGTACCGGGGCGGGGGCACTGAGTGCCGGTGTCGGCACCTGGATCCGCACCGGCGTGGCACCCAGCGAGTGCACCGCCAATTCGGCCAAGGCCACGTTGACAGGGCGGGATTGCGACTCCGTTACAATTCCAACGACTTCCGCGCCTTGCAGGGCACAGAGTTCCAGAGTGCGCCGGAACGCCGCCAGCCAGCGGTGTTCGATCTGCTCGATGAGCATGTCTTGTCTCCTGCTTGTTATCGTGGCGGCATGCGCCGCGCTGTTTTTTGCGCCTCGACCGACACCCGCCGCAGGGCGGCGTGTCAGCGGACTTGGTTGAAGTCCCTGGCGCGAATAATATATATGAAATTTCATGAACTCCAGTGGAGCCCCCATGGGCATGCCTGAGGCCCAGCCACGGATCGCCAGCGTCGCCGCCGCACCGGACTTCGATACGCAGCATTTCCGCCGCACGCTGTCACAGTTCGCGACCGGCGTGACGGTCATCACCACGCGTGCCAGCGCCGAATCGGTCGCGGCCGGCGCGCCGCCGTTTATTGGCATCACCGCCAGTTCGTTCAACTCGGTGTCGCTGGATCCGCCGCTGGTGCTGTGGAGCATGGCCACGCGGGCGAACAGCCTGCCGATGTTCCGCGACGGCACCCACTACATCATCAATGTGCTGTCGGCATCGCAACTGGACCTGTGCCAGCGCTTCGCCACGCTGAAGGGCGACCGCTTCGCAGGCGTCGACTACCGGCTGTCGGCCACCGGCCTGCCGATCCTGGCCAACGCGCTGGCATGGTTCGAATGCCATAACCGCAGCCGCTACGACGAGGGCGACCATGTGATCTTCGTCGGCGAGGTGGAGCGCTGCGGCGTGCTCGAAGGCCCGAACGGCCCGCTGGTGTTCCAGGGCGGGCAGTTTTCCACCACCAGTCCGCTCGAACCCTGAGCGCGCGGCTCCATCATGGCGGACCAGCCTTTCGTCGATGGCTACCTGGCCTACCTGCTGGCCCGCGCCAGCCATCTGATTTCCGGCGAATTCCACCGCGAGGTCGAAGCCCGCGGCCTGTCCGTGCCGGAATGGCGCGTGCTGGCAACACTGGCCGACCGCGCCGACTGCACCATCGGCGCGCTGGCCGAAATCACCCTGACCAAGCAGCCCACGCTGACCAAGCTGGTCGACCGCATGGCCGCCGAGGGGCTGGTCAGGCGCACCGCCGGCACCACCGACCGCCGCCATGCGCTGATCTCGATCACGCCGCACGGGCTGGCGCTGGCCCGGCCGCTGCTGGAACGCGCCGCGCAGCATGAGCGCGCGGTGCTGAACGATTTCGGGCCCGAGCAAGGGGCACAGCTCAAGGAAACGTTGCGGCAGCTGATCTCGCTGCACACGCAGCGTTAGGCCTCTTCCCCCGCCGCCTTCAGGATCGCCAGCGGCGAACTGTCGGTCTTGATCCTCTGCAGCACGATGTTCGAGCGGATATCCATCACGCCCTTGGTGCGGTACAGCCGGTTCACGATGAAGTCCGAGTAGTGCTTCAGGTTGCGCGCCTGCACGCGCAGGATGTAGTTGCTGTCGCCCGTGATGATGTAGGCCGACAGCACTTCGGGCCACGACTGCACCGCGGCGATAAAGGTGTCGTGCCAGCCCTCCACGTCATGGCGCATGGACACCTGCACGATGGCCTCCAGCTCCAGCCCGAGTTGCTCGGCATCGAACCAGGCGCGGTAGCCGCCGATCACCCCTGACTCTTCCAGCAGCCGCACGCGGCGCAGGCATGCCGAAGGCGACAGCGCCACCCGGTCGGCCAGGTCCTGGTTGCTGATGCGGCCATTCTCCTGCAGGCAGGCGAGGATGCGTAGATCGATGGGATCGAGGGTCATTCGAATTTCCTGCGATGTTTCTACAGATATTCGCATTTTATGCGAAAGATGGCCGATCTGACGGCTCATTTCGCAAGCCTCTTCCCGGGGATTTTGTCTAATATGCCGACATCGAGGCAGACACAAACGGCACCGCCGCCCCCTTCCATGACCGCCCCCAGACAAGACCCGCGCCGGCTGTGGGACATCAGCCCGTCGCTGTCCCCGGCCACCCCGGTGTGGCCCGGCGACACCCCGTTCCAGCAAGTGCCCGCGTGGCAGATGGACGAACACTGCCCGGTGAATGTCGGCCGCATTACCCTGTCGCCGCACACCGGCGCCCACGCCGACGCGCCGCTGCACTACGCCGCTGATGGCGCGCCGATCGGCGACGTGCCGCTGGCGCCATACCTCGGCCCCTGCAGGGTAGTCCACTGCATCGGCGCATCTCCGGTGGTGGAGCCGCGCCATGTTGAACACGCCCTGCAGGACCTGCCGCCGCGCGTGCTGCTGCGTACCTACCAGCAATCGCCGCTGGCGCAATGGGATCCTGATTTCTGTGCCGTCGCCGCCGACACGATCGCGCTGCTCGCAGCGCACGGCGTGCAGCTGGTCGGCATCGACACGCCTTCGCTCGATCCGCAGGAATCCAAGACCATGGACGCGCACAAGGCCGTGCGCCGGCATGGGCTGGCGATCCTGGAAGGCATCGTGCTGGATGACGTCGCCGAAGGCGACTATGAGCTGATCGCGCTGCCGCTGCGCTTTGCCGGGCTCGATGCCAGCCCGGTGCGCGCCGTGCTGCGCAGCCTGTACTGAACGCTTCAAAGATTCACATAGCCACTACAAGACATGACAACCATTGACCGCGAGCACTGTCTGCAGCTCGACCAGCAAGACCCCCTGCGCCCCCTGCGCGACCAGTTCGCCCTGCCCGAGGGCGTGATCTATCTCGACGGCAACTCGCTCGGCGCGCGCCCGCGCGCCGCCGCCGCGCGTGCCGCCCAGGTGGTGGCCGAGGAATGGGGCGATGGCCTGATCCGCAGCTGGAACACCGCCGGCTGGTTCGAACTGCCGCAGCGGCTGGGCAACAAGCTCGCCCCGCTGGTCGGCGCCGGCGAGAATGAAGTCGTGGTGACGGACACCACCTCGATCAACCTGTTCAAGGTGCTGGCCGCCGCGCTGCGCGTGCAGCAGACGCGCGACCCGGCGCGCAAGGTGATCGTGTCCGAAGCCAGCAACTTCCCGACCGACCTCTACATCGCACAGGGCCTGGCCGACCTGCTGCAGCAGGGCTACTCGCTGCGCCTGGTCAACTCGCCCGCCGAGATCGACGCCGCCGTCGGCGCCGATACCGCGGTGCTGATGCTGACGCACGTCAACTACCAGAGCGGCGAGATGCTCGACATGGCCGCGCTGACCGAACTGGCCCATGCCCGCGGCGCGCTGACCGTCTGGGACCTGTGCCACTCCGCCGGCGCCGTGCCGGTCAACCTGAAGGCGTCCGGCGCCGACTACGCCATCGGCTGCACCTACAAGTACCTGAACGGCGGCCCGGGCTCGCCCGCGTTCGTGTGGGTCGCGCCGGCGCTGCGCGATGCGTTCTGGCAGCCGCTGTCGGGCTGGTGGGGCCACGCCGCGCCGTTCGCGATGGAACCGCAGTACCGACCGGTCGAAGGCGTGCGCCGCTTCCTGTGCGGCACGCAGCCGGTCACCTCGCTGGCGATGGTCGAGTGCGGGCTGGATGTGTTTGCGCAGACCAGCATGGCGGCACTGCGCGCCAAGTCGCTGCAGCTGACCGACCTCTTCATCCAGCTGGTGGAAGCGCGCTGCGGCCACCATCCGCTGACGCTGGTCACGCCGCGCGAGCACGCGCGCCGCGGCAGCCAGGTGAGCTGGGAACATCCGGAAGGCTATGCCGTGGTGCAGGCGCTGATCGAGCGCGGCGTCATCGGCGACTACCGCGAGCCGCGCATCGCGCGCTTCGGCTTCACGCCGCTGTACACCAGCTTCACCGAAGTCTGGGATGCTGTGGAAATCCTGCGCGATGTGCTGGACAGCGGCGCGTATCGCGATGCGCGCTTCCAGGTGCGCGGCCAGGTGACCTGATCGGGAGTTGCATCATGAGTGAAAT
This sequence comes from Cupriavidus phytohabitans, assembly GCF_000426345.1. GTDB lineage: Bacteria > Pseudomonadota > Gammaproteobacteria > Burkholderiales > Burkholderiaceae > Cupriavidus. Next base: position 81,263 of record NZ_AUFE01000005.1, on the reverse strand, counting down.
CAAGGGATGCCCGTTCTCGGGCGCGGCGAGCGCATCGCAAACGGCATCGCAGGGTGATGGCTGGCATGGCGCGCAGATGGATTTCGCCAGGGACATGAGCTATGGCGATTATCTGGGCCTGGACCAGATCCTGAGCGCGCAGCACCCGCTGTCGCCGGACCATAACGAGATGCTGTTTATCGTGCAGCACCAGACCACCGAGCTGTGGATGAAGCTGATGCTGCATGAGCTGCGCGCCGCGCGCGAGTCGGTCAAGACCGACAGCCTGCCGCCCGCGTTCAAGATGCTGACGCGCGTGTCGCGCATCATGGACCAGCTGGTGCAGGCGTGGAACGTGCTGGCGACGATGACGCCGCCGGAGTATTCGGCGATGCGGCCTTACCTGGGGATGTCGTCTGGCTTCCAGTCGTACCAGTACCGGGAGATCGAATTCATCCTCGGCAACAAGAATGCGGCCATGCTGAAGCCGCATGCGCACCGGGCCGAGCACCTGGCGCTGGTGGAGACTGCTCTGAAAACGCCGTCGCTTTATGATGAAGCGATCCGGCTGATGGCGCGGCGTGGTTTTGCCATCGATGCAGACTGCGTCGAGCGCGACTGGACCCAGCCTACTGCCTACAACGCTTCGGTTGAGGCGGCCTGGCTTGAGGTCTATCGCAATCCTTCCGCGCACTGGGAGCTGTATGAACTTGGCGAGAAGTTCGTCGACCTGGAGGATTCGTTCCGGCAATGGCGGTTCCGGCATGTGACTACGGTTGAACGCGTAATCGGCTTCAAGCGTGGCACTGGCGGCACCGAGGGTGTCAGCTATTTGCGGAAGATGCTGGATGTGGTGTTGTTTCCGGAGCTCTGGAAGCTCAGGACGGATCTTTGATCCCTGGCGCCCCGCATTCCGGGATAGCGGCGTCCTAAGGCCCCGGGCCGGGCATTCACCAAATGCCCGGCCGCAAGGCAAAGACACCAACGGGAAGCCTCTAAACTCCGTCCGACAACCTGCCGGCCAAGGCCACCAGCGCCGGCGCCAGCGTCCGGTGGAAAACCTCTTCCTCCACCGCCCCATAAGAAGCGCTGCAACTCAGCATATGCAGATCCTTCTCCCCAACGGGCCGGAACGCCACCGCGCAAGCATGGATAGCGGGATGCCAATCCCGGAATGAGGACGCATAGCCCCGCTGCTGCGCATCGGCCAGCGCCACCCGCGTCGGCCCTTCCTGCTGTTTCCACTGCTCCGGAAATGCCTGGCTGAATTCAGCGAGTACCCGATCCCGCCGCGCCGGCGGCAGGGCCGCCAGATACGCCCGTCCCATCGAACTGGACACCAGCGACAGCCGCGATCCCACCCCCAGCCCCAGCATTACGCCAGCGTCGTTACGGATCGACTCGAGATAAATCACCTCCATCCGCTCACGCTTGCCAAGCGACACCGACACGCCGTACGACTGCGCGAACGCCAGCATATGCGGCCGCGCCAGCGCCACCACGTCGGACGCCGACAGGTACGCATACCCCAGCGCCAGCACGCCCGCATCGAGCGCGTACTTGCCCAGGCTGTCGTCATAGCGCAGGTAACCCAACTGCACCAGCGTGCCGGCCAGCCGGCTGACAGTGGCTTTGGGAAAGCCAGTGCGGCGCACGAAATCCTGGTTGCCCAACATCGCCTCGCCAGTACGGAAGCAACGCAGCAGCTCCAGCCCGCGCGCCAGCGCGGTGACGAAATTGGGATCGCTCTCACGTACCGGTGTGTCCGGTGTCGGGGCGTCGTTCGAAAGTGACGGACTGTTCAAGATGTGCTCCTCTCTGGTCGGCGGTTGTCCGCTCATCGCACAAGGCATCGGTGGCTTGGGGTTTTGCCTGTTGCGCGGCAAAGCCTTTGCGATATACTAATTCAACGGAACACAGTTCCGCAATGCGGAACCGAAAATCCTCCGCCAACGATCACCGAACCACACTCTGGAAGCACCCGCGCAAGTCGCCCCCGCTTCCGCCGCGCCACCGAAGGAGACCTGCATGGCTGCCAATGCCGAATTCCACTGGGCCGATCCCCTGCTGCTCGACCAGCAACTGACCGCCGACGAACGCGCCGTCCGTGACGCCTCCGCGGCGTACTGCCAGGACAAGCTGATGCCGCGCGTGCTGCAGTCGTTCCGCAACGAGAAGACTGACGTCGAGATCTTCCGCGAGATGGGCGAACTCGGCCTGCTCGGCCCCACCATCCCCGAGCAATACGGCGGCCCCGGCCTGAACTACGTCAGCTACGGCCTGATCGCCCGTGAAGTGGAGCGCGTCGATTCGGGCTACCGCTCGATGATGAGCGTGCAGTCGTCGCTGGTGATGGTGCCGATCTATGAATTCGGCACTGAAGCGCAGAAGCAGAAGTACCTGCCCAAGCTGGCCTCTGGCGAGTGGATCGGCTGTTTTGGCCTGACCGAGCCGAACCATGGCTCCGACCCGGGCTCGATGGTCACGCGCGCCAAGAAGGTCGACGGCGGCTATGAGCTGACCGGCGCCAAGATGTGGATCACCAACTCGCCGATCGCCGACGTGTTCGTGGTATGGGCCAAGCTGGCGGGCGAAGACGGCAAGGAAGACATCCGCGGCTTCATCCTCGAAAAGGGCTGGAAGGGCCTGAGCGCCCCGGCCATCCACGGCAAGGTTGGCCTGCGTACGTCGATCACCGGCGAAATCGTCCTCGATCAGGTCTTCGTGCCGGAAGAGAACATCATGCCGGGCGTGAAGGGCCTGAAGGGCCCGTTCACCTGCCTGAACTCGGCCCGCTACGGCATCGCCTGGGGCGCGCTGGGCGCCGCCGAGTTCTGCTGGCACACCGCCCGCCAGTACACGCTGGACCGCAAGCAGTTCGGCCGCCCGCTGGCCCAGACGCAGCTGGTGCAGAAAAAGCTGGCCGACATGCAGACCGAGATCACGCTGGGCCTGCAAGGCTGCCTGCGCCTGGGCCGCATGAAGGACGAAGGCACCGCCGCGGTGGAAATCACCTCGATCATGAAGCGCAACTCGTGCGGCAAGTCGCTGGACATCGCCCGCGTGGCCCGCGACATGCTCGGCGGCAACGGCATCTCGGATGAATTCGGCGTGATCCGCCACGTGGTGAACCTGGAAGTGGTCAACACCTACGAAGGCACGCACGACATCCACGCGCTGATCCTGGGCCGCGCCCAGACCGGCCTCCAGGCATTCTTCTGAAGCCTCCGGAACCACGCCGGAACCACGCCCTTACGGACAGGAACTCCTGAAATGAAAAATGCCCGGCTGCGAAGCCGGGCCAAGCACACTACCAAGGAGACGACGAGGCTGCCCCCGTCGACAAAACACCTGTTCCGGACGCCGGCCCCGCAGTATGCGGGGCCGCGTTCATTTGGCCGTCATGCCTTGTCGGGTTGCGGCGTCAGCCGCAGGTACGGCCGCACGGCCGTGTAGCCCTTCGGGAATTTCTCGCGGATCACGGCCTCGTCCTTCAGCGAGGGCACGATCACCACGTCGTCGCCGTCCTGCCAGTTGCCGGGCGTGGCCACGCTATGGCTGTCGGTCAGCTGCAGGGAGTCGATGACGCGCAGGATCTCGTTGAAGTTGCGCCCCGTGCTGGCCGGGTAGGTGATGATCAGTCGCACCTTCTTCTTCGGATCGATGATGAACAGCGAGCGCACCGTCAGGGTCTCGCTGGCGTTCGGATGGATCATGTCGTACAGCTGCGAGACCTTGCGGTCGCCGTCGGCCAGGATCGGGAAACTGACCGTGGTCGACTGGGTCTCGTTGATGTCGCGGATCCAGCCGTGGTGCGATTCCACGCCATCGACCGACAGCGCGATCGCCTTGACGCCGCGGCGCGCGAACTCGTCCTTCAGCTTTGCCGTCAGGCCCAGTTCGGTGGTGCACACCGGCGTGTAGTCGGCCGGGTGCGAGAACAGCACGCCCCAGCCGTCGCCGAGCCACTCGTGGAAGCGGATGCGGCCTTCGCTCGAATCCTGCTCGAAGTCCGGGGCGATATCGCCGAGACGCAATGCCATGTTCAGATCTCCTGATTTCGAAGTGGAACCACAGTATCCCGATTGATATCCAACCCAAACGAATATAAAGTCACTACAAAATCACTCGTAGTCATATAGACATTTTCTGACAGTCTTTTCGCGCGCTTTCGGGCATGCTGGCAATGGCCTCGCCGATACCGGCGTTGAGGCGCGTGGCCTTGAAACCACCGTGGCTCGCCACATATGCTAAGTATCAGACAGACAATGCCGTTAGCCTCGGAGCGTAGAAAATGTCAGAATCCGCACAAACCGAACCAACCGCCCGCAAACAGGAGAAACTGATGAGCGATGTCAAGACCGTACTGTCCGACGCCGAGGAGCTGCTGAAGCAAGCCGCTTCGACCACCGGCGAAAAAGCCGCCGAACTGCGCGAGCGCGGCATGGGTCTGCTCAAGCAAGCCAAGGAAAAGGCCCAGGACCTGCAGGATGCCGTCGTGACCAAGAGCAAGGCAGCCGCTCGCGCCACCGACGACTACGTGCATGACCACCCTTGGCGCGCCGTGGGCGTGGCGGCCGGCGTGGGCCTGCTGGTCGGTCTGCTGCTGAACCGCAAGTAAGCGGCTGAAGTCCGGGTGCGGCGCCAGTTGCCGCACCAGAGCGGCAACCCGGGCGAGGCGCGGGTTGCCAGAGGCCCGGGGGCCCGCACAGCGGCGCCCGGCCCCGTCCGCAGAATGGCACGCCCGGCCAGGCCGGCGTGCCGCTTTCACGCCGGAGCCGCCGAGCGAATCCATGAGCGAACCCACCCCCTCTCCCAAATTGCTGGAATCCGTGCGCAACCTCCTCAACTCGGTGGTTGCCATGGTCCAGACCCGCCTGGAACTCGCCAGCGTCGAATTCGCCGAGGAACGCACGCGCCTGATGAAGGTCGCGCTGCTGGCCTGCTTCGGGCTGGTGTTCTTCGGCATCGCGCTGGTCACCTTTACCGCGCTCGTCACCATCCTGTTCTGGAACAGCTACGGCTGGCAGGCGCTGGGCGTGCTGGTGATCGTCTACCTGCTGCTGTGCGCCGGCTGCCTGGCGTACGCGCGCAACCTGGTGCGTAACGCCCCGCCGATGTTCGAGGCCACGCTCGCCGAAATCGACAAAGACCGGGAGATCCTGCGCCGATGACCACCCTGGAACCCGAAGAAGGCGCGAACGAGCGCAACCGCCGCGAGCACACACGGCCCGTCCGCTTCACGCAGGAAGTCCGTTTGCCGCTGGAGGTGCGCAAGGAACTGCTGCTCACGCGCGCGGCGCTGGAACGCCACGACTGCCTGCAGGCGCTGCACCAGGTACGCGGCGGCGCGCGCCGGCTGGGAAATTTTGCCAGCTGGCTGCCGCGCATCGCGCGGCCCGGCTCGCTGATGAAAGTGGCGGGCATCACCAAGGACTACCCGCTGCTGAGCACCGCCGTCACGCTGGCGCTGCCGCTGCTCCGGCGCACGCCGGTGCTGCGCTGGACTTGGAAGCTGTCCAAGGTCGGCCTGGCGGCCGGCGCGGCGTACTGGGTCTACAACACCTGGCGTGACGCCAAGCGGCAGGCGATTCCGCCTGCCACCGCGCCGGACACCACGGCTTCCCCCTCGCCGGGCGCGGCTGCGGCCGACACCGGCTTCCGCGACCCGCTCGTTCCCTGAGGCTCGCGCTTGCGCCTCAGCCCGTCCGCGCCGCCGCGGATGGCACCATCGCGGCAAGCCCGCACGGGGCGAACGGCTGCGGCGGCCCGATATGAAAGCCCTGCACCAGGTCGACGCACAGTTCGCGTAGCCGCTCGAGCATGGCCTCGCTCTCGACGAATTCGGCGATGGTCTTCTTGGCCATGGCATGGCCGATGCGCTGGATCACCTCTACCATCACCAGGTTGACCGGGTCGGCCAGCATGTCGCGCACGAAGCTGCCGTCGATCTTCAGGTAGGCCGCCGGCAAGTGCTTCAGGTACGCGAACGACGACATGCCAGCGCCAAAGTCGTCCAGCGCGAAACTGCAGCCGAGCCGCTGCAGCTGCCGGATGAATGATCCCGCCTGGGCGAGGTTGGCGATCGCCGCCGTTTCCGTGATCTCGAAGCAGATGCCGTCCAGCGCGATGCCGGCGCGCTGCGCCTGCTCGCGCACGAACTCGGGGAACTGGATATCCGCCAGCGACGAGCCAGACAGGTTGATGGCACAGGTGGCAATCTCCCCCTGGCGGCCCGCCAGCGCGCGGAAGGCGGTCTCGACCACCCAGCGGTCGATCATCGGCATCAGGTTGTAGCGCTCGCACGCCGGCACGAAAGCCATCGGCGGCACCAGCCGGCCGCGCTCATCAAGCATGCGCAGCAGCAGTTCGATATGGCGGCCCCCTGGGCTCGCGGCGGCATCCGGCTGCGCCGGCACGATCTCTTGTGCATACAGGCAGAAACGCCCAGCGGCGGCCAGATAAGCGGTGAAATCCGCGGGATTGCGGTCTTCGCCGTAGCGCAGCAGATGCAGCACCGCATTCTTCTGGCCCTTGGACCACTGGCTCTCGCCGGCGACGAAGGCACGCGCGGCCGACAACAGGTCAAGGCTGGCGATGCTGAACAACGCCAGCGCGACCACAACCGGAACGAACGGCCAGATGATGCGCAGCACGTGGCCACTGGCCGGTGACGATTCACCTGCTTGCCGCATATGGAATCCTGCCAGGTGGTGGCCCGGCTCAATTCATCTGTGTCTCCCGCCGCGCCTGCCATGCCAGGTCCGCTGCTCATTCTCATGTGGATAAGACAACAAGTCTCTAACTCGATCTGGTTAAACCAATGATTTCGCGGGCTTTTGCGCTGGAATCCGCACGCTGGCGGCTGCGGCGGCATCGCCTGGGGTGTGCGCAACGCGAGGAGACGGAGACCGCATCCCTTGGAGGATGCGTTTTGCGACCTGAAAACGACGAAGGCCTGCGCATTGCGCAGGCCTTCGTGTACTTCGAATGCTGGTGGGTCGTGCGTGACTCGAACACGCGACCAACGGATTAAAAGTCCGCTGCTCTACCGACTGAGCTAACGACCCGAAAAAACAGAACCGCGATTATAGTGACACAGCATCCGGACTGTCAAGCGTTCGCCATTCACACCATGCGTTCCAACCGCCACATTTGGTAGCGGAACGCCAGCACTGCACCCAGAAGGATGCCGGCCAGCGCGATAAAGGACCCGATTGCCAGCGTCGACACGCCTGACAGCCCCTGCCCCACCGTGCAGCCCAGCGCGGTCACGCCGCCCGCCCCCATCAGGATACCGCCGACCATATGATTGGCCACGTCCTCGGCATTGCCGAAGCCTTCCCAGCGGAACGTGCGCGTGGCCAGCGCATAGACCGCCGCGCCGGCGATCACGCCGAACACGCTGACGATGCCGATGGTCAGCACCTTGCTCTTGTCGCTGAACATCATCAGCCAGTCGAGCGTATAGGCGTACGGCGCGACGAAGCTCAGGCTTTCCATGCGGCCCGAGTTGGTCGACATGAACAGTTCTTCGAGCGTGTTCGGATCCTCGGCGACGTAGCCCAGGTGGCCGGATACGTACCACATCGCCACGATGATCAGTCCGACGCCGATGCCGCCGAGCAGGTTGTCGAACGAGCGGAAGCCGCGGCCCGCCAGCGCCCACACCACCAGCACGCCGCCGAGCAGCAGCCCGAGACCGAGCTGCAGCACGCCGCGCCCCATGCACGTGCCCTGCGCCAGTATCGACGGCAGGTCCTGCGTGGTTGGCAGCGTGACCGCCACCGCGTCGACGGTGTTGACGCGTACCACGCCGAACAGGCCACGCAGCGTCATGTAGGCAGACAGCCCCAGGAACACGAACACCACCAGCGACTTCAGGTTGCCCGCGCCGATGCGCACCAGCGTCTTGCTGCCGCATCCCGATGCCAGCACCATGCCGAAGCCGAACATCAGCCCGCCCGCCAGCGCCGACAGCCATCCCAGCTTGCTGGCGGCGTAGATGGTCTTGGTCGGATCGACTGCGCCGGTCCAGGCCAGCACGCCGGTGCCGATCATGGCCACGCCGATGGCCAGGCCCCACATGCGCGCGCGGGTCCAGTCGCCCATGTTGACCACGTCGGAGACTGCGCCCATGGTGCAGAAGTGCGTGCGCTGCAGGACAGCGCCGAACAGGAAGGTCAGGACGAACGTGCTCAGCAGCACAGTGCGCGAGAGCGCGGCAAGGTCGATTTCAGGCATGTCGTTGGGAGGGGGACGGCTTCTGCCGGCGTTCAGTTCGGGATGTTCAGGCGGCGCCCTGGTAGCGGGTCGGATCGGGCACGCCTGCGGCTTCGAAGCCTGCGCGGCGGATCCGGCACGAGTCGCACACGCCGCAGGCGCGGCCGTCGTCGTCGGCCTGATAGCACGACACTGTCAGGCTGTAGTCGACGCCCAGGCCGATGCCGGCGCGGATGATCTCGGCCTTGGTCATGTCGATGATGGGCGCGTGTATGCGGAAGCGGTCACCCTCGACGCCCGCCTTGGTGGCGAGGTTCGCCAGGGTTTCGTAGGCGGCGACGTACTCGGGCCGGCAATCGGGGTAGCCGGAGTAGTCCACCGCATTGGCGCCGAAGAAGAGGTCGCGACCACCCACGGCCTCGGCCCAGCCGAGCGCCAGCGACAGCATGATGGTGTTGCGCGCCGGCACGTAAGTGACGGGGATGCCGCCGGTGGTGCCGTCGGTGGGCACTTCCAGCGCGTCGTCGGTCAGCGCCGACCCGCCGAAGCGGCGCAGGTCGAGGTCGACGATTTCGTGGCGGGTGGCGCCCAGCGCCGCAGCCACGCGCTTCGCGGCCTCCAGTTCAGAAGAGTGGCGCTGGCCATAGCGCATCGACAGCGCATAGGTCTCGAAACCCTGGGCGCGGGCCATGGCAAGTACGGTGGCGGAGTCGAGTCCGCCGGAAAGCAGGACGATGGCGCGTTTGGTCATGGTGCGGGAGGCGCACCGGGGCGGCGCGCAAGAACATTCAGGCGAATCGCATATTCTAGCGCGACAAACGAGAAAGACCCGCCGAAGCGGGCCTTGCAGCAGCGGGCGGCGCGCCGCCGCCGACGCTTACTTCAGCGTCTTGAGCCGGTTGCTCGCCGCCTGTGCGCCTTCGGTGCCAGGATACTTGGCCACCACCTGCTCCAGCGTCTTGCGCGCGGCCGCCTTCTGGCCGGACTCGAGCTGGTTGTTGGCAATGGCGATCATCGCGTCCGGCACCTTGGGGTGCGTCGGGCTGGCGTTGACCATGTTCTGCAGCACGAAGGTGGACCCCTTGTAGTCGCGCTGCGCATACAGCGAGTTGCCGAGCCAGTACTGCGCCAGCGGCAGGTACGGGCTCTGCGGGTACTTCTTGACGAACGCCGAGAACGAATTCCCTGCGCTCTTGAAGTCGCCCGCCTGGAACTGCTTGAGCGCGGCGTCATATTCGGGCTTTTCGCCCGGCTGCGACACGCCTTCGCGGCCTTCGACCGTGACCTGTTGCGGCTCGAATTTCTTCAGGCGCGCATCGAGGTCGGCGTAGTAGTCTTTCTGCTGCTTCTGCAGCGTGTCCACCGTGTTCTGCAGCACTTCGTTCTGGCCGCGCAGCCGCGCCACTTCCTGGCGCATGCCCTCGAGCTGGTTCTGCATGTCGAGCGTGGTGCGGCTGTTCTGCTCGATGCGCTGCGTGGCGGTCGCCTGGAAACCGTTGAACTGGTCGCGCAGGCCGATAACCGCCTTGCGGGCCTCGTCATCGTCGAACACACCGGCCTGCGCCTGCGTGAGCGGGAGCATGCCGCCGCCGGCGACGGCGGCAAGCCACAACAGGGTGGATACGCGTGCTTTCATGGAGGGTCAGTCCGCAGATCAGTAGTTGATGTCCGCGCGGCGGTTTTCCGCCCACGAGGCTTCATCGTGGCCGGTGGCCTTGGGCTTTTCCTTGCCCAGGCTCACGGCTTCCATCTGGCCGTCGGGCACGCCCATCGAGGCCAGCGAACGGCGCACGGCTTCGGCGCGCTTCTGGCCCAGCGCCAGGTTGTACTCGCTGGTGCCACGCTCGTCGGTGTTGCCCTGGATCAGGATCTTGCGGCCCTTGTTGCCGCCCAGGTACTTCGCGTGCTCGGTCAGCATGCCCTGGTAGTCGGACTTGACGGTGTAGCTGTCGAAGTCGAAGTACACGCTGCGCTTGGCCAGCGGGCTGTTCGGGTCGTTCAACGGATCGGCAGCGGTCACCGGCGTGACGGCGCGCGGGTCCGCACCCGTGCCGGCCTTGCCGGCGCCGTTGGCGGTGTCGTCCAGCTTGACGCCGGAGCTGCAGGCGCCCAGGGCCAGCAGTGCGGCGACGGCAAGGGTTTTGCTCATCAGTTGGGGCATGGTGAATGACTCCTGTTATTGCATGAAAGGACCCCAGGACGGCTCGCGAACATCGCCGGACTGGAGGGACAGAACCTGCCGGGTACGCCCGTCAGTGGACACCGCCGCCAGCACCGCGCGACCGCCCACGCGGGTGGCATAGAGAATGTACTTGCCGTTGGCGGCGAAGCTCGGGGCCTCGTCGTTGGCCGTATCCGTCAGCGACGTCACGTCGCCGTTGCTCAGGTCCTGCAGTTGCAGCTTGAAGCCGCCCGCGCGCGAGATGTACGCCAGGTACTTGCCGTCCGGCGAGACGCGCGGGCTCACGTTGTAGCTGCCCTTGAAGGTGACACGCTGTGCCGCGCCGGCTTCTTCGCCGCCGGCGGGCATGCGATAGACCTGCGGCGCACCGCCGCGGTCGCTGGTGAAGTAGATGCTGCGGCCATCGGGCGAGTACTGCGGCTCGGTGTCGATGGCGCTGCTGCGCGACAGGCGGCGGATGCCCGAACCGTCGGCGTTCACCTGGTAGATCTGGGTATTGCCGTCGCGCGACAGCGCCAGCGCCAGGCGCTGGCCGTCAGGCGACCACGACGGCGCGCTGTTGTTGCCCTTCTGGTTCGACACCAGCGTGCGCTTGCCGCTGGCGAGATCGTGCACGTACACGACCGGCTTCTTGGCTTCGAACGAGACATAGGCCACGCGGCGGCCGTCCGGCGACCACGACGGCGAGATGATCGGCTCGTTGCTGGTCAGCGCCACCTGCGAGTTCTGGCCATCCGAGTCCGAGATCAGCAGCTGGTATTTGCCGCCTACCTTGGACACGTACGACAGGCGCGTGGCAAACACGCCGCGCTCGCCCAGCAGCTTTTCATAGATGTAGTCGGCGATCTTGTGCGCGGTCACGCGCAGCTGGGCCTGGTTGACGGTGAAGGCCAGCCCGCCCAGGCTCTGGCCCTTGACCGTGTCGTACAGGCGGAAACGCACCTCGTACTGGCCGCCGCCGGCCGGGGTCACGCTGCCGGCGACGAAGGCGTCGGCGCCGCGCGACTTCCAGCTGCCCAGGTCGACATTGGCGGATTCCGCCACCGTGGCGCCGCCCGGGTCGACATTGCGCAGGCGGCCGCTGCGCGCCAGGTCGGCACGGATGATCGCGGTCAGGTTTTGCGGGGCCTGGGCCTCGCCCTGGAAATTGGCGGTAGCGACCGGGATCTGGCTGGAGCCGACCCCGGAGATTTCAACGTTGAGCTGCGCGTGCGCGGCGCCGGCGGCCACGGTCAGTGCCGCGGCCAGCCACGCCATCAGCGCGCGGCGTCCCGCCCGGCGGGCGGCTCGTTGGTTTGCATTGTGCCGCCTCTCGGACAGCCAGTTGGGGGCCCAAAGCTTTCGCATGCTGCTCCTCAGTCGATTTCAAGATTCGTCGGGCACGGCAGGAATCAGGCAGACGGCAACACGGGCAGGACCGCGCATGGCGCATCCCCGTTGTGCGTGCGGTCTGCACACTGCCGGCTGCGTCAGGCAACCTGCCATCGTAGCGTTGGGACTAAAAGCCGGCGATGAAGGTTGCATTATGTTGCAAATCATGGCGTGCCGGTCACTCAGTCCTTCGGCCGGAAGGTGATAGTAAAGCTGGCCGGCGCCTTGCCGTCCTCGTCGCGCGGCAGCGGGTCAGAACGCTCGACCGCGCGCAGCACGGCGTTGTCCCACGCCGAATTGCCGCTGGACTTGGACAGCCGCGCGGACATCAGCGAGCCGTCCGGTGCCAGTCGCACCGATACCACCGCGCTCGGATTGCCTGGCACGTCTTCCGTGAACACGATGTTCGGCTTCACCCGGCGGCGCACGCGGTCGGCATAGCCCGGCGACGCCTTGCCGCCGCCACCGGCGCCCGCGCCGGTCGTGCTGCCCACGCCGCCGCCGCCGGCGCCGCCACCGGCCAGCGCCTGCAGGCGCGCCAGCTCGCTCTTGCGCTGTGCATTGGCAGCCGCCTCCGACTGCGCCTTGGCCTTGGCATCGGCCTGTGCCTTGGCCTTCGCCTCGGCCTGGGCCTTCGCCTTGGCGTCGGCCTGCGCCTTGGCCTTGGCGTCGGCGGCTTCCTTGCGCTCGCGCTCCGCCTGTTCCTTGCGGTCCTGCTCCTGCTGCGCGGCCTTTTTCTTCGCGTCTTCCTTGCGCTGCGCTTCCTTGCGTTCAGCTTCCTTGCGCTCGGCCACTTTGCGTTCGGCCTCTTTCCGCTCGGCTTCCTTGCGCGCCTCTTCCTTGCGGGCCTCTTCCTTCCGGGCCTCTTCCTTGCGGGCCTCTTCCTTGCGCGCGACCTCCTTGCGGGCCGCTTCCTTGCGCTCGGCTTCCTCGCGCGCAGCGGCCTCGGCCTGGCGCTTCTTCTTCTCGAGCGCGATGTCGGCGTCTTCCTCGACCTTGCTCTTCACCTGCGGCGCCGGCGGCGCGGGCACGGGGCGCGGCTGCACCACCGGCTCGGGCTCGGGCTCGCGCGGCGTCGGTGGCGGCGCGGTGGCGGCGGGAATCTCTTCCCACAGCTCGGCCTCGGCGCCGACCGGCGTGCTGCTCTGCCAGTGCACGCCGTAATACAGCACGATGCCCAGCAGCAGGTGCATGACGAGCGCGAGCGTGAAGGAACGCATGGTTCCCCGCTCTTTCACCGGCTGGTAGGGATAGGCGGCGACGGTATTCATCGGGCGCAACGGCAATCGCAAAGGCTGTCAGTCGGGCGCATCAATGCGGCTTCTATACGGGTTCAACGCGTCAGGAAGTCTTGGACTTGACCATCAGGCCCACGCGCTTGATGCCGTCGGCCTTCAGGACCGACATGACATCGAGCACGGCTTCATACTTCACCGAACGGTCGGCGGCGATCACCACCGGCTGGTCCGGGTTCTCGTTCTGGCGCTGGTGCACGAAATCGAGCAGGCCCTGCTTATCGAGCTTGCGCTCGAAGGCATTGCCGGCGTTGTCCTTGCCGCGCGCGGTCAGGTCGCCGTTCTCGTGCACGGTGACGACGATCGGCGGCGCCTTCTGCTGCGGCGTGGCGTTGGCCACGGTGGGCAAGTCCACGGTGGCGGGGCTCACGATCGGCGCTGCCACCATGAAGATGACCAGCAGCACGAGCATGACATCGATATATGGCACGACATTGATGTCGGCGCTTGCCCGGCGGCGCGAACCGCCGCGGCGCTGAATGGCTGCCATTGCAGGACTCCTGGAAACGACGGGAGCCCGGGCGGTCACCCGGACTGCCTGTCTTGGATTCGGTTAGCGGGTCTGCCGTTGCAGGATGTTCAGGAACTCTTCCATGAAGCTTTCGAAACGGATCGCGAGGCGGTCGATTTCGGTGGCATAGCGGTTATAGGCGATCACCGCCGGGATCGCCGCGAACAGGCCGATCGCAGTGGCCACCAGCGCCTCGGCAATGCCGGGGGCCACCGATGCCAGCGTGGCCTGCTGCACATTTGACAGGCCGCGGAATGCGTTCATGATCCCCCACACCGTGCCGAACAGGCCGATATACGGGCTGACCGAGCCCACCGAGGCCAGGAACGGCAGGTGCGACTCGAGCACATCCATCTCGCGCTGGTAGGCGGCGCGCATGGCGCGGCGGGCCGCGTCGAGCAGCGCGCCGGAATCGTTGCCGCGCTCGCGCGCCTTCAGGAACTCGCCCATGCCGGATTCGAAGATCCGCTCGAGCGCGCCGGTGTTGTGGCGGTTGTTGACGGCACTGTTATATAGCGCCTGCAGGTCGCCGCCAGCCCAGAAGTCGCGCTCGAACCCCTCTGTCTGGGTGCGCGCCGAGCGCAGCGCCAGGTGCTTGCGGAAGATATAGGTCCACGAAAACAGCGACATGACGAGCAACAGCGCCATGACGGCCTGTGCCAGCAGGCTGGCGTGGAGCACCAGCGTTACGATCGACATGTCTTGCGTGACGGTCACGGGATTCATCGGGCGGACTTGATGGTAGCTAGGACGGGGGCGGGAATCGGGGCGGGACGGAAAGTGCTTCGATCGACACATCCGACGCGGATGGCGCCGGATGCAAGCATCAGCTCGTCACGCCAGGCTTCCTGCGTGAACTGGACCGAGGCCGGGCCGACCCGGTCGATGCGCGTTCGGATCTCGAGCTGGTCATCGAGGCGGGCGGGCGCATTGTAGTCCACCGCCGTGCTACGGACGATGAAGACCACGCCGGCCTCGTCGGCCAGCGCCTGCTGCTCGATACCGAGCGAACGCAGCCACTCGGTGCGGGCCCGTTCGAAGAACTTGAGGTAGTTGGCGTAGAACACTACGCCACCCGCGTCGGTGTCTTCCCAGTACACCCGCAGGGTCCAGACAAAGTTTGTCATGGCCGCGATTGTAACGGAGAGCGAACGCGGTTTCGTGTAAACCCGCGGTACGAGTTTGCAACAGCAAGTTGCTGGCCAGCCCTTGACCAGCCTTGGCTGGCGGGTTGACGGCTTGCGGCGGGCGCACTCTACGCGCTACACTGCGCGCAACCATTCCACCTTGCGCGACTGGCGAAGTCAGTGGGCACTACCACGAGGAAGCGCAAGTTCTCTGGCGTGTCGTTTCACACGCCTGCCGCTCGCCTGGGCAGCGAATGGGAAGCAGGGTGCGCCCTGCGCCGACGGCTGCAAAGTGCCGCCAGCGCCGGTCGCCGCTAGCCTTCCCCGCGCGCCCTAACCGATGCTCCCGATGCTTGAATCGGATTCCCTTTTTTCAGACGAGTCTCGCCATGTTCGAACGCAGCCGTTTCACGATCGACCAGATCGACCCTGAGGTCTTTGCCGCCATCCAGAAGGAAAACCAGCGGCAGGAAGACCACATCGAGCTGATCGCCTCCGAAAACTACACCTCGCCGGCCGTGATGGCCGCGCAGGGTTCGCAACTGACCAACAAGTACGCCGAGGGCTATCCCGGCAAGCGCTACTACGGTGGCTGCGAGTTTGTCGACATGGTCGAGCAGCTCGCCATCGACCGCGTCAAGCAGCTGTTCGGCGCCGAGGCCGCCAACGTGCAGCCCAATTCGGGTTCGCAGGCCAACCAGGGCGTGTACTTCGCCGTGCTCAAGCCGGGCGACACCATCATGGGCATGAGCCTGGCCGAAGGCGGCCACCTGACCCACGGCATGGCGCTGAACATGAGCGGCAAGTGGTTCAACGTGGTCAGCTATGGCCTGAACGCGCAGGAAGACATCGACTACGACGCGCTGGAAAAGCTGGCGCAAGAGAAAAAGCCCAAGCTGATCATCGCCGGCGCCTCGGCCTTCGCGCTGCGCATCGACTTCGAGCGCATCAGCCGCGTCGCCAAGTCGATCGGTGCCTATTTCATGGTCGACATGGCCCACTACGCCGGCCTGATCGCCGCTGGTGTCTACCCGAACCCGGTGCCGCACGCCGACTTTGTCACCACCACCACGCACAAGAGCCTGCGCGGCCCGCGCGGCGGCGTGATCCTGATGAAGGCCGAGCATGAGAAGGCCATCAACTCGGCGATCTTCCCTGGCATCCAGGGCGGCCCGCTGATGCACGTGATCGCCGGCAAGGCGGTGGCGTTCAAGGAAGCGCTGACGCCCGAGTTCAAGGAATACCAGCAGCAAGTGGTGAAGAACGCCGCCGTGCTGGCCGAGACCCTGATCGCGCGCGGCCTGCGCATCGTCTCGGGCCGCACCGAAAGCCACGTGATGCTGGTCGACCTGCGCGCCAAGAACATCACCGGCAAGGACGCCGAGCGCATCCTGGGCGAGGCGCACATCACCGTCAACAAGAACGCCATCCCGAACGATCCGGAAAAGCCGTTCGTGACCTCGGGCATCCGCCTGGGCTCGCCGGCCATGACCACCCGCGGCTTCAAGGAAGAAGAAGCGCGCATCGTCGGCAACCTGATCGCCGACGTGCTGGAGAACCCGCACGACGCCGCCAACATCGCCAGCGTGCGCGAGCAGGTGGCTGCCCTGACCAAGCGTTTCCCGGTCTACGGCTGATGCTTCCAGGCCACCCGCGAGGGTGGCCGGCAGCCCCGCAAGCCGCGCCCTGTCACATGACACAGGCGGTCCGGCTTGCGGGCCTCGCCAACCCGCCCCGCCTCCGCGGAACACCCACGCGGAACAGGCGGCGGAATTCAACTGAAGGTGGTCAGGCATGAAATGCCCCTTTTGCGGTCATTCCAATACCCAGGTGCTCGACACGCGCATGTCGGAAGACGGCGATGCCGTACGCCGGCGCCGCCGCTGCGAGTCCTGCGACCGCCGCTTCACCACCTATGAGCGGATCGAGCTGTTCTTCCCCGCCATCGTCAAGAAAAACGGCTCGCGCGTCGACTACGCGCGCGCCAAGCTGAAGGATTCGATGCGCCTGGCGTTGCGCAAGCGTCCGGTCTCGGCTGAAGCCATCGATGAAGCCATCACCCGCATCGAGGAAAGACTGCTGTCGCTGGGCGAGAAAGAAATCGCCAGCAGCCAGGTCGGCGAGCTGGTGATGCGCGAGCTGCGCAAGCTCGACAAGATCGCCTATATCCGCTTTGCGTCGGTGTACCGGAGTTTCGAGGATGTGTCGGAATTCCGCGACGTACTGGACGAGTTCGCGGCGTCCACCCCTCGGAAGGGGTAGCAAAAGTAACGAATTACTAGTTGTTTAATCCCCGTTGCATTCCATTCGAGCCCGTGCAAAGACACAAAAAGGGCCGGAATGCAGGCCGAAATAAGCAGTCCGAAATAACAAAATAACGAAGTCGGAACGCCTTTTTCGTATGTCGGCGCGTCCACGGTCGACAAGAACTACCTGAACCAGTTCGGCCGCTCCGGCGTGTACAAGTCGCTCGACCCGGTCAGCGAGCTGTACTACGAAAGCATCCGCTACCTGCAAGGCCAGCAGCCGACGCCGGAAGCGATTTCGAGCTATGCGTCCTACAAGGACGGCTTCCCGGTCTACACGCAGTGGACCGACTCTCGCCAGTCGGCTATACGCGCACGCTGGCGGATGTCATGCAATCCGCGCAGTTGCTGCTGACGCTGGGCAACGGCAACCAGCGGCTGGTCGACATCAGCCAGCTCGGCCGGGTGCGTGTCTGCCGGCCGCAGGCGACGCAGTCGACAGCGTGCCAGTGAGGCGAGTTGCAGCCAGCCCTCGCCGGCGCTGAACCGACACAACATTCCGCAGATTCTTCACGCTCGGAAACGTAGCCGCGCACGTCCGGCAGCTATCTTGGGGGTCCCTGCCAGTCACGCTGACTCCCCATGCCGCATCTGCATCGCTACCGTACGTCCACGCCACAGCTCGCCAGTACCCGCCGTGGACCAGATGGCTTCACGCTGCACGATTCGCTTTGCGCGTTGTTCGTCCTGGGCACAGGGCTGCTGCCTTTGATGGGCCTCGCGCCCCAGGCAATGGGCCATCTGCGCGAGCAGGAAACCATCAACCGGTCAGCGCGCCTTGCGCTTGAGTTCGCCGAGACCGACGCTGCCGTGGCGATACCTGACCGGTGCGCCGGAACGCCGACGCTGCGCCTTTGCGCGGAAGCTGACAAGCTGGTTACCGCAACATGGAGCGGCGGCACGGATGGCCTGTCAGGCATGGCATTGTGGGTGCGGCCTTGAGACTTCGCACCATGCCGGGATACACGCTGGTGGAGCTGTTGGTCGGCATGACGCTCGGACTGGTTGTTGCCGCAGCCGCGGTATCGACATTCCTCGCGGCACAGGCGGCATACCTCGTGATCGCCGATCGCATCCTGCTCGAAGAGCGCGGCCAGCGCGCGCTGGCCGTCATCACGCTGTTGCTGCGGCAGGCCGGCTGGCGGATGGCACCGGCGGGCGCGGCGACCGCCGCAGTGACGGCATTCCCTGCCGTCAGCGGTGCCGACAATTGCGGCCAGCCAGCCATCGGCCCCCTGCCGTCCTGCGCCAGGGCCGGGGTCGGACGCAGCGATGCGCTGCTGGTGCGTTTCGACGGCAGCGGCCTGCCGGGAGCGCTGGCGCAACCGGACCAGACCATGACCGACTGCAGCGGCTATGGCGTCGCCGCGCAACAGGCCGGTCCCTACGGGACGCCTGACTACGTCGCGGCCAACCTGATTTACGTCACAGCCGGCAGCGATGGCGTGCCGCAGCTGCTGTGCCGCTACCCGACCCGCCGCCAGGGGACGATCGATGGCACCGGCTGGACTTCCGGCGCGCTGGTCCGCGGCGTCGAGTCGCTGCAGTTCCGCTACGGCCTGGACACCGACGGCGACGGCGTGGCCGACCGCTATGAACCGGCCGCCACGATCCAGGCGCAGGGCGCAGCGGCATGGGAGCGCGTACTGGCCGTGCAGGTCGCGCTGGCCGTGCGTGGCGACCGGCCCGGCTCGGCGGCGGGCCAGGAGAACGCCGAGCCGCCGCCACCCGCCGGGAGCGCCGCCGCCGACCTGGATGCCGCCGGCCCGGGCGTGCCAGGCACCGCCCGCCGCGTCTTCGCCACCACGGTACGGCTGCGCAACCTGCCACGCTGCCAGGACACGCTATGCTGACCCGACAACCGCTGCCCGCGCGCCAGTCAGGCGCCGCCACGCTGCTGCTATGCGGCACGATGCTGCTGCTGGTCCTGCTGCTGGCCGCCGCCACGCTGCAGATGCTGATGGCCGGCCGGCAACTCACGGTCATGCAACTGGATCGCGAGATCGCATTCCGGGCGGCCGAGGTCGCGCTGCTCGATGGCGAAGCCGACTTGCTGGCGGCGGCGGCAGGCAAGGGCCAAAGCGGCCGTCTTGACCCCATGCCCGAACCCGGCCACTGCGGCACCGGACTGCAGGCCGGCATCTGCCTGCCTGCTGCAGGCGGCACGCCGGTCTGGCAACCATGGCTGCTGGCCGGTGCCGACGCCGATGCGGTCGGCGTGCCGCTGGGCCGCTTCACCGGCGCAACGCTGCCCGTGCTGCCGCCAGGCACCGCCGGGACGCGCGACTTGCCCCGCTACGTCGCCGAGCTGCTGGACCAGGCGCCGGCCGGCCATGCGGTAGCGGACAGTCCGGCCACCAGCCAGCCGGGCCCAAGGATCCGGATCACGGCCATCGGCTTCGGGCGCAGCCGGGCTGTACGCGCAGTCGTGCAGAGCGAGGTCCAGCCATGAGACACCTTGCCGTGATTGTGCTTGCCTTCACCTGGCTGAGCGCCGCCGCTGCCGACACCGATGCCGGGCGGTTGCCGCTCGCTTACCGCACCACAGAGGGGGCCTACCCATGGACCGGCCGCCTGTTCGCGCTCGGCTGGCAGGGGGCGGCAGGCGCTTCGCCGGCGTCTTACCTTTGGGAAGCCGGCAACCTGCTGGACCAGCGCCCCCCGGCATCGCGTCGCATCGTTACATCGTCGGCGCCCACCGATGAAGCACCGGAACAACTGGTGGAGCCAGCCGCGGCAACGAGCGGCAACGGCGATCAGAGCGCCCGACTGGACTGGCTGCGCGGCGCACAGTCCGTGTCGGGACTGCGGCCGCGCGACACAGCCCTCGGCCATGCCGCGGGGGCCCGCGTGCGCGTGGTGGCGCCGCCGGCATGGGCACCCGGCAAACCCGGGCACACCGCCTTTCGCGTGCGCTACGGGCTGCGCCGGCACATGGCCTGGCTGGGCACCGCCGATGGCCTGCTGCATGCCTTCGATGCGGTCACCGGCGACGAGCGCGCGGCCTACCTGCCGCGGACCTTGTTGCCCTATGCCCTCGCACTGCCGCAGGCCGGTGCGCCGCTGCTGCCGGCGCCCTGCCCACGCCCCGAAGCGCAGGACGTGACCGTGCGCGGCGAATGGCGCACGGTATTGCTTTGCGGCATCGTCGGCAGCCCTGCCACCGGCAACCCGGCCGCGGTGCTGGCGCTCGACGTGTCAGATCCGGAGGCACTGCAGCCCTTCGGCATGCTGTGGGAAGCCACCGCCTCCGACACGCTGCCCATCTCCGCGCGCGGCCCGATACGTGCGGCGGGCATGCCCGATACGGCTGGCGTGCGCTGGCATGCCGTCGTCACGCTGGACCGGGCGCTTTATGGCCGCTCCGGCCTGTTGCTGCTGTCCCTGGACAAGCCCGCGGGCGCGGCATGGGCGGGGAAGTACGCGCCTCGCTTGCTGCCGCTGCCCGAGCGCGACTGCGCGGACAAGCCGGCAATGGCCGACCTCATCGCCGTCAGCGTGCTGGCCGACATGGCAGGCCAGGCAGTCGCTGCCTATGCCACGGACAACGCCGGGCAGCTGTGGCGATTCCCGCTGGCGGGCGCGGGCGCGGCCGCTTGCCTGCACAGCACGCCGGGCCAGGCCCAGCCTCCGGTGGACGAGGCACCGGTGCTGCTCGGTTCGCCGACGGCGCCGGTCGTGGTCTATGGCGGTGGTAACGGCCTGTCGGCCGTTCCGGACCCGGCGCAGGGCAGCACGCCGGGCGCTGTGCCTGCGCAGATCGCAATACAAGCCAGCGACGGCGGCTACATCCTGCGCGCGCCCGCGGCAAAGGCCGACGCCGCGCCATACGCCGGCTGGCAGTTGACGCTGCCCCATCCCGGCGAGCAGGTCGAGCAGCTCGAATCCGTGTTTCCCGGCCACCTGATGTTTGTGACACGCACGCCTGACGGCGTCCGGCGTGGCTACCTCGTACTTGCCGCGACCGGCGACTCCGTGGTTCGGGACATCCTTGGGCAAGCCGTGCACATGGCAACCGGCCAGGTGCTGCCGGCGGGGGCAACCGTCTTCGTCAACACTACGCCAGTGCCAGGCGGAGCTACAACGCCGGGCCTGTCCGCGAGCGAGGCGTACGCACTGTCGCTGTGGGCGGCCGACGGCAAGGGGGCCACGCTGCTGACGCAAACGTTGGCCAGCCGTCGGACCGGCAGGCTGCGGTGGCGCGAGATCATCGGACCGGCAACCGAGGACAAGCCATGAGCCTTGCCTATAAACATTGCCGCCAGGGACATGGCTTCAGCCTGATCGAGCTTGCCACGGCGTTGGCGATCGTTGCCGTGCTCGCGGCCATTGCCTTGCCGGCATGGCACCACTATTTGCAGCGGGGCTGGCGCGCACAGGCCCGCGCGGCGCTGACCGAGGCGATGCTGCAACTGGAGCGCCACGCCGCAGGCGCCATGACATTCGCCGCGGAACCTGGCGCAGACGTCCCCGCCGGCCAATGGCCGCGGCAGATACCCGCCACCGGCACCGTCCGGCACACGTTGACGGCCGGTGCGTGCGCGGAGGAAACACTGGATGCCTGCGTCGAATTGCGCGCCGAGCCCCGGCAGCCCGACCCGCAATGCGGTGTGCTGATCCTGCGCAGCACCGGTCAATGGCTGGTGCTGCCCGCCGGCCAGGCCACGGCACAGGCAAGACCCCCGGAGTGCTGATGACCGCCCGCCCTGCCAGCATCCACCGCATCCACCGCATCCAGCGCGGCGAGCGCGGCCTGACCCTGGCGGAGCTGCTGACCGCGCTGGCCGTCATGGCCATCCTTGCCGCGGCGGCCTATCCGACATTCCAGGACCTGCTCGCCCGCCAGCAGGTCGCACTCGCCGCCGACCGCCTGGCGGCGTCGCTGGCGCTGGCCCGGGCCACCGCGCTGGGACGGCGCACGGAAGTGATGCTTGAACCGCTGGCGGGGGAGACTACGCTGGATCATGGCTGGCAGTTGGTCGCGAACCCCGGCGCCATAAAGGGACGCACCGTACTGTCCGTCGTGGAGCCCGGCATGGCCTGCCTGTCAGTCACCCTGCGCCAGACCGCCCGTGGCACCAATGGGCTGAAATTCCTGCCTGTGGGATACTCTCGGTCTGAGCAAGGCGGCTTCCAGGCCGCCACCTTCGCGCTCAGCTGCCGCGGCGCGCAGCGCCAGGTGCGGCTTGGCGCCCAGGGCCGCATCCGGCTCTGCACGCCGGGCCGCGACAGCGATTGCGACGCGGCGGACGGCCCTGAGCCGCCGTAACCCTGGAACCCCGGACAGACTCTCCTCCATCCACCGCAAACCGGCCACGAGCTACAGGCGCCATGTTTTCCGATACCGACCACGCCGCCATGCAACAGGCCCTCGCGCTCGCCGCGCGGGGCATGTTCACCACCACGCCCAATCCGCGCGTCGGCTGCGTGCTGGTCAAGGACGGCAAGGTCATCGGCCAGGGCTACACCCAGCCGGCCGGACAGGACCATGCCGAGATCCAGGCGATGAAAGACGCGCTGTCGCGCGGGCTGGATCCGGACGGCGCCACCGCCTACGTCACGCTCGAGCCGTGCAGCCACTTCGGCCGCACGCCCCCATGCGCCGATGCGCTGGTGCGCGCCGGCGTGGCGCGGGTGGTGGCGGCCATGGAAGACCCGAACCCCTCGGTATCCGGACGCGGCCTGCAGCGGCTGCGCGATGCCGGCATCGACGTGCGCTGCGGCCTGCTGGAAAAGGAAGCGCGCGATCTCAATATCGGCTTCGTGTCGCGCATGACACGCGGGCTGCCGTGGGTGCGGGTCAAGGTGGCGGCGTCGATGGACGGCGGCACCGCGCTGCATGACGGCACCAGCCAGTGGATCACCGGCCAGGCGGCTCGCGACGATGGCCATGCCTGGCGCGCACGCGCCTGCGCGATCCTGACCGGCATCGGCACGGTCCGCGACGACGACCCCGCGCTGACCGTGCGCGCGCTCGCCACCCCACGCCAGCCGCAGCGGGTCCTGGTCGATTCGCGGCTGGAAGTGCCGCTCGACGCAAAGATCCTGACCCCGGACGCCGGCGAGTTCGCCAAGCCGGTACTGGTGTTCTGCGCGGTGGAAGACCGCGAACGCCAGCGGGCGCTGGAAGCGCGCGGCGCCGAAGTGGTGGTCCTGCCCAACCCGCATGGCAAGGTCGAGCTGCCCCGGATGCTGCAGGAACTGGGCCGGCGCGGCATCAACGAATTGCACGTCGAAGCGGGCTTCAAGCTCAATGGCTCGCTGGTGCGCGAACACTGCGCCGACGAGCTGCTGATCTACCTGGCGCCCAAGCTGCTCGGCGATGCGCAGGGCATGTTCAACCTGCCGCCGCTAGCGCGGCTGCAGGATGCCGCGCAGTTCCGCTGGCATGAAATCCGGCAGATCGGCGATGACCTGCGGCTGATCGCGCGCCGCAACGACGCCTGATCGCCCAACCCAGATTGACCAAGACAGAAGACACCACCATGTTCACAGGCATTGTCGCGGCCGTCGGCCGCATTGAAACCGTAACCCCGCTGGGCGCCGCCGATGCCGGCGTGCGCCTGCATATCGCCGCCGGCGGCCTGGACCTGTCCGATGTGATCATCGGCGACAGCATCGCGATCCAGGGCGCCTGCATGACGGTGATCGCCATGGGCGCGGACAGCTTCGACGTCGAGGTCTCGCGCGAGTCGCTCGACAAGACCGTCGGCCTGGAGCGCGCCGGGCGCGTCAACCTGGAGAAGGCGCTGCGGCTGGCCGATCGCCTCGGCGGCCACCTGGTCTCCGGGCACGTCGACGGGCTGGGCGAAGTGGTGCATTTCGCGCCCGTCGGCGAATCGCATGAGCTGCGCATCCGCGCTCCGCGCGAGCTGGCCCGCTACCTGGCCTACAAGGGCTCGGTGGTGGTCAACGGCGTCTCGCTGACCGTCAACCGCGTCAGCGACGAAGCCGACGGCTGCGTGTTCTCGATCAACCTGATCCCGCACACGGTCGAGGTCACCACGCTGCAGGAGTTGAAGCCCGGCGCCCGCGTGAACCTGGAGATCGACCTGATTGCGCGCTATGTGGAGCGGATGCTGTCCACCGCCGACGCCGGCAAGTAAGTCCCTGAGTTCACCAGGCCCGGCCCCGCGCCGCACTTTCCCGCGGCACGGCCGCCGGTGCAGCCTGCCTTGGCGTACAATAGCGGGCTTGACTGGGCACCCTGCCGGGCGTATATGCCAAGGCCGGCCGGCCCGACGCCCCGCCTCAGTCCGGCCGCCTTCCGACGCGGCCACCGTTCCCGTCCGCCTTATTCGCGGCATTTCGCTCGTTTCGCCTCAATTTGCCGTCCTGCACGCCATGACAATCGCCCGTACCGAAGACATCATTGCCGACATCCGTGCCGGCCGCATGGTCATCCTTGTCGACGAGGAAGACCGCGAGAATGAAGGTGACCTGGTGCTGGCTGCCGACTTCGTCACGCCGGAAGCGATCAACTTCATGGCCAAGCATGGCCGCGGCCTGATCTGCCTGACGCTGACCGCCGAGCGCTGCCGCCAGCTGGACCTGCACCCCATGGTCACCCGCAACGGCACCCAGCACGGCACCAATTTCACGGTGTCGATCGAGGCCGCCGAAGGCGTGACCACCGGCATCTCGGCCGCCGACCGCGCCCGCACCGTGCAGGCCGCTGTGGCCCGCGACGCCAGGCCGGCTGACCTGGTCCAGCCCGGCCACATCTTCCCGCTGACGGCCCAGCCCGGCGGCGTGCTGATCCGCGCCGGCCATACCGAGGCCGGTTGCGACCTGGGCGCGCTGGCCGGCCTGACGCCCGCCGCCGTGATCTGCGAGATCATGAAGGACGACGGCACCATGGCGCGCCTGCCCGACCTGATCGAGTTCGCCCGGGAACACGACCTGAAGATCGGCACCATTGCCGATCTGATCCACTACCGCAGCCGTACCGAGAGCATCATCGAGCGCGTCGGCGAACGCGACATGCAGACGCCATACGGCACCTTCCGCAGCATCGCCTACCGCGACAAGCCGACCGGCCAGGCTCACCTGGCACTGGTGCGCGGCACGCCGACGCCGGACAAGGAAACGCTGGTGCGCGTGCACGAGCCCTTCTCGGTGCTGGACCTGCTGGAAGTGAAGTCCACGACGCACTCGTGGAGCATCCCGGCGGCGATGCAGGCCATCGACCAGGCCGACAGCGGCGTGATCGTGCTGCTGAACTGCGGCGACACCGTCGAGCAGCTGTTCACGCAGTTCACCGCGCTGGACGCGCCGCAAACCCGCCCCCGCCGCAAGCCGGACCTGCGCACCTACGGCATGGGCGCGCAGATCCTGAAGGATGTCGGCGTCGGCAAGATGTGCGTGCTGGCCGCCAAACAGCGCATGCCCAGCATGACCGGCTTCGACCTGGAAGTGACCGGCTACCAACCCATGAACGGCCAGGCCGACTGAGCCTTCCCGGACTAAGCTTCCCCCAATACCCCGGCCGCGGCGCCACGCCGCCGCGGCCGCCCCGAAAACTGGAGAACTGAACAATGGATCACGGCTTCTACCCCAGCAACCTCGACGGTGAAGGCCTGCGTATCGGCATCGTGCAGGCCCGCTTCAACGAGCCTGTCTGCGCCGAACTGCTCGAAGCCTGCGTGGCCGAGCTGGAAAAGCTCGGCGTCGAAGGCGAGGACACCCTGGTGGTGACCGTTCCCGGCGCGCTGGAAGTGCCGCTGGCACTGCAGAAGATGGCCGAGAGCGGCCAGTTCGACGCGCTGGTCGCGCTCGGCGCCGTGGTGCGCGGCGAGACCTACCACTTCGAGCTGGTCTCGAACGAATCCGGCGCGGGCATCACCCGCGTCGGCCTGGATTTCAACGTGCCGGTCGCCAACGGCATCCTGACCGTCGATACTGACGAGCAGGCCCATGCCCGCACCCGCGAAAAGGGCCGCGACTGCGCCCGCGCCGCGGTGGAGATGGCTAACCTGGTCGATGCGCTGGACTCGCTGCGCGGCCAGGAAGACGATGAGGACGATGATGAGTGATACGTCCAACGCCCCCGACAACGCGGGCGGCAATGACGGCGGCAAGCCCGCCGGCAATAACGCTGGCAACAAGCCCGCGGCCCGCACCGAAGCCAAGGCACCGCCCAAGAGCGCGCGCCGCCGCTCGCGCGAGCTGGCATTGCAGGGCCTGTACCAATGGCTGCTGAACCGCAACGACATCGGCGCGATCCAGGCCCACCTGCATGACGCGCAAGGCTTCAACAAGGCCGACCGCGAGCACTTCGACGCGCTGCTCAACGGCGCCGTGCGCGAAGAGGCCCGCCTGACCGCCGCGTTCGAGCCGTTCCTTGACCGCACCGTGGACGAGCTGTCGCCGGTGGAGCGCGCCGCGCTGCTGGTCGGCAGCTACGAGCTGGTGCACTGCATCGACATCCCGTACAAGGTCGTGATCAACGAAGCGGTCGAACTGACCAAGACCTTTGGGGGCGTCGAAGGCTACAAGTACGTCAACGGCGTGCTGGACAAGCTCGCCGCCCAGGTGCGCGCGGCCGAGGTCGCGGCGCGCCGCTAAGGCGGTCACCGGCCGGCTTCCGCGCCGGCCAGGACCTGACGAAACACCCGCCGCGGCGGGTGTTTTCGTTTAAACGTATTCTTTTTTTGTGATCGGGCTCCGCCCGCCTCTCCCCATCGCCATGGACATGCAACGTCTTGCCACCGCCGCCCGCGTCGCCAACATCAATGCCTTCCACGTGATGGAACTGGCCAAGCAGGCCGCCGAGCTTGAGCGCGCCGGCCGCCATATCGTGCACATGGGCATCGGCGAGCCGGACTTCACCGCCGCCGAGCCGGTGGTGCGCGCGGCCGAGGCGGCGATGCGCCGCGGCGTCACGCAATACACCGGTGCGCTCGGCATCCACCCGCTGCGCGAGGCCATCGCCGGCTATTACAAGACGGCCTACGGCCTGGACATCCCGGCGCGCCGCGTGATCGTCACGGCGGGCGCTTCCGGCGCGCTGCTGCTGGCGTGCGCGGTGCTGGTCGAGATTGGCGCCGAAGTGCTGATGCCCGATCCCAGCTACCCGTGCAACCGCCACTTCGTCGCCGCCTTCGACGGCGCGGCGCGCATGATCCCGAGCGGCCCGGCGGAGCGCTTCCAGCTCACCGCCGCACAGGTCGAGGCCAACTGGCGAGAGCAGACCCGTGGCGTGCTGCTGGCCACGCCGTCCAACCCGACCGGCACCTCGATCCTGCCCGACGAGCTCGACCGCATCCTGCAGGCGGTGCGCGCCCGCAACGGCTTCGCCATCGTCGACGAGATCTACCAGGGCCTGTCGTACGACGCGACGCCGGTCTCGGCGCTGAGCCTGGACGATAACGTGGTCACGGTGAACAGCTTCTCCAAGTACTTCAACATGACCGGCTGGCGGCTGGGCTGGCTGGTGGTGCCGGATGCACTGGTCGAGGCGTTCGAGAAGGTCGCCCAGAACCTCTTTATCTGCGCCTCCGCCGTGGCACAGTACGCGGCGCTCGCCTGCTTCACGCCCGAGGCGCTTGCCATCTACGATGAGCGCAAGGCCGAGTTCCGCCGCCGCCGCGACCTGATCGTGCCGGTGCTGGAATCGCTGGGCCTGCGCGTGCCGGTGCGCCCGGACGGCGCCTTCTATGTCTATGCCGACTGCCGCGGCGTCAACCACCCGGCCGCCGGCGACGCCGACCGGCTGACGCAGGCGATGCTGCACGATGCGGGCGTGGTGATGGTGCCGGGGCAGGATTTCGGGCCGCATACAGCAAGCGACTACATCCGCATCTCGTATGCGACCTCGCGCGAGAACATCGAAGAGGCAATGGCCCGGCTGGCCAGGCTGTTCCGCTGAGCCAGTGCCCGGACAAGGGCTCCAAAGGGCTCCAGGTAAAGAAAAAGCACCCCGCGGGGTGCTTTTTCTTTACAGGCTGGTGCAAACCTCAGGCGTTGTGCGGCCCGTTGTTGGCTTCCAGCTTCTGGGTCGGGGCCACTTGCTCGGCCGGCGCCTTGCTGTCGACCCCCGCCTTGCCGTTGCCGGCCGGCGCCGCGCGCACGCCGATCAGCTGGCGCAGGCGGGCACGCTCGGCCAGCACCTTGGCGCCGTAGCCGCCATCGGTCGCCGTGGTGGCGCCGACGTAGTACTTCAGGCCGCCCTCGAGCGAGCCGGCACGGGCGATGCAATCCTTCAGCACCAGCGCACCGATCTTGATATTGGCGTACGGGTTCAGCGCCGCGGCGACGCCGCCCACGGCCTCGTACTTGTCCTGGTGGACCTTGGTCATGACCTGCATCAGGCCCTGCGCGCCCACGCCGCTCTCGGCGTACGGGTTGAAGCTGGACTCGATCGCGATCACGCCCAGGATCAGCAGCGGGTCGATGCCGACCTCGCGGCCGGTCAGGTAGGCCGCCTTGACCAGTTGGGCGGTGGCCTGCGCCGCCACGCGGTACTTGCGGGCGATGTAGTCGGCCACGGCCGCCTGCTCGCGCGCGGTGCCGAGCGTGGCGCTGTTGCGGGCGTCCGCCGCCACGCGCGTAACCGGGATCCGCTCGGCCAGGTGCGCGACCGACGGCACCTTGGCGTTCGCCGCCAGGCCCCATTCGTCCACGCCGGAAACCGTCGGCAGGCCGCCCTTGCCGCGCGCCAGCCGGGCGGCAGCAGCGTCGGCCGACAGGGCCGGCACGGCTGCGCTGGCCACAGCCGGCGTAGCTTCAGCTGCCGGCATGGCGGCGCTGACCAGCACCGCCGGTGCTTCGTCGCCAGCCAGCAGTGCCGCCAGCGTGGTGCGCCATTCCTGGCTCAGCCACAGCGACACGGCCGAGACGACCGCCACCACGCCAAGGCTGTTCAGCGCGTACTTCAGCGTTGTGCGGCCACCGCGCAAGGCGCGGCCCGCGACCGGATGCGCGAGACGGACCTGCAATGCCCGACTCACTCCGGGTACCGGCTGTCGGAGGCGAACCTGCAAGGCGCGTCCTATGCCGGGAAGATGAAGGGTTTTCCAACCGCTCATGCTTACCTCCATCCGTTGCCCGCTTCGCATGCCAGACTGCGGCATACGCCCGATCTCAACGTACTCAAGTAAGGATGCCGCGCCGTCTAGCAGTGACAGCCAAGCATCTGTTGGCAGGCGCTCCCCATGCGCCCAACTGGAAACAGGGTCGACTCTGGGGGAGCCCACCCTGCCACGACTAATCTCGACAACCGCAAAACGCTCCGGCTCCCTGCCGGAGGCAACCGCCTCGGCCCGCTATTGCATCGGGCCGGTAACCTCGGTCTGTTCGATCTGACTGGAGCGAATCGTGCGATCCCCCCGCACTTTTTCTATGTGCACCCCTTGACACAAGGGTGAAATCTATGTTGCAACGCAACACTCCATCAGCAAGACCGGATTGTAGGAACGGTGTTATACCTCGTCAAGAATAAGAATAACGATTCACACTACTTTTGGTTATTTGTAACAAGCCTTATCTTGTCGTGCCCGCATCACTCGCGGACCCGCAAACGTAGTCCTGGCCTAGCCTTGTCGACCTTGACGCCACGCTTGCGACGACAAAAAACTTACAATTTCCCCCACCCCGATTTGCTGATTTTTTTGCCGGGGCGCCGGTGTATGTGTATCGTCACCGACCTGGATGCCGCCTTACGCCGGCCGCACACGGCCCGCGCCACAACCGAATTCACTATGCAATACAAAGACTTGCGCGACTTTATCGGCCAGCTCGAGCAGATGGGCGAACTGCGCCGGGTGTCCCGCCCGGTTTCGCCCAACCTGGAAATGACCGAGGTCTGCGACCGGCTGCTGCGTGCCGGCGGCCCCGCCGTACTGTTCGAGCGGCCCGCCGGCGCGGGGGCCGGTGACGGTATCTATAGCGTCCCGGTACTGGCCAATCTGTTCGGTACGACACACAGGGTCGCACTTGGCATGGGCGCCGAATCGATGGAAGACCTGCGCGACATCGGCCGCGTGCTGTCAGCCCTGAAGGAACCTGAGCCGCCGCGCGGACTGCGCGAGGCGGGCAAGCTGTTCACGCTCGTCAAATCTGTGTGGGATATGGCACCAAAGCGCGTCAGCAGTCCCGCCTGCCAGGAGGTGGTCTGGGAAGGCAATGACGTCGACCTGGCGCGCCTGCCGATCCAGACCTGCTGGCCCGGCGACGCCGCGCCGCTGATCACCTGGGGCCTGGTCGTCACCAAGGGCCCGCACAAGAAGCGCCAGAACCTGGGCATTTACCGCCAGCAGGTGATCGGCCGCAACCAGGTCATCATGCGCTGGCTGGCGCACCGCGGCGGCGCGCTCGACTTCCGCGAGCATGCGCTGGCCAACCCCGGCAAGCCGTTCCCGATCGCGGTGGCACTGGGCGCCGACCCGGCCACCATCCTGGGCGCGGTGACGCCGGTGCCCGATACGCTGTCCGAGTACCAGTTCGCCGGCCTGCTGCGCGGCAGCCGCACCGCGCTGGCCGGCTGCGTGACGCCGACCCTGTCCGAACTGAACGTGCCGGCGTCGGCCGAGATCGTGCTGGAAGGCCATATCCAGCCGGACCCGAACCACCCGTCCGGCTACCAGCATGCGCTGGAGGGCCCGTTCGGCGACCACACCGGCTACTACAACGAGCAGGACTGGTTCCCGGTGTTCACCATCGACCGCATCACCATGCGGCGCGACCCGATCTACCACTCCACGTACACCGGCAAGCCGCCCGACGAGCCCGCCGTGCTGGGTGTGGCACTGAACGAGGTGTTCGTGCCGCTGCTGCAGAAGCAGTTTCCGGAAATCACCGACTTCTACCTGCCGCCCGAAGGCTGCAGCTACCGCATGGCGCTGGTGCGGATGAAGAAGCAGTACGCCGGCCATGCCAAGCGCGTGATGTTCGGCGTCTGGAGCTTCCTGCGCCAGTTCATGTATACGAAGTTCATCGTCGTCGTCGACGACGATGTCGACGTGCGTGACTGGAAGGAAGTGATCTGGGCCATTACCACCCGCGTCGATCCAAGCCGCGACACGGTACTGGTCGACAACACGCCGATCGACTACCTGGACTTCGCCTCGCCGGTGTCGGGCCTGGGTTCCAAGATGGGCATCGACGCCACCGACAAGTGGCCCGGCGAAACCACGCGCGAATGGGGCACGCCGATCGCCATGGACGCGGCGGTCAGGGCCAGGGTCGACACCATGTGGGAAAGCCTGTTCGACCGGTCCGCGACGCCCTGAACCGCAGCCGCCCCCATCCCCGGCTATCATGTCACGCTGATGCCCGGGTGCCGCCACAGGCGCCCGGGATCCCATCGACCACCATCCGATGCCCGCGACAGACGGGCCCAAGGAGGAGACATGCGCAGCACTGCCCCTTTGACCGAAGGGAACCTGATGTGGACGCCGTCCGAAGCGTTCCGCGACAGCAGCCAGATCGCCGCCTTCATGCGCTGGCTGCGCGCCGAGCGCGGCCTCGCCTTTGACGACTACGACAACCTTTGGCAGTGGTCGGTCACCGAGCTGGAAGCCTTCTGGGAAGCGGTGCGCGCCTATTTTGATGTCCGCTTCGACACGCCCGCGGCGCAGGTGCTGGACCGGCGCGCCATGCCGGGCGCGCGCTGGTTCGAGGGCGCCACGCTGAACTACGTGCAGCAGGTGTTCCGTCATGCCGGCACCGGCGCGGCCCGCGAGCGCACCGCCATCCGTTACGCGGGCGAGGCGCAGCCGCTGGCGGAAATGAGCTGGGCCACGCTCGAAGCGCAGGTCGCCTCGCTGGCGCACGCGCTGCGCCAGATGGGCGTTCAGCGCGGCGACCGCGTCGCCGGCTACCTGCCCAATATCCCCGCCACCATTGTCGCCTTCCTCGCCACCGCCAGCCTGGGCGCGGTCTGGTCCGGCTGCGCGCCCGACATGGGCCAGGTAGCGGTGATCGACCGCTTCCGCCAGATCGAGCCGAAGGTGCTGGTCGCCGTGGACGGCTACCGCTACGGCGGCAAGGCCTACGACCGCTGGCCGGTGGTGGCGGAGCTGGTAGCCGCCCTGCCCTCGCTGACTGACCTCGTGCTGGTGCCGCAAATCGGTGCCAACGTCCAGGCGCTTTCCGGCGTGCGCACCCACGCGTGGCCTGACGTGCTCGCGCACGGCGTGCCGCTGGCGCTCGAGCCGGTGCCATTCGACCATCCGCTGTGGATCGTCTACTCCTCCGGCACAACCGGCATGCCCAAGCCGATCGTGCATGGCCACGGCGGCATCGTCATCGAGCAGCTCAAGCTGATGGCGTTCCACAACAACCTCGGCCCGGACGACGTCTTCCACTGGTACAGCAGCAGCGGCTGGATCATGTGGAACGCACAGGTTGCCGGGCTGCTGCTCGGCACCACCATCGCGCTCTACGACGGCAACCCGGCCTGGCCCGACGCCGGCGTGCTGTGGCGCTTTGTCGACGATGCCGGCGTGACCATGTTCGGCGCGGGTGCGGCATTCTTTACCAACTGCATGAAGGCCGGCATCGAGCCGGCGCGCATCGCCGACCTGTCTCGCTTGCGCGGCCTGGGCTCGACCGGCTCGCCGCTGCCGGTGGAGGCCTACGACTGGATCTACCGCCATGTGCGCGAAGACATCTGGCTGGTGCCGATGTCGGGCGGCACCGACTTTGCCGGGTCGTTCGTGGCCGGTTGCCCGCTGCTGCCGGTCTATTCGGGCGAGATGCAGTGCCGCTGCCTGGGCGCCAAGGTGGAGGCGTTCGACGACAACGGGCAGCCGCTGGTCGACCAGGTCGGCGAGCTGGTCTGCACCGAGCCAATGCCGTCGATGCCGCTCTTCCTGTGGGGCGATGCCGACGGCAAGCGCTACCGCGACAGCTATTTCGACACCTATCCCGGTGCCTGGCGGCATGGCGACTGGATCAGGATCACGCCGCGCGGCGGCGCGGTGATCTACGGGCGTTCGGACGCCACCATCAACCGCCACGGCATCCGCATGGGCACCAGCGAGCTGTACCGCGTGGTGGAAGACCTGCCGGAAGTGCTCGACAGCATGGTGGTCGACCTGGAATACCTGGGCCGCGAATCCTATATGCCGCTGTTCGTGGTGCTGCGCGAAGGGCTGGTGCTGGACGACGCCCTGCGCGACACCCTGCGCGCGCGCATCCGCGAGGCGCTGTCGTCGCGCCACGTGCCCAACGAGATCGTGCAGGTGCCGGGCGTGCCGCGCACGCTGTCGGGCAAGAAAATGGAAGTGCCGATCAAGAAGCTGCTGCTCGGCCATGCGCCCGCCGGCATCGCCAACCGCGATGCCATGGCGAACCCGGACACGCTCGACTGGTACTTCGACCACGCCGCGCGCTTCCTGCAGGCGCGGCAAGCCGAGTCCGCCACGGCGTAGGCGCGGCGGCGGCCGCTAGAACTCGACGTCCAGTTCGCTGATCTCGTCGGGTTCCGCGCGCGCCGCCGCGATCCACTCCTGCAGTTCCGGCATCGCCAGGATCTGCTTGCAGTAGGCGACAGGCTCCGGGTCGAGCATCACGCCGTAGGTGACAAAGCGCGTCACCACCGGCGCATACATGGCGTCGGCCATGGTGCGCTGGCCAAACAGGTAAGGCCCGCCGTAGCGCGTCAGGCACTCGGTCCAGATTGCCGTGATGCGGTCGATGTCCGCCTGCGCGCGCGACCACACCTTCATCCCCGGGAAATTCCCCTTCAGGTTCATCGGCAGCGCCGAGCGCATCGCCGCAAACCCGGAGTGCATCTCGCCGCAGATGGCGCGGCAGTGCGCGCGCGCGGCGCGGTCCTCGGGCAGCAGGCCGGCCTTGGGGCGGATCTCGTTCAGGTATTCGGCGATGGCGAGCGTGTCCCATACCGTCACGCCCTGGTGGCGCAGGCAAGGCACCAGGATCGACGGCGACAGCAGCAGGATCTCGGCGCGCGCGGCGGCGTCGTCCGGCGGGATCAGCACTTCCTCGAACTCCAGGCCGGCAAAGCGCGCCAGCAGCCAGCCTCGCAGCGACCACGACGAATAGGTCTTGCTGCTGATGGTGAGTGTGGTCTTGCTCATTACGCCTCCTTAGCGGCGCACCTGGACAGTGCGCTGGTGCGGCACCGTTCGTTCTATCGGGCACCAGTCTGATGCCTGCGCCCCCGCGCACAGCATGAGACGATGCCCAGCCGGTGCGGCGGGCGCAGCTTGCACAACTTTGCGCAGGAATCGCTGCCTTGCGCGTGGCACCGCGCAAAGCGCATGCCAGGCGCGCACCAATGGCATATATATTGCGGCATGGGGACACCAGAACCGCGGGGGCCCAGCCATGCTGTACTACGCGTACCAGACTTACGCGGACATCATACTGCCGGCATGTACGCTGGCGGAACTGGCCGCGGCAACACTGGCCGCCCATCCCAGGGCGAGCGGCTTCGATACCATACGCACGCTGCACGCCGCCTGCGAGATCGTCGCGCTCGGGCGCCTGACGCACCATCGCCCGGCCTTCGGCATCGACAGCGCGATGGTCGCCGGCCAGCCGGTGCCGGTCACTGAGGAAGTGGTGCTGCGCACGCCGTTCTGCTCGCTGCTGCACTTCCGCCGCCACGGCATCGGCGGCCAGCCGCGCGTGCTGCTGGTGGCGCCGATGTCCGGCCACTTTGCCACGCTGTTGCGTGGCACGGCGCAGACCATGCTGGCCGACCATGACGTCTATATCACCGACTGGCACAACCCGCGCGATATCCCGCTGATGGCCGGGCGCTTCGGCTTCGATGAATTCGTGCAGCACCTGATCCACTTCCTGCAGGCGCTCGGCGGCGGCACGCACGTGGTGGCGGTGTGCCAGCCTACCGTGGCCGCACTGGCGGCGGCGGCCATCATGGCCGAGGACGGCGATCCCGCCCAGCCACCCAGCCTGACACTGATGGCCGGCCCGATCGACGCGCGCGTCAACCCGACCAGGGTCAACGAACTGGCTACCAGCCAGTCGATCGACTGGTTCGAGCGCACGCTGATCGGCATAGTGCCGCTGCGCTTTGCGGGGGGCATGCGGCGCGTCTACCCTGGCCATGTGCAGCTGCTGGCCTTCATGAGCATGAACCTGGAGCGCCATGAGCAGGCGCTGCGCGAACTCTATGCGTGCCGCGAGCGGGGCGAGCACGAGAAGGCCGACGCCATCCGCGACTTCTATGTCGAATACTTCGCCACCATGGACCTGACGGCGGAGTTCTACCTGGAAACCGTCAGCCTGGTATTCCAGCGCTTCCTGCTGGCGCAGGGGCTGCTCGACGTCGCCGGACGCCGCGTGTGCACGCGCGCCATCCGCCGCACCGCGCTGCTCACGGTCGAGGGCGAGCGCGACGACATCTGCGCCATCGGCCAGACCATGGCCGCCCAGGACCTCTGCCCGAGCCTGCGGCCTTACATGCGCATGCATCACGTGCAGACCGGGGTCGGCCACTATGGCGTGTTCAACGGCAAGCGCTGGGAAACGCAGGTGTACCCGCTGGTGCGCAATACCATCTACACGAGCAGCTGAGCCTTCCGCCCCGTCACGGCCTGGCATCGCGCTGGCTTATCATGGCGGCTGCCCGCGCCGGCACGGCGCCCAGGACCACCATGCCACTGCTTCCGACACAAGACTTCCAGGGCCAGACGCTGGTCCGGATCGGCGCTGCCGACAACTTCCTGCTGCTCGCCCCACAATACGGCGGGCGCCTGGTGCGCTGGGTGCACCGCGGCGAGGACATTCTCCATTGGCCGGACAACGCTGACTGGACCCGCCCCGCCAAGGTGCGTGGAGGCAATCCGCTGCTGTTCCCGTTTATCGGCCGGCACTTCGTGGATGGCGTCGCCGGGCAGTGGCGCGACCGGCAAGGCACCGGGCACACACTGGCGCAGCATGGCTTTGCGCGCGACCTGCCATTCGAGGTCAGCACGGTCGATGCCGCCGGGTCGGTCACCATGACGCTGCGCGACAGCGCGCAGACGCGGCCCGGCTACCCCTATGCCTTTGTGTTTGACGTGGTGTACGCCCTGTTGCCCGACGGGCTGGAGGTTACGCTGCGCACCACAAACACCGGGGACCAGCCGCTTCCCTGCTATCCCGGCCACCACTTCTACTTTGCGCTGCCGCATGCGCAGCGTGCCGCGTCGACACTGGCCTTGCCGCCGGCCGATCGCGTGCGCCAGTTGCCCGACGGCGCGCCGGGTCCGGCGGAAGCGGGCGAGCCCGCCTACCGGCTCGACGACCCGTGCCTGCAGGACACCTACCACGTCTTCCGCGACGCTGCCGGCGCCATGCTGTCGATGCCGGCGCGCACCATCGCCTTCGAACTCGACGTTGCCGACAGCGCGCGCTGGCACGCCGTTACCACGTGGTCCGAAAGCGAACAGTCTGATTTCTATTGCGTGGAACCATGGGTGGGATTGCCCGATGCGATCCACCACGGCCAAGGGCTGCGCTGGCTGGCGCCGGGCCAGTCGGAGAGCGCCGTGTGCCGGTTGCGCGTAACGGCCTGAGCCATGGCGACCGGGCGGCAGCTCAGTGCTCGAAATCCAGCCCGCCGATCAGGATGGCCGGATCCGCCTGCGACAACGAGCCAAGATCGATGCCGCGCGGCTCCTGCCATGCGCGCAGCTTGGCTGGCAGCGCCGCCAGATAGCCGGCGAAGCGGGCCTCGCCCCCGGCGGCAAACAGGCGCTGCACTTCCAGCCCATCCCACGCCAGCGTGACATCGAGCGCATACGGATGGCGCCGCAATTCCGCCGGCCCGTCCCCAGTCATGCGCAGGCGCGGCGGGCGGTTCGGGGCCTCGGCGGGCAAGGCATGCAGCTGCACGCGCCGGTGCTGCTTGCCGATGGCATCGGCGATGCGGGGCAGGCATTCCGCTTCAAAGCGGGCGTAGAAGTCCGTGGTCAAGGTGGGGGTGTCCTGACGTTGCGAGTCGAAGGCGCCGGTTGCCCGAAATGGCGCGCCGGCGCTGCCGGCCACTATACGCCGTCGCGCGCGCCAGCGGCCGACCGGTACACCTGGAAGCCCAGCCCCGGCGACAGCACCTCAGTTTCCCCCTCCTCCAGGGTCACGGCCCGCAGGCTCCCGTTCGCCATCGACTCCGCCGCAAACTCGGCGATGTTGCGTAGCCGGGCGGCCGGGATGCCGCCCGCGCTGAGTCGCGTTTCCAGTTCCGCCGCCGTGCTGCCGGCCACGGCCCGCGCAATCGCCTGCTTCAGTGCGGCCGGGTCACGCGAGCGCACGAAGGCAGGCAAGGCGGCGGCATCGAGTGGCGTGTCAAAAAACGCCGGATCCCGCGCAAGCTCGCCCAGGCCGAGCACATCCAGCAGCGCCAGCAACTGCCTTGGCGTATTGGCGCCAATGGCAAGCCAACCGTCCTGCGTGCGAAAGAAATCCGCCGACGGGCTGCCCGAGTAGCCCTGGTTGCCTTGTCGGACCGGCACCGCGCCGGTGGTCATGGCATCACAGGTCATCGGGTACATCAGCTGCATGCCGGCGGTTGCCATCGACACATCGAGCAACATGCCGTGCCCGCTGCGCTCGCTCTCGCGCACGCCCGCCAGGATTGCAAAGGCCGCCAGCATGCCGGTGGCCGAATCGATCACGGGAAAGCCCGTTTTCAGCGGCGGATCGCCTTCGCTACCGCCCATCCACGCCATGCCCGTGGCCGCCTGCACCACGTGGTCGTATGCCGGCCGGCCATGCCAGTCCGGCGCGCCGCGGCCAAACCCGGAGATGCTGCAATAGACCACGCGCGGATTGCGGGCGCGCACCGCCTCGTAGCCCAGGCCGAAGCGCTCAAGCACGCCCGGCCGCAGGTTGTCGACAAAGACATCGCAGCGACTGGCCAGCTCCAGCGCGTGCTCGCGCCCGGCCTCTTCCGAAAGATCCAGCGCCAGCGACGACTTGCCGGCATTGAGCGCGACAAAGGCGGCATGGCCACGGCCCGCACGGCGCATCACGTCGCCGCCGCCGGCATGCTCGACCTTGGTGACCTGCGCGCCCAGCCGGGACAGCAGGAACGTGGCAAACGGCCCGGCAATCACGTGCGAGAAGTCGAGCACGCTGATGCCGGCCAGCGGCGCAAAGGCGGTATGTTGGGTAAGCGTCATGGCGGGCCTTATTCGATGGTGATGCGGTTCTTGTCGATGACGCGGCGCATGCGCGCGGTCTCGTCGGCGACCACCCGCGAGAACGCCTCGGACGTCGGCGTCGGCGCGAGCGCCGCGCCCATCTCGGTGTAGAGCCGGCGCAGGCCGGGATCGGCCAGCGCCTTCAGGATCGCGGCGTGCAAGTGCGCCACGATCGGCGCCGGCAGGTTGGGCGGCGCCCACACGCCGCTCCATGCATCGAGGTCGAGGTCCTTGCGCCCGAGCGCCTCGTTCAGCGTCGGCACCTGCGGCAGCACGGCGGCGCGGCTGGCCGACGTCACCGCCAGCGCGCGGACCTTGCCGGCGGCAAGCTGCGGCAGCGCCGTCGTCGCCACGGGGAAGCCGAACTGCGTATCCCCTTTCAGCAGCGACGGCACGATCTCCACCGAGCCCTTGTATGGCACGTGCACCACGTCGAGCCCCGCGGCCGCGGCGAACGCCGCGCCCGACACATGCGCCGCCGAACCGATCCCGCCGGAAGCGTAGTTCAGCGCGCCGGGCGCCCGCCGGGCCGCCGCGACGAGGTCAGCCACGGTCCGATACGGCGAGCCGGCGCTGACCACCAGCACCGCCGGGCTGACGCCGACGCGGATGATGTGGGTGAATGCCAAGGGATCGAATTTCGCACCCGGCTGCAACAGCTTTTGCGTGACGTGGGTGGAAGCACCGAGCATCAGCGTATAGCCATCGGCGGGCTGCTGCGCGAGGAACTCGGCGGCAAGGATGCCGCCCGCCCCAACCTTGTTTTCGACCACGACCGGCTGGCCGAGCTGCTGCGCCAGCACCTCGGCCAGCTTGCGGGTCTGGATGTCTGGCCCGCCGCCGGCGGCGTACGGCACGACCAGCCGGATCGGCCGGCTGGGGTACGGCTGCGCGGCACGGCTCGCGCCGGGCAGGCCCAGCGCGCCGGCTGCCGGCAAGGCCAGCATCGACTTCAGCAGCAGGCGGCGCATGGGGATACGCCCGCCGGGGTTGGTTTGCATCGCAGGTCTCCTCACTGGTTTGACCCGATTGTCCGGCCCGGCATCATTCGAAACAATTATCCAGTTTTGATGGAGTCATCACGATTCGTTATGAGCAAAGCGCCTTCCGTACCCGCGTCGCCAAATCGCATCGACCGGCTGCGCATCCGGCACCTGCGGCTGCTCGACCTCGTCGCCCGCAGCGGCTCGCTGACCGCGGCAGGCGAGGCCTTGCACATCAGCCAGCCCGCCGTCACCAAGATGCTGCAGGAGCTGGAGCAGGCCTTCGGCTGCCGGCTGGTCGAACGCACCACGCGCGGCGGACGCCTGACGGCGGCTGGCGAACGCGCACTGGAGCGGCTGCGTGTCGTCCTGGGCGCGATCGATGCCGCGGGCGAGGCGCTGCAGGCCAACCCTGAAGTGCCGCTGGTGCGGTTGGGCATGCTGCCGCTGGTGGGCGTCGAGGTCCTGCCGAAAGTGGTCGCGCTGCTGCGCAGCCAGGGCACGCTCCCACGGCTGGCCGTGCGCGAACATACCGTGGGCGGCCTGACCGCGCTGCTCGGCAACGGCGAACTCGATTGCGTGATCGGGCGGCTGCAAAAGGAAGACGCCGACCAGTTGAGCGCGGGGCTACGCATCACGCCGTTGCGCGACGAATACCTGGCAGTCGCCTGCGCGCCCGGGCACGTGCTGGCGCGGCGCCGCGATGTCACACTGGCCGACCTGCACGCCGGACCGTGGATCCTGCCGCCGCGCGGCACCCACACTCGTGACGTGTTCGAGCAGCCCTTCCTCAATGGCGGGCAACTTCCGCCGACGCCGCATATCGAATCGGCGTCCTTCCACAGCAACCTGGCGATGACGGCCGCCGGCGGCTTTCTTACCGTCGCGCCGGCAAGCGCGCTTGTCCCCTACGCAGCGATGTCGATGGTGCAGGAAGTGCGGCTGCGCACGCCCTTTGCCTCGGGACGCATGGTCTTCATCACCCCGGCGGGCACCGAGAACCCGCCAGCAGTGGCCGCGCTGAGGCAGGCATTGGAGAGGGTCGCCGGTGCGGAACCCGCCCCGCCGGCTGGCAAGCCGGCGCAACGTGCCGGCCGCGCACGCCAGACACCGCCCAAGGCGGGAGTGGCACAAAAGACACCCTGACACCAGTCAGGGATGCCGCCCGGCTTGCGCTCCCTTGCCGATCCCGCATAGAATCACGGCTCCGCGGGCGTCGTATAATGGCTATTACCTTAGCTTCCCAAGCTAAAGACGTGGGTTCGATTCCCATCGCCCGCTCCACCTCAAGTCGAGACAAGCCGCCTTTGCCACCGTTAACACTGTTACGGTGATCTGCCCGGCGGCTTTTTTGTTGCCATGCTTCCCCAAGACCCCAGCACCGGACCGACGCCGGCCGATGACGCCGCGCCGGTGGACAACGCCCAGCAGCCGTCCGCCCCCTCCCCTGCCGATCCCGAAGGCGTCGCGCATCCGCGCCGTATCCGCTCGTTCGTGCGCCGTGCCGGGCGGACGTCGACCGGGCAGCAGCGTGCCATCGACGAAGTCGGCCCGCGCATGCTGGTGCCGTACGCCCCGCAGCCGCTGGACTGGGAAGCCACGTTCGGCCGCAAAGCGCCGTCGATCCTGGAGATCGGCTTCGGCATGGGCGAGACCACCGCGCATATCGCCGGCTTGCGGCCGCAGGACAATTTCCTGGGCTGCGAGGTGCATGAGCCCGGCGTCGGCGCCCTGCTCAAGCTGATCGACGAGCGCGGCCTGGACAATGTCCGCATCCTGCAGCACGACGCGGTCGAGGTCATCGCCCATATGCTGACCGACGACAGCCTGGACGGCGTGCATATCTATTTCCCGGATCCGTGGCACAAGAAGCGCCACAACAAGCGCCGGCTGGTGCAGCCGCCGCTGGTGAAGCTGCTGGCGGCGCGGCTGAAGCCGGGTGGCTATATCCATTGCGCGACCGACTGGGACGAGTACGCGCACCAGATGGTCGAAGTGCTGGCGGGGGAGCCGCTGCTGGAAAACACCTCCGGCGCGCCGGGCGGCTTTGCCGAGCGGCCGGACTACCGGCCGGTGACCAAGTTCGAGCGGCGCGGCGTGCGGCTCGGGCATGGGGTGTGGGACGTGGTGTTCCGCAAGCGAGCCTGAACGCAGCGGCAAGCGCAAACAAAAAAGCGTGGCAAGTGCCACGCT
The DNA here is from genome assembly GCF_000426345.1 of Cupriavidus phytohabitans. Lineage (GTDB taxonomy): Bacteria > Pseudomonadota > Gammaproteobacteria > Burkholderiales > Burkholderiaceae > Cupriavidus. The sequence continues at coordinate 39,974 of NZ_AUFE01000005.1, read as the reverse complement.
TTTTTGTTGTCCGGATGTCCCCCGCTTATGCGTGCCAGGACACCAGGCCGGAATAAGCCGTGAACAACACCACGATGCCGAACGCAATGCGATACCACGCAAACGGCTTGAAATCGTGCGTGGCGACAAAACGCAGCAGCCAGCGCACGCACAGGAACGCGGACAGGAAGGCGAACACGAAGCCGACTGCGAAGATGCCGAGGTCGTCGGCGTTCAGCAGCGCACGCGCCTTGTACAGTTCATAGACCGTCGCACCGAAGATCACCGGGATCGCCAGGAAGAACGAGAACTCGGTCGCCACCTTGCGCGACAGCCCGAACAGCATGCCGCCGATAATGGTGGCGCCCGAGCGCGAGGTGCCCGGCACCAGCGCAAAGCACTGCGCCACACCCACCTTGAGGGCATCGCCCCAGGTCAGGTCGTCGACCGATTCGATGCGCGGCGCGCCCGCCTTGGCCGCTTCCAGCAGCGCATTGCCCTGCGGATGCGAGACCGTGCCGCGGCGCGCGTCACGCCATTCGGCCAGCAGGATCACCACGCCGCCGACGATAAAGGCCAGCGCCACCGAGATCGGGTTGAACAGGTGGGCCTTGATCCATTTGCCGAAGATAAAGGCCAGGATGATCGCCGGCGCGGAAGCGATCACGACATTGATGGCAAAGCGCTGCGCCTTCGGCTCCGAACCCAGGCCGCGCACCACGCTGCCGATGCGTGCACGGAATTCCCAGCAGACTGCCAGGATGGCGCCGAACTGGATCACGATCTCGAAGATCTTGCCCTTTTCGTCGTTGAAGTCGAGCAGTTGGCCCGCCAGGATCAGGTGGCCGGTACTCGAGATGGGAAGGAACTCGGTCAGTCCTTCGACAATGCCGAGGATCACGGCTTTCAGGGCAAGTGCGATGTCCATGCGGAACGGAGAAACGTTGTCATCGGCGTTGCCCGGCAATGCGCCGGACCGCCTGGTTTGTTGTTCGAGCCCCGATACGCTGGGGCGATCAGGGGCGGTTGACCTTGACGTTGATGCCGTCAGGCAAAACGGTGATTGTACCGGGCTCGACTTGCGTGCCGGCAACCCGCAGCTGGTCGTCCCGGAACGTATAGAGCGGATAGTCCTGCAGCAACTGCTCGGCCAGGATGCCGCCCAGCGCATTGAGCTGGCGCGAGAACTGCGCCGGCATGCCCTGCACGTCGAAACGCTGCACTTCAGGATCCTGCAGCACCACCGAGCGCGTCGGCGCGTCATAGCGCAGCCCGCTGTCCAGCGCGAAGCGCCCCGTCAGCGCATGGCGGAAAAACAGCTTGTTGTCGATGGCGGCATCGAATTGCACGTTGACGCGGTTGCGCGCCGGGTCAAGCGTCAGCTGCGGATTGGTGAGCTGGATATCGAACAGCTCCATATAGCGCTTGTTGAACGGGAACTTGCGCTCCAGCGCGGCCTGCAGCTGGCTTTGCGAGAACGTGTACTCGTTGCGGAACGCGCCGCAGGCGGCGAGGCCGGCGGCCAGCGCGGCCGCGCCGGCGACGGCCAGCCAGCGCCGTCGGGAAGTCCGGATCATGTTGCCTCCGAGTTCAGGAGTTGGAACGGACGCGCCGGCACGGTTGCCGATGTCACCCGCGCGAGCCGGGCCGTGCAGGCGTGGCCTGCGGCGCGGTCAGGATTTCGAGTCGGGTCAGCCAGTGCAGCGCGGCTTCGCGCGAGTCGCCGCACATTTCCGCCGAGGGCTTCAGGCCGGCGCAGAACGCCGGCCGGTCAGGGCGGCCGAATACCGCGCAGCGCATGTCGGGCAGCAGCTGCGCGCACGGCACGCCCGCGGGCTTGCCCTCAGGCATGCCCGGCAGGGCCGAGGCAATCGACGGGGCAATGCAACAGGCGCCGCAGCCAGCGCGGCAGGAAAGGTGTGACCGGCAACTCATCGCGTGGTTCAGGGAGGCCGCTGGGTTGCCATGGCAGGCAAGGCGGCTGACAACAAGACGCCATTGTGCCCGAAGGGCCGCCATCCTCCTGTAAGAAAAGGAAAGCGCCGCGCGCGCGATCGCACTGGCCTGTCCCGTAAGGGCGCCATACGCGCCCCTGGCATCACATGTCTCGGATTCGCCTCCGTGTGTACCCTAGCCTGCCCCGGCCGCACTTGACCCTCATGTGGCGCTACCCTACATTACTGACCCACAAGTTATTAACATTCCGCCCTGCTCCACCGTGACCTGCAGTCCCCGCAAGACACCGATGAAAACACCCGCCGAACCGCACAAGGAGGCCGATGCGCCGCGCTGGAGCCGGCGCAAGGCAGCGCGCCCGCAGGAGCTGGTGGCGGCGGCGCTCGACCTGTTCGTGGAGCGCGGCTACGCGGCCACGCGCCTGGAAGACGTGGCGGCGGCCGCGGGCGTGTCCAAGGGCACGGTCTACCTGTACTTCGCCAACAAGGAAGAGCTGTTCAAGTCCGTGGTGCGCGCAAACCTGGTCCCGGCGCTGTCGCGCGGCACCGAGCTGGTCGACCGCTACGAGGGCAGCACGCCGGAACTGCTGCGCGAACTGCTGCGCGGCTGGTGGGGCCTGATCGGCGCCACGCCGGTGGCGGGGCTGACCAAGCTGATCATGGCCGAGTCGGCCAACTTTCCAGACATCGCCCGCTTCTATAACGAAGAGGTGGTGGTGCCTGGCGACGAGCTGTTTGCCAGGGTGCTGGCGCGCGGCGCGACGCGCGGCGAATTCCGCCCGATGCCGGCCAACCCCACCACCACGCTGATCTGCGCCCCGCTGATGTTCCTGATGTTGTGGCAGCGCTCACTGCGTGCCACCTCTGGAAAAGACCTCGACCCCGAGGTCTTCCTTGACCAACTGCTCGACACACTGCTGTTCGGCCTGACCACCGGCGAGGCGCGCGAGCGCCCCCTGCCGCCGCAGCAAGGCCCCTACATATGGGAGCGCATCCGCGACGAGATGCTGGCGCAAGGCGCCGGGGATGCCGATGGCGGTGCGGACGGCGGTGCGGACGGCGGTGCGGACGGCGATGCCGCCAACGACCCGGGCGCGCGCCCGGGAAAGCCAGCATGAAACGAAAGACCCTGCTGATCGCCGTGGCCTGCGCCATCGCGGTGCTGAGCGCCGTGGCCGCCGTGCGCAAGGCCGGCAGCGCGCGCCAGCCGCAACCGCCAGCACAGGCCGCCGCGAACGTAGTGGAGTTTTTGCAGACCGACCTCGTCAGCGTGGGCCGCCAGGACCTGCAGGTCTCGCTGCCGCTGTCGGGCAGCCTGCGCGCGCTGAACCAGGCGTCGGTCAAGGCCAAGGTCTCGGGTGAAGTGCAGCAGGTGCTGGTGCGCGAAGGCGAGCCGGTGCGCGCCGGCCAGGTGATCGCGCGCATCGACCCGACCGAATACGAGGCCAGGGTGGCGCAGGCCCGCGGCCAGATGCTGGCCATGGAGGGTCAGTTCCAGAACTCGCGCCAGACCTGGGAGCGCAACCGCGAGCTGGTCGGCAAGGGCTTTATCTCGAAGACCGCGTTCGACAAATTCCAGTCCGACCTGGACGTGGCCCGCGCCAACCTCGATGCCGCCCAGGGCGGCCTGGCGGTGGCGCGGAAGGCGCTGGCCGACACCGTGGTCAAGGCTCCGCTCGACGGCATGGTCGCCGCGCGTGCGGTGCAGCCGGGCGAGAAGGTGTCGCCCGATACGCGCCTGGTCGACGTGGTCGACCTGCGCGTGCTGGAACTGGAGGCGCCGGTGCCGATGGCCGACGTGGCGCGCGCCAGCGTCGGCCAGGCGGTCGAGCTCGACGTGGAAGGCGCCGGGCGCTTTACCGGCAAGCTGGTGCGGATCAACCCGGCCGTCATGCAGGGCACGCGCAGCATCATGGTCTATGTCCGCGTGGAGAACCGCGACACCAGGCTGCGCGCCGGCATGTTCGCGCGTGGCGCACTGGTGCTGGGCCAGCGGTCGGGCGTGGTGGCCGTGCCCGCCTCGGCGGTGCGCAGGGAAGGCGAGCGTGCCTTCGTCTACGCCATCGACAAGGACGTGCTGGCCGAGCGCCCGGTGCAGCTGGGCGTGCGCGACGAGAGCAGCGGGCTGGTGGAGATCGTCTCCGGTCTCGATGCCGGCACCGAGATCGTGCGCACCAACCTCGGCACGCTGCGCAGCGGCAGCCAGGTGCGGCGCGTGAAGGCTTGACGACGTAACGGCCTGACGTTTAGCCCCGACACGGAACGCGCCCCATGTGGTTCACTCGCCTGTCCATCCGCAACCCGGTACTGGCCACCATGATGATGATGGCCTTCATCGTGGTGGGGCTGTTCTCCTACCAGCGCCTGCCGGTCGACCAGTTCCCCGACATCACCTTCCCGGTGGTCGTGGTGCAGACCGAATACCCGGGCGCCGCGCCGGAATCGGTTGAATCCGACGTCACGCGCAAGGTCGAAGAGATCGTCAACACCATCTCCGGCATCGACGAGATTTTTTCGCACTCGTACCAGGGCACCTCGGTCGTCGTCATCAAGTTTGACCTGAGCGTCGATGTCGGCCAGGCCGCGCAGGACGTGCGCGACAAGATCGCGCTGATCCGGCCGCAGTTCCGCGACGAGGTCAAGGATCCGCGCGTGCTGCGCTATGACCCGTCCGACGCGCCGATCTTCTACCTGTCGGTGTCCAACGCCCCGGGCGCCAGCCGCAGCCAGCGCGAGCTGACCACCATCGCCGACCAGATCGTGCGCAAGCGGCTGGAGACGGTGCGCGGCGTGGGCGCGATCAATCTCGTCGGCGGCACCAGACGCGAGGTCGAGATCCGCATCCGCCCCGCGCAGCTGGAGGCGTTGGGCATCGGCGTCGACCAGGTGATGAACGCGATCCGCAACGAGAACCAGGAGCTGCCCGCGGGCGAGCTGCGCTCGTCGTCCACCGAGACCGTGGTGCAGATCAAGGGCCGCGTGCCCACGCCCGACGCCTTCCGCCAGATCATCGTGGCGCGCCGCGCCGGCCAGCCGGTCACGCTGGGCGAGATCGCCGACGTGCGCGACGGCCAGGAAGAGCAGGAAAGCCTGGCGCTGCTCGACGGCAAACGCGCCCTCTTCCTGTCGGTGGTGAAGGCGCAGGGCCAGAACACCGTCGATACCGTCGACGGCCTGGTGCGCATGACCGACGAGGTCCGCAGGCTGGTGCCCGCCGGCGTGCAGCTCAACGTCGTCAACGACACCGCGCGCGGCATCCGCAGCAGCGTGAAGGAGGTGCGCTCCACGTTGCTGGAAGGCGCGTTCCTGACTGTGGCGATCGTGTTCCTGTTCCTCGGCTCGTGGCGCAGCACGGTGATTACCGGCCTGACGCTGCCGATCGCGCTGATCGGCACCTTCGGCGTGATGTATATGTGCGGCTTCACGCTCAACGTGATCACGCTGATGGCGCTGTCGCTGTGCGTGGGCCTGCTGATCGACGATGCCATCGTGGTGCGCGAGAACATCGTGCGCCACAACCTGATGGGCAAGGACCACCGCAGCGCGGCGCTGGACGGCACCAACGAGATCGGGCTGGCGGTGCTGGCCACCACCTTCTCGATCGTCGCGGTGTTCCTGCCGGTGGGCTTCATGGGCGGGATCATCGGGCGCTTCTTCCACCAGTTCGGCATTACGGTGGTGGCGGCGGTGCTGATCTCGATGTTCGTGTCGTTCACGCTGGACCCGATGCTGTCGTCGGTCTGGCAAGACCCCGACCTGCACGGGACCGGCAACAAGAAGAGCTGGTATGGCCGCACCATCGGCCGGATGCTCGACTGGTTCTCGGCCCGCATGGACCGCCTCGGCAACGGCTACGCCGCGATGCTCGGCTGGGCGCTGAAGCACCGGCTGGCGACCGCGATCATCGCGGCGGTGACGTTCTTCGGCAGTTTTGCACTGGTGCCGCTGATCGGCACGGAATTCGTGCCCAATGCCGACCTGGGCGAGACACAGGTCGGTTTCACCACGCCGGTAGGCACATCGCTCGAAGTCACCGAGGCCAAGGTGCGGCAGGTGGAAGCCGCGCTGAAGTCATTCCCGGAAGTCGCCTACACCTATGCCACCATCAACTCGGGCAACGCCTCGGGGCGCAACAACGCGCTGGTTTCGGTGCGGCTGACCGAGCGGCGCGCGCGCAAGCTCTCGACCGCGCAGCTCAACCCGCTGATCCGCGAGCGGCTCGCGGGCATTGCGGGCATCACGCTGACGATGGTCGGCATGCCCGATGGCGCCGGCGGCCAGAAGGCGATCCAGGTTTCGATCCAGGGCGACGACCTCAGCGAGCTGCGCCGGCTGTCGCAGGAAGCCGGCAAGCGCATGCGCGCAATCCCCGGCCTGGCCGACCTCGACTCCAGCATGAAGGACGACCGCCCCACCATCGAGATCCGCATCCGCCGCGAGCTGGCCTCTGACCTGGGCATGGGCGTGGCGCAGATCGGCAATGCGCTGCGCCCGCTGCTGGCGGGGGACGCGATCAGCTCCTGGCGCGCGCCCGATGACGAGAACTACGACGTGCGCGTGCGCCTGCCAAAAGATGCGCGCACCGGCATGGCCGACCTGAGCGCGCTGATGATCGCCAGCAGCCAGGCCAACGCCGACGGCTCGCCAAAGATGGTACCGCTGCGCCAGATCGCCGAGCTGGTGCCGACCACCGGCGCCAACCAGATCAGCCGGCGCGACCTGAACCGCGAGGTCGAGCTGACCGCCAACGTGGCCGGGCGCTCCGCCGGCGAAGTGGCGCGCGACGTCAAGGCCACGCTGGACGGCATGAACTGGCCGGCTGGGTACAAGTACCGTTTCGGCGGCTCGACCAAGTCGATGAACGAGTCCTTCGGCTACGCCGTGTCGGCGCTGGCGCTGGCGGTGATCTTCATCTACATGATCCTGGCCTCTCAGTTCGCCAGCTTCTTCCAGCCGATCGCGATCATGAGCTCGCTGCCGCTGACGCTCGTGGGGGTGTTCGCTGCGCTGCTGCTGTTCCGCTCGACGCTGAACATGTTCTCGATCATCAGCTTCATCATGCTGATGGGGCTGGTGACGAAGAATGCGATCCTGCTGGTGGACTTTGCCAACCAGGCGCGGCAAGGGCATGTGGATGGCGCCGATGGCCGCCAGCCGTTGTCGCGCGAGGCCGCGCTGGTCGAAGCCGCGCGCGTGCGCCTGCGTCCGATCCTGATGACCACGCTGGCGATGATCTTCGGTATGGTGCCGCTGGCCTTCAGCCTGGGCGAAGGCGCCGAGCAGCGAGCGCCGATGGGCCAGACGGTGATCGGCGGGATCATTACCTCGTCGATCCTGACGCTGGTGGTGGTGCCTGTGATCTATACGTATCTCGATGATTTTGGCGCGTGGTTGCGCCGGCTGTGGCAAGGCAAGGCGCCCGCGCCCTCACCGACCCACGTCGCGGCCGCCGCCGCACGCCCGGCCACGCAGGAATTGCCGGGGCCCACGGAGGCCAGCGCGGAATGAACCCGACGGCGTCCGCAAGGTTAAAATAGCGGGTTAGACAAGACTGTCCGGCCGTGGGCACCGCGCGGCCGGCGCACAGAACGACAGCGGTTGGCCTTGGTAAGGAATGGCAAGATGGATCTCGAAAAAGCCCGATTCAACATGATCGAACAGCAAATCCGCCCGTGGGACGTGCTGGACCAGGAAATCCTGGACCTGCTGGCGGTGGTCAAGCGGGAGCAGTTCGTCCCGGCCGCGTACGCCTCGCTGGCGTTCGTCGACATGGAGATTCCGCTGCCCGCCGGGCAGAACATGCTGCCGCCGCGGGTCGAAGCGCGCATCCTGCAGGACCTGGCCGTGCGCAAGCATGAGAACGTGCTGGAAATCGGCGCCGGCTCCGGCTACATGGCCGCCCTGCTGGCCAACCGCGCGCGCCACGTGCTGACCGTGGACATCGTGCCCGAGCTGGTCGAATTGGCCCGCACCAACCTGGCCAACGCCGGCGTCACCAACGTCGACGTCGCCGAAGGCAATGCCGCCGACGGCTGGGCCGCCGCGGCGCCGTACGACGTGATCTGCATCTCGGGCTCGCTGCCGGCCTTGCCGCAGTCGATCCTGTCGCAGGTCAAGGTGGGCGGCCGCATCGCGGCCTTCGTAGGCGAACTGCCGGTAATGGAAGCGCGCCTCATCACGCGCGTGTCCGAGACCGAGTACCAGGTCGTCAACCTGTTCGAGACGGCGGTCAAGCCCCTGCAGGGCGCGGCCCGTCCGTCGCAGTTCCAGTTCTGAGGACCGTTCCATCATGCAGGTGATCAAGCCGACCGAACTGGCCCAGTGGATGGCCGATACCAGCCGCGCCAGGCCGGTCCTGCTGGACGTGCGTGAAGGCTGGGAGGTGCAGACCTGCGCCATGCCCGGCATCACCCATATCCCGATGCGCGACATCCCGGCACGCGCCGCCGAACTGGATGAAGACGCCGACATCGTCTGCATCTGCCACCACGGCATGCGCAGCATGCAGGTGGCCGCGTTCCTGGAGCGCCAGGGCTACGCCAAGGTCTACAACCTGACCGGCGGCGTCGACGCCTGGGCCAGCGAGGTGGACCCGGCGATGCCGAAGTACTGAAGCGAGCCGCGGCCGGCCCACGCGGGCCGGCCGCTTTCACTCGCACCGCAAGCAGCATTCCGAAGAAGAAACGACCGTAGCCGCGGCCCGCGCCCGGCAACCTGGAGGTGTCATGACGTTTGCGCCCAACGCCCTGCCCGGAGCGATCCGGACACGCCTGGCGATCGCGGCTACCCTGCTTGCTCCGCTGCTTGCCATGCTGCCCGCGGCACCGGCAGGCGCGGCCGACCTGCTGCAGGTCTATCGCGATGCGCAATCCAATGACGCGCAGTTCGCCAGCGCCCGCTCGCAGTTGCTCGCCACGCGCGAGAAGCTGCCGCAGGGCCGCGCGGGGCTGCTGCCGCAGATTGTCGGCACCGCCGGCGCCAACCGCACCAAGCTCGACCAGACCGCCTCGCTGCCGATCGCCGGCTCGCCCAGCGCTTCGGGCACGCGTTTCTTCAACAACAACAACTGGCAGTTGCAGCTGAGCCAGCCGCTGTTCCGCTGGGACCGCTGGGAAACCTACAAGCAGGGCGAGCTGGCCGCGATGGCGGGCGAAGTCACCTTCCACCAGGCCGAGCTCGACCTGATCACGCGCAGCGCGCAGGCCTACTTCGACGTGCTCGCCGCGCAGGACAACCTGTACCTGGCACGCGCGCAGAAGAAGGCGATCGGCGAGCAGCTGGAGCAGGCCAAGCGCAACTTCGAGGTCGGCACCGCCACCATCGTCGATGCCAACGACGCCCAGGCGCGCTACGACCTGGCCACCTCGACCGAGATCGCCGCGCAGAACGACCTGGAGATCCGGCGCGCCACGCTGCAGCAGATCACCGGCAAGCCGGTCGACGAACTGATGGGCCTGCGCTCCGAGGCGCCCATCCCCGGCCCGCAGCCGCCCGACGTCAACGCCTGGGCCGCGCAGGCCGAGACCAGCAACCCGCAGGTCAACCTGGCCGGCTATAACCTGGAAACCGCGCAGCGCGAGACCAACAAGGCCAAGGCCGGGCATTTGCCGTCGGTCGACCTGGTGGCGTCGTACGGTTTCAACAACCAGACCGGCAGCGCCACGCAGGCGATCTCGACGCACTACAACGCGTCGCAGATCGGCGTGCAGCTGACCATGCCGATTTTCTCCGGCGGCCAGATCCAGTCGCGCGTGCGCGAAACCATCGCGCTGGCCGACAAGGCCGCCAGCGACCTGGAGTTCGCGCGCCGCACGGCCGCGCAGACGGCGCGGCAGACCTACTCCGGCGTCTCCAATGGCCTGGCCCAGGTCAAGGCGCTGGAAGCCGCCGAGCGCTCGGCGCAGAGCGCGGTGGAATCGAACCAGCTGGGTTATGAGGTCGGCGTGCGCATCAATATCGATGTGCTGAACGCCGAAGCGCAGTTGTTTTCCACGCGGCGCGACCTGGCCAAGGCGCGCTATGACACCATCATGAACGGCTTGCGGCTGAAGGCTTCCACGGGGGTGCTGCAGGAAGCGGATGTGGTGCAGATCAATACGCTGCTGACTTCGACGCCGGGGTCGATGTACAAGCTGCCGGTGCCGGGGCAGGCGGGCAAGGCGCCGGCAAAGGCGGCCACCGCGGATCGCCGCGGTGTGCGGCGCGATGGCGGTACGCCGCGCTCCTGAGCCAATTGACACGATGCAAACGGGCCGCGACTGCGGCCCGTTTTCTTTATGCAGTGATGCTGGAGGAAACCTGCCGCACGGCAAAGCGCATTGCTATTGCGCCCGCGTCCGCGACTCCACCTTCAACAGCTGCCACCTGATCGACGACGCATCCGCCGGCGGATTCGGCACCTGGTATTCGCGCACGCGCAGCTTGTACGAAACCCCCTGCTCGAAATCCAGCCCCTCGATCGGCCCGTACCAGAGCTGCCACGGCGCGTCCGGCGACTCGCGCCAGCGGTAGCACATCATCTTGCCGACGCCCGCACACTCCACGCGCTGCGAATCGATATAGACGATCTTCTCCACGCCGCCCGCTGCGGCAGCCGCGCCGCGCCTGCCCACGCCTTCACGCTCGGCAAACTGCAGCAGATCGCCACTGGCGATCTTCCAGATAACCTGCCGTCCGGTGGTGGCCACCGATGGCTGCGTGCCGACGGTGGTGAACGAGCCCTCCATTGCCTTGAGCAGCGCCGACTCCAGTTCCATGCGCGGCGGCGGGCAGGCCATGCGCGTGCCGGCGACGCGGTCGAAGCGTATGCCGGTAGCCGTCTTGCCGTAGCTGCCGCTAAAGCGGTTGCAGCCGCTGGTGCCGCTGACCGTGCCCTGCGCGGCATCGATGCCCTCGCTGAACTCGAAGATGATGGGCTCGCCGTTGTCGCCATGCGGGATGTCGCGCAGCGTGCCGTCGGCCTGCTGCCAGCGCACCAGTTCCCAGCGGCTGGGACCGGATGGCTGCGTCTGGTTGAGGTTGGCGCCGGCGCTGGGAAGGCCGGGGGCCGGTGCGGTGGCGCAGGCGGCAAGGGTGGCGGCGGCGGTGGCAAGCGCAACGGCTGCGCTGCGCTGGCCAATGTTCCGGCCGAGGTTCCGACATATGCCGCGAAGGGGTGTCTGCATTTCGGTAAGCTGTTCCATAAAATCTGCTCAAAGTTGAGCATTGGATTTATCCGCACTTCGTTGACGCGACTTGCGCCGCCCAACTGAAGCCACCTGACGCTCAGTTGCGCCGGAGGAGCGCGCGAACAGAATCTGCTTCACCTGGAGGTGAGGCATGTACCGGGTGATGTCCCGGTCGCGGATCCTGTCCCGCACGTTCCGCGCAGCATTAGTATCCGCCTGAAGAACGTCCCCGTTGACACGGTAAAACTTGTCACCCACGCGCTTGCCTTCCAGCAAGCCCGTGAACGAGTCCATTTGCGACGTATAGGCGGCGTTCACGACGACATGCGTCGCTCCGCGCTGCGCACAAACTTCATCGATCGCTTGAGCCAGTACACCCTTGGCCCATGCGCTCATGCGACGGTTGTAGGACCGCCACTGACTCCTCCCCTTGATCGGGGACGTTAGGTCTTCCGAGCCGACCACCGCCGCTTTATCCACGATGGTATGAGCCGATTGATAGGCAATCGTGCGCAACCGCTGCTTCGCGCGGTCCCGGCGTGCCTGCAGCTTCACGCGTCCGAGGTTGCACTTCCTAATGCGATCAGCCTTGGCAATGCGCCCGGACTCCCGGTAAGCTTTCTCGAGCGCGTGCAGCCGGTTTCGGGCCTTGCCGGTCTTCGCAACCTGCTCGCTGTAGGCGCTCAGAACGGGGCCAAACGACTGGCCATGATGACCGCCGTCGGAGTCCGTGAAGGCCTCGGTATAGCCCTTGTCGACCCCAATTTCCCCAGTGCCGCAAAGGCGCCCTTTGGCCTTCTCGGTAGCGTAGTGGATCTCTATCGCATCGCCCTTCACGATCACTCGTAGGTTGCAGCCCTTGAGGTTCACGCTCTTGCCGTTGCTGTTGGTTGTGAGCTCGATCGGATGGCCGTATTGCCTGGCGATGTGCAGGGTTTTGACAAGCCGCCCGTCTCTGACGCGGCTCTCATGCTTGTCCGAGCGGACGATGAACTGATTGTCGCAACTCGAAACACCGTGCCGAAAGTACTTGCGCATTATCCGGTGCAGGTACTTGTCTTCGAGCCACTTGTCGCGCTTGAGCAGCGTATAGAGCCGCTTTCGCTCAGCCTCGTCGGCGGTTCGCTTTGCGATGGCCTGTCGCACCTTCACGCATGCGGCTGCCTTGTACGTCAGGATGTCGTTGACGACATCCTTCGTGGTCTCGGCGCGGATCGTGCCGTCCACCGCGAGGTTCGCGTACCAACCGGCAGCCGTGACTTCCTTGCGGATGTCAACCGCACTCTTGCCGACGGTGCCCAGGGCGCCGTAGCGACGCCAAAGGTCTGCGCGTACAAATGCCATTGCCTTGCACGTCCCGCGAAGCGCGGCCACGTGCGACGATGTCGCATAGAGAGTGCGGGTGACGGTAGTCATTCCAGAATGGCTTTTGGTTCCTTGCTACCCGGATAGTCTTCCTTGATCTGCTTATTGTACTTGCGCATGCCGTACAAACCGACGTCGCGTCAAGGGTGCGCTACGCCGGGCTGATGCCCGCCCTTGACCCGTCAAACTTTGGGGGGCCACACTTTTGGTACTTGACACGGTCCATACATATCAGTGTAACGTGCGCCCCATGTCTCGCCGCGGCGGATGCCAGCCGTGGTCTTTCGTGTCCCCGAGTGCATCAGAACACCTCGGATCGCCCAGATCACCTTGCCCACCACCACGCATCCCTCGGCATCCGGCCGCAATATCTGCTTCCTGACCGGCACGCTGAACGCCATGGCCGGCGCCGAACGCATGACGGCGACGATCGCCAATGCGCTGGCCGCGCTCGGCCATAACGTGAACATTCTGAGCCTGTGGGACCAGGCCAGCCAGTTCGCGCTCGATCCGCGCATCCGGCATGAAGCGCTGTTTGCGCAACGGCCTTCTTTCAAGCGGGCGTACCTGGCCACCGTTGCAGGCATCCGCCGCCATTGCCGCGCGCACCGGACCGAAGTGCTGGTGCAGGTCGACACCATGCTCGCGCTGTTCGTGCTGCCCGCCACCGCTGGCCTCGGCCTGCACCATATCGCCTGGGAGCATTGCCACTTCGACGAGAATCTCGGCAAGCCGGCGCGCACGGTGGCGCGGCGGCTCGCGGCACGCTTCTGCCGGCAGGTCGTGGTGTTGACGGAACGGGACCGCCAGCGCTGGCGCGAAGCGCTGCAGCCGCGCAGCGATATCGTCTGCCTGCCAAACCCCCTGCCATTCCCGATGCCGCCCGCATCTGCGCCGCGCACGCAGAAGACGGTGCTCGCCATGGGCCGGCTGGTTGCGGCCAAGGGGTTCGATGTGCTGCTGCATGCGTGGCAGCAGGTCGCCGCGCAGGCGCCGGGATGGCAATTGCTGATCCACGGCGAGGGCGAGGAGCGCCCTGCCCTGTGCGCGCTGATCGTTGAATTGGGCTTGCAGGGTCGCGTCAGCATGCCGGGCATTTGCCACGATCCGCAGCAAGCGTACGGGCGCGCGTCGGTGTTCTGCCTGAGTTCGCGATACGAGGGTTTCGGGCTGGTGCTGATCGAAGCCATGGCGTTCGGCTTGCCCATCGTCTCGACGGATTGCGAAACGGGCCCGCGCGAACTGCTGACGCCCGGCCAAGACGCGCTGGTAGTCGCGACAGGCAATGCGGATGCGCTTGCGCAAGCGCTGCTGACCGTGATCCGCGAGCCGGCGACCGCTACCCGCCTCGCCGACGCCGGCCGCCGCAAGGCAGCCGGCTTTGCGCTCGACCGGATCGCGCTGCAGTGGGATGCTCTGGTCAGGACGCCACCGGCTCCGGCGGAACCCTGACCTGGCCGCTTAGTCTTCCAGTACCGGCGCCAGCGCCGCCAGCGTGCGCACGGTAGCGCCGCGATGCAGCCCGGCAAAGGTCTGCGCATGCGCCCGCATATCCGCCAGCCGCGCGCGGTCCGCCAGCACGCTGCCGGCGCTGCGCACCAGTTCATCGGCATTGTCCACGCGCAGGCAGGCGCCTGCGGCAATGGCGTCTTCGGTCGCCTGCGCAAAGTTGAAGGTATGCGGGCCGATCAGCACCGGCGTGCCGACCGCGCACGCCTCGATCAGGTTCTGTCCGCCCAGCGGCAACAGGCTGCCGCCGATAAAGGCGAGGTCCGATGCGGCGAAGTACATCGCCATCTCGCCCATCGAATCACCGAGCAGGATATCCGCGTCCACGGGTGCCGTCTCGCCATCGAGATTCAGCGCACTGCGGCGCGCCACCGAGAACCCGGCGCGCCCAGCCATTGCCGCCACTTCATCGAAGCGCTGCGGATGGCGCGGGATCAGCAGCAACGCCGGGCGAGGCACGTCGCCGGCCAGCGACTGCCAGCGTGAGAAGGCGTCGAGCAGCAGCGGCTCCTCGCCTTCGCGGGTACTGGCGGCGGCCAGCACCTGGCGGCCATTGAAGACCTTGCGCAGCCGCTCGCCCAGCGCCATGCCCGCCGCTGGCGGCTGCATGTCGAACTTGAGGTTGCCCGTGATCTGCACCGCCGGCACGCCCAGCGCGCGGAAGCGCTCGGCATCGCCAGCAGTCTGCGCCAGCACACCCGCGAAGTCGCGGTACATCGCCGAAGCCGCGCGTCCGAAGCGCGCCGTGCGCCGGAAACTGCGCGGCGACAGGCGCGCATTGACCAGGTACAACGGCACACCCGCCTTGCGCGCGCCGTGCACCACATTGGGCCACACCTCGGTCTCCATCAGCATCCCCGCCTCGGGCCGGAAATACCGCAAGAACCGCCGCACCAGCCAGGGCAGGTCGTACGGCAGGTAGCACTGCACGATACGCGGCTCGTTGCCGAACAGCTGCGCGCCGGTCTGGCGCCCGGTCGGCGTCATGTGCGTCAACAGCAGGCGGTGGCGCGGATAGGCGCGGAGCAAGGACTCGATCAGCGGCTGCGCGGCACGGGTCTCGCCCACGGACACGGCGTGGACCCATAGCCATGGCCCCTGGTTCGGCAGGCTGCCATACACGCCCAGCCGCTCGCCGACATGGTGCAGGTAGCCGGGCTCCTTGCGCGCGCGCCATGCCAGCCGCAACAGCGCCAGCGGCAGCACCGCCACCCACAGCAGGCTATAGATCAGGCGCAGCATCAGGCAGCCACC
Source organism: Cupriavidus phytohabitans (assembly GCF_000426345.1). Classification (GTDB taxonomy): domain Bacteria; phylum Pseudomonadota; class Gammaproteobacteria; order Burkholderiales; family Burkholderiaceae; genus Cupriavidus. The sequence continues at coordinate 24,745 of NZ_AUFE01000005.1, read as the reverse complement.
CCGCGCACGCGGCGGGCGGCCTCATAGACTTCATCGACCGATGGCACCACGCCGTCGTCGCCGACGTTGGCGATGCGGCCGGACCAATACCCTTCCGTCTTCCAGCGCCACGTGGCGGTATAGATTTCCACCGTCGGCCGGCACAGCGCCGCGGCGATATGGACCAGACCCGTATCGACCCCGATCACCACTTCGGCACGGTTGATCAGGCCAAATCCCTGCATCACCGAGAACTTCGGCAGCACGCGGGCCTGCGGCACGCCCGCGGCGATCTCCTCGGCGGCCTGGCGCTCCTTGTCGTTGCCCCACGGCAGCAGCATCGTCAACCCTTCAGCAGCCAGGCGGTTGCCCAGCGCGTGCCAGTTCTGCACCGCCCACTTCTTGCGCGCCCCAGCTGTCGCGTGGAAGCAGACGGCATAGCGCGCGGGGAGGTCCGCCCACAACGGATCGTCCGCATGCAGCGACTGCGCCGCCGGCCCGAAGAACTGCGGCGGCTCCGCCGGCGCGATCCCGGTCAGCGCCGCGCCCAGCAGACGCGAGCGCCGCACCGAATGGGTCTGCCGCGGCACCCGCACCGCATCGGTGTACAACAGGCGCGCCGCCGGCTCATAGCCCGAGCCCTGCGTCGCATTGCCCAGCCCGATGATCGGCGCACCCGGCGCGCGCGTCGCCACGCGCGCCACCACCGCAGTCTTGAGCAGGCCCTGGCTTTCGATCACGGCGTCGTAGCGCTCCTGGCGCAAGGCGTCGCGCACGGCGCCCATTTCCTGCCAGGTCGCGCCCTGCAGGATGCGCTTGCGCCAGCGCCGCAGCGCGAACGGGATGACCCGCCGCACCTCGGGCAACAGGCGCACCAGCTCCACATAGCCCTCTTCCACCACCCAGTCGATCTCGGCACCGGGCCAGCGCGCGCGCAGGTCGTGCACCAGCGGCATGTTGTGCACCACGTCGCCGAGCGACGACACCTTGACCAGCAGGATGCGCGGCTTATCCGGCAACGTAAGCGGCAGCGCGAACGGCACCGCGGCCGGCATGGACTGCGCCACGCCGGCCGCGCCGACCGCATCGGGCGAAGGTGGCGGTGTCGGCGGCACCGCCGTGCGCTCAGAACGGGAGTTGAGCATCCGGTTTCTCGGCCAGGATCACACGCTTGAACTCGGCCTGGATGCGCCCCAGCGCGGCGTCGTTGTCCGCCTCGAAACGCATCACCACCACCGGCGTGGTGTTCGACGGACGCGCCAGGCCGAAGCCATCGGCGTATTCCACGCGCACGCCATCGATCTTGTTCACCTCGCGCGCCCCCTCGAACTTCGCGTTCGCCTTGATCTTGTCGAGCAGCGTAAAGGGCTCGCCTTCGGCGCACTTGAGCTGCAGCTCCGGCGTGTTGTTGGCGTTCGGCAGCGCATTCAGCACCGCGCTCGGGTCGGCGTGGCGCGACAGGATCTCCAGCAGTCGCGCGCCGGTGTACAGGCCGTCGTCAAAGCCATACCAGCGGTCCTTGAAGAACACGTGGCCGCTCATCTCGCCGGCGATCGGCGCACCGGTCTCCTTCAGCTTCGCCTTGACCAGCGAATGGCCGGTCTTCCACATCAGCGGCTCGCCGCCGTGCTCGCGGATCCACGGGGCCAGCTTGCCGGTGCACTTCACGTCGTAGATCACCTGCGCACCGGGATTGCGCGACAGGATCTCCTCGGCGAACAGCATCAGCTGGCGGTCCGGGAAGATCACCTGGCCGTCCTTGGTGACCACGCCCAGGCGGTCGCCGTCGCCATCGAAGGCCAGGCCCAGCTCGCAATCGGTCTCGCGCAGGGTCTTCATCAGGTCCTGCAGGTTCTCGATATGCGCCGGATCGGGGTGGTGGTTGGGGAAATTGCCGTCCACGTCGCAGAACAGTTCGGTCACTTCGCAGCCCAGGCCGCGGAACAGGTCGCCAACGAAGGCGCCGGCCACGCCATTGCCGGCGTCGAGGGCGATCTTCATCGGACGGGCGAGCTTGACGTCGCTCGTGATGCGGTCGAGGTACTTCTGACGCACATCGACTTTCTGGTAGGTGCCTGCACCGCTGGTGAAGTCACTCGCCTCAATGCGCTGGCTCAGGCCCTGGATCTGCTCGCCGTAGATGGCCTGGCCGGCGAGGACCATCTTGAAGCCGTTGTAGTCGGGGGGGTTGTGGCTGCCAGTGACCATGATGCCCGAGGTGGCACGGACGCCATTGAGCTCGATGTTGGTACCGAAGTAGACCATCGGGGTGGCGACCATGCCGACGTCGATCACGTCGAGGCCTGCGGAGCGCAGCCCCTCAACCAGGCCGTCGATCAGCTCAGGCCCCGAAAGCCGCCCGTCGCGGCCGACCACAATGGAGTTCTCACCCAGTTCCACAGCCGCTGAGCCGAACGACAGACCAATCTGGCGTGCGACCTCGCGCGTGAGCGTTTTGCCCACGATGCCGCGGATGTCATAGGCTTTAAAAATGGAGGGGTCGATTGCCATATTTTTTCCCATATACGCGACAGCGCGACGGTCTGTCGCAGTCGCAAAAAGTCAACTCAGCCGCTATTGTGCCGGATTTGAAATCGAGGGCGGCTTCCCGGGGGGTTTATAATGCGCTCCGCTGGTTTGCTCGTGGCCGTATGCCCGTTGCCGATACTACCCCGACAGACCCGCCCGGCCTTGCAGGCCAACGATTTCTGGTGCCGACGGCGCCTTTGTTCCTGGCCAGCCTGTTCCCGTCCGTATGTCGTACTCCCCAGAGCCAGTTGGTCAAACCTTGGCGCCAGCCGAGCGTCACAAGATGAAGCTGCCAACGCGTATATCGTCAGAAACCACCCGCCGCCGCAGCCGCATGCTCGCATGGGGTGCCTTGGGCCTCCTGCTCTACGGACTGGCCGCCCTTGGGGGACATGAAGCCACACGCCATGGCTGGGTCACGCAGATCTTCCTGAATACCATCGGCATGTCCGTGGTGCCGTATGCCATCGCCTGCATGCTGCTGGACCGCACTATCTATATTCCGCCAGTTGAAGGCAACAGCATAGTGGCGCTTGCGACACTGGTTCCCTTTGCCATCCTTCTGGCCACCTGCGCGGTATTCCGCATCGACTATTCGCGGGGCGCCATGCTGCTCTGCATGACGATCACAATGGTCTGGCTGTGGAGCGGTTATCTCCGCTTCGTGCGTCGCTACGTACCGAAATTCGGCTATACCGACCCCCAGGCGCTCGAACACTTGGATGAACTGCTGGCGATGCCTGGCGCGGCGCGCAGCGCACACGCCGAGTTCCACCGCATCAACACGCTCGCGGAAGCAGCCGACTGCGAGGGCCTGATGATGGACCGTAGCGCTGCTGTCGACCCGCAACGCACCCGGACGCTGGCGCGCTACAAGCTCAGCCACGTCCACGTCTATTCGGTCGAACGCATCGCGGAGCTGCTGACCGGCCGCCTGGCCTTGACGCACATCGACGAGAACTTTCTGGACGACCACGCACAGAATTTCATCTATGCGCCATTCAAGCGCCTGGGCGATATCGCCGCGGTGCTGCTGCTGGCGCCGCTGGCCATCCCCATCGGGCTGGCCGTTGCCGTGGCCATCCGCATGGAATCGAGCGGTCCGGCCATCTTCCGCCAGGAACGCGTGGGCCTTTACGGGAAGGTGTTCACGATGCTGAAGTTCCGCAGCATGGCCGATGAACCGGACACCGAGGCCCAGTTCGCTGCACATTCCGACCCCCGCGTCACGCGTGTGGGCCGCGTCATCCGGAAGTACCGGCTCGACGAGATCCCTCAGCTGTGGAATGTACTGGTGGGCGACATGAGCCTGATCGGACCGCGTCCCGAACAGTCCTTGATGGTCGAGTCATTCTCCGAGACGATCCCGTTCTATCCCTACCGCCATCTCGTGCGCCCCGGCCTGTCGGGCTGGGCGCAGGTCCAGCAAGGCTATGCCGCGAGCCACGAGGAAACCATCACCAAGCTTTGCTATGACCTCTACTACGTCAAGCACTGCTCGATGGCAATGGACCTGCTGATCGCCGGCAAGACCATGCGCACGCTGCTAACGGGCTACGGCGCGCGCTGAGATGCTCGGCGTGGCCCGCATGAATTGCCTCCCCGCCAGATGCGCATCCTGCTGCTGACGACAGGACTTCGGCTTGGCGGCGCCGAGCGCCAGGTCGCGGACCTCGCGCGTCAGTTCGTTGCCTTCGGGCATGAGGTGGCGGTGATCAGCCTGACACTTGCTCAAGAGGTAGTGTTACCCGCAGAGGTGATGCTGCATCGCGTGGACCTGCACAAGGATCCGCTGCGATTCCTTTTCACCCTGCACTCCGTGCGCAAGTGGGTGGGGCACTGGCAACCGGACATCGTCCATGCGCACATGTTCCACGCCAATATCTTCGCTCGGCTGCTGCGGCCGCGGCGCGCCGGCGGGGCGCGTATCCCCGTCCTCTGCACCGCGCACAGCTCACGCGAGGGAGGCAAACTGCGCATGCTGGCGTATCGGCTGACCGATGGCTTGTGCGCAGCGACCACCCACGTCAGCGCGGAAGGCATGCAGTACATGCTGGACGTCGGCGCCACGAAGACCGGGCGAATCAGCGTGATGCCAAACGGCATCGATACGGACCAGTTCCGCCGCGTCCCGCAGGCAGGTGTGCAGGCGCGGCAGGCACTGGGAATCGGCCCCGATGCCAGGGTCGTGCTCAATGTCGGCCGGCTGGTTCACGAGAAAGATCAGCGGCGCCTGATCGAAGCATTCCGCCAACTGGCAGACGATCCGGAGACCGGCGCAGGCATTTGCTTGCTGATTGCCGGCGACGGTCCCCTGAAGGCAACGCTGATACAGCACGCAGCCGCGCTCGGGCTTTCGCACGCCGTGCGGCTGCTCGGACCCTGCGACAACGTTCCGGCGCTGATGAACGCCGCCGACCTGTTCGTACTGTCCTCCATGCGCGAAGGCCTGCCCCTCGTGGTAGCCGAGGCGCTCGCCTGCGAGACGCCGCTGGTGGCCACCGACGTATCAGGCATCCGCGCGCTGCTGGCGGCGTCGGGCAGCATCGTGCCGGCAGGCGACACCGATGCGCTTGCGCGCGGCATGCGTGCGGCCCTGCTGGGCCGGCAGGATGTCGCGGCAGGCCGCGTCCACGCTGTTGCCGCATACAGCCTGGCCAGCGTCGCCCAGCGCTGGATCGACCTGTACCGGGAGCTCGTGCAGCGCCGGGGAGCCGCCCTGCCCCACGCCTCCGGCAAGGCCGACCATGCGTAGGCAGATCGCGCGCAACGTCGTCTGGCTGCTGGGCGAGCGGGCTCTTCAGATCACTGTCAGCATCGCCATCGTGGCGTTGATTGCACGCGGCGTCGGACCGGAAGGTTTTGCGCATTTTCAGTATGCGCAGTCGCTGGTGCTGATTGCGGCGTCGATTGGGTTGATCTGTGGCGCTGAAGTTGTTGTGCCGCGGCTGGTCGCGCATCCATCACCGGATGCCCAGTCCCATTTGATCGCACATGCCTTCGGCCTGCGTGCATTTGCCTCCATTGCTGGCTACTTGGCTCTGCTCACGAGCAGCGTGCTGACCGGGCAAGATACCACCACCGTGCATATCGCAGCCATTCTGGGTATTTCCATCTTGCTGCGCGAGCCGTTCGGCGTCGTGACAGCCTGGATGCAGGCGCACACCGACAACCGCCCTGGCGTGGTCTTCAGCCTATCCGCGCTGGCGTTCAAGGCTGCCCTGATCGCGGCGCTCTATTTCTCGGCAGTGCACGCCGTCCACGAGTATGCCTGGGCGTTTGCGATGGAGTCCATGCTGCTAGCGACGCTGCTCACCTGGTACTACGCCCGCCGCCGCCCGCGCACCTGGAATTCGTTTGATCGTGACTTGCTGGTGCGCCTGGTGCGAGACGGCTCGGTATTCTGGGTCAGCATGATCCTGCTGTTCAGCGCGCGCCGTATCGACCAGTTGCTGCTGAAACCCCGCGTGCCGTTGATCGACCTTGGGGCCTATGCGGCCTGCATGCAGGTACTTGACAATTTTTCCCTGCTGGCCACCAGCATCGCGAGCGCGGTTGCACCGCTTGCGGTCTATGCGCAGCCGACCCTGGCCAAGGCGCGTTACAACGTCGCACGTGTGGCGGGAGGCATGGCGGCGATCGGGATGGTGGGGGGTATCCTCATTGCTGTCGGCGCACCATGGATTGTGCAACTTCTGTATGGTGAGCGTTTTGAGGCAACTGTGAGCCTTCTGCAGCAAGGCGCCATGGCCTCTGGACTGGCCTTCGCGGATACGGGCTTGGCTTTGCTTGCCGTCCATCTGCGCAAGCCCGCTTGGCTGGTAGGCAAATCGCTGCTCGTGTTGGTCGCAACTGCCGCTGTCGACCTGTTCACGATCCCCAAGTATGGTGTGCAAGGCGCGGTCTATGGATATATAGCGGCCAATGCACTGGCGGTTGTTGTGAGCTTGGGGTTCGTTGTTCTGGCTCGGGAGCCTGATGCCGTAAAGCAAGCTGCATGAGGTGATAGCGATACCGCTGCTACATCGCTCGTAGCGGCCCGGAGCGCCTTCTCCTCGTTGTGCGGTGATACAGTGGCCCGCAAGACGGCCCTTGTTGGGGTTCTGCTAAAATCTATTGCCTTCACTGTGCAACGAAATCAGGAATGCTAGACGGAGCACAACCGCAACATATTGGGCCTGTGTGACCGCCGAATTGGCATGTGACAAGGATGCTGAACAGTATTGACGAACATCCGGCCCACGCGGTACCAAAGCGATTTGAAGAGGTGGCCCATCAGCCCGGCAAGCTGCATCTGGACGGCACCCATATAGCATTCGTCGCCAATTCGAGTTGGTCTGTCCAGCAGTACCGTGGCGGGGTCGTGCGTGCTTTACTCGCGCACGGAGCGAAGGTCAGTGTCATTGCACCTGTGGATCGCAGCTCTGAAGCATTACAGGCACTTGGCTGCGACTTCCACCCCCTGACACTGTCGGCCAAAAGCGCCAATCCGTTAGCTGACTGGAAATGTTTCAGCCAGTTGACCAGGTTGTATAGGCAACTCAAACCTGACTGCGCGTTTCAGTACACGATCAAGCCGAACATCTATGGCTCGCTGGCTGCAAGGTTATCCGGCGTCCCGTGTATTGCAGTGACAACAGGGCTTGGCTTCGTTTTCATCAACAATAATTTTGTCGCACGAATCGGACGCGGGCTGTATCGTCTGGCGCTGCGCTCAGCCTATCAAGTCTGGTTCCTCAACGAAGACGACCGTCGCGAATTCGTCAAGCGGAGCTTGGTCAGCGAGCAACGAACCTTTGTGCTTCCCAGCGAGGGGATTGATCTCGAGCACTACACACCGGGTGAGCGGCCGCCCAGAGAAAACAACACATTCCACTTCCTCCTGATTGCGCGAATGCTATGGGACAAAGGGATCGGTGAATATGTCGAGGCTGCACGCCGCATTCGTGCCGTCTATCCCACAGTCCGGTTTCAGCTTCTCGGGCCCGCCGATGTCGAGAACCCCAGCGCCATTTCAAGGACGCAACTCCTGGCGTGGGAGGACCAAGGGCTCATCGAATATCTTGGCACAGCAACGGATGTCCGAGGCGCCATCGCACAGGCCGACTGCATCGTCTTGCCCTCGTACCGCGAAGGCGTGCCTCGCACACTGCTTGAAGCTGCCTCAATGGAAAGGCCGATTGTGGCCACGGACGTGCCGGGATGCCGGGACGTCGTGCGCGATGGGGTAACAGGAAGACTGTGCCGCCCACGCAGTGCAGAGGATCTCTCGAAAGTCCTGCTCGAGCTTTGCCAAAGCGAAGACGAAACGCTGCGACAAATGGGCAAGGCAGGACGATTGGATATGGATGCGCGCTTCAGCGAGGGCCGCGTGATAGATATCTATATGAAGGCGATCGCGCTGATCAGGCGCGGCAAGTCCGCTTGAGGATGGCGGTCATGGGCCCTTCTCGCAGGCCCGCCCGTCATGTCAGCCTTCTACCCTCCGCAGCGGTTTCCATATCCGTCGCACGCGGCTCAACACGTTCGTTGTCTTTCCAAGGGAAGAAGACATGAGCAAGCAACCCACCAGACGGATGGAAGCTGTTGAGACCGGTCTGGGGCCATTCCCGCTTCTTGGGGAGTCGCAGCGTGCCAAAAATCAAATCGAAGATTGGGAAGAAAGCCGCGTAGTTCGAATTGTAGTAGTGGCTATCGCGCCCATGGTGCAATCGGTGAAGCTGAGGCCCGGAAACCAGCCTCATTAAAGGCCCAAGCTGCAGCCTTACATTTGCATGGTTAAAGTAACCCCATCCGCTGAAAAGTACGATCGCACCGGCAAACGGCAAGAGTCCCCCCACCGCATATGACCATGGTCGGAATGTGTACAAGTACGAAACCCAGCACGAGCCCGCCGAAGCTATGCCTTACGGCAGTCGACGCGTTCATCGCGGAATCGGCGTGGTGAGTTCTGTGAAAAATCCACAGTATGCGGAAAGTGTGTTCGGCCCGGTGCTTCCAGTACTGGAAGAAGTCCCATACGAAAGCATATACAAAGGTTGCCAGGATCGCACGAAGAAAACCATTCGTCGGCCACTGCACGGACAACCGATCAATCAACGCGACATTCGGTAGTTGCAGCCCCACCCAGCCATAGAGCGGACCCAGCGCCGCCATACCTAGCAAGAGCGCCGCATACATCGCGAGATTATGCAATCTACCGTGTGCGCCCGGATCTGCAGCCGCTGGCTTCCATACCTCAAATATCCACACAATCCCACAGGCAATCGCAGCAATTGCGACGCCCTTCCACGGAGCCGCCAGGGCCATTGCCAAATCCGACAGGAATTCCGTCATTTACTCGGCCTCACATAGCTTCCGTTTGGCCGCACGGACACCAGCAACTATTGCAGCTCATCCCGTTCCTCTCATTTGCTTTTTTTTGGAAGGATTTTAGCGCGCTACCCCATCCAGCGGCCACGTCCAAAAGTGTGGCGTGCGCAAATCCTGACCTCTTCCAGCGCTCGCAGGCTGCCCGGCGATGCGGGGAAGGTGTCGTAGTCAGCCACTACTCTTGTTCGCTGTGCCAAGCTGAGCGACATCAAGATTTCACTTCGACCTAAGCCTCCAGCCACAGATGTTCGCCCAAGCGCGGTTGGGGGGCAAGATGGCCTTGGCGGTGTCGTCCGTCCGATAGTTCGTCCGCATTGTCAACGTAGATTGGCCTCATTCAGTCGCAGGCAGTGTGTCCACCACCCGAGTCTGGATGACCACCTGCGGTTCCGGCGGCGGCTTACTTTCCCCACTCGCGCCGCATCTTCGATTCTCGTTCAAGTCGGAACCGACAGCATAATGGGTCCATTCGGAGAAGGGCTGCGTTTTACGCTCTTCCACATTGCGTCTGGTTACTCTCTCCAGGCCGCATTCTCGGAGCTGCATGTCTACTGAGCTTACGTTCTTCCCGACAAGGCCTGTGGTAGCAATCTCTAGCAACGCCTCTCGGTTCGCCAGGACCCTCACAGCCGCGAACCGCCCTACGCGCCTCTTGCGAGCACGAAGATGCCGCCAACGATAAGACATATACCAAATGCCCTGCCAAGCGAAATGCTTTCCCCAAACACAATCGTGCTTGCTATCGCGACTAGCAGAAAGGTTGCGCCCGCCATCAAAGGTGCCGCCATGGAAAGCGGGTTTACCGCGAATACCTTCACGGTCAACAAGAAACTGGATCCATAAAGGGCAATGGCGAGCAACAGCCATGGCGAAAACCAGGACGCCATGCCGTCGTTACCAACGCCGTGGCGTCCGGCAACTTTAATCATTACTTGTGCCGCCACGTTGCACAGCACCGACACAAGAGCTAGCAATGGGGCATTCATGATTGAACGTCCTTCCTCTGAGTTTCACGGACGAAGGGAGGGCGCCCTTTTATCTCATCATATATACGACTCAGATAATGGCCGATGATACCTAGACTCACCATCAATATGCCGCTTGTCATAATAATAAGGAGGTTTACAGTCGTAAATCCATCGAGCGCAGTACCTTCCGCTTTTTGAATCAGACTCACCGTTCCCACTATACCTCCGAGAGCAAACATTAACATTCCCAACCATGTAATAGATTTCAGGGGAAAACTGGAAAACATGGTAATGTTGTTGATCGCGTATTTCAACAACTTAAGTTTGTTCCATCTAGACCCACCAATGTCACGCTCGGCCACTTGGAACGGAATACGGGCACTTCTGAACCCGACCCAGTGGATCAAACCGCGGAAGAACCGATTGCGCTCTGGCAGCCTGATATAGGCGTCGACAACGGACCTATCAAGCAGCTTGAAGTCCGAGTGGCCCGCAATATCGAGTTCAGATAAGTTGTGAAATATTTTATAGAAAAGCTTGGCAAACACACGATTGGCCACAGTTTCCTTGCCGCGATTCGCTTTGACCGCCTCCACCACCGGAAACCCACTTTGCCAAAGGCGGATCATTTCAGGGATAAGTGCAGGTGGGTGCTGCAGGTCTGCGTCAATCACGATTACGCCGTCCCCGCGAGCCTCCATCAATCCCGCCAGAATTGCAGCCTCCTTACCAAAATTGCGAGTGAAGCAGACCCCTCGAATTCGATCATCGGATATGGCGGCATCACAGATTTCAGCCCACGTGCCATCCGCAGAGCCATCATTGACAGCAATGATCTCTAGAGTATGGCCTTTTGCCTCAGCTTCACGCGCAATGATCTGGAGATTGCGCTTGACGATTGCCTCCTCGTTGTACAGCGGAACTACGATCGAAATCATTGTCATCTTTCAAAACCTTCTTTCAACTGTGACCTTATGAATTTCCATGACGCCATCACCGTCGTATATGCTTCGAATTTCCAGCGCGGGTAAAGGCCTTTCGAATGCGAAATCCGCACTCAGGCTAACGCTAGAGCCATCGGTCGCACGCAGGACGCCCTGGGTAACCTTCTGCAATCTATTGGCACCATCGGCCACCACATCCCAGGTACCACATTGACCGTCGGCTGCCGACGAACACGAATATTCGATCGATGCCCGGTATTTGCCCGGCGCAAGATCGACATAAGGGCCATAACTTAGGATACCAGCTCGACTGGGTTCGCTGACTATGCGCCCGCCTTCCAGACGCCCTACTACGGTAGGCAGTTCCTTAGCTGCGTATTCTGCCTTTTCCTCAAGCATCAGGCCGTTGACAGGCGCCCGCTCCCACTTAATCTCGCCGACGCTCTTTAGCAGTTTGCGTCGACACACAAGAATCTTATCGACCACCGCACACTCACCACGTTTGGCTGCCGTCACAAGAGCAGGGGGTAGGTCAAACCGGATGAACTTTAGTTCGCTCTCGGGCATAACAAAGACCGTATCAGAGTCAAACTCGGCTGGCAGACCCGCCCCTGCAACGCCGCACGACCTCTTTAGTCGTGCAATGTAACCGGTATTGAACGTCAATCCCTGTCGCGCCGCGAGATTTTGGAAGTACAGATACTGTTCTGCGCCTACATGACCACAACCAAATGCCGGATACATAATCAAGTGACGCGCGTCAGCCAGAATGGATGGCCATGGTTTTCGGTCCACTTGCTCAGGACGATGCACCGCGTTGATTACATTGTTTCGGATAGCGGATGTGTCAAACCACTGTAGCGGGAGTGCAACTGCGAAGACGCCAACCGGTACTAGGCGCGCCTTGCTCCTCAGCAAGCGGGCCAGCATAACAAACATCAAGAGATATCCAACCACCCAGAAAAAACGACCACTCGCCCGAAACGAACTAGTAATGATTTTGAATACCGATGGCAGCGAGTATCTGAGTACCTTGCTATCTCCCAGATACCACGTAGTTGAGAGTGCATACAGAGTCAAGACCATCGCCATCAGTATCAAAAAAGGATACTTGACTTTCACGCCCAATGGCTGACGCTTGCGCATGAATGACAGTGTGCCCGCGGCCAGAATCAAGAGCCCTCCCGCACCAAAATAATTAAAGCCTTCTTGTTGCCCCCCTGTGGCGTCAATTTGGCAATGCAGAAAGAGGCCACCGCAGAAGGGGGATGCTAGGTTCATCGAAAAATAGTCAAACCCCCCCGCACCACCCGCCGAACCGATATAGCCGAAAAGGTACATCAAAGCCCCGACCAGGCCTAGCGATGCCGCGACTCGCAGCCCTTGTACACGCCAGCTCTCGCCTCCGACTCGCTTGTCGAGCACGTAGGCAAGAAAAATCGCGTAAATCATCGCCATAAGGTACGGATGTACCAACAGCGCAAGACCGATCAAACCAATCAAGCACCGAGCCGCAAGCCCGCTTTTTCTCGCGTCCTTGACACCCGCGAAATATGCACTTAGGGCAAACAATATCAGCCCGTGGGTCATCAACGACGTGTGTCCTAGGCGATTTGTTAGTGCCGGCCAGGAGACAGCGACTGAAGCAGCAATACATGCGGCAAAAAGTGTCCGACAACCGAGTACCCGTATTAACACTGCAGCCCCTAGTGCTTGGGTTAGGTACGCGACCGCATGCCACAAACCAATATATTGGAAGCCCTGGGGCAGCAAGCCACTTATTGGCTTAAGAAGAAGGGCTAACAGAGGGATACTATCGGTCAATGCAATGCTTACGCCATCGGGATTATTTAGGCGCGTAGTGCGAAGCAGGGGAAAATGCAAACTGTCTCGCGCATAGAAGAGCCATCCACTCACATGTTGGCTGGCGTCTCCATCAGAAAAGTAATATCCGATGCCGCGAAAAAAATCCAACGGGTAGACGTATGCGAGGTAAGCGGTCGCAACGGCCAACGCAATTGCTGCAGCGGCCCAGGTCGGGCAAGGGACATCGAAAACTCCTTTAGCAACGCGTCTCACAACAGATCACTCTCCCTCACATTTCCACTTTTTCTGCCAGTTGCTCCGTCGGTTTACTCCATTCATTGGGAATGGCTTCGGGCGCTCATGGAGCCTGGAAAACTTGTTAGTATGCACTAATTTAACCTCACCCCCAACATCTGCTAAATTGTAACTTCCCGAGGAAATGTTGATTTGACGACGCAGACGATCAGCCGCACTGAAAACGCGTGCGAGGGTAAGGAGGCATTGATAGGTCCACCCAGTCGAACGCACAAGCTTGGGAGGCAGTTGATGGGATTCGGCAATGCACACGTAGTGCATGGCGCACTTCTTGACTGATCCCCTCAGCGTGGTCTGATGAGCGTGCACATCGTAGCGGCGTGTTCGCCGCCACTATTCAAGCAGGCTGCCAGCGCTTCATGCGGTCATGGAAGCGGGACTTGCGCCAAAGCTTGTTGGCGTGTCTTACGTGCCGCAGGAGCCTCGCCCGGATTTCTCTCTGGGTCTACAGTCCCTGTCGCCCGGGAATCAAATGTTGTTGGCCGTCAGGCATATCCATCCTTCGGCATCGGCTTGCTCACCAACCTTCTTAGGCTGCCGCATGGTGCACCTCTGAGCCGCTCGATCGGGAGAAGCAACCGGAATTCAAGCGTGTGGGAGGGTATGTCGGTGGTTGGCCGGCAACATTGTTCCGCTATCTGAGGATTTCCAAGCCCTACACGCGCAGCATAAGCCACATAAGGGAAGACGCTCACCCGACTGCGGGTTAGAATGCAGTCTTTCCGGAGACTTCCCGCCCCTTTTGCGGTGGTTGTTATGCTCGAACCCACACACGGGTCCAAGCTGGCTCCTACAGATGTGATTGACGAGCGGAAGAACAATGAAGACCGAAAATAAGAAATGGAGATTGGAATGAAGGCAGTGATCCTCGCTGGTGGACTCGGCACCCGAATCAGTGAAGAAACTAGTTCCCGCCCCAAACCCATGGTCGAAATCGGGGGTAAGCCTATCCTATGGCACATACTCAAGATTTATTCGTCACACGGTATCAATGATTTTGTCGTTTGTTGTGGCTACAAAGGCTATGTCATTAAGGAATATTTTGCAAACTATTTCCTTCATATGTCGGATGTGACCTTCGACATGCGGCACAACAAAATGGAAGTCCACCATCGCTATGCGGAGCCCTGGAAGGTAACATTGGTCGATACTGGCGACAATACCATGACCGGTGGTCGTCTCAAGCGCGTCCGACAATACGTCGAAAATGAGGAAGCGTTTTGCTTCACCTACGGTGACGGTGTCAGCAATGTGGATATCAGCCAGCTCATCGAATTTCACCGACAGCACGGGAAGAAGGCAACATTGACAGCCACCTACCCGCCAGGCCGCTTCGGCGCACTAGACATCCATACCGACAATTGCGTCCTCTCTTTCAAAGAAAAGCCAAAGGGCGATGGGGGGATGATAAACGGAGGATTCTTTGTTCTTTCGCCTGCGGTAATCGACCTAATTAAGGATAACGATACAAGCTGGGAGCGCGAGCCTTTAGAACAATTGGCAGAAGATGGGCAACTGGCGGCCTTTCAGCATCATGGATTCTGGCAGCCAATGGATACCCTGCGCGACAAAAATTACCTCGAAGAACTCTGGCAGTCCGGCAAAGCTCCTTGGATGATCTGGTAATGAATTCAGCTTTCTGGCGCGGCAAACGCGTCTTTCTTACCGGTCATACCGGCTTCAAGGGAAGCTGGCTGTCGTTGTGGCTGCAAAGTCTCGGTGCAGAGCTCACCGGTTTCGCCCTTTCGCCGCCAACGCGGCCCAGCCTGTTTGATGAGGCTCATGTCTCAGGCGGCATGCGATCAATCATTGGCGACATTCGTGACCTCCCTGCGCTGCGACAAGCCATGCACAGCGCTCAACCAGAAATCGTCATCCACATGGCAGCCCAGCCGCTGGTGCGCTATTCGTACCAAAATCCGGTCGAGACCTATGCCACCAACGTGATGGGTACAGTGCATTTGTTTGAAGCCGTGCGTAACACGCCTGGCGTCAAAGCCGTAGTGAATATCACCACCGACAAATGCTACGAGAACCGGGAGTGGGTCTGGGGCTATCGCGAAAACGAACCCATGGGCGGCTATGACCCATATAGCAACAGTAAAGGATGCGCGGAATTAGTCAGTGCCGCCTATCGCTCGTCTTTCTTTAACGCTACCTCGCATGCTCAACACGGTATTGCCCTAGCTACTGTTCGGGCTGGCAATGTCATTGGCGCTGGCGATTGGGCGCAAGACCGTTTGATTCCGGACATCCTAACCGCCTTCGAACAGGGCAAGATCGTCAGCATTCGTAACCCCCACGCTATCCGCCCCTGGCAGCACGTCCTGGAACCTCTGCGAGGCTACTTGATACTGGCAGAGCGTCTTCACGAACAAGGCCCCGCCTTCGCTGAGGGCTGGAATCTCGGCCCCAGCGACGAAGACGCCAAGCCAGTTGGGTGGATTGTGGAGCAACTGGCTGAGATGTGGGGTAACGGCGCCAGATGGCAAATCGACACTGGCCACCATCCGCACGAAGCTACTTATCTCAAGCTGGATGTATCCAAGGCGCGAAGCCGTCTTAATTGGCGGCCGATCCTGCGCCTGAACGATGCTTTGAAGCTAATCGTAGACTGGGCAAAGCAACGCCAAGCCGGTACTGACATCCGCCAACTGACCCTCGCCCAGATCCACGGCTATCAAACATTGATCAAAAGCTAAAGAACACCATGCAAAACGCCAATACCCACGCACTCCGCGAACAAATCGCCAAGTTGGTCGACGAGTACGCCGCTATCGCGCTGGCCCCACAGCCATTCCTGCCCGGTGCCTCCGTCGTGCCGCCGTCCGGCAAAGTCCTCGACGCCGCCGAACTTAAACTCATGGTCGAAGCCTCGCTCGACGGTTGGCTGACGACCGGTCGCTTCAACGACGAATTTGAACAGCGCCTTGCCGCCTTCCTCGGCGTCAAATTCCTTATCACTGTCAATTCCGGCTCTTCCGCCAACTTGGTCGCATTTTCCACGCTGACATCGCCCAAGCTCGGTGAGCGCGCAATCAAACCCGGCGACGAAGTCATTGGTGTCGCCGCTGGCTTCCCGACCACTGTCAACCCCATTCTGCAATTTGGTGCCGTGCCCGTCTTCGTCGACGTCGAACTAGGCACGTACAATATCGATGCCACCAAGATCGAAGCTGCCATCAGCCCCAAAACCAAAGCGATCATGTTGGCCCACACGCTGGGCAATCCATACAGCCTGGAAGTCATCACCGCCCTTTGCAAGAAATACAACCTTTGGCTGGTTGAAGACTGCTGCGACGCGCTGGGCTCCACGTACAACGGTCAGCTCGTCGGCACTTTCGGCGACATTGGCACCCTGAGCTTCTATCCTGCCCACCACATCACAATGGGTGAAGGGGGCGCAGTCTTCACCAACAATGCCGAACTCAAACTGATCGCTGAGAGCTTCCGAGACTGGGGCCGCGATTGCTATTGCGCGCCTGGCAAGGACAACACCTGCGGTCGCCGTTTCTGCCAAAAACTCGGCAGCTTGCCCGAAGGTTACGACCACAAATACACCTATAGCCATCTCGGCTATAACCTCAAGATTACCGATATGCAAGCTGCCTGTGGCTTGGCGCAGCTCGCAAAGGCTCCTACCTTTATCCAGCAGCGGAAGAATAACTTTTCCTTCCTCAGGGAGCGTCTGGCTGCATGCGAAGAATTTCTGATCCTGCCGAAAGCCACCCCTAATTCAGACCCGTCCTGGTTCGGCTTCCCGATTACCCTCAAGGAAAACGCTCCGGTCACTCGCGTCGAACTGCTTCAATATCTTGACCAGAACAAGGTCGGCACCCGTCTACTGTTCGCTGGCAACCTAGTTCGTCAACCTTATATGATCGGACGAAATTTCCGGATAAGCGGCGAGCTGACTAATAGCGACAAAGTAATGAACAACACGTTCTGGATCGGCGTGCAGCCTGCGCTGACGCAAGACATGCTGGAATTTTCCGCCAGCAAGATCGAAGCCTATTTGGGCGTGAATTTTTAAGCGGTGCCTCCAATGAGCCTCCCGACGAAAGCCTTCGATACCAGTGTACTCCGAAAAAAAGTACTGGATATGGCCTATGCCGGTTCCACGGTGCACATTGGTTGTGCGTTCTCAATTATTGAGCTCCTAGCGGTTTTATATCGAAACCATTTGCGGTATCCGGGCAACAATCCGGTTGATCCTGGCCGCGACTATCTCGTGCTCAGCAAGGGCCATGGTGTTATGGCACAGTACGCCTGCATGCACGAATTGGGCTGGCTTAAGGATGAGGCACTGTCGCGGTATTTTTCCGATGGCAGCGACCTGAAAGGCCTTTCCGATTCAAGAATACGAGGTCTCGAAGTGACTTCGGGCTCATTGGGCCACGGCTTCTCGGTCGGCGTAGGTCTCGCGACCGGAGCAAAGCTACGTGGCACTGGTCAAAAGACCTATGCCTTGGTGGGCGATGGCGAGCTAAATGAAGGCCCTATCTGGGAGGGAGCACTTTTCGCGGCCCACCACGAGCTAAAGGACTTCATGGTCATCGTGGACGAGAACGGCTTCCAGGCAATGGGGAGTACTCAGGAAGTCCTCAAGCTTGGTTCGATCCAATCCAAGTTCGAGAGTTTCGGCTTTGAAGCGGTAACGATCGATGGTCATGATGAGACTGCCATTGACTGCGCGATCACCGATCTCTGGAAAAGCGATTCGAGGTCGCCAAAAGCTGTCATTGCCAAGACGGTCAAAGGCAAAGGTGTGCCTTTCATGGAACACAATAATATTTGGCATTACACACGCCTAAATGCGGAAACCTATGCACAGGCTGCATCCGCCGTTGCCGGGGGTGCACAATGAGAGCTGCTTTTTCTGACGCACTGATTCGCCTCGCAAAAGCCGACCCCAATGTGCTGCTCCTAACCGGGGATCATGGATATGCCTTGTTCGATGCTTTCCGCAAAGAGTGTCCCGCGCAATACATCAATGCAGGTATTGCCGAACAAAACATGGTCGGGATGGCCGCAGGACTGGCGCGGGCCGGTTTCAGGCCTTTCGTCTACGGTCTAAGTGCCTTTATACCGTTACGGGTTATCGAGCAAATAAAACTTGATGTGGCTCACGACAAATTGCCTGTCGTTTTCATCGGCGATGGAGCAGGGTTTGTCTATAGCCATCTGGGTACGAGTCACCAGGCCACCGAGGACATTGCTTGTGCACGAGCGATTCCAGACTTGTCGGTCTATTCGCCCGCGGATCGTTTCGAGCTAAGTGCCTGCATGGAATTGGCGTATCAATCAAGGTCTGCCGTCTACTTGCGCATGGGGAAATCTGACCGCGGCGACGTCCATCTTGCCGAACCAGAAGCAAGGATCGGGGCGTTATTGGAAGTCAAATCCGGAAAACCCGGCGATATCACATTCATCGCCACAGGCTCTCTGGTGCGCACAGCCAAGGATATCGCTGCGCAGAGATACCCCGATGCAGCAGTTTGGAGCGCTCCCTTCATCAAGCCTATTGATAGCGCAAAGGTGACCGCCATCTGCGAGAATAGTCGTGCAATCGTAGTCCTTGAGGAACACTCCATACTGGGGGGCCTAGGTTCCCTTATATGTGAAATTGCATCAGAATCTGCACCTTTACGAATTCTGAGAATTGGCGTTCGCGATCGTTTTTCGCATCATTGCGGTACCTACGAGTATCTGCTGAAGGAACACGAACTAGATCGCCAGGCAATTGAGCAACGAATTCGCGATTACCTCGCCTCCCTGCCTCGAGCGAATCTATGCGAATAGCTATCCTTGGTGCCACCAGCCAAATCGCGGGAGATCTGGTGCTGGCCTTCTCTGGGCAACGCAATCACGAGTTAGCATTGTTTGTACGTCGCCCAGAGACCATGAAACATTGGCTGGCGGGGGCAGGCTTGTCGAACCGTCATAGCGTTGCGGACTTCGGCGCCTTCGACATAGATGAGCGTTTCGACGCCATTGTGAATTTCGTCGGCGTTGGCAATCCAGCCACGGCTGCGGCAATGGGAGCGTCCATCCTCGATGTCACATTGAAATACGACGACCTGGCAATGGACTACTTAAGGCACTACCCAGATTGCCGATACATTTTTCTGAGCAGTGGCGCCGCGTACGGTTCAAATTTTGCCGAGCCGGTGGACGCAAATACCAGGGCTGTGATTGCAATCAACAACCTCCAGCCGCAGGACTGGTATGGCGTTGCCAAGTTGTATGCTGAATGCCGCCATCGTGCACACCCGACCCTCTCGATTGTGGATGTTCGGGTATTCAGCTATTTCAGCCACACGCAGAATCCTTCAGCGCGATTCTTTATTACAGATCTCTTGCGCGCGATAGAGTCAGGCGAGACGTTAATTACTTCGCCGGACAATATTGTACGAGACTACATTGGACCGGACGACTTTACGCGATTGGTCTCCCTCATTCTCGAGGCCCCCCCTTCGAATAAGGTAGTGGATTGTTACACCCTCGCGCCAGTAGCCAAGATGACGTTACTGGAAGCACTGAAAGAACAGTTTGGTTTGGCGTATGAAGTCAGAAATGCACCGGCAGGCGTCAACGCGACCGGGGTGAAGATGAATTACTATTCGATGAATCGCGAAGCGGAGATTTTCGGATTCTATCCAACGCGAAATTCAATGGATAGTATTTTGAACGAAGTTCGTCTGATAAGCAAACGAATATAGCCAACCGTGCAGAAGTTCACATTGAATATTTGCCACGAATTGCTTAAACACCAGTTTGTAAAATTTCTTTTCGTTGGCGCCTTGAATTCCGCATTCGGATATGGGTGTTTTGCAGTCCTTGTGTATGCAGGGCTGCACTTCACCTTTGCCCTGTTCTTGGCAACGATTTTCGGAGTAATTTTTAACTTCAAAAGTACTGGCGCCCTCGTATTTGGCTCTCGCAACAACCGCCTTATATATCGCTTTATTGGCTCCTATGTTGTGGTTTACATAGTGAACGCAGCCGGAATCAAGGCATTTTCTCTCATCGAAGTCACCCCTTACGTCGGGGGTGCAATTCTCATTCTTCCGATGGCTTCGCTGGCATTTATCCTAAATAAGCGATTTGTTTTCAACTATGACTAAGCTGATAAGCATTGTCACACCGTGCTATAATGAAGAAGAAAATATCGAAGAACTGCATCGGCGGATCGCTGAGGTGATGTCCAAGCTTCCGTATGAGTACGAGCATATTTGTATCGACAATTGCTCCACGGATGGCACTGTCGGAAAGCTCAGGGAAATTGCTGCCAGGGACAAGCGGGTTAAGGTTATTATTAATGCAAGAAATTTTGGTCACATCAGGTCCCCTTATCATGCCTTGCTACAATCTAGCGGCGACGCCTGCATCCTGATAGCTTCGGATTTGCAGGATCCGCCGGAGATGATAGCGGAGTTTCTAAAGGCGTGGGAAAATGGATATAAAACCGTATTGGCCGTCAAGCCAGAGAGCGAAGAATCCCCCCTGATGTTTGTTATTCGGAAAACCTATTACCGGTTTATTTCCAGAATATCGGAGGTTCCTCTCGTCAAAAATGCCACAGGAGCAGGTCTTTTCGACCGCGTCATCATCGATATTTTGCGAAAAATTCAGGATCCCTATCCATATTTTCGAGGTCTGCTATGTGAAATAGGGTTTCCGATCGCAACCGTGCCTTTCAAGCAACCGAGGCGCCAGCGCGGAATAACCAAGAACAACTTCTACACGCTGTATGATATAGCAATGTTAGGAATCACGAATCACTCAAAGGTGCCATTACGACTTATGGCCATGGGTGGTTTTCTCCTATCCATTCTCAGCCTATTTACCGCTATCGGCTTTCTGATTGCTAAATTTATTTTTTGGGACTCCTTTCAGCTTGGGATTGCCCCAGTTCTGATTGGTATTTTCTTTTTTGGTGCAATTCAGACGTTTTTCATTGGACTGCTTGGCGAATACATAGGATCAATACATACGCAGGTTCGGAACATGCCCCTAGTGATCGAAGCTGAACGCATAAATTTTGATTCCTAGTGCAATCGAGTGAAACTAGCGGCGAATATTGGCTCCGAAGTCATCGTGCAGATCCTGGCAAGGGCCGCCATCCTGCATTTTGGCGACTCGCCAAGAGTGATTGAGTTACGGCGGGCGCCAGGCCGAACTACTGCGCGGGCTCGCCGAGCAGGCGTAACGACCCGGTCAGCACAATCGAATGAATCGCTGTTGGCGTAGCAGGAGTTAGGGAGCGGGCGTGTCGAGGAACGGCAGTTCGTCAGCGACGGCCCAGGGCAGGAGTTCGGCGATCCGATTGATGGGGTGATCGGCGATGCGGCCCAGCACATGGCGCAAGTACGCTTCCGGGTTCATTGAGCCGGGCGGTGCCGATGAGTGTGTACATCGCGGCAGCCCGATCGCCACCGCTATCTCCTGAGTCCGACAGTTAGGGCTATGCTGAACAAGCCGCGTGAATTGGTGCGTTCAGAGTGATAAGACGTGTTCGCTCAGAAAAATTGGCTCTGATGACGAGAATTTTTCCTGCCGCCCCCAAATGGGGCGTGTTGGCGGAGCACTTGCCCGCGCGGGAAAGACACAGCACACCAACCCCGTCCAATAACTTTCTTCGTAGACAAACGCCGTGACAAACTTCACTGCCCAACCTTCATCGGCAGCCACCGCAAGTGCCAGTGCGGGGCGCTTGTGTTTCATCACGCCGATCGCGCTTACTTTAGTAACGGCACTGGTCGGCTGGGTGCTCGCTGGAGGTCCTGTTGTCAAACTTGGGGTACCGCTGATCTACGAGGGTGACGGCCTGCTGATGCTCACGGTCATCAAGCGAGTCATCGAGAACGAGTGGATTTACCACACCGACCTCATGGGCACGCCCTTCGGCTCATCCCTTTATGACTACCCGATGCCGGACTCGGGTAGTCTGCTGGCGCTCAAGATTCTCGGCTCGTTATTCGGTGGGCCAGCCGCGGCACTGAACTTCTACTATCTGCTGGGTTTTCCGTTGAACGCGTTGGCAGCGTATTTCGTGCTGCGCAAGTTCAACCTGAGCCGTACCCTCAGCTTCGCCGGAGGCCTGATCTATACAATCGCGCCATTCCACTTCATGCGGCTGCCGCATCTCTTCTACACCTGGTACTTTGTTGCGCCCATTTTCGTCTGGTACGCATACCGAATCTCCACGGGGTCGTTTGGGTGGAAGAAGGGGAAAGGAAAGCAGTCCACGCTGGTCATAGATGTCTGCGCCGTGCTCGCTGCATCATGCTTTGGTGTCTATTACGCGCTCTTCGGCTTGATCGCATTCTTGGGTGGTGGAATCATACGCAGCCTCAGCACCCGGAAATTTAGTGCACTCCTGCCTAGCCTCCTTGCTGTCGGTATCGTGACGCTCGGAATCGCCGCAAACGTCGCGCCGAATCTGCTGGACCGCAGCAAGCACGCAGCCAATCCCGAAGCCGTGCAACGTTTTGCATATGAAGCCGAAATCCACGGGCTCAAGCTCGTGCAACTGCTATTGCCGCGCCCCGAACATCGCCTTCCGAAATTCGCGTCATTAAACGCCCAGTATTCGAACAGTTTCCCGCTGGTCTACGAGAACCGTTTCGCGGCGCTTGGACTCATTGGCAGCATTGGCCTGCTGTTCCTTCTCACAAGACTGCTGATACCGCAGCCCAGCGGGGAAGATGGACGGCTGCTCCATGTGCTTGCGGGCCTGACGCTGGTTCTACTGCTGGCATCGACGATCGGCGGATTCTCATCTCTCTTCAGCCTGCTGATCAGTCCAGCAATCCGCGGCTGGAACCGGGTCAGTATTTTCATTGCATTCACCTCGGTGTGCGCCGCCATGATTGGCGTCAAGTATCTCGGCACACGAGTCGCGCCTCGCCGCTCGATCATTGCCGTCGCGCTATGCGCACTGGCACTATGGGATCAGACGACCAATGCTTGCACCGCGTGCCTCGTGGCAAACGAGGCGGCCTGGGTGAACGACGCAAAGTTCGTGGCAAACATTGAGAAGCAGGTTCCTCAAGGGAGCATGATCTATCAGTTGCCATATATCGGTTTTCCCGAGGTGCCACACCAGCACAAGCTGGGTACTTACGATTTGGGGCGGGCTTACCTTCATTCCTCGTCACTCAAGTGGAGCTACGGCGGCATGAAAGGGCGCCCCGGCGATCTCTTCTTCCGCGCCTTGGCACAACAACCGACATCTCGACAACTCTCGATTCTGGAAAGCCTGGGATTCGCCGGCATCTACATCGACCGCCGCGGATATATCGATCAAGGAGCGGCAATTGAGCGAGAGCTGACTCAGTTGCTGGGCAAACCCGCCACGCTAGTGAGCAACGATGGGCAACAAGCGTTCTTCGCTCTGGCAAGCAACCCCGCGAATGCCGCTTCCCTCACCGGCCTGAGCGACAAAGACATCATGGAACGCGTCGACTTTGTCGCCGACACAGACGGCGAGCGGTATCGCGGCACCCTGCAGCAAGGCATCGATTTCAGCCGCTCCGGTTGGCCCAGGTTCGTCTCCTCCGTGGAAGGGCTGTCAATTCTCGAAAGCTGGGGACGATGGTCAGATGCCAACTTAGCACGCGCCGTCAAGGTGAGCTTTGCAGACGCGCTACCCAAGCAGTTTGTCCTGAATATCGAAGCGCAAGCTTTCGGCCCGAACGCTGGCAATCCGGTCATGGTCAGCATCGGAGGACAGTCCTCTACCTTCATGCCCACTGCGCGCATGCAGCAATTCTCCCTGCACTTCGCGCCCGCAGAGGGATCCAGGGAGATCACGATTGCCGCAGGAAATCCCCGATCGCCTTACGAACTGGGAATCGGCGGCGACCAACGCAAGATCGGCATCGGCCTGCGCCGCCTGTCGGTGCAGCCCGATTGATCACAGTCTTCTGAAGGCTGAAAGGTGGCGATGTCTACTGCAGCAGGCAGCAGGCATAGCCCGGCTCGAATGAGCTGCCCCTCAAAGGGTATTCGCTCTTGGCGGCGGCACATTCCCGCCACGCGGCCACTTCGGCACGCAGCGCGGTATTTTCTGCTTGTTTTGAGGGCTCATTGCAGACCTTCGGCCGCCGCCGGGATGAGCCTCGACATATTCCTACCACAGCAGGGTCAGCGTGACGCCTTGCGGCGCAGGTCCTGATGGATGCGGGATAGTCCGGCGGCACGTAGGCGTTGTTGCGTGCGCTGGGAGCAAGCGGGCGGCGATCGCCGCCTCGTCGAGGTCGCGTTGTAGCTGGTCCCATGCCAGTCCGGCCTCAACGGCCAGCGACACATACTTGGACACCACCCTTTGGAGACTTGCAGCGCCGCGGCAATGCTGGCGTGCGACAGTCTGGATTCGTGTTTGAGTCGTAACACGTCTTTGATCATGCGTATCGTCATGGGGGCTTGGGCATCGCTTCTCCGTGCAAAAACGCAGAAGGTTAGTAAGTCCGGCCTGCAGAATGTTGAAGGGTAAGGCGCAGCAAGGCGTCGGAAGAATTGTGCTGCGTGCAGAACTCCCAGATCGAATAGGAATCTGATTTAAATCCTGGGAGATTTGAGGGCCTTGCTGATGAGCACACCGGACTTCTTTCGCAGCCGCTTGGACGGGATGATTGATCTACGGCATCCGCTCGCAGTGCTGGCGACCCGGATGCCATGGAACAACATTGAGGCGGCCCTGGCGCCGGTGCTTGCGCGCAAGGGGAAGGATGGACGCACTGTGGTCGGCGAGGACTTGTTTGGTCCGACACTGGCAGTGGCCGGTGCCGGCGTCAGTGCCGCTGGCCGGCCTCGCCTGCCGATTCG